>CALCCA010000116.1 GCA_937899725.1 uncultured Halomicronema sp.
TGATATCCTCTACCACTTTCCTGCTCTTCAGTCACACTGATTGTCCAAAGTCCAGTCAAAATAGAACTCCTGGTTTTTTCCAGTCAGCATACTCTGAGACTGACCGCTCGATCGCCCTGCTCCCCTGTCGCCATGCTCGAACAATTTGCCAGCGATAACTATTCCGGTATGTGCCCTGAAGCGATCGCCGCGCTGCTAGCGGCGAATCAAGGCCAGGCGATCGCCTATGGCGACGACCCGTGGACGCAACGGGCGGCGGATCGCTTTCGTGAGGTGTTTGAAACTGACTGTGAGGTATTTTTCGTTTTTAACGGCACGGCGGGTAACTCGCTGGCGCTGTCATCGCTATGCCAAAGCTATCACAGCGTGATTTGTCATGAGCTAGCCCACGTAGAAACCGATGAGTGTGGGGCACCGGAGTTCTTTTCGAACGGTGCGAAGCTGCTGCTGGGCAAAGGGGCAGCGGGTAAACTGACCGCCGCCGCCATTGAAGAAATTGTGCTTAAGCGCGGCGACATTCACTACCCCAAACCCAAGGTTGTCAGTCTTAGCCAGCCCACCGAAGTCGGCACGCTGTATAGCTTGGCAGAGCTGGCGGCGATTCGGACTGTGGCCGATCGCCACGGCCTCAAAATGCATATGGATGGCGCGCGCTTTGCCAATGCCATCGTCGCTCTCGGCTGCACGCCGGCTGAAATGACCTGGCAGCAGGGTATCGATGTGTTGTGCTTTGGCGGCACCAAAAACGGACTGGCGATCGGCGAGGCGGTGATCTTTTTCAACCAAGCCTTGGCCGAAGATTTTGACTACCGCTGCAAACAGGCGGGGCAGTTGGCCTCAAAAATGCGGTTTGTATCAGCGCCGTTAGTCGGCGTGCTGAAAGACAATGTTTGGCTGCACCATGCCCGCCATGCCAATGACTGTGCTGCTTACCTATCAGCCCAGCTGGCCCAGGTTGCCGGCGTGGAGCTCTTGTTTTCGACCCAGGCTAACGGCGTCTTTGTTGAACTGCCCACATCGGTCATTCAGTCCCTACACGATAAGGGCTGGCATTTTTACACCTTTATTGGCAGTGGGGGCGCCCGGTTTATGTGCAGTTGGAACACTACCCGCGATCGCATCGACGCCCTGGTTATCGATATCAAAGACGCGATGCTCACCGCCTGAGGCGGAGGCCCCGCAGGAAAACCCTATTCCCGACAGTCGTTCAGTTCAATGGCGATCGCGTTGAGATAGTCTTCACGCGATTCATACTCTCTTTGATGCACAGGCAGTTCGGCCTCGATGGCTTCCTCAGACGATATGCCATCGACTGTGACAGTCGTCTCAGATTCATCCTCGGCGATCTCCAGTTCACCCTCATCTGCCGCGTCTACCGTCATCTCTGCTGACTCAGGCTCAGGGCGGTCTAAGGTTTCAGCGAGCGAGCCCAAATCATCGAGCCCCACCTCTAATCTAAAGTTGGAGTCAGAACTTGCCGGACTAGAGCTGACAAAGGCATCCCCCTCTGTTAAATCCGAAGAACGACCATCTCTGAGGCAAAACGCCGCCGCCGATTCGGCACTCAACGCGGTGATTCCCACAAACAGCAGTACGGTCAGCAGCATGGGCTTATTCATGGGTCTTTCCTGCGCTTCAAAAGGTGATATGACTGGGCCAGGCAGGGAGAGAACGCGATCGCTGAGGTCAGCCGTAACGATGTAACATCGCCTGCTCTCCATGACTTAAATGATAGCGATTCCTCCCGCCGGCTTGGGGTTAAACTTGACACGCTTTGCCCAATTCGGGAGCGGCGCTGGCGATCATCTCCTCTGATCGACAACGCTGTGATGGCGCAACGGCTCGCAGCACGATCACATCAGCCCCACATCTGAAAACCGTAGTGCCATCGGCGCAGCAATGCAGCGAATTCCAGTGATTTTCAGGGGAACTTCGTCGCTCTGAATCGAGTTGATTGAGTTTGGCTGCCCGCTAAGATGCCGCTGCCGGCACCGGGACATCCGCTGCTTCAAAGCGAGGCAGATACTGGTCATACCCCTCAGCCGCCAAGTCAGCCAGCGGCACAAAGCGCAGAGCGGCTGAATTGAGGCAGTAGCGTAATCCCGTTGGGGCGGGGCCGTCTTCAAACACATGGCCGAGATGGGAATCGGCACGGCGGCTACGCACCTCAGTTCGCACTAAGAACAGGGAACGGTCTTGCACTTCAACCACATTGCGAGGTTCTAACGGTCGCGAGAAAGACGGCCACCCGGTGCCCGAGGCATATTTATCCAACGAGGAAAACAGTGGCTCCCCAGAGACCACATCTACATAAATGCCAGATTTTTTGTTGTTCCAGAAGGCATTGGCAAACGGTCGTTCGGTGGCGTCTTCTTGGGTGACGGCATACTGCTGGGGAGTTAACTGGGCACGCAAGTCGGCTTCGCTGGGCTTCGTCCAAGAGGACTGATCGCTGAGATTTTCGGCCAGCTGATAAACCGTCGTATCGTCTTGCCAGACTCGACTGATGAACTGATTACGGCCGGAACCCTGGCGATACACGCTATAGCGGAGCGGATTCTTCGTGTGGTAGTCCTGGTGGTAGTCTTCGGCGATATAAAAGGTCTCAGCGGGCGCTATCGCAGTGGCGATCGGCTCCTCAAACTTGCCGGACGCGGCGAGCGCCGCTTTTGACCCTTCCGCGAGGCGTTGCTGGTCGGCATCGGTGTAAAAGATTGCCGATGTGTAAGATTCGCCGCGATCAACAAACGAACCGTCAGCATCGGTGGGATCGTGCATCCGCCAAAAGGCATCGAGCAGTTGTTGATACTCCACCACTTCGGGGTCGTAGCGGACCTCAACAGCTTCTCGATGACCGGTCGTATGGCTGGCAACCTGTTCATAGGTCGGATTTTCGACCGTGCCCCCCATGTAGCCCGACACCACCTCAGCGACGCCCGGCACCTTTTCAAAGTCGGACTCCACACACCAAAAACAGCCCGCCGCAAAATAGGCCACCTCGGCATCTTCGATTTCCGCGATCGAGGTCGCCATATTGCGACTGTGAGGCAGTTGCGTAAAGAGCGCCGTTGCGCCTATCACCACCCCCATGAGAACCAACCAGTAAACTCGTTTCATCAATCCTCTTCATCACTTATCAAAAGGCGAGACACGTGGTGCCCGCTGTGGCGATCGCCCTGCGCTATCTTTTAGTCCGGCCCCACTCAATCGGCGGCCTGGGGGTGAGCCAACGACTCATTCATCCAGAAACCAGCCATCTGAATCTGCAGACTTTAAGATTGGCGGCCACATTCCACTATAGGAATTTAAGTTTAAGGTAGCGGTATTTAGTGCAGCGTAAATTAAGTTCCTGACCGTTAGTAATGGAGGCTTGATTCCCCCAACCCCACTTGAAAAAGGGGACCGCCCAATCCTGAATGTGAATAGCCCCTTTTTCTGTGGCGCAGCCTGCCCGGAGGGCGTAGGGGCGGCGACAGCGGGGGATCAAGCTACTACCGTGGCGATACGGCAAGAAACTTAGTTTCCAGAGTATTTAGCCGCCACACCAGGTTAAACCTGGCAGCTTATCAGATGCTTTCAATCAGCATGAGCGATCAACCGGCAGTCGAATCCTTGAGATAGTCCCTCCAGCAGAGAGCCATCGACTGTTTTGGTGCGCCCCAGCGGCGCGGCTGATCACCCCATTGTTACCCGGTTTTTCCCATAACTGCGTTAAGGAGGTTCAGGATGGTAGGACAGTGAATGGTGCAGACGAGTTCACCAATCGCGTCTCAAAGACACCCGGCAGTACCCTGAAGCGAATCGCGATCGCGGCTTCTATCGGAGGGGAGATGATGTGGGCTCATAATGCTCCTTAAATGAAGGATCATGGAACCCAAAATCATTCTCTACATTGCCTTTGGTTTAGCGGCGCTAGGTCTTACCTGGTTGCCCGAAATTCGGCATATTCGCTACATTGGCACGCCGATTATTTATGTGCTGCTGGCGGCGCTGTTGTTTAGCCTGCCCGTGGGGCTGCCCGCCATTGATCCGATCGGGAATACCCTTCACAGCCAGATTGCCGAGTATCTGACGGAACTGATTGTGATTGTTTCGCTGGCTGGAGCTGGGTTAGCGATCGACTGCCCTTTTCGGTTTCAAACCTGGGCTTCGACCTGGTGGCTATTGGGGGTCGCCATGCCTATTTCGATTGGAGCCGCTGTGGTGTTGGGGCAATATCTCTTTGGTCTATCGTTGGCCGCCTCGGTGCTGCTAGGGGCGCTGTTGGCCCCCACCGATCCGGTGCTGGCCTGTAGCGTGCAGGTCGGGCCACCCAATCAGGGCGGCGAAGATCCCGTCAGGTTTAGTCTCACCACCGAAGCCGGACTCAATGATGGGCTGGCATTTCCCTTTGTTTACCTGGCGATCGCGATCGCTGAGCATTCTTCGTTCGGTAGCTGGGTAGGGGAATGGTTTGCCATTGATCTGCTCTACCGGGTCGTTATGGGAACCCTGGTCGGCATTGGCGTCGGTTGGGTACTGAGCCACTACGTCTTTCACTATTCTGATGAGACCCAGCGGGAAGAAACGCGAGAAGGGCTGATGGTGATGGCGGCCATCTTTTTGGCCTATGGGCTGGCCGAGCTGGTGCACGGTTACGGCTTTTTGGCAGTTTTTGCCGCAGCGGTAGCGGGCCGCCAGAACGTGGCTAAGGGGGATAGCTACCACCGCAAGCCTCATCAGTTTGCTGACCAGATGGAGAATATTTTGTTGAGTTTGCTGCTGCTCGCATTGGGCGGCTTTGTGGCTACTAGCACAGTGCAGCTCGCGTCGATGAATGCGCTGATTTTCGCGGCGCTGTTTTTGCTATTGGTACGACCGCTCGCTGGCATGCTGTCGCTACGAACCCTGAGATTTAAGCGGATTGAAAAGCGGGCGATCGCCTTTTTAGGCATTCGCGGCTTTGGCTCGTTCTATTATCTCGCCTACGCCCAAAACCACGGCAGCTTTGAGGATCTCAGCGTCTTGTGGCAAATCACCACGGTGGTCGTACTGGCTTCACTGCTGATTCACGGCGGCAGTGCCACCCTGGCCATGCGTCGCTTGGATCAACACAACCAAGCCAGTCAGCAGCCCGAGTTATAAGACCCATCGGTCAACCAGCCATGCGTCACAGGCGACAGATCGGTGGCGCTTGATAGTCGCGATCGCGTGGATATAGCGTGTCCGGCCCAAAAGCGGTATCTGCCATGCGGGTTTCGAACAGTTGAATGGCATCGGGAAACGGCGCTAGATGGGTGACTTGCAGGCTACCTTTGACTTTGCGGTCGTAGCACTTCAATAGACTTTATCGGAAATAAGAGAGGGGTCGATTTAACCCACCATTTCCC
>CALCCA010000117.1 GCA_937899725.1 uncultured Halomicronema sp.
TTTTTTGTTTTTTTTTTTTGTGTTTTTTTTTTTCCAACACTTTTTGTATTTTTTTTTTTTTTTTTTTTTTTTTTTTGGTGGTTTTTTTTTTTGCTTCCCCCACCTCTTTTTATGAGACGAATTTTATGGCTATATGGTGAGGCGCTGCAGTCCCTCAGCGGCCAGACAGGCAGTGCCAAACGAAGCCAGGGTAGAAGGAGCCACCGCCACGGACAGCCCTAGACAGCGCTGGCGAATGGTTAACCAGGTGGCATTTTGCGCACCGCCGCCAGCGGTCAAAATTTTGGTCGGGGCCGTCGCGCCTAACTGGGTCAACAAACCATAGCCCTGCGCTTCGATGCGGGCGATGCCTTCGAGCAAGCCGTGCAGAAATGCAGCCTCCGCCTCGGGACGCGGCGACAGGCGCGGCGGCCAAGTGGGATCATTGATGGGAAACCGCTCCCCCGGTTGAGTCAGCGGATAGTAATCGAGCGGCGACGGGCGATCGCCCTCAATTTGCGCACTCAAAACCTGTAGCTCAGCATCGGTAAAATACTGTTTGAGCACCGCCCCGCCGGTATTTGACGCGCCGCCCACCAGCCACAGGTCGCCCAGTCGGTGACTATAGATGCCATAGCGGCTATCATCCACCCGAGTTTCGCTCAGGAGTTTAATCACCAATGTAGAGCCCAGGGAAGTGACGGCTTCACCTGGCGATCGCGCACCACTGGCTAAAAAAGCAGCAATGCTGTCGGTGGTGCCCGCCATGACAGTGCAGTGGGGCGGCAGGCCGTAGCGATCGCTCGCGGCGGCAGAAACCTGATCCAAGCAGTCCCCCGGCGCATAAACGCGGGGCAATAGCATGTTCAGCCCCAGTGACTGTAGCCAGTCTGGATAGGCCAGCATCCCCACGTCGTAGCCGAGCTTGAGCGCGTTGTGGTAGTCGCTGAGTCCTCGCTGACCGTGCAATTGAGCGGCGAGCCAGTCAGCTTGGTGCAGCAGGTATCGCGCTCGCTGAAACACGCTAGTCGGCAGGGTGGCTCGCCACCACAGCAGTTTGACGAGACTGGCAGTGGCGCTCAGCACCGGACTGCCCGCTGGCGCCATGTCGCTGAGCGGGGCCTGCTGCGCTTGCCCACAGGCATCGTTATACAGCAGTGGCTCGGTAATTGGTTCGCCCTGCTCATCGCAAAGCAGCACAGTCGCTGAGGTGCCGTTGATCGCGATCGCCGCCATATCTGCCGCGATCGCCGTCGGAATGCCCCGCAAGAGTTGCTCTAAGACGGCTTGCCAAAGGTGATGATCAGCACTCGAGGCGGCTGGGCTATAGGCTTGGTCATCCTGCCAGACCACCTGACGAGCAGCATTGATGACGGTCAGACGGGCTCCAGAGGTGCCAAAATCGAGACCAGCAGCAGAGGTCATAGCAGCGCGCGCCTGATAAAAACAACTTTCCTAAGTGTGGTTGAGCCGCGACGGCGATTTTGCCCACTGAGCCAACCTGACTTTACCGGCGGGAGCCGGCGATCCCTGCCACCACGAGCATCGGCCAGAGTCACCGTTCATTAAGACAAATCATGATGACAGGGTAAATGTACCGCCTTTTTAACCCCGCCTCAGCTCAAGACTACCCTGATCAAACTCAAATAGTAGAGGATAAAAACCAGTAGACATAGATTAAAATCAATGCCCCTTCTAGGTTCTGCGACTTAAAATCTTGTCTCATCTTTTGCCGCCTTTGATAAAGGCGTAATACTCTCTTTTTGAGCGCCCCTTAATTGCTTCATTTTGTCAATTTTACTTGACCTAGCGACAGGGTTGGACAGTGAGTTCTGGTCGCATTCGCTACTGTTTTACAGCGTCTTTGGTTCCCCTAAGTTTGGATCTTTTTACGATCGCTCTAGCCTCATTTAGGTCAACGGCTTGAGTCACGCCTTGCTTTCCTCTCATTGCCTCTGAAATGCCCGTATAACGGCTGATTTTTCGGATCGGCACCGCTACAATACAAAGGTGTTGACTCGATCAATCAACCTCAAACCTTAATTTTTGATGAGAAATAAGCCTTCAGAAAAAAATGTCGTTTTATAAGGTTTTGGGAAGGGTTTCGTTCTTCTCGATTGGTCTTCTGGCTTGACGGTTTGATCGAGCTTGGGTTCGTTCTCTCAGGAGCAACTAGTGTTCGAAAATTTATTGCCCCCTCTCAACAATCACAATCTGCCCTATCCCGACACGATTCATCCCATCGTGGTGCACTTTGTGATTGCGATGGTGCTCTTTGCCGTGTTGTGTGACGTGATCGGCTACCTCACCAAAAATGCTCGTCTATTTGAGGTGGGCTGGTGGAATATGGTATTTGCCACGCTATCTATCTTCATCGCGATTATCTTTGGCCAGATCGAAGCGGGCCTGGCGACTCCCTACGTTGCCGCCGCCAGCGACTTGAACCTACACACCCTCATTGGCTGGGCACTTTCTGGGGTGCTGGCAGTGATTACGGGCTGGCGCTACATCATTCGACTCCGCAGCCCCGAATCGCTACCGGTCGCCTACATGGGTATGAACGTGCTGCTGACCGGGATTGTCTTTTTTCAGATTTACCTCGGCGATAAGCTGGTGTGGGTTTACGGTCTGCACACCGAGGCGGTGGTGGAAGCGGCACGGGGAGGGCTCCTACGATGATGGTTGGCAGTTTGCCGGTGCTGGCAGCGGGGGCGAATGGCTTGCCCTATGGGTTGCCGATTCATCCCAATTTGGTGCACCTGACGCTGGGCTTGTTTATCGTGGCGATCGCCTTTGACATTGTTGCCGCCCTCTATCCCCTCGAAAAGCCGATTTTCAAGTTTTTGGCGATTCCCCTTACCAGCTCTAATCTCTACGATGTGGGCTGGTTCAACATGGTGGCAGCGGCCATCATCACCTTTTTTACCGTCGCGGTGGGTTTCTACGAAATTATTTTGGCTGAGCCCGATATGGACATCGTCAGTCCTTGGGGCCTAGGCGCGATGGATACGATGGTGTGGCACGGCGTTGGCGGCGTGTTGCTGCTCGGTCTGATTGTCGGCATGACGATTTGGCGCGGCTTTCAGCGCTATGTCTGGCGCGAAGACCGCGCCCGTCAGGTGCAGTGGAGCTATCTGCTCGCCGGACTCGGCATTTTCGTGTTGATGTTTGCCCAGGGCACCTTGGGAGCCCATTTGGGAGGCGACTTTGGCGTCCACGTGACGGCTGATCGCCTCATCCGCGCGGGCATCAATCCCAATGCCGAGTTGTTAAACGTCGTTATTAAGCACTAGAGGTCATCGCGGCTATGAATCGACGCACGATTATCCGTCTGGGGGTACTCGCGATCGCGGATTTGCTCATCAGTCTATGGATGGGGCAGCAGGCCTATCGCTGGATGCCTCCCCAGGCCTCGGCAGAATCGGTGCTGGTGGACAACCTCTTTAGCTTTATGACCACCCTCGGCAGCTTCATCTTTTTTGGCGTGATGGGCACGCTGCTGTACTCGATCGTCTATCAGCGCGCGCCCAAATATGACTCCAGCGATGGCCCCCCGATTGAGGGCAACGTCAAGCTGGAGGTCGTCTGGACGACGATTCCCATCCTGCTGGTGGTTTGGATTGCGGGCTTTAGCTACCAAACCTACGATCGCATGAGCATTCTCGGCCCCATTGAGCCGATGGCGATGGGCATGCCCACTGCCGCAGCTGCAGGGCTGGCCACCGCAACAGAGCCACAAGAACCGATTCAGGTTTATGCCCGCCAGTGGGCCTGGGAGTTTTACTATCCCGAACAGGCGGTCAGCAGCACCGAGCTGCACCTGCCCGTTAACCAGCGCGCCCGACTGGTGTTGTCATCAGAAGATGTGCTGCACGGCTTTTTTGTCGCGGCATTTCGCGTTAAGCAAGATGTGGTACCGGGTCGCGCGATTGATTTTGAATTTACCCCCATTCGTGAAGGGCGCTATCGCCTCCGCGATTCGGAATACAGCGGCACCTACTTTGCGGCCAATCAAACCAACGTGGTGGTCGAGTCAGCCGCCGACTACGAGCAGTGGCTAGCCATGGCCGCCGCGACCCCGCTCACGCCGGCCGAAAATGTGGCCTATGAAGAGTTCAATCAGGCCACCGAAAACGCCATTGATTTAGGTTGGGCCACGGTCAAACCGGCCCCGGCCCCCATCGTCAACTACGCCAGCTCAGAAGAGGATTTTCATGAGTAATGCATCCTTAGAGGCCGTTGCCCCCAGCCTGCAGCCCCAGCCGGGGGCGCCGGATAACTGGAAGCGATTTTTCACCTTCAGCACCGACCACAAGGTCATCGGGATTCAATATATCGTCACCGCCTTCGCCTTCTTTTTGTTTGGTGGCCTGCTGGCCATGGTGATGCGGGGGGAACTGCTGACCCCAGAGGCCGATTTGGTTGATCGCACCGTCTACAACGGGCTGTTCACGATGCATGGCACCATCATGCTGTTCATGTGGACCTTCCCGATGCTGAACGGGCTGGCGAACTACCTGGTGCCCCTGCAAATCGGCGCTCGGGATATGGCCTTTCCCCGGTTGAATGCCGCTGCTTTCTGGCTGGTGCCACTATTTGGGGTGATTCTCACAGCGAGTTTCTTTGTGCCGGGTGGCCCGTCGCAGTCGGGCTGGTGGGCTTACCCCCCAGTCAGCTTGCAAAATCCCACCGGCAACTTGATCAACGGTCAAGCGCTGTGGATTTTGGCCGTGGCCCTGTCCGGCATCTCCTCGATTATGGGCGCGGTGAACATCGTCACCACCATTTTTCGGATGCGGGCACCGGGCATGGGCTGGTTCAAAATGCCGGCTTTTTGCTGGACGGTGCTAGCGGCGCAGCTGATTCAGCTGTTTGGCCTGCCGGCATTGACCGCCGGGGCGGTGATGCTGCTGTTTGACCTGACCGTGGGCACCAGCTTTTTCAACCCGGAACTGGGCGGCGACCCGGTGCTCTATCAGCACTTTTTCTGGTTCTATTCCCACCCAGCGGTGTACGTGATCATCCTGCCCATCTTTGGGGTGTTTTCTGAGGTGTTTCCCGTCTATGCCCGCAAGCCCTTGTTTGGTTACCCGGTGGTGGCGGTATCGTCGATTATCATCACTGCCCTCAGCGGCATTGTCTGGGTGCACCATATGTTTGCCAGCGGCACCCCTGACTGGATGCGGATGCTGTTCATGATTACGACCATGACGATTTCCGTCCCCACGGGGATCAAGGTGTTTGCCTGGGTGGCCACGATCTGGGGCGGCAAGCTGCGGCTCACCACCGGCATGCTGTTTGCCCTGGGCGGCCTGTCGATGTTTCTCTTTGCAGGCATCACCGGCATTATGCTGGCGTCGGCCCCCTTCGATATTCACGTCAACAACACCTACTTTGTGGTGGGCCACTTCCATTACGTGATTTATGGCGCGGTGGTGATGGGCTTCTACGCCGCCATCTACCACTGGTTCCCCAAAATGACCGGGCGCATGTATTACGAAGGCTTAGGCAAGCTGCACTTTGTGCTGACCTTTATTGGCGCTAACCTCAACTTTTTGCCGATGCATCCGGCGGGCTTGATGGGCATGCCGCGCCGCGTCGCCTCCTATGATCCAGAATTCGCCTTTTGGAATGTGCTGGCTAGCCTGGGCGGCTTTTTGCTCGGGGTGTCGACCCTGCCGTTTATCCTCAACATGCTGAGTTCTTGGTCCCGTGGCCCAGCCGCAGGGGACAATCCCTGGCGGGCGATCGGGCTGGAATGGCTGGTCTCTTCCCCACCGCCCCACGAAAATTTTGATGAAATTCCCACTGTGGTGTCGCCACCCTATGGCTACGGCAGTGACGAACCCTTGATTGCGAATACTGTGACCCAGGAGTGAGCCCGTGAGCACCGCTAATCTTGACCCGACTCTCGACGGCCACCAGGCCGTCCACGCCGCCGAGCACGAAGAAGAAGACCATCGCCTGTTTGGCTTCATCGTCTTTTTGATCTCAGAAAGCGTCATTTTTGTGAGCTTTTTCGTCGGCTATATCGTCTTTAAGACTAGTGCCGCTGATTGGTACCCCACGGGGTTTGAGGGCTTAGAAATTCGCGAACCGTTCATCAATACGGTGGTGTTGGTTTCTAGCAGCTTTGTCATCTATTTTGCTGAGCGCTTTCTGCACAAAGAGAATCTCTGGGGCTTTCGCGCGTTTTGGCTGCTGACGATGGCCATGGGCAGCTTCTTTCTCTATGGTCAAGCGGTGGAGTGGCTGGGCCTGCCCTTTGGCTTTACCGACGGCGTCTTTGGCGGCACGTTTTATCTGCTGACGGGCTTTCACGGGCTGCATGTGCTGACGGGCGTGCTGCTGCAGGGCATCATGCTGGGGCGCTCGTTCATTCCCAACAATTATGCCGGGGGGGAATATGGCATCCAAGCGACCTCGCTGTTTTGGCACTTTGTAGACGTGATCTGGATTGTCTTGTTCCTCCTGATTTACGTGTGGAGATAGGTGAACGGTACGGACGGGGTGAGGAAAATCCTGGTTGAGCCATCCCACGGCAATGATTCAACCCGCCCCAACGCCATGCTTTTGACTGCTTCGGATGGCTCGAATGGATGTATTGCGCTAATCACTGCCACAGGAAAAATCCATGATTATTGATGACCAGCATTACGACGTAATCATCGTGGGCACGGGCGCTGGGGGCGGCACGCTAGCGCAAAAGCTGGCCCCCACCGGCCAGCGGATTTTAATCCTGGAACGGGGGGGCACGATGGCGCTGGAAGAGCAAAACCGCGCCGATGTGGATGTGTTTAAGAAGGAGCGCTACCACGCCCCGGAGCAGTGGTACGACCAGGCGGGGGAGCCGTTTTCGCCCCAGACGAACTATGCCGTCGGCGGCAACACGAAGATTTATGCCGCCTCGCTGATGCGGATGCGCGATCGCGACTTTACCGCCGTCCCCCATCAGGAGGGCATTGCCCCCGAATGGCCGTTTCAATACGCTGATTTGGAGCCCTACTACACTGCTGCTGAGCAGCTTTACCAGGTGCATGGGGATGCCCAAAACGATCCGACGGAACCGCCCCGTAGCAGCGACTATCCCTATCCGGCGATCGCCCATGAGCCGTTGATGCAGCCCTTGGTGGAGGCGATCACGAAGCAAGATCTGCACCCGACCTCTTTACCCCTCAGTCTGACCCGCCAAGAGGACGACCCCACGGGCGACTCTGAAGTCTTTGGCATCAATCTGGCCTTAAAGCACCACAACGTCACGCTAAAAACCTCGGCTAAGGTCATTGGCCTCCACACCAATACGGCAGGCACCGAGATTAAAGGCGTGCAGGCCGAAGTCGGGGAGCAGTCGTTCCTCTTCAGTGCCGATATAGTGGTGTTGGCTTGTGGTGCGGTGAATTCGGCGGCCCTACTGTTAGCCTCCGCCAATGAGCAGCATCCCCACGGCCTCGCCAATCGCTCCGACCAGGTGGGTCGCAACCTGATGAAACAGCAGCTGACAGTGCTGGTCGAGCGGTTTGCGTCGGAGAATTCCGGCACGTTTCCCCGCAGCGTTAGCGTAAATGACTATTACTGGGGCTACGGTGACTACCCCTATCCCATGGGCCACATCGAAAATAGTGGTGGCCTCTTGCAGGACGTGATTTTTGCCGAGTCGCCGCCGTTGCTATCGGTGCTGGCTCAAATTTTGCCGGGTTCGCGCCTCAAGGGGCTGGCGATCCATTCCGTCGGCTGGTGGGCACAGACTGGCATGCTGCCCGATGCCAACAATCGCGTCTACTGGAAAAAGGGCAAGTTACGCTACGAGTTTGAGCCCAACAATTTCGAAGCCCACGATCGCCTCGTGTATCGCTGGATTGAGGTCTTAAAGGCCGTCGAGAAAGACGTCAAAGAGGCTCAGAGTAATACCGTTTTCCCCCGAGGCGAAGCGCCCTTACAAGTAGTCGGCTATCAGTCCGGCACCTGCCGCATGGGCACCGATCCGGCGACTTCCGTGTTGAATATCCACTGCCGCACCCACGCAATCGACAATCTCTACGTGGTAGACAGCAGCTTCTTCCCCTCCTGTGCGGCGGTTGGCCCCGCGCTTACGGTGATGGCCAACGCCCTTCGAGTGGGCGATCATCTCATCGATCGCTTGAAGGTATAGCCTGTCAAGGGCGTACGTCAGCGATCGCGTCATTGACGATGACTCCAATCAGTAAACTAGAGAGATAAAGGCTCCTCTAACTCCTGATGACAACTGTTATTTCTGAGCATATCCAAATCACGCCTGATGTTTGTGGGGGCAAACCCCGGATTGCGGGTCATCGAATTCGGGTACAAGACATTGTGATCTGGTACGAACATCTCAAGATGTCCCCCGACGATATTGTTTATCACTACCCCAGCATCGGCCTGGCTGATGTCCATGCGGCCTTAGCCTATTACTACGATCATTTAGACGAGATCCGCCAGGATATCCGCACCAGCGAAGCCTTTGCACGCGAAGTAGCAGCCCAGACACCCTCCATCCTGCAGCGCCAACTTCAGGCCAGAAATGTCAGGGCTGATTAAGTTTCACCTGGATGAGAACGTCAGCAATGCTGTGGCCGAGGGATTACGTCGGCGAGGTATCGATGCCACCACCACCCCAGAGCAGAATCTGAGGGGAATTTCAGATCTAGAGCAGCTAACCTTTGCGCGTGATAATCAACGGGTGATCTTTACCCAGGATGATGATTTTCTAAAACTCCATCAAGCCCAAGTTCCCCATTCCGGCATCGTCTACTGTCACCAGGGCAGTCGCGCTCTGGGCGAGATCGTTAAAACCCTGGCGTTGATATGGGAGTGGGTTGAGCCAGACGATATGGTCGGACAGCTGGAGTTTATTTAGAGCTATAGCAGAATTCGGAATGTAGAATTCGGAAGTCGGAGTTAAGAAACTGACCAGATGGTGATTTCAGTCATCTGGAGTGACCTGAGCGAACTGCGGCTTGCCATAGCTAAATTACTGAGTTGCGGAAACGCCATAACTCCGATTGAAAGCCGACGACACTTTAGCGGTGAACGGTCTGGCACCGTCGATAATTCGGAGGATTTTACCCAAGATTTAGCGTCAGGGCATTGTGCAAGCATTGTCAGTGCCGCGATCGCGGTCACGCCTGTTGGGGCACCTGTTCAGCCGCAGCCGCGCAGAGTGGCACCAGCGCCCCCTGAGGCGTGAGCCCCAACAGCATGGGCTCGCCAACGGCGATCATGTGGCCCGTCATCGCACAGCGTTCAGCGCGCTCAGCAGTGGCGGGAATGGTCGCCCGAATATCTTGCCGGTTGAGTGAGCTACAGCCATTGCCGGATTGCTGTTCTACGTAGGCCCAAAGAATTTCTCGAATGAGGGCTTGATAGCCGCGATTACCCGCGATCGCTTTCAGGCTATTTTTCAATTCCTTTTCCAAGCGAATGCTGGTCACTTCCATATCGGTCGTCGACGGGCGGGAAAGTGCGGGCATGGGTGACAACATCTCCGAGACTTAATCGTTCGTTCCTAAAGTACCTCATAGTGTAATTACTTTTGTAATACGACTGTAGTATTTTGGACAGAAAGTAACAGGATTACGATCTGACGATTGGCAGTGCCGGCTCGTCACTGTTGTTATCGGTCAACCCCAGGTAACCAGTGACAGCCAATCACAGGCCCGCTGAAATCACCCATTTGTCAGAGTTTTGAAGGATTTTGAGGATTGCTTGCAGTTGCTAAAGTCCTAGCTTATACTGAGGTCTCAAATTCTGAGTGACATCCTGGGAGGTTTCCCATAGCTGAACAATTGACCCTAACTGTAAGTTTGAGAGGCACTCGAGAAGTTAGGGCGAACTGTCAAATTTTTCGCCTCACTGGGCTCTTAGATGCTTTCTCAGAGCCGACATTTCGTAAGGTGATGGGTAACTATGCCACTCAAGGGCCCAGCAACTTGGTTCTAGACCTCTCTGGAATCGATTTTGTGGATAGCTCGGGGCTGGGTGCCTTAGTGCAACTCGTCAAGAAAGCTAAAGACGCTCAAGGAAGCCTACAGCTCATTGCGAACCCGCGGGTGATGCAAACGGTCAAACTTGTTCGCCTTGAAAAGTTTCTTTCTATTCAGCCATCGGTAGATGAGGCAGTCGCTAATCTGAGCTAGCTTGTTAATGAAGCTGAAGGCTCATCTTCTGAGGATGGAACTGACCCATGGCTCAGTTTTCGACTGATTCTGCTGCTAGTGCGGGTGCGGGGCAGCCGTTGCCAAGTCTGGCAGCCTACATGGCCTTATCAATCAGTCAGGTGCGATCGCTCTCCCCCTTGGCCTTAGCTTATATCGGCGATGCCGTCTATGAGCTGCATGTGCGCCGCTGTTTGCTGATGCCACCCAAACAGATTCGGGCGTATCACCAGCAGGTGGTTGATCAGGTGAGGGCAGAGCAGCAAGCTTATTATTTGGGCTGCTTAAAACCACATCTGACCGATGAAGAACTGGATGTGGTGAGGCGGGGTCGCAACGCGGCCGCCAACCGAAAAACTCGAGCCAGCCTGCAAGACTATCAGCAGGCCACGGCCTTAGAAGCGCTGATTGGTTACCTTTATCTCACGGCTCCCCATCGCTTAAACGAGGTCTTAGCTCACCTGCCATTTACGCCTGAGTTGGCCTAGGGGCTTTTGCTATCTTTGCCATCAAGTGACGTTTGCTGCAGTCGAGGGCCGCTGGCCCCTGACGACATCCTTGCTCTGCTCTGCCAACTTTTTTACCGGATGTGTATACCATGACCGAACGCCCCAAGCCTGCGAATAAATCTTCTCGATCGCGGCCATCCCCCGCTCGTCCGCAAAAGCGCAGTGGCGGTAGCAGCGGTGGCAAACGGTTTAGCAAAGACCGCTTTGGCGGCAGCCCTCGTAGCGATCGTCGCTCTGGGGGCACCGGTAGAGGCGGTCGGGAACGCGACCGGGATCGTGACCGCGATCGCGACCGGGATCATGACCGCGACTGGGATCGAGATCGGAATCGAGGGCGCAGCCACGATCGGGATCGCAACCGCGATCGGGATCGGGGACGCGAAGAACCCCGGCTCAACCGGCGAGGGCGAGACGATGCCCCGCCCCCCGTCTCAGCAGAACCAGCCCAAGAATCGACCGATCTGATCTACGGTCGCCATGCCATTCAAGCAGCGTTAGAGGGCGATCGCTCCCTCAATCGACTCTGGGTGAACGATCGCTATCGCTATGATGGGCGGTTTTTACCGTTGATCAACGACGCCAAAGCGAATGGTGTCGTCATCGACGAAGTCGATCAGCGCCGCCTCAACCAGATGGCCCAGGGTCAGAGCCATCAAGGCATTATTGCCCAAGTGGCCCCCTACGAGTATTGGGAACTCGATACGCTGATTACCCACGCTAAAGCGGCCAGCAGTCGCCCAGTTTTGTTGGCGGCTGACAGCATCACCGATCCCCACAATTTGGGAGCCATTATTCGCACCGCCGAAGCCCTGGGGGCTCAGGGCCTGATCATTCCGCAGCGACGAGCAGCAGGCATCACCTCAACCGTGGCCAAGGTCGCCACTGGTGCAGTCGAGCATTTACCCATTGCTCGCGTTATCAACCTGCGACAGGCATTAGAGACGCTCAAAGCCGCCGAATTTTGGATTTATGGGCTGGCCGCCGAAGCGAATCACTCTATACATACGGTGGAATTTAGCGGTGCTACCGTGTTGGTGGTTGGAGCTGAGGGTCGTGGTTTAGGCATGGCCGTACAGCAGAGCTGTGATAGCGTCGTGTCAATCCCATTGGCGGGCAAGACTGCCAGTTTGAATGCCTCCGTCGCAACGGGAATGGCCCTGTATGAAATTTATCGTCAGCAGCGGCTGGGTCGGCTGAATTTAAATTCTTTGCAAAAAGCAAAGTGACAGAGTATAAACTTCTTGGAGCCGGATTATCCCCACTTCCCTTTGAGAATCGTTTAATAAAGCAGAGTTTGATGTGTACGCCATATGAAGAACATTTTTAGTCAACTGTTTGGTTCGCTGTTCAAGTCTGACCAAAAGTGGTGGTTGGAGGTCAAAACGACTGGCCCCAAATGTACTTACTACTTTGGCCCGTTTGAGATTGAGCAAGAAGCAGACCTGGCGAAAAAAGGATACATCGATGACCTTGAGCAAGAAGGTTCGAAAGTGCTCACGGCAACGGTTATGTTACTGAGTTCAGCGCCGCAACAGTTGACGGTTTATGACGAGGGGCTAGATGACACGGCACCGAGTCCGACCCCGGCGTATAGCGGCCAGTCTTAGGTAGAGTCTGGCGATCGCTCTCAAAATTTCTAACCGCAAACAGCCTGGGGCGATCGCCCCAGGCTGTTTGCATTCTTCCGGCAATTCAACGCACTGGGCAGAGGGTCCGCAAAGGGCAGCTGGCAGATCGCCAAAGTTTGCTCCCGACTGGCTGCCCCAATCTCGGCCAGCAACGCTTGAGCCTCCGGAGTCGGCACTGCCGACTCCGGAGGCTCAAAACACGGTCGGCAGCAACGCCTTAAGCGTTACCGACGTAGATACCTCGACCATTCGCGCCGACGAAAACCAGTCCGGGCGTTTGCCAGCTGCCTTCCATCACCACTGGCCGGTTGCCAATGACCGCGTCAGGCGAGCCGATATCCTGCCAGGTCTTGCCCTCGTCTTTAGAGACGTAGGTACCTTCCCCTTGACCGGTCACGGTGCCATACAGGTAGATGTAGGGGAAGTCATTGGCTGATTCAGGCACTCCAAACGAGAACATGGTGGCCTTCTCGACGTTCGAGATGCGGCTAAAGTCTGACCCGCCGTTGGTGGAACGATACAGGCCGCGATCTTCGGCACTGAGCCAAACCTCGTTGGCTTCGCCCTGGGGCGATTTCAGTTTGTAGGGCCAATCATAGGGCAGATTGGTTTCCACCACTGAGAACGACGCCCCGTCATTGGTGCTGCGGTACAGCTTGCCCGAACTGTAGTAGTAGAAGTTGCCGTTGGCGTCTGCCGTCAACGGTTTATTCCAGTTAAACCGGCCTTCTAAATCAGTCGGCAATCCTTGCACCGATTTCCAGCTATCGCCACCATTGTTGGTATACAAGGCCGTGGCATCTTTGCGGACGACCACAATCGTGTCTGGATCGGTGGCCGAAAAGGCGAGCTCCACCGGCTGCACATTACTGGGGAAGGCATCCGATTCATGCCAGGTGCGACCGCTGTCGTTAGAAATCGCCAGGCCATATTTCTGTTTGCCACTATTGCCGCCGACGCGGGCCATGCGGTTAGGCTGGCTCTGCGCATAATCAATGCTGTAGCTGTCAGAAAACCGCGTGGTGCCTTCGACTGAACCGAGTCGGCGGCTGGGAGAGGTGTCAAAGTCTTCATGGTAGAAGCCGTCAACATCCGCCATCGCGCTCACCAGCAGCGGGCCATCGGGTGGCGAAATCATATCAAAGGGCACAGTTTGTTCGTGGCCTTTGGTAAAGTTCGTCCAGGGCTCGGAGAAATCATCGACGTCATCGGTCCGCCAGGTGCCATACCAATTGGTCATCCAGACGCGATCGGGCACATGGGGGTCAAACTCAATATCGGAGATCCACGGCAGTCTCAGCATAAAGTCATCCCACCAGGGCACCGTGTTGTTCAACTTGGGTTTGATTTGTTGCCACGAGTCGCCCCCATTTTTGGAAAAGAAGATCTGGGGCGATGACGTCTCGCCGGTAGAGGCAATCAGTTCATTGGGCTCATGCGGGTTAACGCTGATGGTGCCAAACTTAGCGCCTGACCAAGCACCATCCGGCGTAATGTCAGACCAGCGATTCGCTTTGGGGTCGTATTTGGTGACTTTGGGATGGTTCTCGGTCGCGGCATAGAGTGTGCCATCCGGAGCGATCGACATGCGCTGAACGCGACTAGAGCTGCCGGAGATTTTTGACCAGGAGTCGCCGCCGTTGGTCGATTTATACACCCCATTACCGTAGGAGTTGGCGTAGACTAAGCCTGCTTGATTGGGGTCAAAGAGAATGCCCGCAATGCCGGTATTGTTGCCGGGGTTAGGCAAACTAGAGACCTTGCGCCAGTCTTCACCGCCATTGGTGGTTTGCCAGAGGCCGTCTTTCCGCGAGCCAAACAGCACGGTTTGCGAATCGTTGGGATCAACGGCCATCCGTTCACCGATCCAGCGATCGACGTCATTGCCGCCCATCCGCAGATCAATGTCGAGTTTGGTCCAAGTCTCACCGCGATCCGTCGATTTAAGAATGGTGCCAGGCTGTGACGAATTCAGCTTTTTACCGGCGGCAATGTACACTACATCAGGATTGCTGGGGTCAAAGGCTAACGCTTCGCCGCCATAATACTGTTCCAAAGCTTGGGGGAAGGATTCGGTCAGTGGCACCCAATGCCCCCCATCGCCGGTGTCCCAACGATAGAAGCCACCCATATCCGTACGGATGTAGGCCAAATCTTTCTCAGCAGGATGGAGATGCACATCGGTGACAAAGCCACCGCCACCCATCGTCACGCTGCGGCTACCCAAGGGCGTTGAGGGGCCAGGGTCGGGGTCAATCTCGGGCGTCACCGTCAGTTCAAACGAGCCGAGCGTCTTGGCAGCCGCAAAGTTGCCCGCGGCATCAGCCACTTCATTCGCCACCAGTTCGACGACGTAGTCATCACTGTCGCCGACTCGCCAGCCCTGTGACGGCGGTTTCACAAAATAAGTGACCGTCTGATCATCCGGGGACACGACAAAGCGTTCGACCGCTAACGTCGTTTGACCATTGGTCACCGTGATGTCTTCCACGTCGAGCGACGATAAATCAATGCCGCCCGCATCGCTATAGCGAATCGCGATGCCCACAGGCTCATCGCTGCCCGCAGTTGAAGTCAGCTGATCGGTCAGTTGGGTGGCGGTCGGGGGCGTCGTATCTTCCCCGTCGGGTGGGTCACCCGGATCAGGCGAGATGGTGCCCTTAGGAGTAAAGCGAATCAGGTCAAAGCGAGCCAGTTCACCTTCATCCCTTGTGCCCTCTAGCGTGATGACATCGGTAGCAGTCAGGCTGATATCACGCCCGATGACCCGAGTCACGCGGTTGCCATCCGTCACGCTGCTGCCGCTCAGCGACTCGTCCATCGTCCAGACGGCGTCATTACTGAGGGGTTGACCGTTCAGCAGTACTCGCATTTGCGACTCGCCATCGTTTTCGTCAAACACCACGACTTCGATGTCGTAGGTGCCCACGGGGCCGGGGAAAGCCAGCTGAGCTGAGGCCACCGTGCCGTTGTTGCTGAGATTCTGCAGAATCTGACCGCCGGAAGCCACGCCAGGCTGATCTTCCACTTGATAGTTAACCAAGGACTCGAAGGCTTCGGCTTCAATCTCGATGGGGTCACCTGTGGAACCGTCGGGCGGATCAACAATGTCACTGTCGTCATCCACGATGGTCAGCGTTGCCTTGGTTTGTCCCGATGCGCTGTCACCCGTAAGGGTTAGCTGTACGATTTCATCTGCTTCAGCATCGCCATCGTCAACCACAGGAATCGTCACCGTTTGCGGCGTGTCGTCGCCGTCAGCAAAGGTCACGGTGATGGGGCTGGCGTCAAAGTCAGCCGGAGTATCCGCGCTGTCAGTCGTCGGCGTCACGGTGACGGAGACCTCGCCATCAGTGCCACCGACCCGTTCTACCGTCACTGCATTTACCGGCGTGCCGTCTTCATCCACCGCAAAGCTGCTGTCGGTAAACTGCACCGTGCCTGACTCAGGGTCGGGTGGCGTTACAGTGCCCATCGGAATAAAGCGAACCAGGTCGAAGCGAGCAAATTCGCCGTCAGCTTTTGTGCCTTCTAGCGTGATGACATCGTTAGCGGTGAGACTGACATCCCGACCCACCAAGCGCGTCACGCGGTTGCCATCGCTCACCGCGTTGCTGCCCAGCTGCTCATTCATTACCCACACGGCATCGTTGCTGATGGGCTCACCGTTGATCAGTACCCGCATCTGTGATTCACCATCGTTCTCATCAAAGGTGACGACTTCGAGATCGTAGAGACCGGCGGGACCCGAGAAGGTAAGCTGCGCGGTGCCGATCGCGCCCTCGCCACCAGTGTTTTGAATCACCTGGCCGCCCGAGGCTCCATTGCGAACATTCTGGACGCGGTAGTTATCAAACGAATCGAAGTCTTCGGCCTCAATTTCGAAAGGGGTACCGCCAGGCGGATCAACCGGCTCCCCGTCATTATCCACGATGGTCAGTGTCGCCGTGATTTGTCCTGATGCCACCTCACCACTGAGGCCAAGGGCAAGGGTTTCATCCACCTCGGCGATCGCGTCATCAACGATGGGAATCGCCACCGTTTGTGGCGTGTCATCACCATCGCCAAAGGTGACAGTGATGGGGCTGGCATCAAAGTCAGCGGGCGTATCCGCACTGTCAGCGGTCGGGGTCACGGTCACCGATATCGCACCGTCCGTACCGCCCACCCGTTCTAGGGTGACCAAGTTGACCGGCGTGCCGTCTTCATTCACCGCAAAGCTGCTGTCGGTAAACTGCACCGTGCCTGACTCAGAGTCGGGTGGCGTCACAGTGCCCATCGGAATAAAGCGAACCAGATCGAAGCGAGCAAACTCGCCGTCGGCCTTCGTGCCTTCTAGCGTGATGACATCGTTAGCGGTGAGACTGACATCCCGACCCACCAAGCGCGTCACGCGGTTGCCATCGCTCACCGCGTTGCTGCCCAGCTGCTCATTCATTACCCACACGGCATCGTTGCTGATGGGCTCACCGTTGATCAGTACCCGCATCTGTGATTCACCATCGTTCTCATCAAAGGTGACGACTTCGAGATCGTAGAGACCGGCGGGACCCGAGAAGGTAAGCTGCGCGGTGCCGATCGCGCCCTCGCCACCAGTGTTTTGAATCACCTGGCCGCCAGAGGCCGCATTCCGCCCCGTCTCAACACGGTAGTTGACGAACGAATCGAAGTCTTCGGCTTCAACCTCAAAGGGGTCACCCGTAGAACCGCCGGGCGGATCAACACTGTCGCCGTCGTCATCCACGATGGTCAGCGTTGCCGTAGTTTGTCCGGCGGCATCGTCGCCCGTCAGGGTCAACTGCACGATTTCATCCGCTTCGGCATCGCCATCATCAACCACAGGAATCGCCACCGTTTGCGGCGTGTCGTCGCCGTCAGCAAAGGTGACGGTAATCGGG
Source organism: uncultured Halomicronema sp. (assembly GCA_937899725.1). Lineage (GTDB taxonomy): Bacteria > Cyanobacteriota > Cyanobacteriia > Phormidesmidales > Phormidesmidaceae > Halomicronema. The sequence goes on from CALCCA010000117.1 coordinate 17,187, forward strand.
CTGGCATCAAAATCAGCCGGAGTATCCGCACTGTCAGCGGTTGGCGTCACGGTGACGGAGACCTCGCCAGCGGTGCCGCCCACGCGTTCCACCGTCACCGCATTGACGAGGGTGCCGTCTTCATCCACCGCAAAGCTGCTGTCGGTGAACTGCACCGTGCCTGACTCAGAGTCGGGCGGTGGTGTAACGGTGCCTTTAGGCGTAAAGCGAATCAGGTCAAAGCGGGCCAGTTCACCTTCATCCCTTGTGCCCTCTAGCGTGATGACATCGGTAGCCGTCAGGCTGATATCGCGCCCAATGACCCGAGTCACGCGATTCCCGTCCGTGACGCTACTGCCGCTCAGTGATTCATCCATCGTCCAGACGGCCTCATCGCTGAGGGGCTGGCCGTTCAACAGCACCCGCATCTGCGATTCGCCATCGTTTTCGTCAAACACCACGACTTCGACATCGTAGGTGCCGACCGGACCGGGGAAAGCCAACTGCGCGGAGGCCACCGTACCGTTATTGCTGAGATTCTGCAGCACCTGACCGCCGGAAGCCACGCCAGGCTGATCTTCCACCTGATAGTTAACGAAGGACTCGAAGGCTTCGGCCTCAATTTCGAAAGGGTCACCGTCCGATCCGCTGGGCGGGTCAACTGGCTCACCCTCATTGTCCACAATGGTCAGCGTCGCCGTGGTTTGTCCTGAGGCGCTGTCACCACTGAGTCCGAGCGCGATGATTTCATCCGCTTCGGCATCGCCATCATCAACCACAGGAATTGCTACGGTTTGCGGCGTGTCGTCACCATCGGCAAAGGTGACGGTAATCGGGCTGGCATCAAAGTCAGCCGGAGTATCCGCGCTGTCAGCCGTCGGCGTCACGGTGACGGAGACCTCGCCATCGGTGCCGCCCACGCGTTCCACCGTCACCGCATTGACGGGGGTGCCATCTTCATCTACCGCAAAGCTGCTGTCGGTGAACTGCACTGTGCCCGATTCAGAGTCGGGCGGCGTCACCGTACCCTTGGGCGTAAAGCGAATCAGGTCAAAGCGAGCCAGTTCACCTTCATCTCTTGTGCCCTCTAGGGTAATCACATCGGTAGACGTCAAGCTGATATCGCGCCCAATGACCCGAGTCACGCGATTCCCGTCCGTGACGCTACTGCCGCTCAGTGATTCATCCATCGTCCAGACGGCCTCATCGCTGAGGGGCTGGCCGTTCAACAGCACCCGCATCTGCGATTCGCCATCGTTTTCGTCAAACACCACGACTTCGACATCGTAGGTGCCGACCGGACCGGGGAAAGCCAACTGCGCGGAGGCCACCGTACCGTTATTGCTGAGATTCTGCAGCACCTGACCGCCGGAAGCCACGCCAGGCTGATCTTCCACCTGATAGTTAACGAAGGACTCGAAGGCTTCGGCCTCAATTTCGAAAGGGTCACCGTCCGATCCGCTGGGCGGGTCAACTGGCTCACCCTCATTGTCCACAATGGTCAGCGTCGCCGTGGTTTGTCCTGAGGCGCTGTCACCACTGAGTCCGAGCGCGATGATTTCATCCGCCTCGGCGATCGCGTCATCAACGACGGGAATGGCCACGGTTTGCGCGGTGTCGTCGCCGTCAGCAAAGGTGACGGTAATGGGGCTGGCATCAAAGTCAGCCGGAGTATCGGCGCTGTCAGCGGTGGGCGTCACCGTGACGGAGACCTCGCCATCGGTGCCGCCCACCCGTTCCACCGTCACCGCGTTCACGGGCGTGCCGTCTTCATCCACCGCAAAGCTGCTGTCGGTAAATTGCACCCTACCCGACTCTGAGGTCGGCGGCGTCACTGGCGCCTCCAGCGGGTTCAACACCCAAACTGAACCGTCACTGGGGTCGCCCTGCTGATTGCCAAAATCAGCCACATAAATGCGACCGTTGGGGTGCACAGCCACATCCAGCGGACTCTTGAACCGCAGCGGATTGCCGTTGGCATCTTGCAGGGCATCGGTAGCGCTCACCAACCCATCGGACCCAAACTCAAAACTTTGAATGGTGCGAGAGCTGGTAAAGAAGCTCGCCAACAGACGGCCATTGAGCGGCCCCTCGGCGGTGTATTCGGCTAGGCCGTTGGGGCTGTTGCCCCCGATCGCCCCGGTGTTGTAAAACAGCGTCGGATCAAAGTTTGCTTCAGGCTCGACACCGACGGGATATTGCGACACCTCCCATTGATCGCGATCGCTGGTCGGGTTGCCGCCATTGAGCACATATTCGTCGCGGCTGGGGTTGGGGTGACCGTAGTAATTGCCTTCCCGCACCAGAGCTAACACCTCATCGGGTTGGGCATTGATCGCCGTCGCCGGGCCGTTGGGGTCGGCGGGCGTTCTGATCGAGCCGCCGAGAGAGTTTTGATTAATGCCCGCGTACAGATTGCCATTGGAATGCCAGGCTAAATCATAGGAATTGCGGAACCCAGTGGCAAAGACCTGCACCGGCGCATCACTGGCCGTGGGATCGTAGTTCTCGGTGTTGGGATCGTTGTCACTCTCTAACCCCACGGTCTGCACATCAACCGGCTGCCCCGTCTGGTTGGTGGGGAAATCGGGACTGTTGACGTCGGCCACGATAATAGCGCTGCTCAGCAGCGACTCATCAGCCTCCCAGTTGGGGGTACCGCCCAGCGTGGCGACGCCGCCGACCGCCTGATAGAGCTTGCCATCCGGGCCAAAGTTGAGGCCATTGGCCTGGTGCTGCAGAAATTGGGTGTTGGGCAAGCCCACAATGTAGTCTTGCTTGGTCGCCGAGCCGCCGCCAGCGGGAATCGTCAGCTGTGCCACCTTACTGCTGAACAGATCGCGCTCCCCGGTGTTGGGGTCGGTGACTCGCTCAGCGTAGGTAATCCACAGCTTGAGGTCGGTGGCGGTAGCATCAGGGTCAAAGGCAATACCGACGATCTGCGCCCCGTCTTGGGCAAACACGGTATCAGTACCGGTGGCCTGCCCGGTCGCGGGGTCGATGTTGTAGCGGATGATGTTGCCGGTAATGTCAGAGGCATAAACCTGCTCATCCGGGCCGATCGCGATCGAAGAAACGCCAAAGCGAGATTCCCCGGCGACTACCTGCTGGCTATCAAAGCGCAGTCCTTCGCCCTCACCAGCACTGGTATCTCCCGTGGTAAAGGTGGCGCTAAAGGGCGTGGCCGCATCGCCGTCTGTGGTCTGCAGATCATCCGTAATCACGACGGTGTATTCGGTGAACGGATCGAGCGGCGATAGCGGCGTGAGCGAGATGACGCCCCCGGTCGAATCAGAGCCCACCGTGGCATTAACGATTTGGTTATCGTCATCCAGCAGTTGGAAGGTCGTACGATTCAGCGTGCTGGCATCCACCGCTTCATTGGCAAACTGAATGCGGATCGGCGCACGCGGATCAATATCATCAGCTCCGTCGGCGGGAATAACCGTAGCCACCTCTAAGGCCAGCGATCGCTCCGTCGTAGCGGCGATCGTCATGGGCTCCATCAGGGTCTCGGTCGCCGCCTCTGGCAACGGCGCGGGCACTAACGACTCAGGCGTCATCTGGCCTGCTGCCGCCAGCGCCCCCTCTAGATTGAGTTGGCCGTAACCCGTGTCGGCATCCCAGCCGGGCTGCTGCAGATCGGTCGCGGTCTGGGTCAGACTTTCGATCACCTGGCGATAGTTCAGCTCAGGCGACTGCTGCCACACCGTCTGCAGCGCTTGCGTCACTTCTGCCGCCGCCAGTGAGGTGCCCGGGGTGTCGCCCTCAGCGATGTCTGCCACCAAAGTCAGATCATCACCATAGTTGGAATAATCGGCCCGGCCATCCGCAGTCGCTGCACCCACCGTCACGATGTTGTCAAACTGGCCCGCCGCTTTGGCGAGAGCCGACAGCGGCGCGTTGTCATTGCCCGCTGCGACGACCACAATCACGCCATTTTGTTGGGCATAGCTGAGGGCCGCTAACTCGTCTGCCGTCAGCTCAGTGCGCGGGGTGAGGGTGCCGTCGGCTTGCTGCTCCGTCAAATCAAAGCTGAGGTTAGCGATCGCGGCGGGTTTCTCTAAATCGGTGGCAGTGTCCACAAACTCCACTAGAGAGTCTGACCACTCGCCAGAACCGACCGCTCGACCCAACCAAATAGAGGCGACTTCTGACGTTTCCGCAGCGGTTGAATCACCAGCGATCGCCTGCAAAACTTGCGTCCCGTGGGAGGGGATGGCGGGATTTTCGGCTAACGGATTCTGATCGTTATCAACCCAGTCGTAACCCAAATAGAACGAGGTATCCGCCAATCCCGCATTGGTCAAATCAAACTCGGTATCGATGATGCCGACCAGCGGTAAATCAGCGCTGTTGCCGAGGAGAGACTGAAATGCTTCCTGGCTGCCATCAGCCGCGAACTCAACCGACAAAACCGCCTCAAACCCTCTGTAATCAAAGGTTAGAGAGAAATCTTCGGGGCTTTCTACCGGCAGTACCACGTCCATCGGAGGCGGTAATTGTTCGAGGCCGTTAGCATCGGTCTGAAACGTTCCTTCCAGTTGATAACTGTTGCTATCAGCATCACTGGCGGGCTGATTTGAGAGCAATTCACGGGGAATAAATGAGCCTGATGGGATGTTCATATGCCAAATAAATGGGTTTAGGGAACAGGGAAAAGCCGGCAATCAGAAAATCAGACAGCCTGAAGTCGCCCATTTTGAAAATGAGCTTTTTCAGAAATTTGAAAACTCTAATTGCAAGCACTGAAACGCTAGAGCCCGCAGTAATTCCATCGCCAAACCAAAGCGATGAAAAAACCGCCGACCCTCAAAACGTGCCAGGAGATTCTGACTAACAAATCTCCTCGCGAGGCGTCAGAAAAGATGAGCTGACTTCAGCCCAGAGCTTTGCAATGATTGGTTAAGTAGAGAAAATCTTTGAGTTTGTGGGCTTTAGCTGAATTTTGCTTCGAGAATCCTGTAGCTGCGAACAAAAATTCAATAACGCCTTTATAGAGAAACAACAGCGATAGATGCGAAGAACAAAAGCCAAGACTTCATAAAATCGTTGACTTCCTCTATGGGCATAAATTGCCTTCCATAGAAAACAGCAAAACCGGTGAGGAGAACCAATCCAATGTAAATGCCTTACTCGTTGTTCGACTCTGCAAGGTAAAGTTCAGATGAATTTTCCGCCCAAGTTTATGAAGTTTGTTCGTCTGTGATTCAAGGTTATTGTGATTGCATACCAGCATCTACTGCATAATGACGGAGCTTTAAACGTGGCAAAGATACACCGCAGCGTGGGTGGTTTCCTACGACCAATCAGTGCTAACCCCGGTAAATACGGTGCTGTCTGCCGACGTCTCGGCCAATGACGCCCAAATTGAGACCTCTAAGCTGAGCGCCGTTCTCGCGTTCTCCGTAGAAACATCAGTAAGGCTTTTAGCCTGCCGCTTGGCCCCAGTTTGCCGGTTCTTGAGTCCGCGCCCTAAGCAATCAACCCCTTGCGAGTCGGGTCTCGATCAAGATCGCCAGTGAGTCCCTGAGGCATCGGCCCAACCTGACTTAAAAGTGGCTAGTGCCGCCGGTCGTTGATCAGTGACATTTCAATGGCCGAAAATTTGGGTACAGATACGGAGAGGGATCGCCCTTGTCCGCACTTGAGCTAAGCGCGATCGCTTAAATGAGGTTTACGGAGATTTCAGCCGCCGCATCCCTCGATTTTGAGGGAATGATCTTCATGTTTCCTTCACAAATGCCGGCTTTAAGGTCATCTCTGGCTAAACAATGCTTTACTCACAACCGTCAATCCGCCTGCTCAGTGCTCAGGACTGCCACTGCTATTGCCGAATTCGGAAGGCAGAGGTTGGAAGGCAGTAGGCGAAAAACCCGACGGAACAGGCTAGCCCGGCGGCGTTAAAAAGCTTGTCAGAGAGTGCTTTCAGCGATCTAGCGTGTCACCAACTCAAACTGCGGCTAGCGACAGTAATCGCCAGTTCAGTTAGGTCAAGACTCCGGAGCTAAGGTGCTGATACTTAACCTGAGTTCAGGATAAGAATTTAGTAACGCTTTTACCCGCCGATTGAGACGTGAGTTCGATGGCTAAGGAAGCTCAAGAAAAGACTGGGGCGTCAGCTTCATAGTATCCACTATTGAACGGCCCCAGTAATGAGCATCAGCCTACCGCGCCTCGATTTGACTCAGATTTTCTGCGATGTCGATGACTTTTATGCCGCCTTTGAGACGGCTTGTCGGCACTTGCCCCAACGGCCCTATGATGGTGCAGCCAAGCCCTATCGTTCGCGGTTGAGTTTGAGTGAAGTCATGACGATTGTGATCGCGTTTCAGGGCTCTGGCTTCCGCACCTTTAAGGACTTCTACACCTGCCAAGTGCTGCCCCACTGGCGTCCAGCCTTGCCAA
>CALCCA010000118.1 GCA_937899725.1 uncultured Halomicronema sp.
AGTCGTTGACCAAGCCTTCATTGACTGACCAGATCTATCCGCGGATTGCTATATCGCAAAAAGCTATGCTAATTCTCTGAAACTGGACTACAGATCTGCCTTTCGACTCCGCTCAAGGAACGTCGGCTGAGCAGAGTCGTAAGCCCTACGGGTAGACTAGAACAACACGCAGTGTCTCCGACTGGGCGAAAGCCGACTTGATGTATAGCTGTAATTTGTAGAACTGGTATTAGCTCTATCGCTTGCAAAAGCAAAAACGGGGGGTAGGTTGACCGTCGCTGCAGCGATGGGTTAGAGACCCGACGCACGACCTTTGTTCACTACAAATGTGGCAATCCCCCCAAGCACCGTGATGCCCGCACAAACAAACCTTGCTGTCACTGCCTCGCTCAACAGCACCATTCCTCCAGACGCCGCTATAACAGGCACACTGAGCTGAACCATGGCTGCAGTAGTCGCCGACAACGACGGCAAAACTAAGTACCACAGTGCATACCCCATGCCGGATGCCAGCGCACCAGATGCTGCCGCGTACACCAATCCAATAGACGTTGTGTGCTCAGACTGAGCGGTGAGCAGAAATAACGCGACGGCAATGGGCAAAGCTCTGATGAAATTTCCTGCTGTTGCCGCAGTTGGACTCTGCGTGCCACGACCGAGCAATGAGTAAACTCCCCAACAAATCCCCGCACCGGCCATCAGGGCAGCTCCGGCAAGTGATGGCGACTGTACACCCGGAAGAAGGAGCCAAACTAGCCCGCCACAGGCAGCAACTACACCAACCAGTTGCCCAGTATTGAGGCGCTCACCTGAGCATAAGCCATAGCCAATCATCGTGGCTTGGACCGCGCCGAATAGGATTAACGCACCCGTTCCGGCACTCAAGCTGTTGTAGGCAAAGGAAAACGCAGCCGCATAGCCCATTAGCGCTGTGGCTCCCCACCAACTACCAGCCATACGACGCTGACGAATATTTTCGATCGAAAGCAAGGCCAGCACTAAAGCGCCAGCAGCGACTCGAACCAATGTAAAACTCCCGGCACTGATAGAATCAGACGCTAAGGCTTCACGACAGAGCAGCGAGTTTGCGGCAAACGCCAACATTGTCATCAATGTAACTAACCATAATCGAGCCATGGATTTTGCTGGCATCTGTGGCCTCAAACGATCGGTGCCCAACAATTAAATTAGATAGAACAGCTCTACCTAACTCTCCTAAAGCGATTAAGCCCATGTTGCTGGTTTGTCTAAACTCCAGTAATTGAGGATGGCGCCTCGATTAGCCGGGAGGCACTACTGGGTTAGAGACTGGGGCATCCGGCTCGACATAGGCATCCGGCTCTGAGGCAGGCACGGGTACCGCTTCATCCGCCTCAGGTGTGGGTGTTGCTGGTGCCGACTGATCAATGCCCACTGGACTGATGGGCTGACTCATTTCTTCGTGGAGCCGCCCAGACACGCGGCGAATCAGCTCCGCTGCACGACCATCATTGAAGGGGCGATCGACCAAAATGCTGACGAGATAACGCCTGCCGTTGACCAGATCAACAAGTGCCACATCGCCCAAGGCTTCACCAATGTCACCGGTTTTGTTGTAAACCAGGGCCGTCTGGTCATTCAGTCCTTCGGGAATCAGATCCCGACTCACGGTGCGCTGCATGATGGCAAATAGGCGATCGCGCGATCGGCGACTGAGCAACTGCTCTTGTTCGACGAGGGCCATCATTCTCACCAAATCGGCCGAGCTGGTGGTGTTAGTGCCATCTAAATCAGGCAGCATATTACGCAGTGTGGTCGCCTCTAGCCCCCAATCTTGAAACTGCTGGTTTAAGGCATCAATCCCGCCCAACTGCGCAATGATGAGGTTGGTGGCGGTGTTATCGCTAGTCACAATCATCTCAGTCGCCACCTCTAAGGCCGTATACTGAGTGCCCATTTCGGCAGTTTGCATATCGCCTGAGCCGCTGGCCACCATGTCTTCACGGAGCGTCACGGTTTGATCAAGGCGCACTGTGCCCGCATCCACAGCGGCTAAAAAGGCCACTAAAATCGGTACCTTAATTGTGCTAGCAGCAGCGACGGCTTCGGTGCCGTTCAGATCAATGTAATTACCTGTCTGCAAATCATAGAAAAAGACAGACTGGCTTAAATTGGGAGTCATCGCCTCTAGTTCTACCAGGTCGGTCTCTACGGCGACGAGTTCCGTAGCGAGCGGTAGGGGTTGATCCAATTCAACATCCCGTTGACCTGGCGCAGCTGTTGTAGAGACATCCGTCGGGGTGTTACCGGCTTGGTTGGCATTGCGATTGGGGTTGAGAGAGGTCAGTACCGTTCCCGCAATAGCGGCCATGCCTGTGCCCAAAATCAGCAGCCGAATCCCGTATAAAACCGGGCGGGGGGCTTTACGCTGCGGGCGGCGAGGTTTGCTGCGGCGAGTCGCGGCTTGATCGGTCGTAACATCACTTGGCGTTGACCACACCGGTTGACGACGCAGGGGCGTGACATTATTGGCCGGGCGCTGTGGCGGGCGCTTACGAGTACGCTTAGCGACCGATGAGGCCGGTCGTTGAGGGGGCTGACTAGGCGATCGCCCAGGCGGCTGCAATAAGTCTGGTGCATTACTCACTGCCGCTGACGGCGGCTGGGGTGCTGGCCCCGTTGACGAGGGTGATGGTGGGTTAGGCGCAGGGCGGCGGGTCGATGATGGGTTTGTGGGGGCCTGGGGAGATCGCCGCCGGGGGGAGGATGGCGTGGCAGCCGATTGAGTTGGCGGGGTCACTTTTCTGTTAGGGGCGGCAGCTTGCACCCATTGCCGCCAGCGGCTGCGAGCCTGACGCTGGCGGCGAGACGAACTGGAGGATGAAGAAGTGGAGGCCGATTCTTGAGGCGATCGCGGCGGCGAGGCCACAGTTTTGCCGTTGCTACTGCCCGACTTGGTCGGTGGCTCATACCGACGAAAAGGTGAGTGACCGTTGCTTGCCTGATTGTTGTCTGCCATTTATTGTGTCCTCTCACCTGAGCCTTGCGAAGTGTCTTGAGGGGGTGAATCGCTGGTTTCTAAAGGGATATGCTCACTGGTTTGGGTCGCAGCCCAATCCATCTGCCTCAAAATCCCCCTAAGCATAGCCAACTCTTGCGGAGTCGGCGCAGCTCGCAAAAAGAAACGCCGAAATTTTTCCATTCGACTCTCTGCAGTATGGGGATAAAGATAGCCAATTTTTAGCAAAACCGACTCTAAATGTTGATTAAATCCTTCTAGTTGGTCTAAGGAAACCCGCTTTGGAGATGCCACAGGGGTCACAGCGGCGGCCGGGGTCTGGCGCGGGACGGTCGCCCGCGCCAGTTCATAACAGCAGACAGCGATCGCCTGCGCCAGATTGAGGGAATCGTAGGCCAAGTCACTGGGAATGCGCACAAACCGCTGGGCATGATTCAATTCTTCGTTGCTGAGACCGCGATCTTCTGGGCCAAAAATCAGCGCGGTGGGCGTGTCTTCGCCGTTGCCGTTGAGCAGCCAAGGCAGGGCCACCTCGGGCAGTTCCATCGTCGTATGCAAGGCGCGATCGCGGGCAGTCGTGGCGATCGCGCGATCGCAGCCGATCAGGGCGGCGGGTAGCGTCGCCACCGTTTTAGCCTGCTCTAAAATATGGGCTGCGTGCACGGCCATCAGTCGCGCCTCATCCCCCAGCGGATCGCAGTGGGGTGCCACCAGCACCAGTTGCGACAGGCCCATATTGGCCATCACCCGCGCTGCCGAGCCGACATTCAAGGCTCCGGCGGGTTTGACCAAAACAACGCGGATATGTTTGAGGGCAAGACGCACCATGGCATGGGTCCATTAACGGCTAGCAAAAACTGCTTGCAGCCTCCCAGTCTAAACAAGCCTGGTTCATCTAACCGATATTTGCCATGTTCTGGGTGAGATTTACTGGCAGGTTACGCAAGGCCATGAACCGGTGAGTCAATAGCCGGTTTGTCATATTGCAGCGGGTCGAATCGTTAGCTCAGCCGTCACTACGGAGGTTGAAGCGGTCACTCGGTTTTCCCTACGGTCTGTCGTGACCAGTCACTCGGCTTCGGTTGAACTGTGAACTTCGAAGGACAGATCATCCACGGTGACCACATCGCCCGCAAACAGCTTCCGGCCTCGCCGCAGCTCCATCTCGCCATTCACTTCAACTTCTCCGTTATGAATCAGCATTTTGGCTTCGCCTCCTGATTGGGCGATTTGCTGCCACTTTAGGAACTGATCGAGTTTGATGAATGGCTCTTCTGATGACGCTTTGATGCCCATACTGCCGATAATGAAACGGATCGTTTTTTAGTGTAAAACGTTTGCCGGTACTCGCGATCGCCCTTTCAAACACAGCCTCAATAGGATAGTCGATGGCTTGAGCGCGATCGCTCAAGGCAACCAGATTAATGTTAGTCGGTGTTTTCTAACACAGTATTCAATGTCTCAGAAGCCAGAACTTGATTTTGCTGCGTCACTCTGATCAAAAAGCGTAGCGCTTCATTCACGGATTCAGCGTCAGGAAACATTTCAGCCACGTCTGACTCTAAACGTACTGTGGTTGAGCCAAAACGCTTACGCTCTGGGCCTAACTTTCTAACTCGTAGGCTTTTCAGCTCGTATTCTGGCTGCAAATCGTCTTCCATTTCTGGCTTATCTTACAGCGGGTTTTTGAGGCTGATCGCATCCTCCCCCAAAACAAGCGATCGCTCAAGGCTGACTGGATGGGATGGAGCGATCGCCCTCAAATCGTTTCAGTTATTGGTTGAAGGTTAAAACATTTGATTTTAGAAATCATTATGATCTACCACACTAAGATTACGGACAACGGATCGTTACGCGGCCCTGACTCATACAAAATAATCCGAATAATGAACCACTAAAAATTGTAGATTGGGCTTTAGAGCCTTTAAATTTATGATATCTTCAGACGTGCAAACAGGATTACGCCAAAGAAAAAAACCGACCGAAGCGAATGCATTCGACTTGAATAATTTCTGGTAATCTGCTGCTTGGGTGCAGTTGTCAAGATAATCTTCTAAGTAAGTTTCTTGGTATTCGCCCCACTCAAGGCGTTGAAGGTCAGGAAAACATGAGGATTTCGCAAAATTGGCAATGAAGTCTTGAGTGTCATATCCAGAATCTACACTGAGAAAGCGTATTGGACGTTTGCCGATATTGAAAAACGCGGCACTCGGAGCGGATGGAACGGTTAATTCTTGAATTCGAGGTGTTTTTTCAATTAACCGCGCCAAAACTCCATCTTCTTCGTCAATTGAACCAATAATTATCCGATTATGATCGCCTGGTTGATTCAATTGAATCGAAAATTTTTCTAGGCTTGTAAATGTCACACCTGTTGCAAGCAACGGTTCGATATCCCAATTGCGTGTTCCATTGGCACCCTCGTCAGGGCCGCGAATAACAATAGAGCGTAACAATGGAGCAACATCGGATCTCGCAATGGTATCCAAGAAATCTTCATAACTCTCATCGCAGCAGCGACCGTAGAAGTCTAGGTTGAAAACGTTGCTAGTCTGGGTGATTGCGACATATTGTAGATCGCCTATGTATTCATCTGATGCGTTACGAGCTGCAATTCTTTGGCGGAGTAATTTGAGTTGTTGTGCAGTATCAATCATGAAATGACTTTGCTTTATAAGTTTGTTTGAGAGACCCTATAGCTAGAAACCTTTTTTTACATCAATTACCTCCGATGAGCAGTTGTCATTCCAGGAGGTAATCACACTCGTTCTGGGCAGTCGTCAACGAGTGTAATAATCGCTACTTCAATAGCCCCTCATATTCATCGTGAGAACCAATCCAAATCCAATAGAAGTCGTTCCCCTTCTTTAAGGCCAAAGCCCGGTAGTCACCGCTAATCCTGACAGACCAAAGATTCTTTCCCACTTTCTTAAAGTGCAATGATGGATGCGCTTGATTTTCACGCCATATCTTGTAAGGTGCTCTTGCTTGTCTCTGCAACTTTGGTGATAGCTTGGCGTAGGCACGCCAAAAATCAAACGTCGCGAAGGATTTCATCTAAATCTCTCACGTTGCCGTTTGCGATGTCCGCCTCAGCTTGAGCAATCAACCCGTCCAGTTTTCCGGCGGCGGTATCTGCCGCGATTTGACGATCCCAAGCGTCATCCAAATAATCTTGTAGCCACGCTGCTAATCGTCGAGCCTCTGGCTCTGACAGTTGTTGGATTGCTGCTTCAATCTCTACCAACGTTGTCATATGTCAAAAAGTCCGTCTTTTACTGCGATTCTTACTCAGAAATCTAACATCTCCTCAGATGCTCATTCGAGTTTTTAATGCTGGGTCACTTCAGCGATCTCCGCTTGAATCACTTCCTCACTCACCCCGCGAAGCTTCAAGCTATCAATAGTGAAGAAGTGTATTGGCTTTTTCTTATTCGTTCAACTCATGCGCTTGAGGGCAGCTAGATGGGGGTATTTTTGCTGGGCGATGAGTAGTTGTCGTTCCGGGAAGTGATCAGCTCACTAATCTCCACTAATTTCTACCAGTGGTTCACCAGAGCGCAACAGTTCCAGCGCTGTCGGCAAAACAGCACTCAAAATCTCTCTCAACCGAGCATTAGAGGTATTGCCACAGGTGAGCCAAATAATTTGTGGAGGTGCTTCCAACCCATCAACCAGATCGACGAAATCCTTACCTTTAGTCATCACAATTGCCTTTCGGGCTTTTGCCGCTGCGAAGATTTCAGGATCTTCGGCATCACGGAGGCCAAGATCGCGCAATGCTATTGCTGTCACCTCAAAGTTATCGGTTATCCAAGCGGCGATCGCGGGCGAAAGATGCGCATCAACCCAGATCGTTGTCATGCGACCGATACAGGATGATTGAGTTTACGGGCGGCATATACCAGTGATGCTTGAATGTCTTCCAGTTCCAAATCTGGTAAATCTTCTAAAACTTCCTCTGTACTTAAACCTGCTGCCATCAAATCTAGAACGTCAGAGACTCGAATTCGCATCCCCCGAATACAAGGCCGTCCCCCACACTGTTTTGGATTTACCGTGATTCTCTCGATGAGATCTGGCATTTTTGTCATCCTCAAAAATCTGTTTTCCTGTTGGCTGATAGCGACTTGCTTATTTTTTAATGCTGCGTAACTTCAGCGATCGCTGCTTGAATAACTTCTTCACTCACTCCGCGACGCTTCAAGCTTGCAATCAGAGCAGGAAGCGTATCGGCTTCCAGGCGTTCTAAATCGGCACGAAGACCTTGACCAACATAGGTGCGCGCCAAAGGCTGGTAGCCAGAAAAGCCCAGGAGAGGAGCAATGCGTTTGAGGTCTTCAATCACGTCCTCTGGCATCCGAATGGTGATGGTAGTCATCGGACGGTTTTTGTCGAGGCGCTTTTTTAGGGTTTCAAATTTCATAGTATTCACGTTCCTGGCAAGTGGCACTTCAGGATGCTTCTTAAGCATCGTAAACCTCACCACGATGAGCAACCAGCAAGATAATCACTTCTATTTCGTCGTCTTGAATTCGGTAAACGATTCGATAGTCGCCAACCCGATATCGATATTGTCCGGCTAGTTTTCCTTTCAACGCCTTAATATTCGGATGTTGACGAGGCGTTGATTCCAAGACGGCGAAGGCTCTGGCTAAACGCCTTGCGAGTGCCGCATCAGCCGATTTGTAGAATTTGGCAGCGCGTTTCGTCAGCCTAACCTTATACATCGCTGCGAATCATGCGCCAGTCTGTTAGCTCACCTGCATCCGCTTCTTGCTCTGCAGCCTCTAATTCTGTAGTGAATCCAGGAATTGCCAATAGCTCTGTAGTGGCATCGTTATCTTCTCGCTCGACCAAGTAGGCCAAAAAGTCGAGGACAACTGCTAAGCGTTCGGGAGAAAGTTGCTCCACGTAGTCATGTGCCTGTTTGCGTGAGTCAGTAGGATTGAGCATTGGCGAGGTGGCAAAAGATTTAGTAATGCCTGCGAGTTGCGTTATTCAATCTTAGCTTTTACAACTCTGACCACTCACGAAGAAAAAGGGATAGAAACCTTTAAGGCAACTATCCCCTCAAACATTAGCAGCGTCTAACTTCTGTTATTTACCTCAGCAAATCGCCCGTTTCTTGGAGGGTGTGGAGGCGGTGATAGAGACCGCCGTGACTAAGCAGGTCTTCGTGGCTGCCCATCTCCAAGATGCGGCCCTGATCCAGCACGACGATGACATCCGCATCGCGGACGGTGCTCAAACGGTGAGCGATGATCAGGGTGGTGCGGGTACCGAGGATGCTGCGCATCGCCAGTTGAATGGCCCGCTCCGATTCGTAGTCCAGACTAGAGGTGGCTTCGTCAAAGACCAGCACATCGGGATTCATCAGCAGGGCGCGGGCAATGCCGAGCCGCTGGCGCTGTCCGCCCGAGAGGCGCACGCCCCGTTCACCCACCACGGTGGAATAGCCGTCGGGCATCAGGGTGATGAACTCATCCACGCGAGCGATCGCGCACGCCTCGTCCACCTGCTCTCGCGTCACGTGAGGATTCCCGTAGGTCAGGTTATCCAGCAGCGTGCCGTTAAAGACATCCACCTCCTGGTGCACGATCGCCAATTGCTTGCGATAGCCGGTGATATCCAGCCTGCGAATGTCTTCCCCATCGATGAGGATGCGGCCCTGCTGCGGCTCAAAATAGCGGAACAGCAGCTTCACCAAAGTGGACTTCCCAGAACCAGAGCGGCCTACCAGTGCCACTGTCTGCTTCGGCTGAATCAGCAAATCAACGTTCCGCAGTACGGCGCGATCGCGATCGTAGCCAAAGGTCAGATGCTCAAAATGCACCTTACCGCTGAACTGGTAGCGGGTCACGGCTTCGGGATGTCCCGCGACGCTGGCCGCCTCAATGCCGACCGGCTGCTGCAAAAACTCGTGAAAGCGCAGCATCGACGCATACCGACGGGCGAAGATTTCGGCCAGGTTGCTGATAGGCTCCAACTCGGCGTAGGCCATGCTCGAAACCGTCAGCGTGGTGACAAAGTGCCCCAGAGAAATTTGGCCGCGCAGGGTCGCCACCAGCGTCAGCACCAGTACCCCAAAAACACAGGTCTGAATGAACAGCTCCTGCCAGGTCATCAGCACCACATAACCCTTGTGGATAATCTGATCGACGACCTTGAGCTCCCGACCTAGCCGCTGACGCTGACGAGTCAATTCATCATGCTCAGTGGCAAAGGCTTTAACCGTTTTGATGTTGGTGACAATTTCCGAGGTGCGACTCTCCGTCGTCTCCATATATTTATCCAGTGCTTGCTCTTTGCGATTGATCCGAATCAAATCGCGCATACTAAACGCCAAAATCGCAATAAAGGAGAGGGCGAACAGACCCGCGATGCGCCAGTCAATAACGGCAATGACGCAAAAGATGCCCGCCACTCGCACCAGCTTGGGAAAGAGCTGGCCGGCGATTTCAGGATAGGTCCAGGTGTGGTTCGACAAACCGCGTGCCACCCGACCGGCAATGCGTCCGGGGTTGTTTTCGTCGTAAAAGCCGAGGGGCAAGCTGAGCAGCTTTTTCACCACTTCCACCGAGTGGTCGCGGCGCGCTTTGAGGGCGATATCCCAATGAAACCAAACCCCCAGCCACGGCTCAATCGGCGATCGCACCACCGTCACCAGAAAAATCATCCCCAGCAGCAGGCCGAGGGTCAGCGATCGCGTGACCTCCATCCCCGCCAAGGCAGCGACCCCCCCGGCCAAGGCCTGCGCGAGTCGATCCACCGGCTGGTCGGACAGCAGGTTGAGCAACTGACCGATCGCGTAGGGCACCACCAGATCCAGCAGTTCAAAGAGGCTACTGGCGGCGATACTAAAGACCGCGATCGCCCGGTAGTTTTTGTAGTATTTAATAACGTCTGCGAACTTAGCCATGATGCAACCATGAGTTCGAAATGAATTGATCCAATATATACTACAAATACTACAAACGCTACAACTATTTTTGGGTGACTGCTGATGGTGATTCGAGCCGTGGCTGCCGGCTGCTCGCCGTCCTGATTGGGGGCTCCCTGGTGCGCGAGTGGCCGCCCAATTACGGGGCATTGGATTCAGGCTTTGTCGGCGAACGGCGGCTTTTCCTATGTCATTGAGCGCGATCCGGGAAAGCTAATAGAGCAATACAGGAAAACTAAGAGTATGTGTAAATTCTGTGCTGCCGCTCAATTTGTCAGAATTCCCTGTAATGATTGAGTTTGGGTAGAAAGGAAAACTGTGTCTCCAGAGCCGATGGGTCTTGGTGAGCGAGTTCCTGTAATTGCGATCGTTGCGACTGAATCAACCTGAAGGGCGTTTCATCAGTGAGTTCGCTCTTGCTCGCTGCTGTCATCCCGTTTTACCTGCCTGTCTGCTGTCTGGGTCTGATCGCTGTCATCGCGATTGCCTGTTCTCAATGCCCACCGCATCTGTTTCTATGACACTTCCTTCCCAGCCGCCTGCTAACAATCGCCCAACCTTGGGGCTCAAAGCGACCCTGGTCAGTGCTATGTTGCTGACGATTGCTACCACGGCAGTGATTGTTTATTGGCCCTGGTCGTGGATTTCTAAGCGCAACATTAATGCCATTGTCGATCAAACCCATAAAGAAATTGCCGTCGGCACGTCCAAGGAAGTCGAGCGGTTGTTTACCAATGCCGAATCGGCTTTGCAACTGATCGAAAGCAGCCTCAAACGCGATCTGCTGGATTTATCGGATTCGGAAGAGCGGCAGTTTTTTCTCCTGAGCGTGTTGTCTTCAACCCCGGCCTTTACTTGGGTGCAGTACGGCGATGCTAATGGCGATTTTTTCGGCGCCCAGCGCACTGATGATGACGAGGTGCGGTTTCACTGGCGCGATTGGGACCCGATCAGTGAATCAACCATTGCCAGTGTCAATACCTATCGGGTCGAGCAAAGTAAGTTCGTCACTGTTCACCGCAAGTCCTATGAGATGGTGCCGCCGTTTTACTCGCCTGATCGTCCTTGGTATCAGGGAGCCGCCGAGTCGCCCGATCTGAAGTCTTGGACTGTGTATGTCTACCGTTCGACGGGGACGCCGGGCCTCGACGTGACCAAAGCTGTCGTCGCCGAGCAGACTGTGCAAGGGGTGATCGGGGTCGGCATTGAACTCAATCAGCTGTCAGAGTATCTGCAACGGTTGCAGGGCGATCGCCCCGGTGAGACTTTCATTATGAACTCGCAGCAAGAGCTGATTGCTTCGACCGATCAGCGAGAAGTGATGCCGGCCCAAATCGCTGGTGCTGCCAATGCCCAGTTAACCAAATTCAGTGAAGTGGAAAATCCGCTGCTGCAATACGCGAGTGAAACGCTGCAGGAGCAAGCCTTAGATATCGCTGAATTCGATGTCTGGCAGCGGTTTATCTACACCGAACCAACATCCGGTGAGATTTACCACATTTTTCTCAGTCCGATGGGGCAACTCGACTGGACGGTCGGCACCGTCATCCCCGAATCGACCTACACTGCCGCCATCAATCGCAACAAGCGACTCCTCTTCGGGGGGGTGTTGCTGTTTACTGGCAGCATTGCCATCATCGCCGTGGTGTTGGCCGAGCGCTTAGTGGCTCGCCCAATTTTAGGCATTGCCCATGCCGCTGCTGAAATTGAGGCCGATCGCTTTGACCCAGAGCATTTGACCCAGGCCAGCACCCGCAATGATGAGATTGGGCAGCTGGCACGAATTTTTCGCAAAATGGCCCTCGAAGTTTACGAGCGTGAGCAGCGTTTGCGACACCAGGTACAGGAACTTCGGGTCGAAATTGATGAGACAAAACGTAATCAGCAGGTCAAAGAAATTGTCGATACTGACTTTTTTCGCGATCTTGCCATCAAGGCTAAGGCCCTGCGGAATCGCGACCAAAGCTAGCTCCCAGACTTCGTAGAGCTTGGTTTGAGTCGCTTTCACAATTTGAGGTTTAGGAGTCGGGGAGCGATCTCCGATGAATCTAGAGGCGATCACGGTCAGTCAAAATCTCATAGCCGCTTTCTGTGACGAGCACCGTGTGCTCAAACTGGGCCGAGAGGGACCGATCCATTGTCACAACCGTCCAGCGATCGCTGAGGGTGCGCGTATGTTTGCCACCGGCATTCAAAATGGGCTCGATCGCGAGGGTCATGCCCGCTTGCAGGGTCACATTGGGTAGCTGTCGCGTCCGAAAGTTAAACACTGAGGGCGCTTCATGGAGGTTGCGCCCGACGCCATGACCAACATAGTTCTCAACAATGCTGAAATCAGCCGCTAGGGCCACATCTTCAATCGCCCCGGCAATATCTAACAGGGTGTTACCGGCTTTTACCTGAGCAATGCCCGCATACAGCGCCGCTTCCGCCGCCGCCATGAGGGCTTGCGCCGCCTCAGACACCGTTCCCACCGCGATCGTGAGGCAAGAGTCGCCGTGAAAGCCTTCATAATAAGCGCCGGTATCGACTTTCAACACATCGCCGGTCCGAATGACCTTGCGACTGCGGGGAATCCCATGCACCACTTCATCATTCAGGCAGGCACAAATACTACTGGGAAACCCGTGATAGCCCTTGAAGCTAGGCGTGGCCCCCAATTCTCGAATGCGAGCTTCGGCGTAGGCATCCAGATCGGCCGTCGTCATGCCCGGCTGCACCCGCTCGGCAATTTCTTTGAGTACGGTCGCTACAATCCGAGACGCCTGACGCATGATGGCGATCTCAGCCTCGGTTTTAAGCTCGATGCCTCGCATCCGGCGCTTTTTAGCACTTTTGGGCTGGCTAGGGCGAGACAGCAGTTGGGATAACAGATTCATAAGGGGCAGGCGATCCGCAAAACAAATTGGGTGGGCTGAGACGTTTGGTGAGCGATCGCGGGCACCATCTACAGCGATCGCGGAATAAACGTCCAGATAAGATGAAGTGTAGCCTGCACTACCCGTTAAAGACAGCCAGGCAGAGTCTCGCCAACCGTTTTGCAAAAAAGACTAGACGCTTATCAACATCCTGACCTATTATTAAAGACTGTGCGCTTTTTCAAAAATCATGAACGCTGAACAAGCAATTCGTTCGCTAGAAGCGGACTACATCAAGACCGATCTGCCTGATATTTATGTGGGGGATACCATCCGCGTCGGTGTCCGGATTCAAGAAGGAGGCAAAGAGCGGACTCAGCCCTACGAGGGCACCGTGATTGCCATGCGCCACGGCGGTATCAACAAATCCATTACCGTCCGTCGAGTCTTTCAAGGCGTGGGAGTTGAGCGGGTATTTTTGGTGCATGCGCCGTTAGTGGCCGACATCAAAGTGCTGCGCCGGGGTAAGGCTCGTCGAGCCAAGCTCTACTACTTGCGTGATCGGGTGGGTAAAGCCACTCGCCTCAAGCAGCGCTTCGACCGCTCCCTCTAGAGTTGTCGGGGTTTCATCCGTGATAGCATGAAACCCCTGCTGGGTTACCATATGCGCTCTTAGTTCAGTTGGTAGAACGCAGGTCTCCAAAACCTGATGTCCGGGGTTCGAGTCCTCGAGGGCGCGCTGGGTGAATGACACCGCCAACCCAAAGGTTTTCAAGTAGGATCTTTGGGTTTGGTGATGTTTCAGCGGTTATTGTCAAATCTTATGGGTTAAGCATTAATCGCTGTTGTTCTAGATGTTATAGGGCGATCGCGTGGCTAAAAAAGAAGCAGAAGTAAAAGAAAAGAGCCGTGAGGCAGCGGCCAGTTCGTCTGCCTCTGGTGCAAACGCGGTAGCTTTTCTAAAGGGAACTAAAGAAGAGTTGGCTAAAGTGGTTTGGCCCTCTCGCCAGCAACTCATTAGTGAATCAGCCGCAGTCATTTTGATGGTAAGTCTTTCGGCAACGGTGATCTACTTTATGGATCAGCTCTTTGGCTGGGCCTCTAGGCAGGTGTTCTAAATGGTTGCGGAAACAGAATTTCAACCCGATGACGGCTTGGAACAGGCTGAAGAGGGGAGTGATAAGCCAAAGAAGAGCTCTGCTCGGTGGTATGCCGTTCAGGTTGCTTCAGGATGCGAAAAAAAGGTCAAGGCAAGTTTAGAGCAGCGCTTAAAGACTTTGGAAGTGGCTGACCGAGTTTTGCAGATTGAAATTCCTCAGACACCAGTCAAGAAAGTTCGGAAAGATGGATCTCACCAAAATGTGGATGAGAAAGTCTTTCCTGGCTATGTCCTGATTCGGATGGTGATGGATGACGAAGCTTGGCAGGTAATCAAAAATACGCCTCACATCATCAACTTTGTCGGCGCTGAGCAGCGGCGAGCTTATGGCCGCGGGCGGGGGCACGTTAAACCCATGCCCCTCAGCCGTTCGGAAGTTGAGCGCATTTTCAAGCAAACTCAAGAGCAACAGCCCGTTGTCAAAGTCGATATGGAGGCAGGCGATCGCATTTCTGTGCTGTCTGGGCCCTTCAAAGACTTTGAGGGCGAGGTGATTGAGGTGAGCCCCGAGCGTAGCAAGCTAAAGGCTTTGCTCTCTATCTTCGGACGCGATACCCCGGTCGAATTAGAGTTTAATCAGGTACAGAAAGAGAGTTAATCGATGGCAAAGAAGGTTGTTGCACTGATTAAGTTAGCGATCCCGGCGGGAAAAGCTAACCCTGCGCCCCCCATTGGCCCCGCACTGGGCCAGCATGGCGTAAACATTATGGCGTTCTGCAAAGAATACAATGCCAAAACCTCTGACAAAGTGGGTTTGGTCGTACCGGTAGAAATTTCGGTTTTTGAAGACCGCAGTTTCACCTTTATTCTTAAAACGCCGCCAGCTTCTGTGCTGATCAAAAAAGCGATCGGCATTGAGAAAGGGTCTGGTCAACCCAACAAAGAAAAAGTCGGCAGCATTACCCGTAGTCAAATTAAAGAGATTGCGGAAACTAAGATGCCTGACCTCAACGCCAACGACATCGAAGCAGCGATGCGAATTGTCGAAGGGACCGCGCGTAATATGGGCGTCACCGTCGCCGATTAGTCGCGTCGCTGACCGTTCGTTTGTTCATCATCACGGGGAAGAGGCATTGCTTCGTTCGTACCCCAAGGAGTTACAGCTATGGTAAAGAAAGTTTCTAAGCGGCTGAGAGCTGCCCAAGAGAAAGTCGAAGACCGCTCCTATGAGCCTTTAGAAGCGCTCACTCTGTTAAAGGAAACTGCGACGGCAAAGTTTTCCGAGTCGGCTGAAGCCCACATTCGGCTGGGTATTGACCCCAAATATACCGACCAGCAGTTGCGGACTACGGTGATCTTGCCCAAGGGCACAGGTCAGACAGTGCGAGTGGCGGTGATTGCTCGCGGTGAAAAGGTGGCAGAAGCCACAAATGCGGGCGCTGACCTCTCCGGTTCAGAGGAGCTGATCGAAGATATTCAAAAGGGGATGATGGATTTTGACGTCCTCATCGCCACTCCTGACATGATGCCGAAAATTGCCAAGCTGGGTCGCACTTTAGGTCCTCGGGGACTGATGCCCTCACCGAAGGGGGGAACTGTGACGACCGACTTGTCTAGGGCCATTGAGGAATTCAAGGCAGGTAAGTTAGAGTTCCGGGCTGACAAGAGCGGCATCGTTCACGTGCAGTTCGGCAAAGCCACGTTCGACCCCCAAGATTTGTTGCTTAATCTCAAGGCCTTACAGGAATGCGTTGATCGCAACAAGCCCTCTGGGGCAAAAGGTCGGTACTGGCGAACGATGTATATCTCTGCTACAATGGGGCCTTCCATTGAGTTGGATATCAGTGCTCTGCGGGATTATAGCCTGTTAGAGGCTGCTTAAGTTTTTTGTTGTTGTCAAAGGGAAAACGCTTCCGGATAACCATTCAATTCCCTAATTGAATATGTAACCGAAGACCGTAGGCCGATCGATAAGCCCTACCGAGGTTCAGAGCATTTCTGGCAAAGCCTCCCGTCATCAGCGGGTTAAGCTTCTGTCAGTTTCTGAAGCCTCGGCCCTGCCGGGGCTTTTTTGATCGCCCGTCTCACAACGCATCAAGCTGATTGTCGAGTGGATCTCAACCCCAAAGGAGGTGAGACCGATATGGGTAGAACACTAGAAAATAAGAAGGAGATTGTTGCCGAACTGCAAGGCCTCTTGAGTCAATCACAACTAGCCATTGTGATCGATTACAAAGGGCTGTCAGTGGCTGAAATCTCTGATCTGCGCAATCGTCTGCGCGAAAAGGGCGCTATCTGTAAAGTGACTAAAAACACTTTGATGCGGATTGCGGTTGAAGAAGACGACAACTGGAAACCGATGACGCAGTTCCTCAAGGACTCGTCGGCTTTCCTACTGGTTGAAGAAGACTTGGGTGGAGCCATTAAGGCCTATCAAAGCTTCCAGAAAGACACCAAGAAAACAACCATTCGCGGCGGCGTGATGGAGGGGCGAGCCCTCACCAACGACGACCTCGAAGCCATCACCCAGCTACCGACGCGTGAAGAACTCATTGCTCGTATTGCTGGTGCGATCAATGCGGTACCGACCAAGCTAGCAGTGGGTACCAAAGCGGTGCCAACCAAGTTGGCGGTGGGTGTCAAAGAAGTGCCGGCTTCTCTGGTGCGGGCGGTCAAGGCCGTATCCGAAAAAGAGCAAGATGCTGCCTAGTCCTGTCGGCCTTGTTTTTGTCTGAAACGTTTTGTGATTCTTACTTAGGAGAGACCTCATGTCTGAAAAAACTGATCAAATTCTCGAGCAGCTTAAGTCCATCTCTTTGCTCGAAGCTTCTGAGCTAGTCAAGCAGATTGAAGAAGCGTTTGGTGTCGATGCGTCTGCCTCCAGTGGCGGTGGCATGATGATGATGCCCGGTATGATGGGCGGTGCTCCCGCTGCTGAAGCCGAGCCCGAAGAAGAGAAGACCGAATTCGACGTCGTGTTGGAAGAAGTTCCGGCTGACAAGAAGATTGCCATCCTCAAGGTGGTTCGCGGCATGACTGGCTTGGGCCTCAAGGAAGCCAAGGAAATTGTCGAATCAGCGCCTAAAGCCATCAAAGAAGGGGTCGCCAAAGGTGATGCTGAAGATGCTAAAAAGCAACTCGAAGATGCCGGTGCTAAGGTATCGCTGAAGTAAGCGCTTTCAATATCCGCGGCTAGCCCCTACAGCTATATTCTGGCTGTGGGGGCTTTTGGTGAAGCCAATTCTGCCTGGCAAATCACTGCTTATATGTGTCTGCAGCAGGGAGCAGACACTACCTTCAGCGGAGACACGACCACTAACTTTTGGCAGATCCGGTCATGCATAAATACTGTTCATCAACGGCGGGATCATCCCTTGGTAGGATACGGAAGACCCTTTGGTATGTGAGCACAAAATGTCTGAGTCTACCCAAAGTACGACCGGAGCCGACGCCGTTGACGAGGCGATCGCCCAAGGCCTCGATCTCGACGGGAGTCCGATTCCGGTCAACAAGTTGGATTTATATACAACAGTGATGGCTCAAGAAGAAGGCCGTCAACGCAGTGGCGTACAAAACACCATGCGATCGCGGATTGTCCGCATTGGTGCCAAACACTTTGCCCAAAGCGACCTTAATCAAATGCTGCTAGATGCTGAATTTGTTCCGCTCAAAGAGAAAGAGATCGCCTTTTACTACGGTGGTAGGTAAGCGGTAAGGGGACTCCAATCCAGACGGTGTGGTCTTCAGAGAATACACTTAGCGCCTGCCAGTTCAGCCTTTAGGCATTTGTTCAAAAATAGCCTCTCGATCGCTGGGGTTGGTTACTGCCAAACCCTTTCAGAAAGCACTTCTATACCAGGACATCATTTAAGCACAAAGTCCTCACGAGACTTCCCTGCCCCCCGGTTGCTTGAGCTGGCTGATTAAGTCAGCTCTTTTAGTATTTAGCTCGCGCTCGACCATCAACATGGAACGCTGAAGTTCACGGAAATGAGGGCCTGTGGGTGCTGTTTCTAGGAGTCGATTCAGCGCCATGAGGTGAGCCGTGGATAAGGTCAGCTCTGCAGGCACCTTCACATCGGGGATGATCCCGGTCTGCGCCCAGTTATCTTGAGTCACTGGATTAATGGATTGGCCCGTGGGTACAAACATCCAAAAGTGTTCCTGCAAGCGATAGCCCTGACCGGGGTTAGCCCCGCCGGCAGTGTGCTCACCCACGATGATGGCTCGCTTTAACACCTGCAGGTTGTAGGCAAACTCTTCAGCCGCAGAGAAGGTTTCTTGACTCGTGAGCAGGTAGACCGGTTTTTGCAGATAGCGCGGCGCATTGAGGTAGGGTACTGTCCACCATTGACGGGTGCTATCGTCAGGCCGCCAATATAGATCATTGAGGTGAGTGGGCGGATACGCAGGCAGCAAGTAGCTGCAAAGCAGCGCCACCATGGCGGGAGAACCACCCCGGTTATGGCGAATATCAATGATAAGAGCCTGGGTATGTGCGACGAAGGTCATCGCCGCAGCGATCGCCTCGCCAGCGAAGTCGGGGGGCTCAAACCCATAAAGCTCTAAATAGCCGACATTGCCTCGCAGGCGCTCAACTCGATTGATATCAAAATTGCGCAGACCGCTTTGATATTTTTCCGTTGCGAGTGCTTCAGGCGTGGGCGCAGCTGCTGGCTTGAGATCGGGCAGCGGTTGAGCACTGAAGTGAACTTTCAGCTGGCGATCGCCCGATAGCTCCTGCAGCTGTAGCGTCAGCACATTAGCAAGCTGCTCGCCGCCGGTGATCTCTGCGTAGCCTTGGTCAGTTCGGCGCTGCTGGATGTCGGCCTGGAGCTGCTCAGCAACGTCCGGAAAAACGTACTGATTTAAAGTGGCCGCTACCGCATCTAACACTGCTGAGCGCTGAGTGGACTCTAATACAAAATCGGTCGCGTCGGAATAGTTTGAGGTCATCGATCAGGCTGTTGACGAGGTAAGTTAGTGGCCGCGATGCAACATCGGTGCGCGGGCAGGTAGGGCAAGATCGCAGATCTCCTATTGGGTACGAATGCGAGCGGTGGGGGGCGTATTGACCGTGCCTAATCGGGATTTGAGCTGTTGGGCTCGCAGCAGCTCGGGATAGCTCATGCCGCCTCGTCCTTCAATGAGTGGGACGGTTTCGATCGCCTCTAGCAAATGCCGCACCGCATCGCGTTCTGAGTAGCCCCGACGCTGCGCCACCCGAATAGCCGTATCATCAGCATCCAGCTTCGCCTGATTCCCGGTATTAGAGCGCCAAACCTGACTGGCCGCGATCGCGGTCAACCCCCCCGCCGCGACAATCCCGACGGCATCTGTTTGAAACAGCTCAAAAATTGTGCCCAGCAACCCCAATGCCGCCACGCCCTGATAGAGTTCCGGTTTGACCAGCTTGACTGACATGAGCCAGCAAACCTGGTGGAGAAAGAGTAGATCTCGCTGAGAAACCGTCAGCTCCTGCCACAGGCCCCAGTTGATGGTGATGACATGGCTGCGCTGCCAGGGTCGTGGAAACGGGGTTTCGACGACGGTCGATTGCCGATCTTCAATCGCAATCCGAGTTTTCATTCGCCCAGATGCGGGCATTAAATCTTTTAGGCGGGTAATTTCAGCGTTGGTATTAACCACAGACAAAACCTCAAACCCTGTCTCTACAGATTACTGAGCACAGACTGTGAAGAAAATAATCTTAGCGCAAGGTGGTTACAGAATTGTGAGGGTGTCGGATAGCGTCGAGAGCACCTGGGGCACCTGAGGCGCGGCTGATTCTAAAGCCGCGATCGTCAGCAGATAAACGGTAGCTCCCTGCTGCTTGGCTAAAACGGTTCCACTGAGGGGCTGAGGGGGGGCGTTACCCTGGCTCAATCGACCGGACCAGGGGATTTGTAACCCGCCTTCCGGCACTGGAATAAAGCTTTGAGTTTGAAACCCTTCACCATTGCCGAGAGTTTGTTGAGCGAGAGCGACCAGACCAATATCAGAGACCGGGCCATCGCTGGCGAGGGGGATACGGACAACGCCGTAAGCGAGGCTGCCGTCAGCGGTTTGAAAGAGGGGCGACCCTGATACAGAACTAACCGTCACCCCATCCAGAATGCCAATTTGAAAGTTGCCTTGAGGATCTTCATAAACCCCACTGATCGAGGCAGCAGCAGACTCTAAGACGGGCAATTCCTCAGTTGTCGCTTGAGCCAATGGTAGAGGCTCTGAGGCGATCGCCCAACTGTTGGCCTGCCAACTCTGCCCTATCCATAAAGAGAGGGCTAAGGCGATCGCGGCCAGGCCCATCCATCCCATCGACCGTCGATTCATCGTTCTCGGGCTCCTCTGCGCAGCCAGGGTTACGGCACTAGCTTACCGAGGATTGCAATGTTCGGCTAATGATGCAGCAATTATTGATGACAGAACGACTCAACACATCGCACAAACATTTCTACCCCGGTGGAGAGGGCCGCTTCGTCGAAATCAAAGCGGGGATGATGGTGGGGATAGGCCAAGCCTTTGGTCTGATTCGCTGATCCTAAAAAGAAATAACATCCCGGCACGGCCTTGAGAAAGAAAGACATATCTTCTCCCCCCATGGTTTGGCAGTCAGGCACAACACCAGCCGGGGTCTCAACGACCGATAAGGCCATTGAGCGGACTAGCCCAGTAATCTCAGCATCGTTAACGACTGGAGGATACAGCGGATTGTAGTCGAGTTCGTAGGTAGCGCCATGGGCCTGGCAAACGCCGCTGATAATCTGATTGAGTCGAGCTTCAAAAAATCCTTCATAGGCGGCGTCAAAATACCGCACCGTGCCGCTCAGTCGCGCCTGATCGGCAATCACATTAACGGCTGAGCCGGCATGGAGTTCGCCCAAGGTGACGACGGCTGACTTGAGCGGATCAACATTGCGCGCCACAATCGTTTGAATCGCATTAACCACCTGGGCCGCGACGACAATCGAGTCTACCGTTTGATGCGGAATTGCCCCGTGTCCACCGCGCCCTTTAATCGTGCAGTGAAAAAATTCGGTGGCGGCCATAAACGGCCCGCTTTTGACCCCCACTGTGCCCACCGGCAGATTGTTCCAGAGATGCAGGCCGATAATGGCATCGACGTTAGGCTTTTCTAAAGCCCCGGCCTCAATCATCGGTTTTGCGCCGCCCGGCCCTTCTTCCGCTGGTTGAAAAATGATTTTTATCGTGCCGCTGAAGCTATCGCGATGCTGAGCCAGGTAATAGGCTGTGCCGAGGGCGATCGCCACATGGCCGTCATGACCACAGGCATGCATCACCCCGGCTTCCTGTGAACGGTAGTCAACCTCATTTAGTTCGTGAATTGGCAGGGCATCCATATCGGCTCGAATAGCCAGCACGGGGCCCGGGCGATGTCCCGGAATGACGGCAACAATGCCGGTTTTAGCCACACCCCGCCGATGTTCGATACCCCATTCAGACAGTTTTTGGCTAATGAAATCAGCCGTCTGAGTTTCGTTGAAGGCCAGTTCGGGGCGCTGGTGAATTTGCCGACGCCATAGAGTGACCTGCGGCTGCAGCTGCCGAATCGACAGTCGAACGCCACTGAGGGTAGGTGTAGAGGTCGGAAAAACCGTTGAAATCATGATGTAGACTAGCTTGCTGAAATGACAGTGAGCGGGATGAAGCTAAATACGCTGATTATCACAGCGACGTTGAGCAGTTCTGCCTTAACTGCACCCTCCAGAGGGATCACAGTGGATTTTGTCTGCCCTGAGATGGCCAAAATCGCGACGTTTTTCGATTAGAATCAGCGGCAGCAGATTAATTAACTGATCCTAACTTGCCTCGTTGGAGTTGGGCAGATAACGCGCGTGATCTGCTAAGTTGCAGCCTGCCATCGATCTTTTACCGGTATCAATCACTGGAAAAAATCCAGCTTTCGCTATTTGAAATCACCTCGCCCAGTTATTGGGATACTCATAATCAGACTCCAATCATTATGAAAGACTGCTAATCACATAGATGTGATCCCAGTCTCTTTGTTAAGTCAATTTTTCATGAAGTAACTCCGTAAAATCATGTACAAAAACGCGGTCTTCATCTCAGCTTCATCCAATACTCACAGGAAATTTCAAGAGATCCGGAAAAATCCATCCTTCCAGTTGGCCAAATGCTGGGGGTTTCATCAACTGTTTGAACGAAATTGAGACGCTGCTGAGGTTTGGCTAAAAATGTGAGGCCTTCCTTAACTTTGCAAATTTTTCATGGAAAAAGTTTAGAAAAATCTGGTGATTTTTCTCGACCAAAATCTATTGCTAAACGGCTTCATGACAATGCTGGGGGTTCTATTTGGCGTCTCGGTCAACCGGCAGAAAATTTGCGTTTTGCTCAGACGTTGTTGCGTCCTGATGATGAGATTCGGTTGGCAGAAAACAGGGGCGCTTTTTAACTGGGTGTCGCGTAAAACCAAGCGAATGACTATCAGCTCAGCTGTTCCTGTGGATACGGCCCGGTTCCACTCCTTCAGCGGGAGAGCCCAAATAGGAGAGCGAGGAATCACGGCTTTGCCAAGTGGCAAGATCACGGGCATTCACCTTATCGGCCGCCCATCTCAAGTTCTGGCTGCATGCAAAAAGGGGAAATGCTGTTGAGAGCATTTCCCCTTTTTGCATTCACAATTTAGTCAGAGTTTGGGGCAGTCATGCTGGCGACACCTCCCCAACTAACGGCGACCTAGCAATAAGAAGACGTAGTAAAGCAGATTCAACAGGGCGTAAAAGGCCGTTGCCACGTAGGTAAAGGCCGCTGCCTGCAGGACGGCCCGGGCTCCCTTGTTTTCTTCGCCCTGCAGGATACCATATTCGTCAATGAGCCTCAGCGCCCGCTTAGAAGCGTCAAATTCTACTGGCAAGGTCACAATGTGGAACAAAAATACTGCTGCAAAAAATAAGATGCCCAACCAGGCCAAGCCCAAAAAATTGAGAATCAAACCGGCGATGATGAGCATTGGGCCTAATCGAGACCCTAAGTTGACGGCGGGCACAAGGGTGGCCCGGACATTCATAAACTTGTAATCTTCTACGTCTTGTAAGACATGACCGCACTCATGGGCGGCTACGGCTGCTGCCGCCAGAGAAGTTGAGTTGTAGATCCCTTGGGATAGACGAACGGCCTTGGCACCCGGATCGTAGTGGTCAGTCAGCTCTCCCGCAACCGGCTCGACGCGCACGCCTTGGACCCCCATTTTCGACAGAATGGTTTGAGCCACCTGAGCGCCGGTCATGCCCATCGTGGAGGGAACTTGAGAATAGCGACGATACGTGCCCTTAACCTTGTTTTGAGCCCACAGGGTCAGCAACAAGCCGGGGACCATAAAAAACAGGTATGTCGGATCAAAGAACATCAGCAATCTACCTAGCTCAACAAATAGCCCAAGCAATCAACATAAACGCAGGCGTTGCCATCAATTTATCTCAATTTTTTGCATTTGAGGGGCGGTTGGCTCATTGACAGGCACGACCAATCTCTAGCGCCAGGAGGGATTTTGAGCGAGCTGACGAGCTGTGTATAACAGCCGTGTTCTACCCAGAGAGGTGTTGGCCGCTCCTGGGGCGATGACTCACTGTAATCCCTAAACTGTGACCCTCAGACCCCAGTCTCAGGCGCACTATCCTCGCACTTTGTCAAAATTTTGATTTTGGACAAATAGAATCGTGCCTGCGCTGAGAACGTAGGCGTTGAGTTC
>CALCCA010000119.1 GCA_937899725.1 uncultured Halomicronema sp.
AATCGCCAGCTTCCCACAACAAATGATCGATTACTAACTGTTTCACAACAACTCTATTGCACGATAAAACTAACGTAGAAATACGAGTTTTGACTTTTCCCGCTGTAGAAAATGGCGCTTCGCCTCTTAAACCGCTGTAGTTCGGAACTGATTCGCGTTGGAAAAAAGACAGTCTGGGAGGGCAGTTTTGCGGGCTTCTCAAGCACCCCAGTACTCCGTGTTGAAGGCAAGCAACGTCAACGCTTACTGCACCCTAGTGCTCCACGGCGGAAGTAAGACAACCCTCCCGGTTTCTCTGGCCCCCTTGCCCCCATAGCTCCCTAAGCATCGGCAAGTGGTTGGGGAAATCACGCCGCAGTCTACTAGCCCCCCGGCGTTAGTAGGTTGCAGAATTAACGATGCGCTGTACTAGGTTTTAGACTCCGACGACGATAAAACTTTCGTCATGGACAGGTCGAGTTCGGGTTGCTGCACTGATCGCCAACGGCCAGCCAGCCCGTTGTGTCGCTGGTTTGTATCTGTAACCAGTTGCCAGAACAGCCCACCAATGTGACTTCCGAAAATTTCGGCACTGTGGCTTTGACGGCAGAAAGCCCATCAGGCGCTTCATACAGAGATGCGGGTGCTTCCGGATCGTTGATATCTAAGCTGGTCGTGGTAACTCCCAAGAGTGGAGCATAGACCCAACCGGGTTGTTCGAGTTCGGCCTGGTTGGTACTCCAGGCTTCGTTCACTAAAAGCCAGCCATTGGTGGTTCCCACAATCGAGACCTCTACCGCGTCATTGGTGGGCAAGGTGTCTTGAATGGCAAAATCGCTGCCGGGGCCACTCCGCACATTGAGGCCAGCTGGGTCGGTGTCGGCCACAAACGCCGTGGCTGAGCAAGACATCTCAGCGGTGGCCGTCTCAACTGGGGCTGGACTGGGGGTAGGATTTGGCGTTGCAGCAGCGGGGGGCTCGGATACCGACTCGGGGGTCTCGTCAGGATTGGGGGCGGCATCAGAATCAGGGGCCGGGGCGGTTTCGGCGGGCACGGCGGATGTGTCGTTGGGGGGGGGCGACTCGGGTGATGACTGGCAGGCGCTGCTGGCTAAGAGCAGGCTCGCGATCGCGCCATAGCGCATCAACTGATTTAAGCTCATCACGATCATATCTCTGCGTCTTAAGGGGCTGGTTTTTAGTGAAGCAGACTTTATTCCAATTGCCTCTGAAAGATGACAGTTTTTTAAGGCTAACGGCGGGAATCGTGACTCGCTCAATCATCCGGCTCGATTGGGAGAAAACAGTGCTGTAAAGTGTGGATATGTATGATGATGACGAGCTAAAGCTGATTGACCCGGACGTCGAGTTTGACGACCCGCTGGATCATATTGATCCGGTGGGAGAAGCGGCTGAAGACCCCCAGTATGATGCTGAGGAAATGTTGTTGCTGCTGGATTCTCCCCAAGCGCAGCAGCGCATGTTGGCGGCTCGGGCTTTTTGTGAGTTAGAAGAGCCCCGAGCGATTCCGCGGTTAATCGAGCTGCTGCAAGATACCTGTCCTCTGGTGCGAGTCAGTACGGCCTATGCCTTGGGTCGCAACTGCAGCGACGCTGCGATCGCGCCCCTCATTGCCCAGCTGCATGATTGGAATGGCTATGTGCGTAAGGGCATTGTCTGGGCCTTGGGCAATAGTCACACACCGGCGGCCCTGACCCCACTCATTGATGCCTTAAAGACGGATATTCCGGCGGTGCGGCTGTGGGCCGCCAGTGCTCTAGCGCAGATGGTCAACGTCAATTACGAGACGGTAGTGGCGGCGATTCCCCCGATTATTGAGGTGATGCGCCGAGACCCGATCGCTGCGGTGCGCAGCAACTGTGCCTGGGCGGTGGGCCAACTGTGCCGTGAGCTGCCTTCTAACGTGGTTTATGCGACGGCGATCGATGCTCTCATTGAGACCTTTGCTGAAGAGAACGATCTTGGCGTGCGAGAAGATGCCCGTACTGCCATTCTCAATGTGGGCGATCCGCGAGGGCTGCAGATCATTGAAGAACTTGAGCAAGACGGCTGGTTTTAGTGGTTATCAGACTGCTCCATGCTGGTTTATCCGTTCTAGGTAAATAAGGGTAAGAGGCCTGAGTTACCGGCGCTTCAGGGTTTGCCGATCTAAAGCCAGCACGGGATGATCACTCTGCTTTTCCCCATGGAGAGTGGCTAGCAGAGCAGAGCTTTCCCGTTGTCCCAATCGTTCATACAACCCCTACTCTGGGTGGCATCGGGGATGGCATCTGATGCTGCGATCTGCTCGTGTGGGGCGACTTCATGACGCAATTTTGAAAGAAAAGCAATGGATCGGGGCTGTTCTAAATTAAGCGTGATTGTATAGGAAGAAGTCAGTGCGGTTTAGGCTCTGCTGTCTGAACGAGCCGACTTGCACCTTTGTACACTCACTCCAAAGGACATCCGACGTTATGGCAACGCTTAAAGTAGGCATCAACGGCTTTGGCCGCATTGGTCGTTTGGTCTTTAGAGCCGCGATCAAAAATCCTAATGTTGAATTTGTCGGCATCAACGATTTGGTTCCCGCTGAGAATTTGGCGTATCTGCTCAAGTACGATTCGACCCATGGTCGCTATGCGGGCACGGTAGAAGCCAAAGAGAACGGCATTGAAGTGGATGGCAAGTTTATCCCCACGATGTCAGTCCGGAATCCAGCTGAATTGCCTTGGGGTGAGCTGGGCGCTGACTATGTGGTTGAGTCTACGGGTTTGTTCACCAAATATGACGGGGCCAAACAGCACTTAGAAGCGGGGGCCAAGCGCGTCATTTTGTCCGCTCCGACCAAAGACCCAGAGGCGATCGCCACGCTGTTGGTTGGGGTCAACCATGAGACCTATGACCCCGCGAAGGATCTCATCGTTTCCAACGCGAGCTGCACCACGAACTGTCTGGCCCCGGTCGCTAAAGTAATTCACGATAGCTTCGGCCTGGTGGAAGGTTTGATGACCACCGTTCACGCGTCGACGGCGACCCAACCCACCGTCGATGGCCCCAGCAAAAAAGATCTGCGCGGCGGGCGCAGCGCTGGGCAAAACATCATTCCCGCTTCTACCGGCGCTGCCAAGGCTGTGACGCTGGTGCTGCCAGAACTCAAGGGCAAACTCACGGGCATGGCGCTGCGGGTACCCACCCATGATGTTTCGGTGGTTGACCTTACCTTCAAAACTGAGCAGGCAACCAGCTATGACGCCATCTGTGCCGCGATGAAGGCCGCTGCCGAAGGCCCGATGCAAGGCATTTTGGGCTACACCGATGAGCCGGTCGTTTCGACTGACTTCACCACTGATCCGCACTCCAGCACCTTTGATGCTGGGGCCGGGATGGCGCTTAACAGCAACTTCTTTAAGGTGGTGGCTTGGTACGACAATGAGTGGGGCTACTCTTGCCGGGTCGTTGACCTGATGCTGCACATGGCGCAACGGGAAGGTATTCTCAGCGGTATCAGAATCCCTGTGAGCGTTTAGCGATCGCTGCCTCGGTGGCATCACTCCGGCAACTACTTGACTGAGCGCCGAAAATGCTTAATAAAAAGCCTCACGATCGCGCGATCGTGAGGCTTTTGTCGGCGTCAAAAACGGTTTGAATAGGCTTGTGATCGCCCGCTCAGACCCTACGCAGTTGCTTGATCGCGGCGACGCTTGAGACTGTATCCTGCCCCCAGAGCGACCATTGCCCCCAGCAGCGTAGCGGGCTCCGGAACGCTCTCACTATCGTTAAAGCTACCGACTTTGATCTGAGCGGCTAGGCGAGAGCGATCGGGAAATTGGCCTGCCCAACTTAAGGTTTGTTCTCCTTTAAGAGAGAAGGAGCCGGAGAGGTCAGAGATCACCAGGTAATCAACATCACGAGGGCCGCCCTGGGTAAAGAAGGAAGCCAAATCGGGCAGCGCTTCAAAGCCATTGCCGTCATCTAGCATCAGATTCTCTAAACTCATGCTGCTGCTGGTCGTCGCGTTGCTACCCGTATCCTTCCCTTGAGCGTTGGTTCTGATGTAGATACCGTTAGGACTCTCCGCATTGACGGTGGCGTTTAACAGTTCGCCATTGACGGTGTAGGCAACCTCACCGGTGAGCGCGTTGTATGACAAGTGGAACTCGACTGTTTCGCCTGATGTCCAATCAAGTTGACCCGCGGCCAAAGGCAGACCACCGATTAAGCCGGTGCCTCCGGCATTGGGAACGAGAGCATCGTTGATGCCCAGTTCTCGTTCGCTGCCCGTGAATCCAGCCCGGCTTTCGGCCACAAACAGCTCAGAAAAATCACCGTCTAAAATGAGCTGATTAAATTGTTGGTCAGTAATGTTGCTCGGGGCGACGACGAAGGCTTGGGCGGGGGCGATCGCAGCACCGACGATGAGAGTCGTACTACCGATTAAGGCAACAAAAGTGTGATTAGGCATCATAGGACGAAGGCTTCCTGCAGCACAGAATGTTCTTACAGATACAAAATAGCCAGTCGATCCCGATTTCTTGGGCCGGTTTGTCGAGAGTTGATAAAATCAACAACTTCAGTGCAAATACATAAAAGCTTGATGAAGTCCCTTTGAGTGGCTCAGGCCTTCCTAGGACGTTCTGGACTTAATTGATGACACGCCTCAGCCCAGAGTCATTTGCTGCTGCCGCTTTGCACCGTCAGGGCGCTGCGGCACTAGCTGCCAAGAGGGCTGGCTCAGGAGTTTTCAACGATTTCTCAAAAAATGTACTGTCTGTTCCTCGAAAATGTGACTCTAGAGAAATCTGTCCCTGCGCCAGGGGGATGTCCTAACGGCTGCAGGATGCCCTCGTCTATGGGCTTTGATTTCTGTTCAAGCGTCACTCAGGTTGCCGCGGTTTATGATGTTCGACACCTTTACGGCGACAGCCGAGCCCTCTGCCCAGTTTCAAGCTTTGCAAACCCGACTCAAAACGCTGTGGCGATCGCCCGATGAGTTTGACGCGCGCAACTGCCAAGTTTTGATCGTGCCGTCGCTCAGTCTCGATCAGTCGGAACTGCAAAAAATTGCTGGAGTCCATTACTACGAAGAGCGCTTACTCTTTTCTCTGGCGCGGCTGCGGAATCCCCACACGCGGCTGATTTACGTCACCTCACAGCCGCTGCATCCCAGCATCATTGATTACTATTTGGAACTGCTGCCCGGCATCCCAAGTTCCCATGCGCGCGATCGTCTTGATCTGTTTGCCACCTACGACGCTTCTCATAAACCCCTGACCCAAAAACTGCTCGAACGACCCCGCCTGCTCGAAAAAATTCGCGACAGTTTAGAGACTGAACGGGCCTATATGGTGTGCTTCAACTCGACGCCGCTAGAACGCGAACTCGCCCTGCAGCTAGGCATTCCCCTGCTGGCCCTCGATCCCGACCTCTTGCATTGGGGCACTAAAAGCGGCAGTCGGCAGATCTTTGCCGAGTGCGGCGTGCCCCACCCCGATGGCAGCGAATTGGTCCACACCGCTGATGATTTGGCTGAGGTCGCCGCTGATCTCTGGGAACGACAACCCCATCTCAAACGCATCGTCATCAAGCTCGATCAGGGATTTTCGGGGGAAGGGAATGCCCTGCTAGATCTACGGTCTTTCGCTGAGGCTGCCCCCCCTTCAGGTAGTCGTAGCACTCGCGTCAAGCAGTTGGGCCAAGCTCTGCGGCAGCTTCGGTTTCAGTGCAAGAGCGAAACCTGGGAATATTTTGAGCAGAAAATTCACGGGCTGGGCGCGATCGCTGAGGCCTTTATCGAGGGGGAACAGAAGCGATCGCCGAGCGTGCAGGGTCATATCAATCCGTTAGGGGAGGTCGAAATGCTCTCGACCCATGATCAGGTATTGGGTGGCCCCGATGGTCAAATTTTCCTGGGCTGCTCTTTTCCGGCGGATGCTGACTATCGTTTGCGGATTCAAGCGATGGGCTCGGCGATCGGTCAATGCCTCGCTCAAAAGGGCGCACTCGAACGCTATGGCGTTGATTTCGTCGCCGTTTATCAGCCCGATCAAAGCCCTAATTGGGAGCTGCAGGCGATCGAAATTAATCTGCGCAAAGGGGGCACGACCCATCCGTTTATGGCGCTCAAATTGTTGACCAACGGCCAATACAACGCTAAAGACGGACTGTTCTACACGCGGCGCGGCCAAGCTAAGTTCTATCGCGCCTCCGACAATCTGCATAAACCGGCTTATCGGGGTCTGTTGCCCAGCGATCTGATGGACATTATCGTTAGCGATCGCCTGCATTTCAATAGTATTGAAGGCGTCGGCGCGGCCTTTCACCTGATGGGCTGTCTCTCGGAATATGGCAAGCTGGGACTCACCTCCATCGGCAACTCACCGGCCCAAGCAGAGGAGATTTACGCGCAGGTAGTCGAGTCCCTTGATCGCGCCACTTAAATTGCTTGTAGGGTACTCTTCAGCGTCAAGCCCACAATCAAGGAAGCCGCCGCTCAGAGTATCTCCAGGGGAAATCAAAGGCGCAAAACTCCCCGTTGAACTAATGATTGATTTTCCAGATAAACCAAACAGCATAACTTGGGCATCAATGGCTATTAACCATTGATGCCCAAGTTAAAAATTGATAGCATTGCCTGTTTTTAAGCAGGCCAGAATGGCCTAAGACACCAACAGCATCCAAACGATTCTTTTGAGTGATTTCCTCGCTGTTTTACTCTTTTTTCTAGAGGTGTTTAGCTATTGCGACTGTGGCATAATGCCCAGTGAAATATCTAATCCAGAGCTCCCTAAAGAAAATGAGAGGAAATATCAAAATTTGGTTGGATGCTGTGGTGTTTGATGAAATCGAATCAGACGTCAAATCGATGCGTAATCTCCTATTTAACGTAAATTAAATCCCAGCGATTCTTCTGAATGATTTCCTCATTGCGACGTTCTTCTTCCCAGAGATGCTTAGATATCGCGACCGTAGCGTTGAGTCAGATATCTAATCCAGAGCTCCCCAAAGAAAATTAAGAGGAAGTATCAAAAACTTGGCTGGATACTGTAGCGTTGGGTGAAATCGAATCAGACGTTAAATCGATGAGTGACCTCCTATTTAACGTGAACTGAATCCCAGCGATTCTTCTGAGTGATTTCCTCATTGCGATGTTCTTCTTCCCAGAGATGCTTAGATATTACGACCGTAGCGTTGAGTCAGATATCTAATCCAGAGCTCCCCAAAGAAAATTAAGA
>CALCCA010000120.1 GCA_937899725.1 uncultured Halomicronema sp.
CAATGTGCAATCGGTGCTACGGCAGCGCTGTGCTTATCTCAATGGTGGATTCTCGTCGTGAGTCTTGCAAGACTGGGTTGCACTCGTTCTAAGCTTTTCAGGATTATAGAAACTCTTTATCGATAATTGTTCTGCCAAGCTAGCAGGAGTCAGAGCATCTAAGTAATTATCCCAGGTCTTTATTCCCGACAAGGGGCATAACACGGATTACTTTGTTGATGTCTTAGGGGCTGTCATGAATTAACTGTCAAATAGCTAGAAAACGACGAGCTTAGCCCCTAGCTGAGGTCATGGAGCAGGTGCGGTAATGTCTGTTCCTAAGGTGCTCTGTGTCTAATGGATGATGCGCCCTCGCTCTGTGGCTGAACAGATAAGTAGAAAGCCTTAACTATCGTAGAGTGTGTCATCGCCTAGCGTGACGCACCAAAGCCACTCCTGGCAGTGCGTTGGGCTGTCACCACAATGCACCCCACAGCTAATGTTTATTTATGGCTACCTACTTACAATACTCCGGACAGAAATCTGCTCCTCACATCGCCTGTAATGTAGAGCCTTCGTTGCTAGAAGTATTTAAATCAATGTCGGCCTGAAAGCTAACTTTGATTTAAATAGGCAGTTGCTGGGATGATTGCCCTGTAAGCCTTATAGCTTCGTTAGCAAAACTGTCCGGACTATTGTACTTATAAAAATGGACAAGATGTTCTAATGCTCAAAAGTTGCTTCAAGTTCTGCAAGCCTTGCATGAAAGCGTTGATGTTGATCGTTCATTCTTTGGGCCTACCGGAGAGGGCAAAGATTGTCCAATTTAGGCAGATCAGGCTACATTGAGCCATGAATCTGGCCTCGGAAAGGATGACCCCATGAATTCTGATTCTCAGCCTAACAGCGAAAATCAGGTCCCTGATCAAGAGGGGGCGACGGCTGCTTCGTCAGAGACTCAGGCTGAGGTCGTCAGTGCGCTCGCCAATAATGGAGAGGCGCATCCAGAGGTGGGAGTCACGCATAAGGCGACGGGATCAACGGCCGCTTCAACTAACGGGCAGACTCCCTATGCGGATGATGCCGGGATGGCATCTAAGCCAGATGGAGACCTGGCAAGGGCGACGATGGCGGCGGGGTCGAAAAGTCCGCCAGCGGTGATTGTCATCTTCGGTGGAGTGGTCTTGGTCGGGTTGGGGATTGCCTTCAACCTGATGTGGCTGACCTTGATTGGCGCTTTATTGACGCTGGTCTTGTCTTGGGGCTTGCTATGGCCATCGGTAGCCTATTTGCTGGCTGATTTGTCCCCTCAGCAGCGATCGATCATTGTTGCCCTACCGGCATTTGTGATCGGCCTTTACGGACTTATGGAAGCGACGGGCGTCAATCAAGCCATTCGAGATTGGGGCTTGACGCTGCGCTGGGATATTTTGGGCGCTTTTGGGGACTTTTTAGGGGCGATCGGGCAAATCTTTGTGGCTTTATTAGCGCTGTTTGTAGCTTGGCGGCAATATGTGATTTCCCGAGATTTAACCCTGCAGCAAAACCGGATTACTCAGCAGCAAACAATTGATGCTTACTTTCAAGGTATTTCTGAACTGGTCTTAGACGACGAAGGCTTGCTAGAAGACTGGCCGCAAGAACGGATCATTGCTGAGGCGCGCACCGCCGCGATTTTGACCAGTATTGATGCACCTGGCAAAGCCAAAATCATTCGCTTTTTGTCGCGATCGCGTCTCCTCACCCCCTTGCAACGAGACGAGCATCTCGGCCGCCCAATTTTAGATGGCAAGGGGGGCTATGCCGAAGACCGAGAACGAGGGTTGCGAGTCATTAATCTAGGCGCAATTTTAGCCAATGCCGATCTCTCGGGCACCGATCTCCGCTGGACTGATTTGAGTGATGTTAATTTGATTCGGGCCGACCTCACCCAGGGTGACCTGGTGCGCACTAACTTCATTCGGACAATTCTGTATCAGGCTACGCTCAATGAGGCCGATTTGATGGGGGCCACCTTCTTTAGTGGCTCCTACGAAACGGCGTCTCCCCGCAGTCGGGTCACGGCCCCTGACTTCGCCACCGGGGAACAGACTGGGGCCGTAGTCGAAGCAGCTGACTTTTCTAATGTGAAGCGGATGTCAGAGGCGCAGCGACAATACTGCTGTCGCTGGGGCGGTGATCAGACACGCTCGACGATTCCCGGCGGCTGCGAAGGAATTCCCAATTGCTTAGGCCGGTAAACAATCTTACGGATAACTCTGCAAGGTATTCGTAAAGAATAGGTAGAACATCCCTCAGGTAAAGCGTGCCCCTTTAGGCTGAGAACAGGGAACTAATAAGAACAATCCTTCCTCATAAACAAGCAATGGCTCTAGTCGCGACGAGTTCGTTTAGCCACAGGGGCTCCCTACGATCACGAGGTCAGCGTGGCGACATTCGCTCCCTTTTGACGGCCTATCAGCCCCTTGGCAGGCAGCATGATTTGCTAGTCGAGCGGGCC
Source organism: uncultured Halomicronema sp. (assembly GCA_937899725.1). GTDB lineage: Bacteria > Cyanobacteriota > Cyanobacteriia > Phormidesmidales > Phormidesmidaceae > Halomicronema. The sequence continues at coordinate 2,480 of CALCCA010000120.1, forward strand.
TCATGGCTCCAGTCAGCTCTTCACAAAACCGCGATAGTGCATTGCTCTCGCGAGTGAGACCGTATCGAAAGCTCAGCGAACTGGTATTTCAAAATTTCTGTGTGCTCCATTGATTCGTTATCCCTATTGCTGACCCATGCCCAAAACTAAAGCACCTGTTAAGAGTCGGAAGAAAGCTACTGCTACCGCCTCAGAGGCTGAACCGGTACTCTCCCGCAAGGAGCAGCGAAAACTTGAGCGTGCCCGTGCTCAAAATCGTCAGGCGGTCATTCAATCCCTGGCCATGGTGCTGGGCATTGCAACAGTCTTAGCCGCAATCGCCAGCTTTGTATTGGAGCCTAAGCTAGGGGTGGCCGCCGGTTTAGCGATCGCCTGTTTAGGGTTGTCCTACCGCTTTCCTCGTTTTGCCATTTATGGGTTCATTTTCTATTTACCGCTGAGCGGCACCGTCACCTACGCGCTTGGTGGCAGTCCAATTCTACAGTTAGCTAAAGATGCGATCTTCTTTCCTGCTCTGCTAAGAGTCATCTTATTCTGCAAAGAATACAATCAACGCCTCATTTTTCCTCAAGTCATGAGAATTCCTTTCATTATTTTCATGACCTATTGCACCGCTGTTTTATTGTTTGTCAATGGAGCACAGCAGATTTCAGCACAAGGAGAAATGCCAATTCCATTAGGCATACTAGGCTTGAAAGCTCTAGTCGGCTATTTGCTACTTATTACATGTATCCACTATCTTATTAGAACTAAGGCCGACCTTTATTTCTTACTGCGTACCCAGGTCGTCTTTATTATTATCTGCTGTGGGCTGGGTTTTGTGCAGTATCTGATGTTGACAACGGGGGTCTGCCCGCCAACCCAGGGGACTGGCGACGAGCTTTTTAAGGCTTCTTTAGAAAGCCGATGTTTCGTTGGAGGCGCCCTCTTATATAGTCCTCAGTTTGGAGTGATTCGTCTCCCAGGCACTTTTGTCGCACCTTGGCAGTGGGGATGGTTTTTGATTTCCAGCACGTTTTTTGCTTTTGGCACTGCCTTCAATGATCGCTCTGTGATATGGCGTGCTGTAGGTATTCTCTCAATGGTAATGGTGGGCGTGATGGCGGTTGTTTCAGGGCAGAGAATTGCCCTGGCCCTCGTCCCAGCATCAACAATTCTCCTACTCTTGATGACCGGGCAACTGCTCAAACCGAAGCGATTTTTGCCGATCGGAATTGGCCTGGCTTTGATCCTTGTGTTTTTGGCGCAACAGTATCCAGATGTGCTAAATGATAGCTTCCAAAGTCTAGTGGGTCGGTGGAATGCGGCTCCTCCCACAGATTTTATTATGCACCAGCTCCAGTGGGCTATGGATGAACAACAAGGTTTCTTAGGGCGCGGTTTGGGAAGAGCGACCAATGCCGCTCGCATCTTTGGTAGAATCTCGCTTGTAGAAACCTATCATTCCAAAGTTTTATTTGAGATTGCCCCGCTGGGCTTAGTTTTACTGCTATCGCTATTTACAGTTTTAGTCATTACCAGTTTTAAGGCTTATCGATCGCTCAAAGATCCTAGCCTTCGAGGTTACGGTGCCTCCATGTTTACTTTCGTTTTTTTTATTAGCTACTTTCCCTACTATTATCCGCTAGATGTCGATCCGGTGAATGTCTATTACTGGCTAGCAGCAGGGATTGCCTTGAAGCTTCCTGACCTAGATCGCCAAGAACGGATGAAAAGCGGTTTGGGTAAAAAATTGTCGAAAAAAGAATTGAAGCAACTCAAAAAATCACAGCAGGCTATTGAGTTTAGATAGGATGAGATGTCTCTAGTAGACTGCGGCGTGATTTCCCCAACCACTTGCCGATGCTTAGGGAGCTATGGGGGCAAGGGGGCCAGAGAAACCGGGAGGGTTGCCTTACTTCCGCCGTGGAGCACTAGGTCTAGTGACCAGACCCCAGGGAGTAACCAGCCGCTAATTCACTTCCATCAGCTGTTGCTCTCATGACATCCAAAATAATTCTGGCTAAAAATTAGCTTTGGGAACCAAGATTAAATAATGTGGAATAGACAAGACGGCTATTCATCGTCAGGCCAGCTGCCTCACTGAGAATGGGCGTTGATAAAATCCTGATTCAGTTATGGATTTGTTTGACCACCACCGCGCAGCGCAAATTGATGCCGAAGCACCGCTGGCGGCACGGATGCGCCCCCGCACGCTGGATGAGTTCATCGGGCAAGATGCGGTGGTGGGGCCAGGACGACTCTTGCGCCGCGCGATTCAGGCCGATCAGCTGTCGTCGCTGATTTTTCATGGGCCACCGGGTACCGGCAAAACCACCCTAGCGCAGATTATTGCCAACACTACCAGCGCCCAATTCATTGCGCTGAATGCGGTGCTGGCGGGGGTCAAAGATATTCGCGAAGCGATCGCCCAAGCCCAATCGCTCCGCGGCCAGTTTGGTCGCCGCACCATTTTGTTTGTGGATGAAGTGCATCGCTTCAATAAATCTCAGCAAGATGCGCTGCTGCCCTGGGTCGAAAATGGCACCGTCATTCTGATTGGGGCAACGACGGAAAATCCGTTTTTTGAAGTCAATAAGGCTTTAGTCAGCCGATCACGCGTCTTTCAACTCAAGTCTTTGGAAAAAGGTGATCTGTATCGCGTTGTGGAGCAAGCGATCGCGGAGCCTGGGCGCGGCTATGGCAAACGTTCCGTTGCGCTGGATGAGGCGGCATTAGATCATCTCGTCAATGTGGCTAATGGGGATGCGCGCGCCCTGTTGAATGCGCTGGAACTGGCGATCGAAACCACCGACTCAACCCCCCAAGGGACGATTCACATCACACTGGCCGTAGCGGAAGAGTCGATTCAGCAGCGGGCAGTGCTCTATGACAAAGAAGGGGACGCCCACTTCGACACCATCAGCGCCTTTATCAAAAGCGTGCGCGGTTCCGATCCTGATGCAGCGCTCTACTGGCTGGCCCGTATGGTCTACGCTGGCGAAAATCCGCGCTATCTGTTTCGGCGGCTGGTGATTTTGGCCAGTGAAGATGTAGGCCTGGCGGATCCCCACGCTGTCACGGTGGTCAATAGCTGTGCCGCGGCCTTCGATCGCGTCGGCATGCCCGAGGGCCGGTATCCGCTGGCGCAAGCGACGCTATACCTGGCCACTGCACCTAAATCCAACAGCGCGATGGCGTTCTTTGATGCGCTGTCAGCAGTGGAAAAAGAACAGCAGCGTGATGTGCCCAATCCGTTACGGGATCCGAACCGCGATAAAGAAGGTTTCGGGCACGGTCAGGGCTATCTGTACCCCCATTCCTATCGCGAGCATTGGGTCGAGCAGCAATATCTGCCGTCGGGGCTGCAGGGGCAGGTGTTTTATCAGCCTTCGGAGCAGGGCTATGAGCAGTCGATTCGGGCGCAGGTGGTGCGACGCCGCGAGGCCCAATTGGCGGCCATGGTCGAAGGCACCAGCACGCCCAGTTCAGAAGCGCTCACCTATAGTCCGGCCGATCCGGCTCGCGATCGCTGGCTGCAGCGCACCCTCAGCCAAACCGGAGAACGGTTGGGGCAAGTGCGCGATCGCTTATTTGTTGCCTTAGCGCCTCAACGGCATCATACCGTGCTTGACCTGAATGCCCGCAGTGGCTTGCTCACCTGGGAGGCCGTGCGCCAGGTGCCCGAAGGTGGGGTGTATGCCCGGGTTGACGCCGAGCAAGATCTCGCTGCCCTGACTGAACAGGCCACGCGACTGCCCGAACTGCAACGCCCGGTAATTTTTCAAGCGACGCTGGCGGAGCTGCCGACAGCTTTGGCCAGCGTGGCCCCCGACGTCCAGTTTGATCGCCTGGTCGGGCGTCATGTGTTTAGCACGATCGCCCCAACCGCCGCACTCATCCAACCCTTAATAGAGCGGCTGGTCCCCAATGGTCGATTGGCGCTGAGTGAAACGCTGCCCCGCGAGAGTCAGCGGCTGTGGGCGCTCCTGCCTGCCGACACGGCGGAGAAGTCCCTGGGCGATCACTGGCGGCAGGCCGAAGAGGCCATCTACTGCGACCCGCAGAATCCGCGCTTTAGCTGGGATGGCGAAACCTTAGCCGCACTGATCGAGGCGGCTGGGCTCACGGTGCAGTGGTCACAAACGGTCGCTGAAGCTGACCTGTGGATCAGTCCAGCGCTGTGCGATCGCTGGTTTGACGCGGTGAATCCGGCGAGTTATCGAAGTCGCTTGGCTCCAGCCTTATCTGACGCTGAGTTGGTCACTCTGGAACGGCAGCTTCGGCGCGTCCTGCAAAATCAAACCGTGCCGTGGCGATCGACTCAGCTATTTTTGACCGCAACTCGTTGAGATCGGCATCGGGATTCGGGATGGCAGCGCCTGCGGGCAGCGGGCGGGGGCCGGGAGAGCTGGAATTTGCACCCTTTAGGAGGCGTCGGCGCATCATCCGCATGGGTGCAGCCCGCTCGATCGCCCCCCAACTTATGCTGTTTGCAGTTCTAAAAACCCACTTGCCTGTAAGATTTTGAGGAACAAGGAACCGCTAGCGACCCGCTCGGGTCATGCTAGTATCTGCCAAAAAAATTGCCTGAATTGTTCTATGCTCCTAAAGTTTTGGCTGAATAAGCCCAAAGCATTCGCCAAGGTATGGCAAGAGCGCGGCTTAATAAGTGCAATCCGGGATTCTGTTAATTACCTCAAATGGTTGCAACGAGACCGTAGTCAATATCTCAATTGGATTAAAGCTCAGCAGTTAACAGCATCAGAGATCGTTCGAGTTCGCCGCGAAATCGAGCAGTGGGACAACGCACCGACCTTTTCAATCTTGGTGCCTGTTTATAACACCCGACCCAAACTGCTGAAAAAAGCGATTGAATCAGTGCGATCGCAGCTCTATCCCCACTGGCAGCTGTATCTGGCGGATGACTGTTCTCCCTCTCAGGCCACTCAGCGAGTTCTCAAGCAATATGCCGAAGAAGATAGCCGCATCCACGTGATCTTTCTCGAAAACAATGGCGGCATTTCCAAAGCGACTAATGCGGCCTTAGCGGCGGCGACCGGTGACTATATTGCCCTGCTTGACCACGATGACGAATTGGCGATCAATGCCCTTTACGAAAATGCCCAGATCATTCGTCAGCATCCTGAAGCTGACATTCTCTACAGCGACGAAGATAAAATCACCGAGTCTGGCCGTCGCCGCGATCCGTTCTTTAAGCCCGACTGGTCGCCGGAATATTTTCAGGGTTGCATGTATACCTGTCACTTAGGGGTCTACCGCACATCTTTAGTGCGGCAGATGGGCGGCTTCCGTTCTGAGTTTGATGGCGCTCAAGACTGGGATCTCATGCTGCGACTGACCGAACAGTCGCAGCAGGTTTATCACATTCCGAAGGTGCTTTATCACTGGCGACTCACGGCCACCTCTGTCACCGCTGGCGCGGAGGTGAAGGAATGGGCCTATGATGCGGCGCAGCGCGCCCTCACTGATATGACCCAGCGCAGTGCTTACCCTGGCCATGTCGAAGAACTGCAGGATGCCGGTTTCTATCGAGTGCGCCGCCATTTAGTTGACCAGCCCTTGGTGAGCATTATCATCCCCAGTGCGGGCACACCCATGCCCGAGGGCGATCGCGCCCATTTAGACAACTGTCTTGAGAGCCTGGTGACTCGCAGTACCTATCCCAACATTGAATTGGTGGTGGTGGATGGCTATGACCTGCCGCCTCAGGTGCTAGCCAAAGTTAAAGAAGTGGGCGTCAATTTAGTGCGGTGCGACGAACCATTTAACTTTTCGATGCGGGTCAATCTTGGCGTCAGCCAAAGTCACGGTGATATCGTCGTGCTGCTCAACGACGATGTTGAGATTCTCACCCCCGATTGGATTGAGGCCATGCTAGAGCTAGCGCAGCAGCCAGCAATTGGGGCTGTGGGCTCAAAGCTATACTTTCCCACTGGCAACATTCAACATGCTGGAGTCGTTTTGCTGCACGGCAATCCCGGCCATGTTCTTTATGATGGAGAGGGGGATGAGCCCGGCTATTTCTTCTCAAATTTGGTCACTCGCAATTATCTATGCGTGACCGGAGCCTGTCTCATGCTGAGGCGTTCGGTCTTTGATGAAGTCGGCGGCATGGATGAGTTCTTTCCCCTCAACTACAATGACGTTGATTTTTGCCTGAAGCTGCATAAGTTTGGCTATCGCAATGTCTTTACCCCGTTTGCTGAGCTGATCCACCACGAATCGGCCTCGCGCCCGCGCGGGGTCACAACCGAAGAACTCACCAACCTAAAAGATCGCTGGATGCCCTACCTCAAAAGCATTGGTGGCGATCCCTATTACAATCCCAACCTGCGCCTAGACGGCTCGTTTCTACTGTAGCCGTTACTTGAAAGCACGGTAGGCGCGTCGTCGGTGGCCACACTATCAGCAGGCTCAGCGCTGGCCATCGCAGCGGGCATGGCCTGATCAGGTACGCATTATCACAAAGCTTGGGGAAACATCAAATCGCAAAACCGCCCGTTGGGGCATTTATGCCGCGATCGCCGCCCAGAGGCCCGTCCCTCTACGCAAGGACAAGATAGCCGCAGCCCTTCTCAACTTGAGCGATTTTTGCCCGTTCACTAATAGGCAGTATTGCGAGGAGGCCAGTATTCTCACGGGTGTAATAGACCCTTTGCATCAAGTTTAGGGGCAGCTGTCGACCCAACCTTGGAGTGGCCCCCAGAAATATGCCGGGCATCAAATATCTGCTTAGCAAAGATTACGGAAGACTAATCTTTCAGATAGCGGAAATCGATTAAAGATACCAGTAATATCACTTATTAATAGAAATATTTTTGGGTATCAATAAAGTTAGTCAGAGGATAATTTCTCATCGCGATTAAGACCAGAAAAAACTTCTCATGAAACCTTTCTAATTAAGTTGAGCTCATTCATATCAATACTCCGGACAGAAATCTGCTCCTCACATCGCCTGTAATGTAGAGCCTTCGTTGCTAGAAGTATTTAAATCAATGTCGGCCTGAAAGCTAACTTTGATTTAAATAGGCAGTTGCTGGGATGATTGCCCTGTAAGCCTTATAGCTTCGTTAGCAAAACTGTCCGGACTATTGTCATATTAAAAACGTGCAGCACACCACACAGCAAACGGACCCAAGGAGACTCAATGAAAAATTGGCTCTACGGAAATGAGTATGCTGTTGTAGCAACTACTATACCGAGCCGTTAT
>CALCCA010000121.1 GCA_937899725.1 uncultured Halomicronema sp.
ACGCCAAGCCTACGACACTGAGTTAGCGCAATTCGAGGCCCACCGACGGGTTTATAGCAGAAGTCGGAATGCAGAAGTCGGAAGTCGGAGTTAAAAGGCTCGTCAGATGGTGATTTCAGCTATCTAGAGTGACCGGATCAAATTGCGGCTTGCTATATCTCGACGAGGCCGGTATCAATAATACCGAAGACTATGCCTATGGCTGGTGTGCCAAAGGCGAACGATTCGCCGCCGAGCGCCGCGGCAATCGCACCGAACGCGTGAGTTTTATGGCCGCTTGGCATCAACACCAACTGGTCGCGCCCCTGACCTATGAGGGCTACGGCAATCGCTCAGTCTTCGAAACCTGCCTAGAGCAAAAGCTCCTGTCCGTTCTGGCACCGGGTAGTGTCATTATCTGTAACCATGCCTCGTTTCATCAAGGCGGGCGCATTGAAGAACTGATTCAGCAGGCCGGCTGTCATCTCTTGTATCTGCCGCCTTACTCCCCGGATTTGAACCCGATCGAGCATCCATGGTTCGTTCTGAAGAACCGGATGCGAAAACAGATTCAATCCGGTCAACCATTTCGACAAGTCGTTGACCAAGCCTTCATTGACTGACCAGATCTATCCGCGGATTGCTATAGCAGAATCCCCTTCGGGAAGGGTAAGGCCCGATCTCAACGGGTAACAACCTAACTAAAAGGCTTGCTGCATCAGGGATAGAGCCTGGAGCCCCCGCTGAAAAAAGAGCCGTTTGTGGGGCTTGAGGGCCATCAATTGCACCGCCGCCTGAGGCCAAAGGTTCATGCTAAAAATCCAGCGCTGGCCATAGAGACCTAAACCAAAATCGCTCTGCCGCCATGTTTTATCCTGGTGTTCTTGGAGACGTCCAGCGTAGTGGTCTACCCGTAATTGCCGCAGCCGTTGCCCGTGGAAAGTGGCGAGCGTGTAAGCGAGGGCAATGAGCAACACCAACGCCAAAAACCGCTGGTCATTCACCGGCGTTTCCTCCAAGTTGTAACCGCCGGTTTTGCAGTCTTTGAAGAGTTGTTCGATGCCCCAACGACAGCGATAAATCGCCATGACCTGTTTGATATCCGAGAGATTCGTCAGGATGTACCAAGGGGCTTTGGGGCCTTGGCCGTGATATTGACGCTGCCCATAAATGGCGAGATTGAACGGGCCGAGACCATCGCCTTTGTGGCCAGCCACGGCGGGGTAAAACTGTCTCATGCCGGGGCGGATGTCGAGGTCTTTGACGACCTGTTAGTCGGTCGGTCCAGCGACTCGAAAAGGCAGGTATTTCTTCTGTCTAAGAACAAAGGCCAAACCTTGAGAATCGAGCCACTCCGCCAGTTTAGGACTGTGGAACTCGCGGTCTCCAAGGACTAAGACGGGATAGTTTTTGAACAGCGGCAAGACCGCTTTGAGCAACCGCTTTTGAGTTGTGAGATCACTGTTACCGCGCTGGGGTAGCACCTCCCAGTACAGCGGCAGGGCATGGCGACCCCAGACCAGTGAGACCATGAAGACGTTGCGTTCCTGCCACTGGGTGCGGTCGATCGCCACCAGCCAATAGCCAAATTTTTGCGACTTGAGCTGTCTCAGTCGACGGCGTTGGGCTCGATTCATCTGCTGCCCAGTTTGCCGTTGACGAATCCAGTATTTCAAAAGCGGAAACCAGAGCAGAACGTTGCAAGTTCCGTTTTCGACTGTGGTAGTGAATCGGTTGGGGAAACACATTAGCCAGGGTCGAGAGCTTGACTTAGCGATGTAATTGTAACAATAACAACAGCAGTTGCAGGGTGAGATACTGGGTTTCGCTCAGATGCGCTCGAAGCGTGATTTGGTATGATGCAGACAACCTTTTGACCCGGATAAACTACTGCCAAGTCGTACTTGACACGCCAAAATCAACACAGTATCTAGAAGCTTCCCTATTTTTTTGCCTGACTATTTTCTCAAAGCTTTGCCCACTCTGACCCAAAGTCCCGTTGTCATCCTCTCAGGCGATTGACACCCAATGGCAAGCAGGTGATTACCAATCGCCCATCGGTAACGCGAAAATCGTGTTCATTGTGGCGAAGAAGGCTGAGTAGAGTTGAAGGTTGAAGACCGATGAAAAAAGTTGCTGTTTTTGGCAATGCGGGGGGCGGAAAATCCACCCTCAGCCGACGTCTAGGGGACATGACCGGACTCCCCTGGGTGCCACTCGATTCGATCCAATACCGGCCCGGTGGTGGCGAAGTGCCTCACACCGAGTTCAAAGCGGCCCATGATGAACTGCTGCAGCAAGACCAGTGGATCGTGGATGGCTTTGGCTCTATAGACACCGTGTGGGAACGACTGAAAGTGGCCGATACCCTGGTGTATCTCGATATGCCCGTATGGCGGCATTACTGGTGGGTGACGAAGCGATTCCTGCAAGGGGCTTGGGCATGGCCTGCGGGTTGGCCGGAGGGGAGCTCGTTATTGAAAGGGACGTTGAAGTCCTACCCTACCGTCCGGTTGTGCCATGCCAAACTGACGCCCAAATATCGGGAGTATGTAGCGCAAGCGAAGGCGACAAAGCAGGTTTATCATCTGCGATCGCTCAAAGATATCGAGACGTTTTACCAGACTGTTGAAGACAAAACCGATGTCACGACACCGGAAACTGAACCATGACTCAATCAACCAAATTTTGGGACAAGATTGCTGAGAAATACGCTAAGCAGCCCATCGCCGATGAAGCCGCTTATCAGAAAAAGCTGGCAGTCACCCGTGACTACTTGCGACCCGATATGGAAGTGCTGGAAATCGGCTGCGGTACGGGGGCAACGGCCCTTCTCCATGCGCCTTATGTAAAGCACATTCGCGCCATTGATTTCTCAGAGAACATGATTGCCATTGCCCAGGGTAAAGCTGAGGCTGAGCACATTGATAACGTCACCTTTGAACAGGCCACCATTGAAGACCTCGACATGCCCGATCAGAGCCGGGATGCGGTGCTGGCTCTCAGCATTTTGCATCTGCTAAGAGACAAGGAAGCCGCGATCGCTCGGGTCTACCAAATGCTCAAACCGGGCGGCATCTTTGTGACCAGTACCGCCTGCATCGGAGATGCCATGGGCTGGTTTAAGCTCATCGTGCCCATTGGCCGATTCCTCGGGTTTTTTCCCTTCGTCGCTGTCTTCACCAGCCAAGCGCTAGCAGATAGCCTCACTAATACCGGGTTTGAGCTGGACTATCAGTGGCAACCCAGTCAGGACAAAGCCGTGTTCATAGTAGCCAAAAAGCCCGGATAAACCCGGCCAGTCAATCCCTTGAAATCAGGCGATCGAGACATGAGCGGCAGAGCAGCCGCACTGGAGTATGAGGAGTTAGCAAGCTCCCTCCCGGCCGGCTTTGAAAGTCTCTCGCTCTCTAGAAGCGGGATGAAGGATGGGGGCTGTAAACCTGAGATCACTCGGTGGGCAGTTGCCGACCTGCGGCCAGACTCATAATTCTGGCGATCGCAAACCGCTTATCTAGTGCCGTCGGTACAACGCAGCCTGTGATCGTTCAACTCTGCGATCTGGGCTAGCCATCGCTTTCTAACCATCAAAGCCACGCAGCTTATCGCCCTCTGTAACCAGAGGGTCAACTTGATTATGCAATTAACTACAACACTCCCCCCATTAGACCGCTGGAAAACCGCTCCCAGTATCGATACCCTGAGATCGCGCTACGATGCCTCTGCCGATCAATGGCACGACAATTTGGCCCGTCTGGGTCAGCTCCACGATTATGAGCTGCTGTTTGAAAATCCGGTCGTGGGCGATCGCTTGTGTCATCTTGACCAAACGTCGCATATTCTCGACTGTGGGATGGGCACTGGAGCCTTCAGTCTGGGGCTTTTAGGCAGTATCGCTCAGCCTGTTCATGTCTCCGGTGTCGATATTTCCACCCCCATGTTGATCCACGCTCAACAGAATCTGAAACATTGCTGCCCGAAGCTCGATTTGCGATGGGGCGATATCCGACGCTTGCCCTTTGCCGATGCATCCTTCGACGCGGTTATCTTCGCCCATGTCTTAGAGCATATGGCCGACCCCGTAGCCACATTGTGTGAGATGGTTCGCGTCCTAAAACCGGGTGCCCCGCTGATCGGCTCAGTGACTCGAAAAGGCCTCGGACAACTCCTGATGTCCTTGCGCTGGCGAAATCGCGGCTACGCCGCCAACCAGCTGAACGCTTTCTTGCAAGTCGCAGGACTGGAAGCCGTGAGGTCGTTTGACTATGGTACTGGCTGGTCGAAATGGATGTGTATAGCCGCGATCGGTGTCAAGCGGGGGTAAGAGAGCGTGATGACTCCTAGAGAAATTGTTGCGATAACGTCACTTGCAAACCGAAGGAAAAGGCCATTGCCTGCTGCCGCTAGCGGTTTGACCCAGCGACAGCTCCTTCAGTGGAGCCTGTTCGCATTAATTCAGCCTGTACTCGGTGAATGAATGCTCAACTAACCCCGTCGAGAGATGGGGATGGGGAACGGTATCGGCGAGCAAAAGCGTTATCCCTAGTGCCAACAACAACCGACCAATCCTGATTTCTTTGATGATTTGCATGACTCGTTTTCCGAAGCGAAAGGATTTACATAAAGCGAAAGGATTTATCTCAGTTCTGCAAAATAGCGCTATAGATCAGCGATCCCCCGCTGTCGCTGCCCCCTTGTCGAAGGGGGCTACACACTTTTTTATGTGTGCTCCGAATTCAGCGAATCGGTATTACATGAACTGAAACAGATAGTGCAAATGTCAGCGGTAATTGAGAGCCTCTAAAGGCTCTCAACGGTCAACCAGATTGCTGCTGTCAGTCAGCTACTTAAAACAGCTGATAGGGAGTGCAACCCAGTCTTGTAAGACTCACTGCGAGAATTTCCCATTGAGATAAGC
>CALCCA010000122.1 GCA_937899725.1 uncultured Halomicronema sp.
CCTCCCCCCCTCTTCCCGCCCCTCAGCCACCACACACTCAAATATCCTCCAGCTCCCTGCCCCCCTTTGCCTCTCTAGTCCCCCTTCCCCGCCTTCTCCGCCTTCACTTTTGCCACCCCGCCCCCCCGCCCCCCTGCCCCTCTAGCTCCTCCGCTCCCCACTCTCCCGCCTTTCTCAGTCACCCTGCAGTTCAAAACCCATCAACGACAACCGTTGCTGACCCACGAGCCCAAGCGTTGCCCTGACTGACGGCCCAAAATCTGATAGTTTTGTAGTTTCCAAACGGCAGGCAGACAAGCGCATGACAGGGTTAAACGGTCGCGATTTTCTCAGCATCATCGATATTACTTCCGCAGAACTCGAATATCTGCTGACGTTGGCTGCCCAGCTCAAGGCCGGTGAGCTGACAGCAGATTGCTCTGGCAAGGTGTTGGGCCTGCTGTTTCGCAAATCTTCTACCCGCACGCGTGTCAGCTTTTCGTCCGCGATGTGGCGGCTGGGCGGGCAGGTGTTGGATCTGAATGTCAACCTGACTCAGGTCAGCCGGGGTGAACCGATTAAAGACACGGCGAGAGTGCTCGACGGCTATTTAGATATTCTGGCCGTGCGCACCTATGACCCGGCAGAACTGCAGGAGTTTGCTGACTATGCCCAGATGCCCATCATCAACGCCCTGACCGATTTAGAACATCCCTGTCAGATTCTGGCGGACTTTTTGACGATGCAAGAGGCGTTTGAGGCACCTTTGACTGACCTGACGCTGACTTATCTCGGTGATGGTAACAACGTTGCTCATTCGCTCCTGTTGGGCTGTGCGTTAGCGGGCATTAACGTGCGGGTGGCGACCCCCAAGGGCTATGAACCGGCAACCGCCATTGTCGATCAGGCGCAAACGCTCGCGGGCGATCGCTGCACCGTCACGCTGACCGATGACCCCAAAGCCGCCGCGGCTGGTGCCCACGTCCTCTACACCGACGTTTGGGCCAGTATGGGCCAAGAAGATCTGGCGGAAAAACGGATTCCCATTTTTGAACCCTATCAGCTGAACGATGCGCTGCTGGCGGTGGCTGACCCAACCGCGATCGTGCTGCACTGCTTGCCGGCCCATCGCGGCGAAGAAATCACCGAGGCGGCGATCGAAGGCCCCCAATCTCGCGTTTGGCAAGAGGCTGAAAATCGCATGCATGCGCAGAAAGCCTTGCTGGTCGCCCTTCTCGGTGCAGACTGAAGCGGAATTGAAGCACTAAAGGAGATTTCCGAGAAAGAATATACCGGCACTGTAAGGGCGGGTTTAGCGAGTAACCTTCATAATCATTGTTGCCAGGAATCAACAAAACCCGCTCCTACGGGTATCGTCTTTGCTAGAAGTCTCCTAAGAACTCCGTGCTTGGATAAACTCCAGCACAAACCACATTTCTGTAGGGATTTGGCACTGCCAAATCCCTACAACCGGTACGCTATTTTGAGCAACTTCCTAAGAATGCAACCACCAACCCGGTATCGAATCAAAATTCGATGCCGGGCTGGGCTTTGACACCCTGCTCACGAAAGGGATGCTTGATGAGCTTCATTTCGGTGACCAGATCGGCCTGTTCGATGAGGGCCGGAGGGGCACCCCGCCCCGTTAAAATGACGTGGGTATCGGGAGATTTTTCCGCCAGTCCCGCGAGCACCTGATCCACGGTCAGAAAGCCATGCTTCAGCGCGATGTTGACCTCGTCGAGCAAAATCGTGCGGCAGGCCGGGTTGCGCAGATACGTGAGGGCCATTTCCCAGGCGGCGGTGGCTTTAGCGATGTCGCGATCGCGGTCTTGAGTTTCCCACGTAAAGCCTTCGCCGAGGGCGTGAAAGTCGAGCTGGCCAGCCCATCTATCAAACACGGCCTTTTCCGCCGGTTCCCAAGCGCCTTTAATGAACTGGATGATGGCGACCCGGTAGCCATGGCCGAGCGATCGCAGCACGATGCCCAAGGCGGCGGTGGTTTTACCTTTGCCGTTACCCGTGTGGACGATGATCAGCCCTTTTTCGACAGTGCGCTCTGCTAAGCGCTGCTGCTGCACCTCTTTGCGGCGCGCCATCTTGCGTTTGTATTGGTCGGCGCTGAGGCTGGACTCGGTGGACTCCGCTGTGAGGGATGCCGCTGCCGCATCGAGTTCGGTCGAAGCATGGGGGGGTATAGAGGTCATGGAAAACCGCGATCGCAAGAGCTTACCTATGCTAGCGTGTCGGCTCCGGACTCCTGCTGCTCAATTCTCCCTGAGGTTGAATCCGTCTGCACATTGCCGCCGCCTAATGCCGATTTTCCAGGGAGCCGCTCAGAAGTCGGTAGGTGCAACCTTTGCGGTTCTGAAGCGTCTGGGTGAGCGAACGCAGCCCACTAATCACTTGCCGATTGCCGGTTGCCAAGCTCTGCCAAGATTACCTGTGTTGTTTTGTACTGGAGTCCTGGTGAATTCCGCAACAGTCGCATTGCACAGGAATGAGGAAGTGAGTGGCAAGATAGAGGGAACGAGCGATGAAGGAGCTGGACGCCATGCTAGGTGCGATCGCGGGCGATATGATTGGCTCGGTGTATGAGTTCAACAATCGCCGTACCAAGAATTTCCCGCTATTTATCGACGACACCACGTTTACCGATGACACGATTTTGTCGGTCGCGGTGGCCGACGTGTTGATGACCGGGGGCAACTATGCCAAAACCTTCAAAAAATATTATTGGCGATACCCCAATCCGAGCGGTAGCTATGGCGCGCGATTTCATCAGTGGGCATCGTCGCCCAGTCTGACGCCGTACAACAGTTGGGGCAATGGCTCAGCCATGCGAGTTAGTCCAGTCGGCTTTGCGGGCGAAACCTTAGACGCGGTCTTGCAAGAAGCGGAAAAAACCGCCGTCGTAACCCACAATCATCCCGAGGGGGTCAAGGGCGCGCAGGCGACTGCCGCCGCGATTTTTCTCGCTCGTCATCAGCATTCCAAAGCGGATATTCGCGCCTACATTAGCGAGACGTTTGACTACGACCTCAACCGCACGGTTGATGAAATTCGTCCTCACTACTTTTTCAACGAATCTTGCCAGGCGACCGTGCCTGAAGCGATCATCGCTTTTCTTGATGCCGATGATTTTGAAGATGCCATTCGCAATGCGGTGTCGTTGGGGGGCGACTCAGATACGCTGACCTGTATTACCGGTGGCATTGCCGAAGCCTTTTATGGCGCGGTGCCCGACGACATTGCCCAGCAGGTTTGGGAACGCTTGGATATGCGGCTGAAAACAGTGACCGCTAACTTTCGGGCTCGCTACTGCTAAGCTCAAGCCCCTTTCTCTACCAGTCGCCTCTCGGCCTCTACTTCCGACTCCCCACCCTCTACTCGCTACTCCTGTATGACCCTCCAAACCCGCACCCCCGTTCCTGATTTTTTTGACCGTCAAAAAGTTGACCAAGTCTATCGTGTGCCCTACCAAGCCCGCGCTGCCGAGGCCCGCACCTGGGCACAAAAGCATGACATCACTGCTGCTAGTCGCGATCTCTTTCGTATTTGTCTGCTGCTGATCGATGTGCAAAATACGTTTTGCCTGCCTGAGTTTGAGCTGTTTGTTGGCGGGCGCTCAGGGCGCGGCGCGGTGGAAGATAATCAGCGCCTGAGCCAGTTCATTTATGAAAATCTGGGCCACCTTACTGCGATCGCGCCCACGCTCGACACTCACACCGCCGCCCAGATCTTTCATCCCTTGTTTTGGGTGGATGCTGACGGCCAACCCCCTGCCCCGATGACGATGATTAGCTATGACGAGGTAGTCGCCGGGCACTGGCGCGTTAACCCCGAGATGGCTGCCTACATGGCGACCCCCGACCTACAAAAATTTGCGCTGCACTACACTCAGCGCCTGACTGCCGATGGCAAATACCCCCTCACTATTTGGCCTTACCACTCAATGCTGGGGGGCATTGGTCATGCGCTAGTGTCGACCATTGAAGAGGCCTGCTTCTTTCACTCGATTGCCCGCAACAGCCCGACTCGCTATGAGATCAAAGGCGGCAACCCCCTCACGGAGAACTACTCGGTGCTGAGTCCTGAAGTGCTGGAGGATGAAGCGGGGAGCGCGATCGCGGCTAAAAATACGGCCTTTACCGAGGAGCTGTTGACCTATGATGCGATCGTGGTGGCGGGACAGGCCAAAAGCCACTGCGTTGCTTGGTCTGTGGATGATCTGCTGTCAGAAATCACCCGCCGCGACCCTGCTTTGGCGCAGAAGGTTTATTTGCTCGAAGATTGCACGTCGCCAGTTGTCGTTCCCGATGTGGTGGACTTTACTGACGCGGCTGACGATGCGTACCAACGCTTCGCCGAGGCGGGCATGCATCGAGTCACCACGCAAACGCCCCTAGCCGACTGGCCAGGGATGCAGCTTTCGACGCTACCTCATTGAGAGAAGAGCGGGGCTGAGATAAGGAGATGGCTAGCAAAAACGATATCCGTCGAGGCCGGTTTTTAGGCACCTCATCCATCGGCTGCTGGAAACTCGGTCATCACTGAGCCGTCCCCGGCACGCGCTCTTCTCCACGGAGAATGACATTTGCCAGTTCAAGGGTGGCTTCTTGAGTCCCATTTTTAATCGCGGCGCTGTAGAGAATGCCGCTTAATTGCCATTGCGCTCTGGCGGTACAAAATGCCCCACAAGTGTTTACAAACTGTCCACTCATACCATTCTCAAAGCGGATCGGGACAATTTCATCCTGAGGCATCCCTTGACGAACGATGGGGCTGAGCTCCTCTACTGTAATGAACTCGCCATTCCGATTTGCCTCGAAATGGCCATAGTTGCAAAAAGTGACTCCTCGGCAATCTGGCGTGTAATCAAAGCTAATCAAGTAATAATCAGACAAACTATCAAAGCTGATATAAACCTCATCCATTTCAGGTACCTCATCAGGCAACCAAATCGGCAAGTCCGTTTGTGGCTGCAACTCAGCGATGACCTGATCAATATTAATCGGAGCCGCACTGACGGCAGCACTGCCTGCCCACAGCAGCAAAGGTAGCGTAGCCAAAGCACGAAACGCATGGATGTAGCGCATGATCTCAATGCCTATAAAGATGTCACAATTCTAACTCGCCTCCTTTGCCTCAAAAATGGTGAGAAGCACTGGTAGCATTGGATTTGTTTATGGTCTAACTATCAATAAGCCGACACAGTTGTATTCGAGAACATGTGGGTTTTGGCTGAGGGACTCACCCTAGCGCTTGCTGTTGTCGGTATGTCTTTTTGGAAATTTTTAGCAAAGGCATATCTGTAAAGGCGGTTTTTGTCGATACCTTAATGGCGATGAACTTAGGCTTTCTGGCTAAACCCGCCCTTACAGTACCGGTATGTTCTTCCTCAGAAATCACCTAGGCGCAATTCCCTTAGGTTGGTCAAGATAGATTCTTGCCGCTAAGACTGCCGGGCCGCTGATAATTGTCGATTGCTTTCGAGGGTGAGCTGCACATCCACCAGTTCTGCCAGCTGCCGAGTCAGATCTTCAGACCGCTTTTTGGCCGTGACTTTGCGGTGTAGAGCAGCCCGCGCCAAGTCTTCGCGATCGCGCTGCAGAGCCACTTCGGCGACGCGCTGCCAGCTATCCATCTCTTGCCGGGCTCGGTCGTACTGCGTTTTGAGCGTTTGATGGGCGGCGGCAATGTTAGATAACGCCTGATGGAACAACCCAATCGCTTCATCTGGGGTGCGATCGCGAGCTGTGCCTTCGATTACAGTGCGCAAAGCCGACCGGTTGTAGCGATCGATCTGGAGCCCAAACCCCGCGAGTTGCTCACAGTCGCTGTGGCCCGTCTTGCACCAGTTGGCAAAGTGCTCGCAATTATTGGTTAGCAGGTCGTACTGCTGCTCGTCGAGGCGGCTTGCGGCCCGTTGCACCACAACATGGGGCAAATAAGCCATCGAGCGGGGTTTCACAAAGATGCGCCCGCCGCGAGCAAACAAATCACGGGGCGTGCGAGTGATGGTGGGCACCTCTAACCCTTTGTAGTAATGAATGATGTCATCATCGCCGCAGTCGATGCCGTGATGTTCATACACACCGGGCACCCCAGCCACCTCTCGCATGGCATATACCTGGTCACCTAGTGCCATCACTTCGTTCTCCGGTTGATTGGGTCCGTAATCTGCAAGCCGCTGACACCCTGACTTGCTGTAGATGTTCTAGCCCTGTCGATAGCCCAGCCGCATGCTTTAACGGTTGGCAGTCAGCTGAAGACGCTAGCGAGCGCCTGCAGACTAAAGGCATGAGCTGGTATCAAGTCGCAATCAAGCCGATGGGGCTAAAAGCCTAGACTCGTCACCTCACGGATATCTGCTAGAGTTCTCGCCAAGTGAGTGCTGTCTAATTAAGGGTACTAGACTGACGATTCCGGGTTCGCGATCGCACGCGATGCTTCTGTGGGCACCCGCTGTGGCTCCGTGCCGTGATTTAGCTTTCGTCGAAATTAGTGGAGTGAATATCCGTTTTGTCTTCTGGCCCCACCGATGGAGAAGCGGCTTTGGTGCGGGTTACTACGCCATCTCTGAGCTTACGTAATGCTCTGACAGAATCAGTCCCTTCTTGCTCAATATTGATTTGAATATTTGGGCCAGACCGGGCTAAGCGAATGACGATGCCATCTTCGGCGGGGGCTTGAGCAACGCGCTTACCGTCGAGATAGGTGCCATTCGTCCCAAGGTTAACGATTTCCCAACCATCATCAACCTGGCGCAGTTCGACATGGTGGCGTGAAACGACTGCGCTGTACAAGACGACATGATTTTCGGTAGAGCGCCCAATCCTGATGACGGGGTCTTCTTTAAAAGTCCAGTTTTGAACGGGCTCTTTGTTCAGAGGATGTAGTAGCGATAGGGTAATCACATCACTCGATTCGTAGGGGGTCGCGGAGGTTTAGGAAAGCATCAAAACTAGCTTAAGGGTAAAAACTAGCTTAAGGGTAAACCACTTAGCCAGATTGGAAAATAAAGGTAACCTTATCACCCTTACCGAGGGCTATTCTATCGCCCGCTCTGAGACGGTGTCGATTGCCGGGCGGTAAGGGCATGGTGTTGACATAGGTGCCGTTGGAACTACCGACATCTTCTAAGTAGTAAATGTCGCCTTCAACGCGGATGTTGGCATGTACCCGTGACACAATTTCAGAATTGGGAAACCCAGCAACATCAATGGTCGGGGGAATGCGATCGTTGGGTTTGCCAATGTGCAAAATGCTGAGCTGGGGCGGTAGCTCAACGGGGGTATTGGTTTGCACGTGAAACAGCTGGGCCTGATTGATTTGCAGCTGGGTGGAGCTGCTGCTGGTCGTTAAGGGCGTGACCGTCGGCAAAGGCGACGAGGGCGGTTCGATCCGGGGGGGCGATTCTGCGGGCGGTTCACTGCCCGGGGCCGATGGTGCGGCGGGCGCTTCGCTGAGCGGGGCCGCAATGCCCTCGGGTGCGGGCTCTGCAGCGGGCGGCTCTGCGATCGCCGCTTCAGCGACGGGGGTTTCACCGGCACCCACATCCTCCGTCACGATCAGCGGGTCTAGGGGTAATAAGTCGGGAATCTCCACCTCAATCTCGCTGGGGAGAGTGAGTTCTATATCCGGGGTGGTGGCGGACGAGGCGGAGAGCGTTGAATTTCTCAGGTCAAACCCACATTGGCCGCAAAAGCTCGCGTCAGACTGTACCGAGGCACCGCAGCTCGGACAGTTTGCCAACGTCGGTAAAGGCGTATAACAAGCTTCACACTGCACTGCACCATCGGGATTTTGATGATTACAGTTGGGGCAAACGATCATGACAATACCTTTCTCTTGCGACTGCCATCAACAGAGCCTGCTACAGGCGTGCACTGAGCGCTATGGCCAGATCCCAGCACGTCTCTAGCGATGCCTATAAATTGTAGAAGAAAACGCATTTTCCGCCGTGTTTTCTCAAAACTCTTGCCCTTTACATCACTGGGGCCGGGTGTATCAGGGCGAACCCGTAAGAAGCTTGCAAAAGTTAACCGTGCCGCGCCAGAGCGATCGCCCCGCTGCCGGTGATCTTCAATGCTTGTTGATGGACTTATTTCAGATGCTAGACCCGAGACGACTAATCGTCCACAAGAACTCTCGTTGTCTACTCAATAGATGTGCTGTGGCCCCATACGGCTCGCTCGCTTGCCGATGCGGAACGCGCCTTTGCTCGTTATCTGAACACCTGAGGGTGGGGGCTCGACAATAGCGTCCCAGCTTGCCGGAGTAGGACGCTGGCCATCCGTCACCCAAAATTGCTGATACCGGGGAAGACCATTGCACCGCAGATCCCTGAGCTACCTGCAGTGATATCTCCCGCTGCAGTGAGACCGTTGGCGACTGAGATTGACCGCAGCGACATTTTCTTTTGGAGTCTGTTGCTGCCTGCTCTCGGCCTGAGTGGGCGATCGCGTTGTCGGAACCAGTCGCTAGGACTAGTTCGCTCGAACTAAGTTTTTGGCAAAAGTAATCTTTGATACTGTTTTCTCGGGTTGCAGCGACAAAGTTTTTATGAGACGGCAAAAGCCTCTATTCAAGGGAGTTTCAGCTTTTTTATTGAGGTTTCCAGTCCGTAAAAATAAGCAAACTTAACAAAAGTTCAAGAATTCAATTTTGAGATTTTTCCCCTTCCACAGCTTGTCCACAGTTTCCCTGGCAGTTTCCACAGGTTTTCCACAGGGGATAACCGCGTTCCCTGTATTTACACCCTGTCTGTGGATTACGGGCGAGGGCCATTCACCGTGAAATCTTTGAGATCTGCCGGTTGGGATGGTTCGATGACAACCGGTGGAAGCCTGATTGCCTCGTTCGTCAGTCCTGACTGAGGCTGTCTATCGGTTTTTTTGAGCATTGACAGCTCTGAGGAGATGTAGGCAGAATGATGCGACCGG
The DNA here is from genome assembly GCA_937899725.1 of uncultured Halomicronema sp. Classification (GTDB taxonomy): domain Bacteria; phylum Cyanobacteriota; class Cyanobacteriia; order Phormidesmidales; family Phormidesmidaceae; genus Halomicronema. Next base: position 8,928 of record CALCCA010000122.1, read on the forward strand.
AAGACATTGTGCCTGTGCAGGCAGTGAGCTGAACTCCCTTGTATGTAAGGTTGGGAGAGGCTACTGACTACATTGAGGTGCTGCTTTTGGCTGTTTGCCTATGCCTATGGTGTCAAAGGAGGAATGGATGGGTGGCCCTATGGTTAGCTTGTTAGTGGAAGTTCCAGAGGAACTTCATGAATCGCTTCAGTGTTATCTCGATGCGCATCCGGCTTGGAATCAGCAGCGGGCTTTTTGCGCCGCGCTGTCTCTGTTCCTCATGCAGAATGGCGGCGGCGATCGCCGAGTTAATCGGATTTACCTGGATACGCTGTTTGACTTCGCTGCTTAAGTAGCGCCGATCAGGCGGGAGGGCTCAGTTCAGCTGGGACTCCCGCTGTTTGTTTTTTAGGGGGTAATTTTTGGCGACTGAGTCTTTTGTCGAATGCCTGTAAGGCCTGTTGGGGGTTGATGAAGGGGGATGAGTCGGGCTGGTGGGTGAGCCCTGTCACGGCTTCAAGCGCGGCTATTTGTAAATAACGGTTGACGCTCTCGCCGTTGCTGAGATGGGTTTGATAGGGTAGGCGAGCGCTAGAAAATTTGATACCGACTCAGACCGGTCAAGCGCGCTCAGGCTATCGGTAGAGCCGATTAGCCCATCCGCTTGATGCTGGTCTCAGGCTTACCCTTTAACTATGACCACTTCTTCTAACCGTCAAACTCATTCCCAGATTCTTTGGGCACAAGTGGGGGGATTAGCCCTCGTACAGGGGGCGATCGCTCTGATGTGGGTGATCTATAACCTTTATTTAGTCGAGCTGCTGGCCCTGGTGGGGTTTTCTCGAGGGCTGGCGACGGCGCTACTCATTGTCGAAAATCTGCTGGCGATGGTGATGGAACCGCTGATGGGCAGTTTCAGCGATCGCCTACAGCAGCAGTTGGGCACGCGCTTTCCCCTGGTGAGTTTGGGGGTGATTTTGGCGGCAGGTATCTTTATTGGTCTGCCCGTGATCGCTTTGGGGGGCTTGGCCCCGGCGCTCCGTTGGTTACTGCCACTCATGCTAGTGGCTTGGGCCTTGGCGATGACGGTGTTTCGCAGTCCGGCCATGTCGCTGCTGGGGCGCTATGCCTTTGGTACGCAGTTACCCCAGGCGGCCAGTATCTTGACGCTAGTGGGCGGCGTCGCCGGCGCCATGGGGCCGTTAGCCAGCAGCCAACTTTTGAGCTGGGGACCAATCGTCGTCTTTAGTTTAGGCTCTGGGGTCTTGATTCTGGCCACTTTGGTGTTGCGCTGGTCGGCACCTGAGCCCCGCGTGGCCGCGCCGGCAGCTGAGGCGAGTGCGGAGCCCACGTCAGACTCAGCGGTGGCGTGGGCAGCCCTGCCGCCCATTTTTGGGGCTGGGGTCGGAGTGGCGCTCGGGTTTCGCTCGTTGATGATGCTATTTTCTCGAGTTCTCGACAGTCGAGTGGTTGATGGCAACTCGGCACTCGTGTTGGGGATGGTGTTTGTGTCGTTGGCGGTGACGGCGATTCCGGCGGGGGCGTTGGCCACGCGGCTCGGCAATCGGCGGGCCATGATTTTGGGGCTGGCGGGACTGGCTTTTGTTTGCGTGGCGATTGGGGTGGTTAGCCGCAATGGCACTGCGATTACCCTGGCGATTTTGTTTGGGGCGGCCTTTAGTTTGGTGTCTAACGGCACGATTCCCTTTGCGCTCTCGATGGTGCCGCCTCCCAAAGCGGGACTCGGCACTGGCATGTTTTTTAGTGGGGGGGCGGCCGCCTCATCGCTCTTTGGTACGGTGGCGGCATCCCTACAAGCGATGCCGTTGGGCATTTCCACCGCTGTCGGTGTTACCGCTTTGCTGCTTGCGGGAGGCTGTATTGCCGCCGCGCCCCGTCGCGCCGCCTCAGTTGCGTCCTAAGGCCGTTTACCGGCTAGTGATGAACAACTTCATCCGGCCAAAACCGATCGCAACAGGTCCATCAAGGGGGCTTCTCTGTTCTTTATCTCCCCGGCGTGGCCCAGATTCTCTTGAGAGTCCGGTGACTGAGCATGGGTTTAAGCCTTCGCTATTTGCCGCTGTTGCCGCTTCACCATTAGGGTGATCCAGCGTTGCCATGCGGCTAAAGACGCGGCATCGGGGTCAGTTTGCTGCCAGGCCGTTCTCTGTGTCAGGCGATCGCACCAGGCACCGAGCGACGGATAGGCTTGCAAGTTCACGCCCAGTCGCGTCATCAAGGGCAGAGCCGCGCCCGCCGTAACATCCGCCAGCGACAAGCGATCGCCGCCAAAATAATCGTCCGTGCCCAGTCGCGCTGTCAAAAAAGTCAGCACGGTGTCGAGCTTGGGGGGAATAGTTGGGTCGGCCTTGGATTGGGCAGAGTCAGCGTTGGAGAACACTAGCCCTGGCAACTGGGGCATTAATTCGTTGGCAATCACAAGCTGCACCATTTTCATACGGGCGATCGCGGCTGGATTAGTCGGAGATAGCGCCGGAGTCGGAAATTTGGCTTCTAAATAGTCCAAAATTGCGAACGACTCTAAAATTTGCAGGTCGCCATCGACCATGACGGGCACATGGTGAAAGGGATTAAGCGCCAGATAGTCGGGCTTGAGATTTTCGCGATTTTTTAGATCAACGAGTACAGGCTCAAAGGCGATCGCTTTTTCTAACATCGCTAGCCAGACCCGGCGAGCGATGGGCGAGAGGGGATGGTAGTAAAACTTCAGCATACAGACTCCAGAGATAACTATGAGCTAGAAGAAACCGATCGGTCTTTTTTGGGGCAAATAAAAAACGCGGTAGAACTAGGGGATTCAGAGGAGCGATCACAGAGGGGCGTGGAGACTATCTATATAGATATTGAGATGCGTTTTAGCTCGGTCTAAGTGGGTGCGATCGCCATATAGCTTGGCGAGCATCAACGCCCCTTCTAGAGTCGCGATCATGATCGTGGCGACGGCATCGGCATCGGTTGACGGCACCAATTCCCCAGTCTTGATGCCTTTTTGAGTAATCCGTCTGATCAAATAGCGCCAATCATCCATGGCCTGTTGCGCGCGTGCCCTCAGGGCGGGATGGGCATCGTCGCTGTCGATCGCCGTATTCATCAATGGACAGCCACCCCAGGCCGAGATGGCCTCAAAACTGTCAGCAAACGCTGCCACAATTGCCTGTAGCTTCTCGCTGCTGCCCTGCTTGCCTTTCAGCGCTCTGACGTGGCGTCGGCTAGCAAGTCGGATACTGTAGTCAAACGCCGCGATCGCTAATTCATCTTTACTGACAAAGTGGTTGTAAATGCCTCCTTTCTCTAGGCCAGTGGCGGTCATCAGCTCCGCCATTGAAGCGCCTGCATAGCCACGCTGATTGAACAGCTGCGCCGCTTTTTCGATGATGTGCCCGCGAGTTCGGGCTGCTTTAGACATGTGAACAGACCGATCGGTTTCTTTGTTCATCACCATAACCGAAAAAAGGTAAAACTCCGCATTCCTGATGCCGCACTCCGCATTCAAATTCCGTAGGGCGATTCTCCGAGCAGCTGCTGCGCGTCTAGTATTCTTCCTGCAGCGGACTCCGATCGCTCAATTCCGCATTCCGCATTCCCAACTTCGAATTCAAAACTTCGCATTCATCCAAATAAAGTGGATCGAGTCCCTGTCGGGCATAGTGCATCCGTAATTTGAGGCCCAGCGTAATTTGCTTCATCCCCCAATACAGCCCTGCCACAATCATGAAGGTGACGACAATGACGGCAAGGGGTCGTCTTGACGTCAATGTGTTGAGAGTGATTGCCAGCACACTGGTGGGGTCAATTAAGATATCCCAGCTGTTGAGGCGAATAAAGCGTCCGAGGTAGATCCCAAATGCACAAAGGGCATGCAGCGTGAGTTCTACCGGCACGATTAACCGACTCAGTGCTCGGGCCTTGAGGAAATAGTTCACGTTTAAGAGCGCGATGACGTAGGCTTCAAACCCCAGCACAATCGCACAGAAATGCAGCGGGATAAACACGAGGGCGATGATCCAAACGGGGGTTTCGCCATAACTCGTGCCGCGAATCAGGTGAATGATATCGGTTAAAACGTAAGGCGCATTGGGTAAAAAGGCCATGAACACCGCGAGCCACGCCCACCACTGCCCTAGTTTTGCGATGTCGGCTCGTCGCGATAGCCATCGGCTCACCGCCAGCGCGATCACAACGACGAGCGCCAGCCCCGCTAACTGCAGCATCACTTCGCTATTGCCAGACCGCAGGCTCCGCCAGCTGCCGGCCAGAGACTGGCTCACTCGGGGCAACCGTGCTCGCAGGCTGATGACGCCGATCAGCGCCGTAATGAAACAAGCGGGGACAAACCATGGCGACGAGGCATCGCGTCGCCGGAATAGTTTGAAACTTAGCAGCAAAGGTACGAAGGCCAAAAACAAATTCCACAGAATCCAACCGCTGTAAACGTTGTTGAGGCTCTGCAAAAGGTCGAGCATGAGCGATCGCATGGCAGCCAACAGAATGAAAATGTCGTCTTCATCACTCTAGTTGCTGCATTTTGAGATGGGGCGATCGCCCCACCTTTTCCGACCATTCCGGACGGGCAGCCATGGCGGATCAGCCTCTTGCCCAAAGAGATAATTGGGTTCCCTCAATGCCTCGCCCTTCTGATTTAACTCTGTTACATTTCTTCAGGGTTTATCTCTGATCGAAATCAAAAGACCCGCATCGCCTAAACACCTTTTATGCTCAAAACGAACACACGAAGGTGGCGGTATGGGTAAGAAACGCAGGCGCGGCAAAACTCGGCTGGGCAAACCGACACGGAACCCCGTGCAAGGCAAACTCCCGTTTATGAATGGCGAGTCGGACGAAGCAGAAATCAGCCTGCTGGACTACAACTATGATGCGCCGGGGAGCATTCCCGGCACGCTCAATATTCCCGACGATGCCGAACCCACAGAGCTGGCCTTTATTAGTTTTGATGCCGATCAGGCCGTGCGCAAAAAGTTGCAGTCGCCAGAAGAATGTTTGCCCTATCTAGAGCAAAACATGGTGGCTTGGCTCGACGTCAGGGGGTTAGGCACTGAGGCGATCTTGCAGCAGATTGGCAGCACCTTTCGCCTGCATCCTCTCGTGCTAGAGGATGTGGTAAATGTACCTCAGCGGCCCAAGCTGGAATTTTATGAAGATCATCTGTTGATGATTGTGCATATGGTGCGCCCGTCTAAAAAGGGGCATGGCTTTAGTCCAGAGCAGGTGGGCTTCATCATTCGCCATCACGTGCTGCTCACCCTGCAAGAGGAAAGCTTGTGGGACTGCTTTGACCCGGTGCGCGATCGCATTCAGCGCAACTTGGGGTTTGTGCGCCAGCGGGGGGCCGGATATTTGGCCTACACTCTGCTGGATAATATTGTGGACGGCTATTTTCCGGTTTTAGAGCAGTACGGCGAATATATTGAAGAGCTGGAAGAAGAAGTCGTGATGCGTCCCAGCCGCAAAACCTTGGAAAAGATTCATGACTTGCGCCGCGAGCTGCTAATGCTGCGTCGCTATATCTGGCCCCAGCGCACGGTGATTAACACTCTGATTCGCGATGGCAGCGACTTTTTGACCCAAGAAAATCGCATCTATTTGCAAGATGTTTATGACCACATCATTCAGATCTTGGACATCTTAGAGACCTATCGTGAGGTGTCGTCGAGCCTGATGGATGTATATTTATCGTCGGTCAGCAACCGGATGAACGATGTGATGAAGCTTCTCACGGTAATTTCCACTATCTTTATTCCCCTAACCTTTATTGCCGGGGTGTATGGCATGAATTTCAACCACAGTGCATCGCCCTTCAATATGCCAGAACTCGACTGGTACTGGGGCTATCCGCTGTGTTTGGGCGTGATGGCGGCCATCTCAATCATTTTGGTAGTCTTTTTCTGGCGACAGGGCTGGTTCGAAAACTTTGCCGCACCGCCGCCCGAAAGTGATGCTTGAGCGATCGCAGCCTCGCCCCTTAAGACGTGGCTCAAAAATAGCGTCTTGAGTAGGGGCTTGGCACTGAAACCCCTGCAGAAAATTGTCTGTCTTGGGGATATCGGTTAAGCGCCAAGCCCTGAACGGGAGACCCTTGTGCTCGGAAGCGTCTCTTGACTTTCTCAGCGTTCTGATTGATGACAATCGCTCACCAGTTTCCCCAGCCTGCTTAATCAGCTGCAGTGATACGATGGCGATGACTTTTGCCCCATCCTCCTTCTACCCTGCCAACCTTCATGGATCTCAAGCAGCTGATTCGCGAAATTCCTGACTTTCCTAAACCGGGAATTTCCTTTAAAGACATCACGACCTTGTTGGGCAATCCAGCGGCCCTCAAACATACGCTCGATTTGTTAGAGACGCAGTGTCTGGCAATGCGCCCTGACTATGTGGTCGGCATTGAGTCGAGGGGATTTATTTTTGGCATGCCTTTGGCCGATCGCTTAAATGTCGGCTTTGCGCCGGTGCGTAAGCCTGGCAAGTTACCCGGCCCGACTCACTCAGCCGCCTACGCGCTGGAATATGGCTCCGACCAGCTCGAATTGCATCAGGATGCGTTTGCGCCCGGCAGTCGCGTCGTGGTGGTGGATGACCTGATCGCGACAGGGGGCACGGCGCTGGCCACTGCTGAGCTAATTCAAAAAACGGATGCGGTGCTGGCGGGCTTTGGCTTTGTGGTAGAGCTAGCCGATTTGAGCGGGCGTAAGAAGCTGCCCGAAGTCCCCATTATTAGCCTGGTGCAATACTAGAGCGCGTCATCTACTCACAGCTAAAACTTTTGAGTCAGCCGTGACCGCGATCGCCCTCAGCTAGAGCTTGCAACCAATTTGGCCAGTCATACATTCCCTAATCATGACGACAGGTTCTAATATGGGGGGCATTACCCCCTTTTTAGTCGTATGACGCCGTCTCAACCTTCTCGCCCGCAGCGATCGCCCGTCGAAGTCTGGTACCTCGCGCAAAACTTTTTGCTGAGTGAAACTAGTCTTTATGTCTTTAAGCGAGTCTTGCAGGCGATTTTGACGTTGTTTTTGGCGTCGATTTTTAGCTTTTTTGTCATTCAGCTGTCACCCGGCGATTTTTTAGATCTTTACCGCCAAAATCCGCAGGTGTCCCCCGAAACAATTCAACAGCTCGAAGAACAGTTTGGCCTCAATCGTCCCGTTTGGGAGCAATACTTTCGCTGGCTGTGGCAGGTGGTGAGCCGCTTTAATTTTGGCACCAGCTTTGCCTATCAGCGCCCTGTAGCCGCAGTGCTGTGGGAGCGGATTCCTAACACGCTGCTGCTGTCGGTGTCGTCCATTATCGTGACCTGGGCGATCGCTATTCCCCTCGGTATCGTTGGGGCGGTTAAGCAAAATCGCTTTATTGATCAGTTCTTGCGGGTAGTGAGCTACTTGGGGCAGGGCGTGCCTACACTCATCACCGGTTTGCTGCTGCTGTTTTTCGCTCAAATTACGGCCCCGCTGTTTCCCATCGGCGGCATCACCAGCATCAACCACGAAGACCTCAACTGGTTTGGCAAAATGCTTGATGTGGCCTGGCACTTGGTGTTGCCAACGCTGGCTCTGAGCGTGACCAGCTATGCCGGCCTGCAGCGCATTATGCGCGGCCAGCTATTGGACGTGCTGCGGCAAGACTACATTCGTACGGCCCGCGCCAAGGGCCTGCCCGAAAACCGCGTAATTTACGTGCATGCGGTGCGCAACGCGATGAATCCGATGATTACCCTGCTGGGATTTGAGTTTGCCAACATCTTGGCGGGAGCCTTCATTACCGAGAACTATTTCAACTGGCCGGGACTGGGACGGCTGATTTTGCAAGCGGTGCAGGCACAAGATCTGTATTTGGTGATGGCTAGTTTGATGATGGGGGCGGTGATTCTCATTGTGGGCAACCTGCTGGCCGATATTGCCCTGACATTTGTCGATCCGCGTATCCGGCTCTCAGAGATGAATTGATCGGCTAATATCTTGATGATGACGAGTCATCCTTTGTTTCCATGACCATCCTTGATCAGCTGACGCCTGAGTGTGATGAGGCTTGGTCGTCTGTCAACCACAAAGGCCATCAACAGCAGATTTGGTTGGTGCTCAATAATTGGAGCGTGTACTTGGAGGCGTGCGTTCAATACAAGCCCTGTAGAAGTCTTGCCGCCCGTCTATCGTTATGCGCAGGCTCTTATGTCTATTGCTGAGATGCCGATGCGCTCGTGATTCCGAGCAAATGGCATCATGTGGTGAGCAAAGAGACAGGAAAACCTAATCACATTGAACGTTTTAGTTTTACGATGTGTCAGCACGTTTTTTGGCTAATGCGCAGAATTCTATGGCCCTCAAAAAAGCTAGAGAATCACATCAGTGCATCTGAATCTTTGTTTATTACTAAAATCCATCTCTACCTCTCTGGGAGTACCCTTATCCGCAAATACACTCAATGAAGGAGTTCTGGGGCCGCTTTCATCTGCCTTTGAAGCGACTTGACCTAGAACGGTTGTGACGATACCAAGTTGAACTGCCCAATAAAAGACCAATTAGACAAAGTGGAATGAGCACAGGTAAAACATCTCCCGTTCGTAAGGCTGTTGAGCCTGTGCTGCCTAGTAATACAAAAGGGAGTACGCCTGGAAGCGTACCGATTAAAGTCCCTAGAAAATAGTCTCGAAATTTAATGGAAGTAAGACCCGCCGCATAATTTACTAATCCGTAAGGAAGAATCGGTAAAAGACGGATTGCTGCGATATAAAAAAGCCCTCCTTGCTGAAGCTCTTTATCTAACGAGGAAAGATGATTGTTAAGACGATGAATAATCCTCGTCTGGTTGAAATTTCGGGTGAACAAAAATGCTACAACCGCAGCCAAAATTGCCGCTATAGTTGTCCAAAACGTGCCCAACCAAGCCCCAAATAAGGCTCCTCCCATGAGATTTAAAGCAGTAGATGGAAGTATCAGTAAGGTGAAGGCAGTATAAATCAGAATGTAAATAACTGGCCCCCAAATTCCTAGAGTTGACAACCAATTTTGAATAGTTTCTGCCTCTATTTTGAGCGCTAGATAAGCTGCGAAAATAGTTGCCAAGGTGCATATGATAACCAAAAAAATAAATTTTCTCTGAGCCCTTTTCATTAAACCTCCAAATCTTGGCTTTGCATCAAGTGATGGTGGTTCGTGCTTGACAACGGCCGTCCAGCTAGCGTTTGCTGATGAGTGGAGGTGGCAATTCCATAACTGTCTCTCACAAAATAGAGTGGTCGCCCTTTCACTTCCTCAAAAATTCGACCCAAATATTCACCGAGTATTCCTAAGCCTACTAACTGAACTCCTCCTAGAAAGAGAACGATAACCATAAGTGATGCATAGCCTGGAACATCGACCCCTAGGACCAGGGTTTTGATGAGTAGAAAGCTGCCATAGGTAAAGGCCAAACTAGAAAGCAGCAAACCAATATAGCTCCAGACTTTTAGTGGAGCGGCGGTGAAGGATGTCAAACCATCAACGGCAAAGTTCCAAAGTTTCCAGTAATTCCAAGTTGTATTTCCCCTATGACGTTTCTCACGACTGTAGGTGATAGATGTCTGCTTGAAACCGACCCAACTAAATAATCCCTTCATAAATCGATTTCGCTCAGGAAGTTGTTTTATTGCCTCTACAACACGGCGATCCATAAGACGAAAGTCGCCAGTATTTCTTGGGATCGGCACCTTGCTAACCTTGGCGATTATCCGATAAAAAGCATCAGCAGTTACCTTCTTTAAGAATGTTTCTCCTGCTCTAGAGATACGAGTTGCGTAAACCACATCATAGCCCTGCTTCCATTTTTCTATCAGATCTTCAATCAGTTCTGGTGGGTCTTGAAGATCTGCATCAATTGGGATGACTGCTAAACCAGAAGAATAATCAATGCCTGCTGTCATGGCGATTTCTTTCCCAAAGTTTCGGGAGAGATTGACGACTTTGACAGCAGAATTTCTTTCGTTATGTTGAATAAGCCCTGCCAAGGTGCTGTCGCGGCTACCGTCATTGACGCAAACAATTTCATAGGTAATAGAAAGTTCGCTCAAAACCGATTCTAAGCGCCGGAAGAAGTCATCAAGATTGGCTTCTTCGTTGTAAAAGGGAGCCACAATTGATAATTCTGGAATTTCCAACCTTTTTTTCAAGATGGATGCATGGTCTATTCTTTTCACTTTATTTTCACTTTTAGAGTTTGACAGTGGATTCAAATATAAAACTTCGATTTTCTGTCGCTGTTATTGATGATGCTCTTCTTAGAAATCAGAAGAAAATTTACTCAGAAAACCTGACATCTTCGAATTTGAATATTAATTGATAGGCGATAGATTTTTATGGATAGACAGATGCAAAGATTCATCTAAGTTTGTGTGAGATTTTTGCATGAACTATCCGATCTAAATGTTTTCTACACTTCATTTTATTGATGGACTATTGATGCCATAAACAAGCTTTCCAGATTCCTCTAGGATTGTGACATCGTAGTGCTCTGACAGTTTATTGATATCTTCCTGAGCGGAGATGAAATCTTGTTCATCTTTGAGTTGAAGCTTTGTCAAACCTTCAGGTTGAGTAACCCATCGAACGGGACGATTGCTGTAGAAAAGTATTGTGGGTACGTAGATAGATTCAGCAAGTTTGAGAACTAAAATGGGTGCATTATTGGAGTCGTATGATTGACTTGCAATGGCAGCAAGCTGGGCTTCTGCGCGGAAGTTGCCCCGATAGAGGCCGCGGATCTCTCGTAAACCAGCAGTAGCGAGCAAAAGACACAGCGCGATCGCGATCATGCGATTAAAAGAACGCTGCCAGATATGCCCAACTACCAATAAGATCGTGCCGATACTGAGACCTATCGACAGATAAGACTTCATACTTGGCGTTAGAAAAACGATCTTTGTCGGGAAAATGGCTGCCGTTGCGATCGCGGCTACCGCTAACCCCCAGAAAGCAATAGAACGAGGGCGCTGAAACACCTGGCTACCTAATCCACCGACCCAAATTGCTAGTGCTGGGTAAACTGGAATGATATACCAGGGAAGTTTGGTGCTGGCGAACGTGTATCCGCCCAGGACAACCGCCACCAGAATGAGAAGCGGCCATGCGATCGCTGTGGTGTCTTTTGTGAGCTTTTGGGCTTGCATCCAGAATGCGACAGGTAGCAGCAAAAACCAGGGGAAGAACTGTGCCCTGATCTGCCAGAGATAGAAGAACACTCCACCTTGGTTGCCTTCCAAGCTATTAGTAGCCCGCTCTACTACATGGTAGAGAAAGTATTCATTGATAAAAGCCGCTCCATGCAGTTGCAGCATGGCAATATGCCAGGGCAACACAATTAAGGCCGCGAGGGCAATACCGAGCCAAAATTCTGACTTTTTGAGAGTAGGCCCAAACTGCCGGTGAACCAACAGGGCAATTGCCAGAACTAGGGGCGTAACAGCAGCGGCAAATCCTTTGATCAAAAAGGAGACCCCAATTGCTCCCCAAACTCCATACCAGGCACTCGTTTTGCCTTTGATAGCTTGACTATATAAAAAGATAGAGACGTAGATCAAAAAAGTCAGAGCGATATCGGTTGTCCCAAAGCGGGAGAAGAATACAAATACATAGCTTAGGCTCAATATGACTACCGCCAAAATGCCTGCCGCTCGATCAAAGAGGGTCTTGCCTAATAAGTAGGTAAGGAGAGCCAGCCCCGTACCGGCGATCGCGGAGATTGCACGGGCTCCAACTTCTCCAACCCCAAAGATGTAGTATGCCAACGTGGTCAACCACATAAAAAGTGGAGGCTTATGAAACCAAGGCTTGTAGCCCCAGTGAAGTGTTAGCCATTGGTTGCTATGAAAGATTTCTTTCGAGATTTGGGCGTAAATTGCTTCATCCCAATCTGCTAAGCTGCGAGCTCCTAAATTCCAAAATAGGGCTGTGCAAACTATAGATGTCAATATAATAGGAATCCAGAGATCTTGATTTGTTACCGAAAATTTCTTGGATTCGGTATTTTGAATAGTCTTTAATAAATCTGTCGAAGAGTGTTCTCTAAGCATGAAAACTGCCCTCCATTTGGCGATAAAGAAGAATGACAACCTTCCCATAAAAGGGATAGATCATTGCTGTCGTTAGCGATAATCTATCCTTTTATTCCCGCTGTCGATAGACGATATCGAAAATATACCTAGAACTTTATCTACACTATTGAAAATGTACCTAGAACTTTATCTACACTTTGTATTAGAGGGGCTTTTTGGCGAAAGCATTCTACTGTCGCTAAAACCCTAAAGTTGAGGGTTCATCGCCGAGTGCACCCTTGAGAAATTAATCGTTGCTGTCAGCACATTGTGCTGACAAGGAGCGAGGCGAATGCCGCAGAGGCGATGAGACGGTGGTACAGTTCATCGGCATCCTGTTGGGCCAGCTGTTTGAAGTTCTCGATGCCTAGGATGCGAAGGTTGTTTCGGTTTATTGGCCCAGCGTTCATCAACATGGACAACTCGTCTTCAATTTTGTCGAGACGACGAACCGCGTGTGGATGTTCATGGTTTTGCGGTTCAGCCATCGGTCGGTTTAGGGGCAACGGGCGAGGCAATTTCGATCAAACAGCCGTTCAGGTCACGCACATAGCCAACGACTTGGCCCCAGGGTTGGGCTGTCGGCACTTTGACTGCCACTGCGCCTGCCGCCACCGCAACTTTAAATTTCGCTTCTGGCTGATCGGTCACAAAGGCGATTTCAAAGCCGGCGGGGAGTTCACCCAGAGTATTCGGGCGGATGGCGATGTCATTAAACTCAGCCATGGGGTTACCGGCAAATGCCAAGACGGTCGTGCCCGTTTCCATTTCGGCATAGAGTTGGCTTTCGTGGATGAACTTACGGTTGAGGCCAAAGGCGGCTTCGTAGAACTCTACCGTGGCGATGACATCTTCAACGTAGAGAATGGTGTAGCCGAGCTGCATGGGTGATTGCCTCTGTGGATTGGAGAGAGTGGGTGGTGATGCAGCCGATCGCTTGAGATCTCATCGCTCAAAGAATATTTTTAGACCAGAACGGTTTGCTGTCAGAGGTTGGTCGTGTCCAATTCTGACGAGCAGAAACGCGATTTCTGAGTTCGGTGCTTAAGCCGATCGCCGCTGCCAATTGACGTAGGGTAAATTTGCAGCCGTCGCTTGAATGGCCGTCGCTTGGGAGACAAGCTGACCGCAAGCATCCCACGTGCCACCGACAAACATTTGTCGAGGCCCATTGTCGATCGCCACCGGGGCACTCAACTCACCCATCGTGACGGTCAGATTGTTCAGATCCAGAGTGAGCGGTTGCTGGGGCTGGGCGGCAATCTGTGCCTGCAGGGTGGCCGCAACGTCAGCACTCACGGTGACGCAAGGCACGCCCATGGCCACGCAGTTGCCAAAAAAGATTTCGGCAAAGCTTTCGCCAATTAGCGCTTTGATGCCCCAACGGGTGATCGCCTGCGGGGCGTGCTCGCGCGATGAGCCGCAGCCAAAGTTGCGGTTGACGACCAAAAGCTCGGCGTCTTGGTATGGCGGTTGGTCAAAGGCATGTTCGCCCTTGAGCTGGGTGCGATCGTCGGCAAACACCTGTTCGCCCAAGCCGTCAAAGGTGACACAGCGCAAAAACCGAGCGGGAATGATGCGATCGGTATCAATATCGTTGCCCGGCAGCGGCAACCCGCGACCGCTAACCGTGGTGACTGAAGTCATGACCAATCCTGATGAAGCTTAGCAATCTCTGGGCTTTCATCATATCGTTCTGTGGCGGTGATCACTCACTCAAGAATGGGTCAGGGGTCGAGACATCTGCCGCCGAATCGACCTTATTGGTAATCCACAGCGACTGGTAGGGTTGGATCAGGTAGTCAGCCCCGAGAGACATGAGGCGATCGCCGCTAATCAGATCAATCCACTCATCCGTATCTAGCAGGTTGAGGTCGCTCAGCTGCAGCTCCTGCGGCGCATTGCTCAAATTGTGAATCGAAAAAATGCTTTGATCGCGGGCCATACTCTGTCGCCAAAAGGCGAAGATCGCTGGGTTGAGGGGATGCAGCGTGTACTGGGTCGCATTGGGGTGAAAGGCTCGCTGCCGGCGGCGAATGCCGATCAGCCGCGACAGCTCTTGGAACACTTGGGCATGGGGCGTGTCTGGGTCGGCGAGGGCAGTTTCCAGCGCGGCAATATTCCACTTGTAGCGATTGATGGTGCGGTTGTGCCCGGTGGCGGCTACGCCCTCGTGATAATTACGCGTGCCCAGCAAACTGTGAATATAGAAGGCCGGGATACCCTCCAACGACATCATGATGGTCTGAGAGCACAAAAACCGTTCGATTTGCCACTCATCTTCGCCCGCTACCGTGCCCTTCATGGCATCGAACAGCGAAATGTTGATTTCATAGGGCGATTCAGTGCCATCGGGGCGGCGGCGCATGCTGATTTTGCCGCCAAACTGCTTCATCGTGTCTAACAGCGAGTTGTATTCGTCGGCAGTCAGCAGGCCCTCAGTAGGCCGCAACCCAATGCCATCATGAGACGCCGTAAAGTTGAAGTAAGCGCAGCCAATCGGCGCTGGGGGCATGCTCATCATCCACTGTTTGAGATAGTCAGAGCGCCCCTGCATCAAGGCATTGAGCACCAGTGGCGGCAGACTAAAGTTGTAGATCATGTGAGCTTCGTTGCGATTGCCAAAGTAGCTCAGGTTTTCCCGATTGGGGACGTTGGTTTCCGTAATGATGGCAATTTGCGGATCGATCATTTGCAGCAGTTCCCGCAATAGCCGCACCATGGCGTGGGTTTCAGACAGGTGAATGCAGTTAGAGCCCAGCTTCTTCCACAAATAGCCGACGGCATCAAGGCGAATGTAGCGCGCCCCTGCTTCGATATACAGCAGAATGATTTTGACGTATTCCAGCAGCACGTCAGGGTTGCCAAAGTTGACGTCGATTTGGTCGGCGCTAAAGGTACTCCAAACGTGCTTTGATCCGTTCACGGTTTCCAGCTGGGTCAGCAGGGCTGAACTCCGTGGACGCACCACGGTTGACAGGCTCTCGTCGGCTGGGTCGGCTTCAATTAAATAGTCGCATCCCGGTTTTTTACCGGCTTGAAATTGCTTCACCCAAGGATGCTCACTGGAGATGTGGTTGATGACTAAATCGACCATTAGGTTCTGGGTGGCGCTAATGCGTTTGACATCGTCCCAGTCGCCCAGCTCGGGGCTGACGCTGTTGTAGTCTTTGATCGCAAAGCCATCGTCAGAGGTATAGGGGAAAAACGGCAGAATATGCACCCCGGTCACGACATCTTGGAGGTGTTGTTCTAAAAACGTTGCCAGCACTGCCAGTGGCGATCGCTCGTCCTCAGCCACTAAGCTGTCACCATAGGTGATCAGCAACACGTTGTCGTGGCTCCATTTGCGCCAGTCTTCGCGGCTACTTTGCTGGAGGTAGGGTTGCAGCAGCGTGTGCAAGCGCTCAGTCAAGGGCTCGGCGATATGGGCCGGATACACCCGCAATAGCAAAGGTTTAATCCGAGACGAGAACATATCAAGCTCAGGATTGCTGGAGTCAGCAGGTTGAGAGGGCTGGATTTGTGGAGACTGAGGGCCGATTGACATAGCGATAAGATTCCGTTTAAACCGAGAACAAAGTCAGGGGTAGTGGCTGAATGCCAGGGGCGTTTACTAGAGGCTGTCATCATTTAGCGGCTGAATCCCTATGCTGAAAGCGGTCCAGCCGCTAGCTAGGTTTACGGGGCGGGCGTGGTAATGCCCATACCGTCAGGCTTTCGAGTTTGATTGATGACGCGCCCTAATGCGGCAGCATCAAATATAAAAGACCTTCCATAAAAAAAATTCAGCCTGATGAGTCCGGCCAGCTTCCTGGCAACTTTTTCACCACAATTTCAACATCACGGCCAACCAATAAACCTTATCTTCCCCTCAAGGCTGCTTTAAGGACTCAGATTTTTAGGCCTATCGTCTGCCATCGTGTGAAAGACACCGTTAGTCAGAATATAAATTTGTTTATGTAATCAACGCTTAAGGGTGAACTGGCAGTGCCCATGCCCCCATCAATGACGGCAATCAAACATAAATTGACAACTCAAAAAAAGACGAAGTCTGCTTGGGCGTCGAGGAAATAATTAGCTTCAAGAAACCTTGACAGGGCTGAAGCTAAAAAGTTTCGGTGAGACATCAGAACTTGTCCAAAAATTCCCAGCTCTGAATGCGCTGCCCTAATGAGAGTCAGCAACCCTGGCCCTAGCAAACGAAATGTCTTAACCAATAACCATATCACTGCTGCCAAAAAGTCTTGTAACTGTTGACACCACAAAACGTTCACCTGAGGCGAAATCGATTTCTGGGCTTCTGAGATGAGTGATGCTTGTACCCACCTGAGCGAGCCGTCACTTCCTTCACGCTAGGTGTTTTGAGCATCGAGGTGGCTGATTATATGAGTTCTCAGCGCTGAGGCTTCCCCCATCATCTCGGCAATGTACGGGAGTTCAAGGACCGGGGAGATAGAGGTGTCGTCGTCCTGTTTCAGAGAGAGGGCACGACGCGATCGTGCCACTCCCCACAATGAACATGCCAGGGTTCGTTGCGGGGGTGGGCGATGGAGCAGAAGGTTGGCTGGCAGGGAGCTTGGTGTGAGCGGCTGGAAGCCGACCCACCTCAGGCCGGGGGATGCTCAGGGCAATTGGTTCCTAGGGGCTAGAACGGCTGCTGGGCTACGGGCGACAGCGCGATCGCTCTCAGCTCGGCGCTGGATGCAACGGCTCCAATCTGGCGGGTCTCAGTCATGGGCTGATGGCTAGGATAGCGTTCAGCCACTCTGATTGACTCTACAGGGACAAGCGGCTCCAGCTGCTGTCATACAGTTGTGCCAGCTGCACAATCAAATAGCGCTGCTGGGTCTGCAACCAGCCCTCTTCTTTGAAATCTTTCAGCAGCCGCGTGACGGTGACGCGCGTCGTACCGATCGCGGTGGCGAGCTGGTGATGGGTCAGACGCACGGGAATGCGCACGCCACAGGTTTCGACCTGGCCAAAGTCTTGAGCAATGAGGAGCAGGAGCTGTCGCAGGCGATCGGCGACCAAGCGTTTGCCGGAGATGGCTAGCCAAGCCTCTGACTGCTGCAGTCGCAGCATCAGGTGCCGACAAATGCCGCCCATCAGCATCGGCGAAGATTCTACCTCCATCATCGATAGGGGCAGCACATCGACGTCGGTGAGAGCCGTGGCCCAGTAGGGATCGACCACAGTCAACGGTAGGCCGATTGGCATGGAAGGCCCGGCTAATCCGAGTAGCGTTTCGCTGCCGTCTTGCTGAATGGTGTAAAGCTGCACCACCCCGCGGCAAACAATCAACAGTTCGTTCAACCGTAGGGGAATCGTTCTACCGGCGGGATAGGGAGTCAGTGTGCGCTCCCGATAAAGCTGCTCTAAAACTGCTACAAAGTCGTCAGGAGAAGATTTCGCTGTAGCGGTTGAGAGCGCAGGGGGTTTTGCAAACACAACGGGTTATCCGAAGAAGGTCAAAAATATCTCGATGCGCCCTCTGCTGGTCACAGGCTAGCCGCTAGGCTACCAAGGCCCAAGGCCACGCGCAGGTGACCACCGCTAGATATTCTTATCTGTCATCATCGACAACGTTTCTTAAGGTTAGGGAAGCTTAGGTTTAATAATTAATTAACATCGGGCTAAGTTCCCGATCGCCTCATCCTGGCAAATGGTGGCGCACATCTTCGACCCGGCCCGCGATCGCGGCGGTGGCAACCATGGCCGGACTCATCAGTAGCGTGCGCCCTGAGGATGACCCCTGGCGGCCTTTGAAGTTGCGGTTAGACGAGGAGGCGCTGATTTGATTGCCCTGCAGCTTGTCCGGATTCATCGCCAAACACATCGAACAGCCCGCCTCGCGCCATTCGAACCCAGCGGCCTCAAAAATGGTGTCTAAGCCCTCAGATTCCGCCGCGACTTTGACCTGTTCTGAGCCGGGCACGACAAATGCCGTGACGTCGGCAGCCACTTTTTGGCCCTGGACGACTTTGGCCGCTTCTCGCAGATCGCTGAGCCGACCATTGGTGCAGCTACCGATAAAGCACACGTCAATCTTGGTGCCTTGAATCGGGGTGCCCGGCTGCAGCTCCATATATCGATAGGCTTCTTCGGCGATCGCGCGATCGCCCGCTGGTAGGCTCTCTAATGTGGGAATCTGTTCATTCACGCCGATGCCCTGACCCGGCGTAATGCCCCAGGTCACCGTGGGCGGAATATCTGCGGCCTCAAACACCACCACATCGTCATAGTCAGCATCGGCATCGCTACGCAGGTTTTCCCACCAGGCCACGGCGGCATCCCATTGCGTCTCACCGGGGGCAAATTCCCGGCCGCGCAAATAATCGTAGGTCACCGCGTCAGGATTAACGTAGCCACAGCGCGCGCCGCCCTCGATCGACATGTTGCAGACGGTCATCCGCTCTTCCATTGACATGGCTTCAATCGTGGTGCCCGCATATTCATAGGCATAGCCGACCCCACCCTTAACGCCCAACTGCCGAATGACGTGCAGCGTCACATCTTTGGCATAAACGCCGGGGGGCAGCGAACCGTTAATCTCAATTCGGCGCACCTTGAGCTTGGCCAGGGCCAAGGTTTGCGAGGCTAAGACATCGCGAACTTGGCTGGTGCCGATGCCAAAGGCGATTGCGCCAAAAGCACCGTGGGTCGAAGTGTGGCTGTCACCACAGGCGATCGTCATGCCCGGTTGGGTCAGGCCCTGCTCGGGGGCAATCACATGCACGATGCCCTGGCTGCCCGAGCCAATATTGTAAAAAGTGATGTTGTGCTCGCGACAGTTAGTTTCTAACGCCTCGATCATCTCCTCAGCCAGTCGGTCGACAAAGGGGCGCGCCTGACTATCCGTCGGCACAATGTGATCGACTGTGGCCAGGGTGCGTTCAGGAAACATGACCTGCAGTTGGCGCTCTCGCAGCATGGCAAAGGCTTGGGGGCTGGTGACTTCATGAATCAGGTGCAGCCCGATGAACAGCTGGGTTTGCCCAGAAGAGAGGGTACCAACGGTATGTAAGTCCCAAACTTTGTCGAAGAGGGTACCTGTGCTCATGCCCCAAAAATCCCATCCAAAATGCGACGCAGATGCTCATACTAGCCCATTCCAGCGCGGCGCAGGGGGAACCACAGCATCTCTAGAAAACGGCCAGAGGGTGGTGTTCACAGGGCGATCGCTGCCCCTTTAATGAGAATCCTCAGCATTCTCTAGAAAAAATGCTGAGGATCTCAAAGCCTTGATGATGTCGAAGCGTTTGAGCTAACGCTGGTCGAGAGCTAAACCCGTTCATTGAGTCATGCAACTAGCTCGCTTCCAACAGGCGGCTAGGAATGATGGGACTGAAGCGGCGATATTCAGACAGATACTGCTCGAGGACCACAAACTGCGATAAGTCGAGGCTGTAATAGGTCCAGCGACCTTGAGGACGAGCTTGGACTAACCCCGCTTCCTTTAACACGCGCAGATGAAAGGAGAGCTTGGACTGACTGACGTCTAGTTCTTCGCAGAGGTCGCAGACGCACATTTCGTGGGTTCGCAGACGTTCGATGACATGCACTCTCAGGGGATCTGATAAAGCGTGAAACCCCGCAAGGCAGTCTTCTGTACTGTTGGTATCTAAGATTTTGACGGTTTCCATGGGCTACCTATCTTAAAGATAAAGTATGTTGACATGTTCGATTCCGTCCTGTAGGTTCGCGAGGGTTGCTATCAGAGCTGGCACAGCTCGCAAGCTTGACGAGCCCCAGGTGACTGGTCGATAGCTGTCGGCGATCGCCACGGTCACTTCGGGCTCTACCATCTCAAAGATTGGACTCATACTAACGAATTCGATTCTGTCCTGTGGCTCTCTAATGGTCGCTATTAAAGCTGGCACATCGCCCTAATGCAATTGGAGTCCGGCCTGCAGAATCGCGATGGCCGCGATGGGAGCAGTTACAGCTCGTAATATTTGCGGACCCAAGTTAACCGGCTGATAGCCAATGGCCATCGCGGCTGTGACCTCGGGCTCTGTCCAGCCCCCTTCTGGGCCCACGGCAATCACCACTGAGGTCGGTTGGCAGGATAAACAGGCTGACAATAATGATTGACTCGGCCGCCTCGCGACACAGAGATATCGGTGGGCCTGAGAGGGTTGGGTCAGCCACGTTGACCAAGCTGTGGGTTCTAAGATTGTCGGGAGGGTGAGCCGTTCCGATTGTTCTCCCGCTTCAGTGGCGATGCGCCGCCAGCGCTGCAGTTTGTGAGCACTGGGGCGGAGTAGGGTGCGATCGCTGAGCAGCGGCACGATCTGATCAACGCCCAGTTCGGTGACTTGCCGCACGACATCGGCAAATCCTTGCTTCGGCAAACAGGCGGCCAGGGTGATGTGAGGTTTAGCGGTCACGGCGGCGGTCGTTGTCGGTTCCGGCATGGGCGTCAAGGTGGCCTGGGCGGCATCCGTCACTAGGGAGGCCAGCCAGAGGTGTCCCTGGCCATCGAGGGCGAGGAAGCGATCGCCCGCCTGCAGCCGGAGTACGCGCTTGAGATAATGCTGCTGATCAGCCGTCAGGGTGAGAGTCGTGTCGATAATTTGGCTCGGGCTCACAATGACGCGTTGCAAGGTGCCCCCTTAGGTCAGATCAATGAGGCGAGTGTACGTGATCACCCCAGTATCAGGATCGAATTTCAAATCGAGGGCTCGCTGATTGCGGGTCAGTGCCACTGCGTCGGATTCTGTCTGGTCGACGTTCCACCCCAGCTCTTCTAGCGCGGCTAAGGTGGTGTCAACATCGGCTCCCAAATACTGATGGGGAAAGCCATAGGTGGTGTTGAAGCCGGGCTCTGGCGGGTCGGCAGGCCCACCGATCAGGCCGATTTCCAGTTCGGTGTTCCCCTCCGGACTGATCTTGGCCCGATATTCTAAGTCCCCCTGCTGATTCACATAAATTTGCCAGACGTCTTCGTCTGCGGGAGGCAGTAGGTCAGCTAACACGCCATCCTGATCGGTGAAGCCGGTTTCTTTGTTGTACACATTCAAGTAAGTGAAGTTTGCTCGCTCGTAGACATGCACGACGTAGTGCTGCGTCTCAAACCGGAGCAGGGTCGTGGCCTCACTTTGAGCGATCGTGGCAGTGGTCCACTGCACTTGAGCGCGGTGAGGGGTGGTGGCCCCCCTGGCGGTACTCCCCAGACTGCTCACCGCGAGGGCGAGGCTACAGAGAGAGACAAAAAATCGCATGGTCTTTCACTCACAAACACGCACAGTCGTCCATCTTAAGGGATGAGGGCGCACCTTTCGGTGGTTGTACAGCGTTTCGGCTGGTGGCACGCTGCCCTCTGGCCTGATTGATCCATCAGGACGGTGGGTGTTCTCGGCAGTCAGCTGAGCGGCGATTAGGTCAGCAGGCAAGCTTCGGCTTTGAGGTCTCGCTCCATCAAGGCTTCAACCGCTTCTTGAGCCGTAATCTTACCGTTCAAAAGCCGGTATACCTGCCGAGAGATGGGGGCGGGAATTTGTTCGCGGTTAGCGATTTGAATCAGCACGTTGGTCGTATTGACCCCCTCAGCCGTGCTGCCAATTTCCTCTAAAATCTGCTCCAGTGACTTGCCCTGAGCCAGGCCATATCCGACTCGATAGTTGCGGCTGAGCACGCTGGTGCAGGTCGCTAGCATATCGCCGAGGCCCGACAGGCCGACAAAGGTGTCGGCTTGACCGCCCAGGTGGGTGCCAATACGCATCATCTCGGGCAGGGCGCGGGTCATTAACGCCGAGCGGGCGTTAGACCCCAGCGCTAATCCTTCACAAACGCCGACTGCGATCGCGATGATGTTTTTCAGCGTGCCTCCCAGTTCGGCCCCGAGCGGATCGGGACTGCTATAGACGCGGAAAATCTCGGACGCAAAGAGATACTGCACGGCTTCCGCGGCCTCGGGATGAGTGCTGGCCGCAACGGTGGCGGAGGGGAGTCCCTGTTCAATTTCTTTGGAGAGGTTGGGGCCTGACAGCACCACGACAGGATTGTCGGGAAAGGTATCTTGAAAAATTTGTGAGGGCGTGCGGGTGGTCTCGGGATCGAGTCCCTTGGTGGCGGTGACCAGAATGGTCTCGCGGGGAATGCCTGCGGCTTTGAGTTGGGCGGCGACGGCAGGCACCCCTTTCATGGAAACTGCTGACAAAATCACGTGGGAGCCGGCAACCGCCTTGGCCAGTGTCATGGCTGTCCGTCGCGACCATAGGCATACAGTGTGGTCATTCTTTTCGACCAGCTGAGCGAGGGCCGTACCCCAAGCCCCGGCACCCAAAATCGTCAGCTCAGCTGACTCTTTTTGCACCTGCTCAGCGTCGATGGAAATGGGGGAGGAAGTCGTAGAGTCCATAAAACTTAGGGCCGAACTCGACATAAACAGCAGCCGAGTGACGATTGGCGTCGCCGGGCTCACTCGGGCTCATCAATCATATCAGCGATATCTAAACGGCCTGCAGCGATCGCCCAGCAGCGGCCTCCGCCATCACATAGTCGGGAATGCAGTTAGCTTCCATAAACTGCTGATAGGCCTGTACTTCGCGCTGACACTTCTCTTCATCCCAGCCGCAGTGCTGCTTGAGGGTAGCGAGGATGGGCTCTAACACGTCGTAGCCGTAGTTCGCATTCATGGCCAGCACCGTGCGCCGCCGCGTAAAGTCGAGCACTGAGTGGGCCATCTCTGTGCGCATGGCAAAGACCACTTCAGCCCGCAGGTTGGGATGAGTCGCGAGCAGCCGTTCCGCTAGATCTGGCGCTTCGTCCGTTAGGGCTAAGAGCGGCAGCGCCCGCGCCCCGTAGACGCTAAATAAATGATCCAGGCTAGCGACGCTGATGCGGTCTCGATAGCGTTGGTAAGCTGCGTCAATGCGCTCGTCGTCAGGCCAAATGCAGCCCGGTAGAGGTTGATGCCGAGTGGGGGAGGCGGGCACGGCTTGGCCCATTTTTTTGAAGGCCCAGTTGGTCATCTCTTCGCCGACTTGACGATGGGTGGTGAGCTTGCCGCCAATCAGCGACACCAAGTTGCTGACCCCTTCTTTGGCATGATCGTAGAGGATATGAGCGCGGGTAATGCTGCCCGCCTTTTTGCCTGCGGCATAGGGCAGCGGACGAATGCCAGAATAGGTGAACTTTACATCGGCGCGGGTGATGCGGGCGGTAGGCAGCACCCGATTGGTTTCCGTCAGCAGGTAATCGATTTCGTCGTCACTGGCTTTGAACTGGTCAAGGTCACCGGTATATTTCAAATCGGTGGTGCCAATCAGGAACTGACCGCACCACGGCACGATGAAGAAGGGCCGACCATCCGATTTCGCTTCAACATAGAGCGCGGTGTTGGGTGCACCGGGAAACGGATCAACAATGATATGACTGCCTTTAGTGCCCCCAATTTTGCGATCGTGGCCAATCGGGTCAGTCTCACCGTCACGCTGCCCGAGCCCCAACACGCGGTCAACCCAAGGGCCGGAGGTGTTGACGACCACACCCTGGGCCGATAGCGTCGCCGTGAAGTCGGCATCAGCAATTTGGTCATAGGCCGTCAGCTCGGTGAGGCGATCGCCCTCGCGCTTGAGGCCCGTGACGGTGGCGTAGTTCAGCACGTCGGCCCCCGCCGCCTGGGCGTCTAACAAAATTTCTAAGCACAGTCGCTCGGCGTGTTCGGCCTGGCCATCGTAGTACTGGGCCGCTCCCTTGGCATCCTCATGATCG
This sequence comes from uncultured Halomicronema sp., assembly GCA_937899725.1. Lineage (GTDB taxonomy): Bacteria > Cyanobacteriota > Cyanobacteriia > Phormidesmidales > Phormidesmidaceae > Halomicronema. The sequence continues at coordinate 32,728 of CALCCA010000122.1, forward strand.
ACTGAGCGAAATAGCTGTCGCAGCTTGGCCTTTGATAGCATTCGGTGGTTGGGCAGCGTCTTGTCGTAGCTGAGCATGTCGTACAGCACCATGCCCGCTTGGATTTCCCAATAGCTGCGGGTGCCGACACCATAGATCGGAATGGTCATCTGAATCGGCTGCACGAGATGGGGGGCTGTCCGCAGCAAAATCTCCCGTTCCCGCAACGACTCTCTGACCAGATGGAATTCAAAATATTCCAAGTAGCGCAGGCCACCATGCACCAGCCGAGTTGACCAGCTCGTTGTACCGCCAGCAAAGTCATTCTTTTCAATCAGCAGCACTGACAATCCCCTGAGGGCCGAGTCGCGCGCGGTCGCCGCTCCATTTACCCCGCCACCGATGATGACGACGTCATAGTCACGGCGTTGAATCGCTTGGAGATCTCTCATCTGAAAATCCTTTAAATGCGGCAAATCGGCTGGTGGGAGAACTTTGGGGAACACAACGCCCTGCCGCTGTCGATGGCAGCGCTGGCATTAATAATGACGAGGCAGAAAAGCCGCTAGTTCACTTTAATAAAACCCCTGCCGGCGTCAAAAATCACACCCCAGCGATCGGCATCAGGGGTTGATTGAGGCCGCCGATGGGGCGACCCCTTGCTGTGGCTTTAGACTAGCGCAGGTTCTTCAGGTAGCGCCGTAGCATTGGCTTCGCGGAACATATGATTGGCCCATTCGGACACGTCATACTGCTGAATTACCTGGTGCAGCTTTTGCATCCGCGCTTTTTGCTCTGCCGGGCTCATGGCCAGTGCCTGGTCAATACACTCATCCATATGCTTGTCAGAGTAGGGATTAGTCAAAACAGCATCTGGCAGTTCTATCGCTGAGCCAGTGAACTCCGACAAGATCAACACGCCATCGCGGCCTTGGTGGGCTGCAATATATTCCTTAGCGACCAGATTGAGGCCGTCCCGCAACGGGGGAATCCAGGCAATATCGGCGGTGCCATAGAACGCCATCAGTTCGTGATAGGGCACTGGTTCTGTAAACAGCAAAATCGGCGTCCAGTTGAGCCGAGAGAAGCGGCCATTGATTTTGCCGACCAGTTGCTCAATCTGACTTTGGGCGATTTTGTACACCCGCATGCCCGCTGCCGCTTTGACAGCGGTCATGACAAGATTGACCTTGCCCTGCAGTTCGGGCTGTCGTTCTAACAGGCGCTCATAGCACAACAGCATTTCCCGCGCGCCTTTGACATAGTCCACCCGGCCCGCTGAGACGATGAGCTTGTTGTCGCCAATGTCATCGCGAATCTTGCGCACGCTGGCCTGCACTTCTGGCGAATTGACGACATCGGCAATGTATTGCGGATTGGTGCCCACGGGAAAGGCATCCAGATGAATCGTGCGCCCCTGATACTCCATTTTGGTGGTCATTTCGGGTTCTGCCAGGGCTAAGCCAAAGGGCGTAAAAGCCTCACGGACGGGGCCTTTTTCGACAATTTTGACTTCGCGTAGGCTGCGGGCCACCGAAACAAAATTCTCCACATAGCGAGGAATATGAAAACCACAGAGATCGCAGCACAGCAGGCTATCGACGATCGCCTTACGCCAGTGCAAAATATTGAACACGTCGGCAGCCGGAAACGGCGTGTGGTGAAAGAAGGCAATTTTGACATTGGGCATTTTTTGCCGAATGTAGTAGGGCGTTAACCACAGGTTGTAGTCGTGAATCCAGATCAGGGCATCGTCGGCCGCATCTTCACAAGCGGCGTCGGCAAACAGTTGATTAATTGCCTGAAAGTTGTCCCAATCAGAACTTTCGTAGGTGAAATGCTCCGGAAAGGAATGCAAAATCGGCCAAAAGGCTTCTTTCGCGGTGATGTAGTAAAACTCCTTAACCTGCTGAGCACTGAGGGGAATGCGCCGGACCTGACAACTCTCATTGCCGCCTTCCATCACGACCCGCTCTTCAAAATTGGCCTGTTTTTTGGCTGATATCTGTTTCCAGGCGATCCAAGTGCTGCTCTCCGCATTGGCAAAAAAGGTTTTGAGCGTGGGCACGATGCCGTTAGGGCTCTTTTTGTCGCGGTAGACTGTCTTGCCGTCTACCACAACCTCATCGTAAGGTTCACGGTGATAGAGAATGACCAGGGAAGATTTCATATTCAGTTCTCCTGACTACTTACGGCGATAGCAACAATAACGATGAATTAAGTATGGCAAGTTTGAGTCAGCGCCATCACCATCCAAAGGATTACTAACGTCTGTCATACTGCCACGATTTGCGGGGCAGGCGGCGGTGTTTGCCTCTCCTACGAGTGCCGTCTGTCGGTTGCCTATGGCGTTTTGCTGGCGGCTCGTCAGGGCTCAGGAGCACCGCCCCGTCAGCGAGTAATGGCCGCTGGGCAGGACTCGCTCTCTGCTTAGTGATCTCGGTGCCTAGACGTTGAGTAAATGATGAAGCACTTGACTGGGGGCGATCGCAGCTCCTTAGATCAGGCCGGTTTTGGGGTGAGGGCGATCGCGATGAAGCTGCAGAAACGGGTCTGAGTGGTGGCACTGCAAAGCCGGTTTCTACGCCCTTGCCGGCTTTACCCACTGGAGCACGACAGTTGAGAAAAAGGGCACCGGCCAATTTGTCACGACAGAATACGATTGTTGAAGTAGCCTTAATACAGTGAATTCTCCCTCGATCGACGGCATTAAAAAGCGGGCATCAATGACTTAGGCATTTAGTCAATAAACTCAATCCTTCATAAAATTCTTATTCAGCACCGTCCCATCTACGCTCACCGATCTCCGATGTCTGACAAACTATAAATAGACCAGCCGCCTTAAGCTTCATGGCCTGGACGATCGCTTCGCGGCAGCGCTGGTGCTAGCGCGATTGGAGCCTCTAGGAGTCCTGGCTTAGCTCGTCTGCCTAGCTTTCTCTCAATACCGCTTCGTCTACCTAAGAGTATCGATTACTGTGCAAGTTAAAAGCGTTCGCACTGCGGCTAACCTCCGCCTCGTTGACGATGAAACCCAGACATTATTGAATTGGGCCGCTTCGGTCATGGCGTCTGAAGATACCTATTTTGGCCGCGGTCAGCGCTTAGCCAAACGACTGGGTAGCCACTATCGCCGCGATGGCCTGACGGAATTTGGGTTTTGGACGCCGGAACTGATCGGGGATGTCATTCAGTCAGAGCGATCGCTTGAGCTGGAGATTTTTACCCCGCTGACGCCCATTCATTTTCAAGAACCGCGTCAGACCGTCGAGTTTCAACATGACTTAGTGCCCGTCGCGCAGCAGGGCGAATTCCTCTGGGCCGTAGTTTCAGGGGTCAAAGCGGGTAACCGCACCACCGCGGGCTCTTTTTACTGGTTGCGCTATGTGGATGCTGAGCAGCGAGTGCATATTATCCGCGATCCGCTGGCCTATTCCACGCCCTACGGGGTGTTTGCCCCCGCTGAAGTCTACGACATGCGGCGGCTGCAGCGGCGGCGTACTGACCTGAGCTACTTTCGCCGTACGGCAGCCCCGAAAGGGATACCCGATGCGGACGTACCTCGCGTGCCAACGCCGACGAATATTCTGCAAATTCACGTCAAAACGGCTTCCCCAGAGGGCACGCTGGCAGGCCTGACCAGCATCATTCAGCGGGTGTCTGACAAAATCGCTGCGGGTGAAGCGCTGCTGCCAGCCGAGGAAATCTATACCGGGTACGATGCTGTACAGCTTTTGCCCGTAGAGCCGACGATTGAATATCGCCGCGAAGACACCAACGGTGAGCACGAATTTTTTGCTCTGGGGGCGTTGCAAAATTTCTCGGCGGATGAGGATGATACCGACATCGTCCCCGTCACCCTCCGTAAGCCCGATACACAAAATTGGGGCTACGACGTCCCGATTGTGGCCTCGTCATCGACGAATCCAGCCGTGTTAAGCAGCCTGCGGCCCGATGAAGTGGTCGATTTTGTCGCGGCTTTGCATAACTTCGCGGGGGGCGCCATCGGCCTTATTTACGACTTGGTTTATGGCCACTCTGATAACCAAGGCATTGAATTGTTGACACAACAGTTCTTTAAAGGCCCCAACATGTACGGCCAGGATTTGAATCATCAGTTACCTCAGGTGCGGGCCATTTTGTTAGAAATGCAGCGCCGCAAAATCAACACGGGGGCTGATGGTGTGCGGGTCGATGGCGGTCAGGACTTTCGGTTTTTTAATCCGCTCTCAGGCCGGGTGGAACAAGACGATGCCTATCTGTTGGCGATGAGCGATGTGGTGCAAACCATTCACGGGTATCGTCGCCTGATGTTCACCATCTTTGAAGACGGACGCCCCTGGCCAGAGGACGGTTGGGAAGAAAAGTCTACCTATCGCGAACTGGTGGAGATGAAGCCGGGGTCATTTCAATGGGGGCCGTTGATCTTTGCGCACAATACGCCGACGCTTAAGGGCTTCTGGGATCGCAAGTGGCGACGGGTCGGTGAGGTGATTTTTCAAGGCGATCATTGGATCACTGGTTGTGGCAATCACGATACCGTTCGGCGCGGTAATCAGGTCGCGCCCGAGGCCGCAATTAACTGGAATCTCGGTAAAACGCTGCCCCAAGTTTTGCACCGAGCCTACAACAATCCAGCCACTTTGCTATGGGTACATGGCTTCTCGCCAGGCTTGCCGATGGACTTTTTGAACGCCACCGTTGAGACGCCCTGGGGCTTTTTTCGTAATACGGATGATCGCTACGGCGTGAAGGTGGTTTCCGAAGAAGTGGGCTTTCTCGATTGGGAAATTGAGCCCGAAATGTATGCCGATAGCGATGCCTTTGTGCGGCTAAAGGCGCTGGGGTTTGCCGAGTATGAGCAGCTCCGCGATTTTGCCTATGCCCTCAGAGATGCCATGATCGAAACCGACTACGATCTGCAGGCCGTCGCCCAAATCTGCCAGCAGTGCTTGGGCCACAATGGGGAGCATGAAGCTTGCGAAATCCCGGCTCTAGAAGAACTCAATGAAGAGCCCCACTTACCCCGGTTTTTGGCCACTCTGGATGTGCCGAAGCTGAAGGCGTTTGCGATGGCCTTTATGGAAGATAGCCATGATATGTGTAATGTCGGTCGATATTTCGCCGGGCTTGATGGGGCAATGACCCATTTTAGCCTGACGCTGCGCCAGTTTCGGTTGACCCATCCTTGGCTGCGGGAAAACCTGACGGGCCGCGATCGCTTCAACCGCATTAGCGATGACTATCGCACGATCTTTTATGGCTATCGCAGCGAACCCCATGCCGAAACCAGCCCAGCGAAGGAAGTGGTGATCTTGACCCACATGGGAGGCGACCCGATGGTAGTCAACCCCGGTGATTGGCTGCAGCTAGACATGGCCGAGTGGAAAGTTGCTTTGGCCACACCGGGCATTGACCTCAAAGATGGGGTGAAAGATTGGCGTTCGTTTGAACTGCGAGATGGTGAGGGCGTGCTGTTAATTCCCCTAGAGCAGAGCACGACGGAGACCTGATAAGGGGGGCTGAGCTTCCCCAGATCTGGGCGAGCCCCGCGAGCCTGATGACCAATGGCCCATCAATTTTCGCGAACTCCCTGGCGGCTGGCAAAGATAAAGCTGACGAGCTAACTGCTGTCGCTTTGGCGGCTGAGCGAGATGGCGCTAACGTCCCCCGCTGCCCCCGTTGTCATCGCTAGGGGAACGGTTGAGGCGAGTTGATCGCACCTGAACGGAGTCTCCGTGAGAGGGCAGTCCCTCCGCTTCGGTGAGTCGGGCGATCGCCGACGAAACTTGATCCAACGCACTCGGAGAGTATTGAATCAGACTGGAATGTTTCATAAACGTTTCGGCACTGAGAGGCGACGCATAGCGAGCTGCCCCGGAGGTCGGTAGTGTGTGATTGGGGCCAGCCAGATAATCCCCCACGGCTTCTGGGGTGGCATGACCTAAAAAGATCGCTCCGGCATGGCGAATGTGCTCCAGCCAGCGCCATGGGTCTGCCACTTCTAACTCGAGGTGTTCGGGAGCAAAGTCATTAGAGAGGGCGATCGCGGTTTCCAAACTGTCCACCACGATCGCGGCCCCGTAGTTGGCGATCGCTTTCTCCGTTAATGTTTGGCGCGGATGCCCGGCTAGCTGATGCGCGACCTCAGCGACAACGCTTGCAGCGAGAGCGGCGTCGGGCGTGATTAAAATGGCGGCGGCCATGGGGTCGTGTTCGGCTTGGGCCAGCAGGTCAGTAGCGACATAAACGGGGTCAGCCGTGTGGTCAGCAATGATCAACACTTCCGAAGGGCCCGCTAGGGAGTCAATACCTACCGTGCCAAACACCTGCTTTTTGGCCAGGGTGACGTAAATGTTGCCTGGGCCCGTGATCACATTGACGGCAGGAATCGTCTCAGTACCGTAGGCGAGGGCGGCGATCGCCTGCGCTCCGCCCACGCGATAAATTTCTGTCACGCCCGCTTCCTGAGCAGCGACTAGCACGGCAGGGTTAAGGGCCCCCTGATCGCCGGGGGGCGTCACCATGACAATGCGCTCGACGCCTGCCACTTGAGCCGGAACGGCATTCATTAAAACCGTGCTGGGGTAAGCGGCTCGTCCACCCGGGACATAGATGCCGGCCCGATCAACGGCAGAATATCGCTTACCCAAGACCACATCGCCCTTAAATTCCACCCAGCTACTCGGCACCCGCTGGCGATGGAAGGCTTCAATATTTTGATGCGCGAGACGAATCGCATCAATCAGCTCTTTGGAGACCTGTTGATAGGCCGCATCAATCTCGGCCCCGCGCACCCGTAATCCCGCTGCGGTTAGCACCTGCTGATCAAAGTCGGCAGTGTACTGCAGCAACGCCTCGTCGCCCTGGCGCTGCACCGCTTGCAGAATCTCTCTAACGGTTGCTTCTTTGTGAAAAACCTGACTGTCATGGGTGCGGTCACAGATTCGCTGCAACTCTACCTGTGCATCAGCTAACTGGTTGATAATGCGCAGCATTTCGCACAAACCTGACTTAATAAGCGATAGAACCTAAGCCACCGAAGGACAGCCCTCCCGTAGCCTGAGCTTGTTTAGTAGGAAACCCCTACTGACTTATAGCTTAGCGCGGTTTCATTTGCCCATCCGTAGTTGGCTGAACCGTTCCCCGGATTTGGTGTTATGATGCTTAATCTGTCGATTATTCTATGTGAGTTTGGGCGAGCTGTGGCAAATATTAAGTCTGCAATTAAACGCATTCAAGTATCAGAGCGTAACCGGGTACGCAATAAGTCTTATCGGTCAGCCGTCAAGACGCTGACTAAGCGGTACCTCGACGCTTTAGATGCCTACGCGGCTGACCCCAGTCCCACCGCGGCTGAAACCGTGCAAGCAGAGCTGTCGGCTGTCTTTAGCAAAGTTGACAAAGCGGTTAAGCGGGGTGTTTATCACGGCAATGCCGGGGCGCGCCGGAAATCTCGACTCGCTAAAGCCTGGAAAGCAGTCGAAGCTCAGAAAGCAACAGCATCCTAACGACGAGGTCGGACGCTGCCTCATGCAGTTGATTGACACCCACGTTCACATTAATTTTGAAACCTTTCAGCCTGATTTAGACGCCGTTGCCACCGCTTGGCGGGCAGCGGGCGTGACTCACTTAGTACACTCTTGTGTGGAGCCGAGTGAGTTTGCCGCGATGCAGGCGATCGCTGATCGCTATCCAGAGGTTTCACTGGCTGTGGGGCTGCATCCCCTAGATATGGATAAGTGGACGTCTGCCACTGCCCAGACTATCGAATCATCGGCTCGCGCCGATTCGCGCGTGGTCGCCATTGGTGAGACGGGCCTTGATTTTTATAAGGCGGACGATCAAAGCCTGCAAGCCGAGGCCTTTTGGCAGCAGTTGATGATTGCTCATCGATTGCATCTACCGGTGATTATCCATTGTCGAGATGCGGCAGCGGCAGCGGCTCAGCAGATCAAGGCTTTTCAATCGGAGGTGGGTGCCGTTACTGGGGTAATGCATTGTTGGGCCGGTACCCCGGAGGAAACGCAGTGGTTTTTGGCATTGGGGTTCTACGTCAGCTTTAGTGGCATTGTCACCTTTAAGAATGCCCACCAAGTCAAAGCCTCAGCCCAGCTTGTGCCCAGCGATCGCCTCTTGGTAGAAACTGATTGCCCATTTCTGACGCCGGTGCCTCGCCGCAAAGAACGGCGTAATCAACCCGCCAACGTACTGCATGTTGCCAGCTACCTGGCTGAACTGCGACAGGAGCCCTTAGCGACTTTGGCTGCTCAGACAACCGCCAACGCGATCCGCCTATTTCGGCTACCACTCGACCGCCCGACCCACTCGACTGTGAGTGAATCTACTGGGTAATCGACTGCTAGAACGGGATTTTGATAGAGCTTTAACATATTTTTTCGAGAAATAGGTGTTGACAAATGTCTTAAGGTACGTTCTTTTTGCTAAGCTGGTCTGAAGTGTGAAATATTACCGGTGGAATCTGAGGTAATGTATTGTTTCTGTCTGAAAAAGGAAGTTGAGTTTGATCCCGAACTCGATCCCTAGCCATGTATCGCTAAAACCAATTTTTCAGTCCGTTATCGTGAGTCCACCACGGCAATCTAGAAGGGGTCATAGATTTAGTGTTCAGAGATTTATTGAGGACAACCGCATGGGTTAACAATTCTGCTAAAGCGCTTTAGCAGAGTTGTTTTTGCCGTTGCCTGGTGCCTACTTGAGGGCAGCGGTTATTCGTTTTGATGAGCTTTTTCTGTAGAGACTGTAGGGTTTGTCCGCCTGAGGAGACGCATGACCGACCAAATCGCCACGATGTCCAACTTTACGCTGCCTGATCTTGTTGAGATTCAGCGTTCTAGCTTTCGCTGGTTTTTGCGAGAAGGACTGATTGAGGAGTTGGATAGCTTCTCACCCATCACTGACTATACCGGCAAGCTAGAGCTGCACTTTATCGGGAAGGACTACAAACTCAAGAGCCCTAAGTACATGGTAGACGAAGCCAAGCGGCGGGATGCTACCTATGGCGTACAAATGTACGTTCCCACTCGGTTGATTAATAAAGAGACGGGTGAGATCAAAGAGCAAGAGGTCTTCATTGGCGATTTGCCGCTCATGACCGATCGCGGCACGTTTATTATCAATGGGGCCGAGCGGGTCATTGTTAACCAGATTGTGCGCAGCCCAGGCGTTTATTACAAAGCCGACACCGATAAAAATGGTCGCCGCACCTACAACGCTAATTTGATCCCGAACCGGGGGGCTTGGCTCAAATTTGAGACTGACAAAAATGATCTGGTTTGGGTGCGGATTGACAAGACTCGTAAAATCTCGGCGCAAGTCTTACTGAAGGCATTGGGGCTAACCGATGCTGAGATCTTTGACTCACTGCGTCACCCAGAGTATTTCCAAAAAACGATCGATAAAGAAGGGCAGTTTAGCGAAGACGAAGCGCTACTCGAACTGTATCGTAAGCTGCGTCCCGGTGAGCCGCCCACGGTTTCGGGCGGACAGCAGCTCTTAGAATCGCGCTTCTTTGATGCGAAGCGCTACGACCTGGGTAAGGTGGGGCGCTACAAGCTGAACCGTAAGCTGCGCCTGAGCATTCCAGACACCACGCGGGTGTTGACGCCGGTTGATATCTTGTCAGCGATCGACTACCTGATCAACCTCGAGTTTGACACAGGCATGGTCGACGATATCGATCATCTCGGCAACCGCCGCGTGCGGTCGGTCGGCGAGCTGCTGCAAAATCAGGTGCGCGTGGGTCTCAATCGACTAGAGCGGATTATTCGAGAGCGGATGACCGTTTCTGATGCTGACTCGCTGACCCCGGCTTCCCTGGTGAACCCGAAACCCTTAGTGGCAGCAATCAAAGAGTTTTTTGGCTCTAGCCAGCTATCGCAGTTTATGGATCAGACCAATCCCCTCGCGGAGTTGACCCATAAACGTCGACTCAGCGCCTTAGGACCGGGCGGCTTGACCCGTGAGCGGGCCGGTTTTGCGGTGCGTGATATTCACCCCTCTCACTACGGTCGGATTTGCCCGATCGAAACGCCAGAAGGCCCGAATGCGGGGCTGATTGGTTCTCTGGCCACCCATGGTCGGGTTAACGATTTTGGCTTCATTGAGACGCCCTTTTTCCGCGTTGAGCAAGGCCGGGTGCGGCGCGATTTGCCGCCCTCCTATATGACTGCGGATGAGGAAGATGATCTGCGGGTGGCGGCAGGTGACTTGCCGACCGATGCGGATGGCTACATCTTGGGTGATGCCGTCCCGGTGCGCTATCGGCAGGATTTCGCCGTATCGCCGCCGGAAGAGGTTGACTATGTGGCGGTGTCGCCGGTTCAAATTATTTCGGTAGCGACCTCGCTGATTCCCTTTTTGGAGCATGATGACGCCAACCGGGCGCTGATGGGTTCCAACATGCAGCGCCAAGCGGTGCCTCTATTACGGCCAGAACGACCGCTGGTCGGTACCGGGCTAGAAGCTCAGGCAGCGCGTGACTCAGGCATGGTCATCGTCAGCCGCACAGCGGGTGAAGTGGTCTATGTTGATGCTGACTTGGTGCAGGTGCGAGATGAGCAGGGGCAGATCTATGACTATCCACTGCAAAAGTATCAGCGCTCTAACCAAGATACCTGTCTGAATCAGCGACCTCTGGTGTTTCAAGGGGCGCAGGTGCAGGCGGGGCAGGTCTTGGCCGATGGCTCAGCGGCGGAAGGGGGCGAAATTGCCCTCGGTCAGAACGTCATCATCTCTTACATGCCCTGGGAAGGCTACAACTACGAAGACGCCATTCTCATTAGTGAGCGGCTGGTATTCGAGGATGTATACACCTCAATTCACGTCGAGAAATTTGAGATTGAGGCGCGCCAGACGAAGCTAGGGCCAGAAGAGATTACCCGTGAGATTCCTAACGTCGGTGAGGACGCGCTGCGGCAGTTGGATGAGGGCGGGATCATTCGGATCGGGGCCTGGGTCGAGTCTGGTGACATTTTGGTGGGTAAGGTGACCCCCAAAGGGGAATCGGATCAGCCGCCGGAAGAAAAGCTCTTACGGGCGATTTTTGGCGAAAAGGCCAGAGATGTGCGCGACAACTCGCTGCGGGTGCCTAACGGCGAAAAGGGCCGGGTCGTTGATGTGCGCGTCTTTACTCGCGAGCAGGGCGACGAGCTACCGCCGGGGGCCAACATGGTCGTGCGGGTTTACGTGGCGCAAAAGCGCAAAATCCAGGTTGGTGACAAGATGGCGGGTCGCCACGGCAATAAGGGCATCATTTCCCGAATTCTACCGTTGGAAGATATGCCGTACTTGCCTGACGGCACCCCGATTGATATCGTCCTCAATCCGTTGGGCGTGCCCTCTCGGATGAACGTCGGTCAGGTGTTTGAATGTCTGTTGGGTTGGGCCGCCGAAAATCTAGACGTGCGCTTTAAGATCACGCCGTTCGACGAGATGTACGACAAGGAAGCGTCGCGTAATACGACCCACGGGCAACTACAGCAGGCGCGTGATCAGTCGGGTCAAGACTGGGTCTATAACCCCGACGATCCGGGCAAAATCCAGCTTTACGATGGTCGCACAGGCGAACCGTTTGATCGCCCCGTCACGGTCGGGGTGGCCTACATGTTGAAGCTGGTGCACTTGGTCGATGACAAGATTCACGCGCGCTCGACGGGACCCTACTCGTTGGTGACACAGCAGCCCTTGGGCGGCAAGGCCCAGCAGGGCGGGCAACGCTTCGGCGAGATGGAAGTGTGGGCACTGGAGGCTTACGGCGCTTCCTACACCCTGCAGGAGCTGCTAACGGTGAAGTCAGACGATATGCAAGGGCGCAACGAAGCGCTTAACGCGATCGTTAAAGGCAAGGCGATCCCTCGACCAGGCACTCCTGAATCCTTCAAGGTGCTGATGCGAGAGCTCCAGTCTCTCGGCTTGGACATTGCTGTCCATAAAGTGGAAACCCACGAAGATGGCACCAGTCGGGACGTTGAAGTTGACTTGATGTCTGATTTGAGTAACCGCCGGACACCGACTCGCCCCACTTACGAATCAATCGTAACCCCCTCTGAGGCGACAGAAGAAGTCGAAGAATAGTAGCTTCTAGGCTGAGAGTTCTCTCAGCCTACGGAGTTCCTGGTCGGTTGAAAACTAGCGCATATCTGTAGAAGGAAAGAGCTGAGCATGGCAAAGCTAGAGCAGCGTTTTGATTACGTCAAAATTGGATTAGCGTCTCCTGAACGAGTTCGTCAATGGGGGGAGCGGACGCTTCCCAACGGTATGGTTGTTGGCGAAGTCACAAAGCCTGAAACCATTAACTACCGAACGCTGAAGCCCGAAATGGACGGGCTATTTTGCGAGCGCATCTTTGGCCCCGCAAAGGATTGGGAATGTCACTGCGGTAAATATAAGCGGGTGCGGCATCGCGGCATTGTTTGTGAGCGCTGTGGCGTTGAGGTGACGGAATCGCGAGTCCGCCGTCATCGGATGGGCTACATCAAGCTAGCCGCGCCGGTGGCGCATGTTTGGTACCTCAAAGGCATTCCCAGCTACATTGCGATTCTGCTAGATATGCCGCTTAAGGATGTCGAGCAGATTGTCTATTTCAACGCGTACGTTGTTCTCGATCCCGGCAATGCTGACAATCTGTCTTACAAACAGCTGCTGACCGAAGACCAGTGGATTGAAATTGAAGATCAGCTTTATGACGAAGAGTCTCAGCTGGTGGGAGTCGAAGTCGGGATTGGGGCGGAAGCGTTGCAGCGACTGCTGCAGGATCTGAACCTGGAGGAAGAGGCCGAGAATCTGCGGGAGCAGATCGCCGTCTCCAAAGGGCAAAAGCGAGCCAAGCTGATTAAGCGTCTGCGGGTCACTGATAACTTTGTGGCCACTGGTTCTCGACCGGACTGGATGGTGATCAACGCAATTCCGGTAATTCCCCCTGATTTGCGGCCCATGGTACAGCTAGATGGCGGGCGCTTTGCTACCTCTGACCTGAACGATCTCTATCGTCGGGTGATTAATCGCAACAACCGATTGGCGCGTCTGCAGGAAATCTTGGCGCCTGAGATTATCGTCCGGAATGAGAAGCGCATGCTGCAAGAGGCAGTTGATGCGCTGATTGATAACGGCCGTCGCGGCCGCACGGTCGTGGGTGCAAACAATCGTCCCCTCAAATCGCTGTCAGACATTATTGAGGGTAAGCAAGGTCGTTTCCGGCAAAACCTGTTGGGTAAGCGAGTTGACTACTCCGGTCGTTCAGTCATTGTGGTCGGCCCCAAGCTGAAGATTCACCAGTGTGGTTTGCCCCGCGAGATGGCGATCGAGCTGTTCCAACCCTTTGTGATTCATCGCTTGATTCGCCAAGGGATGGTGAACAACATCAAGGCCGCGAAGAAGCTCATTCAGCGCAACGATCCCAGCGTTTGGGAAGTGCTGGAAGAAGTGATCGAGAGTCATCCGGTCATGTTGAACCGGGCACCGACTTTGCACCGTCTGGGCATTCAAGCGTTTGAACCGATTTTGGTTGAAGGCCGAGCCATTCAGCTGCATCCGTTAGTGTGTCCCGCCTTTAACGCTGACTTTGATGGTGACCAAATGGCTGTGCACGTGCCGCTATCGCTAGAAGCGCAGTCAGAAGCCCGGCTGCTCATGTTGGCCTCTAACAATGTGCTGTCGCCGGCCACCGGGCGACCCATCATTACGCCGAGTCAGGATATGGTGTTGGGTTGTTATTACCTGACGGCAGAGAATCCCTATGAGCAAAAGGGGGCTGGGCAAACCTTTGGCAATATGGAGGATGCCATTCTGGCCTTTGAACAGGGCACGGTCAGCCTGCATGCTGAAGTCTGGTTGCGTTTTGATGGTGCGGTTGAGTCGGGCGGCGCTGACAATTTGGTGGAAGAGACGACCGAGCCGGATGGTACGGTCAGGCGTCTTTATGCACATCGCCGTACTCGAGAAGATAGTGACGGTCAGTTGATTTCGCAATATATCAAAACGACAGCTGGGCGAATCATCTACAACAAGACGGTACATGAGGCACTGGCGAACTAGCGCCACCCGTTTTGTTGAGAGGAAGGCAAAGAGCTTGTCTTCCTCCGACCATTTTTAGAGACTTACATCAAGCAAGGGCGAGAGGGCAACATGGCAGAGCAAGAATCCAATCAATCCCCCATGGTCTTTACAAATCGGGTGATTGACAAAAAGCAGCTGAAAAAACTTATTTCCTGGTCTTTTGAGCATTTTGGCACGGCTAGAACCTCACAGATGGCCGACCGGATGAAGGATTTAGGCTTTCGGTATGCGACCCGAGCGGGCGTTTCGATTAGCGTCGAAGACTTGCAAGTGCCAGCTGAGAAGCGGGGGTTGCTGGATGCAGCGGATGAAGAAATTCGCACCACTGAGGAGCGCTACACCCGTGGCGAAATCACTGAGGTAGAGCGATTCCAGAAGGTGATTGATACCTGGAATGGTACGAGTGAAGAACTCAAGAACCAGGTCGTCAAGAACTTTAAGGAAAATAATCCGCTGAACTCGGTCTACATGATGGCGTTCTCTGGTGCCCGCGGCAATATTTCTCAGGTGCGCCAGCTGGTGGGTATGCGTGGCTTGATGGCAAATCCTCAAGGGGAAATCATTGACCAGCCGATTCGGACGAACTTCCGGGAAGGGCTGTCAGTGACGGAGTATGTCATCTCTTCCTATGGGGCGCGGAAAGGGTTAGTAGATACGGCCTTAAGAACGGCAGACTCAGGCTATCTCACCCGCCGCTTGGTGGATGTTTCCCAAGATGTGATTATTCGCGAAAGCGATTGCGGCACTGAGCGCGGCATTCCTCTGGGCAGCATGATGGCGGGTGAGAAGGTGTTAATCCCCCTCTCAGATCGCTTGCTAGGCCGCGTCCTAGCCGAAGATGCTGTACATCCTGAAACCGGTGAAATTGTGGCGCGTCGTAACGATGCGCTGTCGCAGCACCGGGCAGATGATATCTACGAGGCGGTGGGTGATTTCGGTGAGGTGATGGTGCGCTCGGCCCTCACTTGTGAAGCTACGCGGTCGGTGTGTCGCCATTGCTATGGCTGGAGCTTGGCTCACTCTGAAATGGTGGATTTGGGTGAAGCGGTTGGCATTATTGCGGCGCAGTCGATTGGTGAGCCGGGGACACAGCTGACGATGCGAACCTTCCATACGGGCGGCACCTTTACTGGCGAAATGGCTCCGCAGGTGCGCGCCAAGCGAAACGGTGTTGTGGAGCTACCGGCGAAACTGAAGAGCCGGGCTTTCCGCACGCGTCATGGCGAAGATGCCTTAGTGCTGGAAGGGGCGGGCAAAATTGTAGTGCAGGGCGAAACTAGTGGTAAGCAAACGGAGTCTTTGCCCCAAGGTGCCATCATGTTTGTCAATCATGGTGATCGCGTGGTTAAGGACCAGCTATTGGCCGAGATGCCGACCTCTAGCCGCATTCGGAAGGTGACTGAGAAGGCCACGAAGGACGTGAACAGCGACCTCTCCGGTGAGGTGCAGTTTGCCGGGCTGGTGCAAGAAGAAAAGATTGACCGCCAGGGCAATACCACCCGCCTAGCACAGCGGGGGGGGTTGATTTGGGTGTTATCGGGTGAAGTGTATAACCTGCCCCCCAATGCCGAGCCGGTGGTGCAAAACGGCGATCGCATCGTCCCTGATAGCATCATTGCAGAGACTCGCCAGGTGACGGAGCGTGGCGGTTTAGTGCGACTGCCAGAAGTCGTGGAAGGCAAAGACGCGCGGGAAGTTGAGGTGATCACCGCATCCGTGCTGCTGGATCAGGCCGAAGTCAAGATGGAGAGCGGTCAAGGGGGCGAGCACTACATCATTGAAACGGCTAACGGTCAGCGTTTTTCTTTGATTGCCACCCCCGGCACCAAGTTGGTGAACAATGGCGTGGTCGCCGAGATGGAAGATACGGCGTATCAAACCAGCACGGGCGGCATGATCAAGTACTCTGGCCTAGAAGCGGCGAAGAAAGGGAAAGGTAAGCAGGGTTACGAGGTCACGAAGGGGGGTCAGCTGCTGTGGATTCCGGAAGAAACCCACGAAGTGAATAAGGATCTCTCTCTCCTGTTGGTCGAGGACGGTCAGTATGTCGAGGCCGGGACAGAAGTGGTCAAAGACATCTTCTGTCAAAGCAGCGGTGTGGTTGAGGTCACCCAGAAGAACGACATTCTACGGGAAATCGTTATCAAGCCGGGCGATCTGCATATGGTCGATAACCCGGAAGCCGTGATGGAGCGCGATGGTACCATCGTGCCGCCTGGTGAAACGCTGATGGCGGGACTCACGACCTCAGCTCTCAGCTACGTGGAATTCTTAGAATCACCGGAAGGCCCCGCCCTGCTGGTGCGTCCGGTCGAAGAATATACGGTGCCGAATGAGCCGCCAGTGCCCAGTCAAGATTCCACCAGTGATTCGGGTTGTCACATTCGGCTCCGGGCCATGCAGCGGATTTCGTTCAAGGACGGCGATCGCGTTAAGTCGGTAGAGGGGCAAGATCTGCTACGAACCCAGCTAGTGCTTGAGATCGGCGAAGAATCTTCTCACCTGGAAGCTGACATCGAGCAGGTACCTGACGAAAACGATCCTGACGTGATGCGTTTACAGCTGGTGATTTTGGAATCGATCATCATTCGTCGTGATGTGATTGCTGACCAAACCCAAGGCAGCACCCTGACGCGAATTTTAGTCGAAGAAGGACAGCAGATTGAGCCCGGTGCTGTGGTTGCTCGCACCGAGATCCAATGTAAAGAAGAAGGCGAAGTCCGAGGAATTCGCGAAGGCACCGAGGCGATTCGCCGAATTTTGGTCGTACGTGAGAACGATCTCATACAGCTAGCGCTTGACGGCAAGCAACCTTCAGTAGCGGTGGGTGATCTCGTGGTTGACGGCAGCGAGGTGGCGCCGGGCATGATGCTAGAGGAATCGGGTCAGGTCACGGAAATTACCGATGCCTACATCAAACTCCGCATTGCTCGCCCTTACCGGGTATCAACGGGGGCCGTCCTGCATATTGAAGACGGTGACTTGGTACAGCGGGGTGACAGCCTGGTCTTGCTGGTGTTTGAGCGCGCTAAAACGGGCGATATCATTCAGGGCTTACCGCGGATTGAGGAGCTGTTAGAAGCTCGGAAACCGAAGGAAGCCTGTGTGTTGGTCGAGCGACCGGGTACCACTCAGGTCGTCTTTACCGATGACGAAACCGCCAACGTCAAGGTGGTAGAAGAGGACGGCGTCGTAGCCGAGTATCCGCTCAATCCGGGGCAAAACTTGCTCATCAACGACGATCAATACGTTGTTGCGGCTGAGCCGCTCACGGATGGGCCAGCCAACCCCCACCAAATTCTGGAAATCTTCTTCAAATATCACTTGTCTCAGGGTGAAGGCACCCATGGTTCAGCGATGAAAGCGCTTCAAGAAGTTCAAACTTTCTTAGTGAACGAAGTGCAGTCGGTTTATCAATCCCAAGGGGTCGATATTTCGGACAAGCATATTGAAGTGATTGTGCGTCAGATGACCTCTAAGGCCCGGATCGAAGACGGTGGCGATACCACGATGCTGCCGGGTGAGCTGATGGAAATTTATCAGATTGAGCAGGTCAATGAAGCAATGGCGATTACCGGGGGAGCCCCAGCGGAATATACGCCAGTCCTGTTGGGTATCACTAAAGCCTCTCTGAATACGGATAGCTTTATCTCGGCAGCGAGTTTCCAAGAGACGACTCGAGTGCTGACTGAGGCCGCTATTGAGGGTAAATCTGACTGGCTACGCGGCTTAAAAGAGAACGTGATTATCGGGCGTTTGATTCCTGCTGGTACCGGCTTCAACGCTTATGAAGAACCAGCCCCCATCCTTGATGCAGAAGAGGGCGTGGGCTTTGACGGAGCCATGATTGACGATGCCATGGCTCGTGACGTGGTGTTAGATGACGAATCGGCTCGAAGCTATAAGCTAGAGAGCGGTTTAGGTCTCTTGAAGGATGATGAGATGGTAGGGTTCTCGAAGCCCGGTGACGCGGCGGCTGATAATGGCGGTGAAACGCCCCCCCCGAATGGGGCTGGACTGGATGATGACAATCTGCTGATTGACGACAGCAGCGACATTATCTAAACGCCTAAGATTGCCAAACTGCCGATCAAAAAGGAGCTCTCAACTGAGGGCTCCTTTTTGATGCTTTGCAAGCGGCAGTTGCGATTTGCAAAGCGATTGCAGGAAGAAAAATCCATCAGCGGGGGCGTTACGCTAATGCTTCTGGTATGGCAGTCGCCAGTCCGGTTAGGACAAGACTGCGGAGCCACCTTGCTGATGCGCTAGGGTTCAGAGCGCTCCTAGGTGTCCTAGGCAAAGTGGCCAGCCCCATATTGGTTCTGCTGCTTTTGGCATGGTTCTGCCAAGGCTCACAACACCCGGCAAGGTGACAGGCGGCTAAAGTCCGCCAATGCGACCGGGCGGCCAAAAGCGGACGACGGCCTTACCAATAATATTGTCGGCAGGCACAAACGACTCCGTTTCCCAAGCGTGACTATCGTAGCTGCTGTTGCGATTGTCGCCCAACACCAAATAGGCTTCCGGAGGGACTGTCTCAGGTCCCCAGCTATAGTCAGGTTCGGCCTTAATATAGCCTTCTTCCAGGGCGTCGCCGTTGACAAAGACTGTTCCGTCGGCAACTTCTACGGTATCGCCGGGGAGGCCAATCACGCGCTTAATGAAAGCATCTCGCCGCTTATCTTCGTCAAAGAGGCTTTCGGGCGGCCAGAACACAATGATGTCACCGCGTCCGGGGGGGTTGAGGTGGTAACTGATTTTTTCAATAACGAGGCGATCGTTGATTTCCAACGTGGGTTCCATGGAGCCAGAAGGAATGTAGCGAGCTTCTGCGACGAAGGTGCGAATACCTAGTGCTAAAACGACACTCAACCCCAGGGTTTGTAACCCTTCAACGACGGGATTGGTGGAGCGATCAACAGCCTGGTTGTTGGTATTTTCCGATGTTTTCGGAGGCTGAGGGAAGTCAGTCATTTTGGTCACAGCGTCCGTGAACGGTTCCACGAATATAGCCTATTGATCATACTTCATCCATAGCCTTTCCTATCCGGTCGGTGACCAGCTGTCCAACCGGTTCAATCTTCACTGTGCGGTGCGAAGGGTCACGGTTTATCGTCGTCATTTTGATCAACGAGTTCCTCAACCAAAGCCCCCTCGGCTCCTAGCAAAGGCTGCCCGCATACCGCTGCTATCCGTAGAAGCACAGCAGTTGCAGTCAATTCAGTAGGCGCTAGTTTTAGAGACGCGCCCCTCGGTGAGCGCCAGACTATCTGAGGCGTCACGCCAGGGGGGGATTTCTAACTGATAACGGTATGGACAAGGAGCAATGGCGATTTTGCTTCAACCGCGAATTTGAGGCGTCGATGCGGGGGCGATCGCCGACCGTTGGGGATAATGGGTCATCACCTGCGGATAGAACGGTTATGCTACCGGCTTTGACGGCATCGCTGAAGACGGAACGGGTTGCGGTCACGATTGAGCAGCTACCACTGGCGCTGCATGGCACTACCGTGGTCCAGCTTTCAGATTTTCATTTTGACGGCTATAGTCTGTCGCCCTCACTGCTGGAAACGGCGATCGCCCAATGCAATCGTCTGGTCCCCGACTTGGTTGTGCTGACGGGCGATTTTATTACCCGCAATCCGTCAGATATTGAGGCGCTGGCGGTCTACCTACAGCATTTGCGCAGTCGTTTGGGGGTTTATGCCGTATTGGGCAACCATGATTCCCCCAGTGCCAGGGTGAGACGGCACGTGCAGCAGACCCTAGCCGCCGTGGAGGTTGTTCCCCTCTGGAATGACATTGCCTATCCCTGGGGCGATCGTCTACCCCTGGTGGGACTGGCGGATATCAGCTCACCTGACTGTCAACCGGAGTTGCTGCTCGCCCAACTGCCCCCCAGCACGCCGCGGCTGGTGTTGGCCCATAACCCGGACACGATGGATAAACTTCGGTCATCACGCGCTGATTTGGTGCTGTCGGGCCACACCCACGGCGGGCAAGTCATTCTGCCTGGAGGAATTCCCGCGCCTAGCCTACTAAAGAAGCTGTCTCCTTGGGTGCCGCCGATCGTCAAACAACAGATGCCGTTTTTCAATCAAGACTGCGAGCGCGTTTTTCGCCATTGGGAGTGGGCGGCGGGGCTGCATACCGTGGGCGCTCGGCAACTCTACGTTAATCGAGGCCTGGCCAGCTATTGGCCGGGGCGACTGTTTTGTCCGCCGGAGTTGACGGTGATTACGCTGTTAGCAGCCCCACCGTTGGAGGAAAAGGACTCAGCTATTTGTAGCGGTAGTGATTGATGGCTGATTGTAGGGCGGCGATCTGGCTCGTGAGGTGATCGCTGCTGAGCAGCGATCGCGCGGTTTCGATGCCCTGCTCTAGGCTAACGGCCAAGCCGCTGCGCCAGAGATAAAAGCCGCCGTTCCACAGGGCGACGGGGGTGAGGGGGGTGGTTTGACCCTTGAGCGTGGCTTGCAGGGCGTCTAAATAGGCAGCCTCTGATTCTAGGGGGGCTTCGCTGGTCTCGCCCAAGCCCAAGTCGCGGGCGTGCAGCACGATCCGCTCTTCACCAGTGGGGGTATAGACGCCGATAATGGCCGCCCGCGCCCGGGGTAAATCAGAGCTACCCTCTAGCCCTTTGACCGTCAGGTAATGGGGGACGCCGATCGCGGTTAGGGTACCTTTAGCCAGCCCTTCGGTGGGGGGATGAACATAGCCCACTACCACCTGACAGTCTCCCGCATAGGGGCACCACATCAGCTCTAGGGTGGCCTGCGGTGGACGTTTGCCAATTTGTTCGCGGTAGGGCACTAATCCCTGGGCGGCGGGAAAATGGTCGGCTAAATGAAGATAGCCCAAATGAGTCTGCTGCAAAATTGCCTGCACGGCCGCCAATGATAAACCCGACCAATCAAGGCCGAGGGCTTGCCAAATGTCGATGAGCGGTAAGCCGTATTTGGTGGGCATGCGATCGCCCCCATGCAGCACCACCGGACAGCCGAGCGCCGAGAGCATCAGCGCCACCAGGGGTTGAGCTGGAGCCGTGCGCGATCGCCCATCGTAGGGCAGGCCAAACACCAGGGCCGGATAGTCGGCGGTGACGGGGCTGAGGGTAGGGCCGACCTCAGCATAGGCATCTAAAAATCCCGCCAGTTCGTCGGGATGGGGACGTTTGATGCGATGGGCAATCATAAAGGCCCCAATCTGCGCGGGCGTGGCCTCTTGAGCCAGCATGAGTCGCGCTGCTTCGGCGGCTTCCGCCCGGGTCAGCACGGCTGATGTGTGCTGGCCGCTGCCGACTTTTTTAAGAAGCGCTCGAAATGCTTGGCTCATCAGCAGTTAGAAAGGTTCAACAGATAGCAGTTGGGCGGCGGATTGGGGCGGCAAAAAGCAGGCACCCCGTTCCATGACCAGTTGGCAAAAATCGCGGATGATGGGAATGACCAGGCGATCACGGGTCGTTACCAGCACCACCCGCCGGGATAGGGTCGGGGCCTCAGTGGGACGAATCGCTAAGGTGGGATCGGGCTGCCCTTCGGTGAGAGCCGATTGGGGCAGTAGGGCGGTGAGCTGCCCTTGGCGGACAACGCCCCGAAAGGCGTCGAGGGTGTTGAGTTCCAGGGCCGCATGGAGTTCTCCCCCGCTGCGTTCAAACTGCGCTTGCACTAGGCGTTGCATGCCGTAGCCGTCTTTAAATACCACTTGAGGATACTCTGCTAGCGCTGCCCAAGGCACTTGATCAAATTGCGTGAGCGGATGATCAGCGGCCATCAACACTTCTACGGGTTCCTCATAGAGGGGCTGCACGCTCATATCAGGACTGGTCGTTAATCGTTCGTTATCCATCACGATCGCCACATCTACCAGGCCATCCCGCAGCACCTTGAGAGAGCGATCGCTGCCCAGGGCCGTCACCCGCAGCTGCACGTGAGGATGGCTTTGACAAAATTGCTGCAGGACCGGTGGTAGCAGATGTGAACAGGTGGACTGAATGGCGGCGATACACAGTTCCGGCTGTTTACCGGCCATCAAATCAGCGATGTCACGAGTAGCCTGTCGCCAGTCTTGGCACATGCGGCGAGCTTTGGGTAACAAAGCCTCTCCGGCAACCGTCAGCTTGGCTTGGGCCGAACGGTGCAGTAGCGGGGCGTCTAATTCTGTCTCTAACGCTTGAATTTGGCGACTAACGGTCGATTGCGTCACCCCACATTTTTTCGCAGCTTGTTGAAAGCTCCCAGTCTCTGAAACCAATAAAAATGCTTCAAGCTGTTCTATGCGCATCCACTCTAAATTCGATTAAAAGGGCGACTCAAAACACCCTAGAGGGTTAGGAATTGACGAATTTCCTGCAGAGGTCATCTTTAAACCCTAATTAACAGATACCGGCACTCAACTTGGTATCAATCATTGCCAAACGGCTCGAAACCGGCTGCGGTAAGAGCGTGACTAAGCCGGGCTCAAGGCGATGAATTCATGGCCCAGGTCGCGGCGACTTTCTCGGCTCTGTTGAGGTATCGCCTAACGAACCGTCATCACCGCGCCGCGCTGATGGCATGGGTGCGGCCTCTGGTTCGGTGCTGATGGCATGACCCGCCGGATGAGCTGTGACAATGCGGTAATCTGGCTGAAGATTCTATCCCTCTGCCCCCCATGCCTCTGAGGTAACGCTATGGAAACGAGTTTGCTCACGGCGGTGTTCTTGCCTTTAGCGCTGTTTATCATCATGCTCGGCATGGGGTTGGGCCTAACGCTCACGGACTTTCAGCGCATCTTTGTGGCACCTAAAGGCGTGGCGCTGGGCTTAGGGGCGCAGCTGATCATGCTGCCGCTCGTCGGCTTTGGGCTGGCGTCAGTGTTGCCCCTCACCCCTGAGTTGGCGGTCGGCGTGATGATTTTGGCCGCCTGTCCTGGTGGCCCGACATCAAACCTGGTGACCTATTTGGCCCGCGGCAATGTGGCGCTGTCGATTACGTTGACAGCCCTCAGCAGTTTGGTGACAGTCTTTACGATTCCGCTGGTAGTCAACTGGGCCATGGTGCAGTTCATGGGGGCGGGCACCGATCTGCAACTACCATTTTTGACCACGGTGCTTCAGATCGCGGTGATCACGCTTATTCCCGTTAGTTTGGGGATGGCGCTGCATCACTATGCGCCCCGATTTGCCGCCACGGTAGAAAAGTGGGTGAAAGGGCTGGCTCTAGTTTTCCTCGGGTTGATCATTGCGGCTCTCTTGATCAAAGAGCGGGCCAATGTGCTGGCCTTCTTTTTGCAGGTGGGCTGGGTGACGTTGTTGCTGGTCATTTTGACGATGGCGCTGGGCTATGGGCTGGCGCAGCTGGCGCGATTGGACGATCGCAGCGCCACGGCCATTACGGTAGAAGTCGGTATTCAAAATGGCACGCTGGCGATCGCCATTGCCAGTGCCCCCACCTTTTTGAACAATGCCACGCTGGCGATTCCGGCCGCGATTTATAGCTTATTGATGTTTGCCGTTGGGGGCGCGTTTGCCTGGTGGGCCCAGCGGCGATCGCCTGTGAAAGCTCAATAGTGATGGCAGAGTGAATTTGGCAATCGAAAGGCGGCAGGCGTAAAAAAAGAGTGCACTCCCCGCTCCTTCACGCCGCCCAATTCTGATCGACCGGAATTAGAGTTGCGATGAAGGCAGAAGCTACCGTAGCTTTTAGTATTGCCGACTGGCTGTAATTTTCCCCGTACCTCAGAGATTGCTAAATGGAGTGATGTTGGGAGGACGCGTGATGCGAGAGTGGGGTAGCGTATCGCTGAATAAGAGTGGTGAGAGATGAGAGTGCTTAAGCGAGTTGGCCGGAGGCTTGTGTTTAGGCGCAGTTGGCAAACTTGCTGTTGCTGCAGCCATTGCAACAGCAAGATGTTGTGATGAGGGAGAGCTGCCACATCCTGGCCCTAACGCCCGAAGAACGCCTCCCTGCTGAGTTCTTAAGTGCTTGATCAATGACCTCATCCCTTGATCCCAATACACCTCTACGGAGCGTCCATACCCAAAGCTTTCATGCTGTGCTCTCCCAAATGGGAGTATCGCTGGTGGTCTCTACCTACCAGGCTGGGAAACTCATTCTCATGCGGGCTGACGGTAATGCTGTGAATACGCACTTTCGAGTATTCGATCAGCCCATGGGCGTGGCCGCCGATCGCGAAAAAATCGCCGTCGGCACCGCCTATGACATCCAAGAGCTACGCAATGTGCCTGCTGTGGCTGAGAAAATTCCGCCAACTGGCCGTCATGACGGCTGCTATCTGCCTCGCCGTAAGACGGTTACCGGTGATATTGATATTCATGAAATGGCCTGGGTTGACCAGGAGCTGTGGTTTATCAATACTCGGTTCTCTTGCCTGTGTACCCTCGATCCCAGCTATAGTTTTGTGCCCCGCTGGCGACCGCCGTTTATCACCGGTTATGACCTGACGGATCGGTGCCATCTCAATGGGCTCGGCATCCGTGACAATCGGCCCCACTACGTGACGGCCCTAGGCGAGACCGATCGCCCCAACGGCTGGCGGGCTAATAAAGCCAGCGGCGGCATCCTGATGGATATCACCACCAATGACATTCTGGTGCGGGGCTTGTCGATGCCCCATTCGCCTCGCTGGTATCGCGATCGCCTGTGGGTCTTAGAATCCGGGCGCGGCACTCTAGTCCAAGTCGATTTAGCCACGGGCACATTGACCCCAGTGGCAGCACTCCCTGGCTTTACACGAGGTCTCGATTTTTGGGGCGACTTGGCCTTTATTGGCCTTTCCCAAATCCGCGAGACCGCTGTTTTTAGCGGCATCCCCCTCACCCAAACCCTAAGAGAGCGCATTTGCGGCGTGTGGGTCGTCAACATTGTCAGCGGTGAGATTGTCGCGTTTCTCAAGTTTGAGGATGCGGTTCAGGAAATCTTCGCGGTGTCGGTGTTGCCGGGGCTCCGCTTTCCCGAACTAATTGAGCATGATGATGATTTGCTCAGTAGCTCTTACGTGCTGCCCGATGCCGCCATGGCTGAAGTGGTGCCGCTAAAGGCAGATCAGCCCTCTGCTCTTAGCTATTTTGAGCAGGGGTGTGCCCATTACCAAGCCGGGGAACGAGAAGCGGCGGTAACGGCTCTACAGCAGTGTCTGGTTGTACAGCCGGATTATCTGCCCGCCCGCTACAACCTGGGGGTCGTTTTGGGGGAGTTGGCACGCTATGATGCGGCGATCGCCTATCTACATCAGGTGATTGCAGCGGAGGCGGGTCATACCGGTGCTCACAAGACTTTAGGCCATCTCTATGGTCAGCAAAACCAGTGGGAGCCGGCCCGCTGGCACTATGAACAAGCGGTACGCATCAGTCCTCAAGATGCCCAGGCCCATTACAACTGGGGCATGATGTGCCTGACCTTAGGAGACTTTGAGACCGGCTGGGCCGAATGTGAGTGGCGGTGGCAAACCGCTGAGTTTACCCCCTTCAGCTGTCCTCAGCCCCGCTGGCAGGGGCAACTGCTACCGCAGCAAACCCTGCTCATCCATACCGAGCAAGGGGCCGGGGACGCAATTCAGTTTGTGCGCTACGTGTCTTGGGCCGCAGCGCGCTGTCAACGGGTGGTCTTGGTGTGTCCCGCTGCTCTCTTACCCTTATTTGAACAGCTACCGGGTGTTGATCAGTGCCAAACGCCCGGTCAGATTGCCCTGACAGCCTTTGATGTCTACGTGCCGCTGCTGAGTTTGCCTTATCTCGCCCACACGACGGTAGAAACCATTCCCGCCCCGATTCCCTATCTTTCGGCGGACGCTAGCCGGTGTCCCTTGTCCGCTCGTCGCCACGCTCACCGCGTTGGCATTGCTTGGGCTGGTAGCCCCACCCATGGGAATGACCGACAGCGCTCGACTCAACTCGCTGACTGGTTGCCCGTACTGCGCGTTCCTGGGATTGAGTTTTTTAGTCTGCAAAAGGGCCAGCCAGTGCAGGCATTGGCCGACTTGCCACCAGACGTCAACGTTCAGGATTTAGACGCCGTTCTACAAGACTATGCCGACACGGCGTCTGTCGTCGCGCAGCTTGATCTCGTTATCAGTGTCGATACCTCTGTCACGCATCTCGCCGGTGCTTTGGGCCGCCCCTGTTGGACTCTGCTGTGCTATTCTCCCGACTGGCGCTGGCTGACCCCACGCTTAGACTCTCCCTGGTATCCGACCATGCACCTGTTTTGGCAAACTCAGCCAGGGGCTTGGGCTGGGGTCTTTGACGAGGTGGCGACCACCCTAGGGCATGCTTTCTAAAATGCTGTTGATGGCTCATCTCGCCAGAAAACGCCCATGCAACTGTTTGCCAACGAATCCCTCGGAGTCCGGCCGCACATTGCGGTTTTGGGCTCCCATAAGCTCGGTAACTTTGTGGTAACGACGCCTCTGCTGCGGGGGCTGAAAGCCAAATATCCAGGCTGCACACTAGACTTCTTTGGCAGCGATCGCACCGCTGAGTTTGAGCGCCAGCTGGCCACCATTGATTGGCGCATAGCGTTGCATACCAGTACACCTGAGACTTCCCCAGCCTTGCTGACAGTCATTGATCGACGGCGGCAGCAAGTCGGCCCCTACGACTTGGTGATTAATTGCGATGATGACAGCGATCGCACCCAGGCCATCATTCCCTATCTACAGCCCACCTACCTGGTCGGTAGCCCTACCCCATTAGGGGCTTACCCCAGGCTGAATGTGGGCCAGCCTCTAGTTCAGGCGATTCGGCAAGACCCCAACTGGAACAGTCCGACTTTTGTGCAAACCCATGTCCCGCTGGTGCAGAGCAATTACATTGCTGAAATCTTCTGTCGGTTGGCCTATGTAGAGACGGATTTCACCCAACTGGATTTACCTACCCAGGCCCCTGCTTTTGCAGTACCGGATGTGCTGATCCATATAACTGCCAGTCGCGCCGCCAAGCTGTGGCTGCCCAAGTACTGGCAACAGCTCATCCAATGGTGTCACCAGCAAGGACTGACGGTTGGCCTGGTCGGGAGTGCGCCCGCTGTGCAGAAGCAGCACTATCACGCCAGCAATACCGAAGACTGGCTGTTGGCAACGACGGCACTGATTGACCGGCGAGGGCAAGCAACGCTGCCTGAGCTAGCGGGGGCGCTAGCTCAAGCTCGGGCTTTCGTGACGGTGGATACGGGACCCTTGCACGTAGCCGCAGCGGTCGGGTGCCCGACGGTGGCCATCTTTGGCAATGACAGTGAGGGGGATGGGGCCAGCCCCATGCGGTTGTGGGCACCCCGGCAGCAGCATGTAAAACTGGCGCTCTCCCAGGTGAAATGCACCCACTGTCAAGCACAGCAGTTCAAAAACACCCACTGTCTCCTGAGCGAGCACTGGTGCATGATGGCGGTGCGCCCTAAGACCGTCATGAGCACCCTACAGGATTGTTTAGCGTTGACAGATGGGGGAAACTCACCGTAAGGGTTTGACCACCCGCCACTGCATTTGCACCTCTTCAATCAGGTTGTTGTACAGCGCGCTTTCTTGCAGCAGCAATTGAACATCATGGGCGCGATCGCCATAGCGCTCAAACCACAGCGCACTGCCCACTAAATTGGTCCGCACTAGGTCAAAGTCCACATCCAGATACAGACCCAAGGGGGTATTCGCATTGCCCTGACGCTGCCAGTCTCGGTTGCGCTGCCGCGAAAACAGCTCCAGGCCGCTGGGGGTAATTGCCCGCACATGGGTGGGGTCATGCACAAAGTTGTCGTGACGATGGTGGGGCACCGTAATGTGAATCAGGCTATTGGCCTGACCAATCCGATAAAGCTCTTGAATGATGCGCAAATAGGTGGTTGTCTGCTGTCCCAGGTGCTCTAAGACATGGGTGAGCTGCACTTCAGCGACACTATCGTCCTGCCAAGGCCAGGGGAAGGTTTCCAGATCAAACGTGAGATCCGGCGCACCAAACTTATCAACATTCATGTAGCCAGATAAGCATCGCTGCCCGCACCCCAAATTAAGTTTTAATACCACGGTTAGTGTTACCCATCCCCTGAGTTCACTGTCTTAATCCTGAGACAACAGTCAGGTTAGGACGTCGTTTTCGCTGGTTCATTCACACATCTTCACGCAAAAATTTGTGTAATTTATTACACTCGTGACATCTGACAAGCTGCCGTCACGACATTATTTGCCATGCGTTGCCTACCCAAATCCGTACTGGTGCTGATTGTTTGCCTGCTCGCCTCGAGAATGCCGCGATCAGCAGTCGCCCAATCGATTACGGTTGCTCCCGACGGTGCTGGCACCAACGTCACCTTCAACTCTGCCAGTCAAACCTACACCATCAACGGCGGCACCCAGGTTGATGCCAATCTGTTTCACAGCTTTCAGCAGTTTGGCTTGAGTACTAACGAAATTGCCAATTTCCTAGCCAATCCCGATGTCGCCAATATTCTGGCTCGGGTGAGCGGCGGGCAAACCTCAATCATTGACGGTCTCTTGCAAGTCAGCGGCGGTAACCATGCCAATCTCTTCATTCTCAATCCCGCTGGGGTGTTGCTGGGCCGCAACGCCAACTTAGACCTATCAGGGTCATTTTCGGTGAGTACGGCCAGTGGTCTGGCCTTTGGCGACAATGTGCTCCATGCTACGGGCAGCAATGATTACAGTACCCTCACGGGAACTCCTACC
The DNA here is from genome assembly GCA_937899725.1 of uncultured Halomicronema sp. Classification (GTDB taxonomy): domain Bacteria; phylum Cyanobacteriota; class Cyanobacteriia; order Phormidesmidales; family Phormidesmidaceae; genus Halomicronema. The sequence goes on from CALCCA010000122.1 coordinate 61,456, forward strand.
GGCTACGTCTTTTTCGGGAATGAAGGAGTTTTGCTCAACGAAGCTGACCTCGCCGTCAACCCCGGTGCAAGTTTGACTTTGGCGGGTAGCACGGTGATTAACACGGGGGACTTAGCAGCCCCTGGCGGCAACGTGTCCATCGTGGCAGTGCCGGAGCAAGGGATTCTGCGCATTTCCCAAGACGGCTTAGTAATGAGCTTGGCGGTGCCGACTGACCAACTCCAAGGACTCGTGGATGCGGGCATTACCCCGTTAGATTTGCCCGGTTTGCTCGCTGGCGAATGGGGCGGTGCCGCTACCACGGTGACGACTCTGGCCGATGGCACGGTGGTCTTTGCGGGTGAGAGCAGGGCGGTGAATGTCGCGGCGGGTGCCGCAACCAGCAGCGGAACTGTGGATGTGTCTGGTCAGCAAGGGGGGCAGGTGGTCTTTCAGGCTGACGACGTGGCGCTGCCGTCTGGCTTGATTGATGTGTCAGGTACCGAGCGAGGCGGCGAGCTGGCGGTTTATGCCCGTGATGATTTGAGCTTAGGGGTCACGGTTGATGCCAGTGGCGGCGGCGGACATGTTTTGTTTGACCCCGCCACCTTAGATATTGATGCGGCGGCGGTAACCAGCGTCGTGAGTGGCTTAAACACGGGTGATGTCACGCTGCAGGCGTCAGAAACGATCAATGTCAATGCCGCAATTGATAGTAGTGCTCAAGGCAATGGCAATACCCTGACGCTAGCAGATGAGAATAGTGACAATGATCTAGAGATCAACCTCAATGCCCTGATTTCCTTGGGCGCGACCCAGACGCTAACCGGCGAAGGCACAGCCGTGAACGTAAACGTCACGGATGCCGGGATTGTGCAAAACGGGGTGGATGTCGCTGCCCCTAACGGTACAGTGAACCTAGCCGCAGGCACCTTTCAGGAAGGGCAGGAGGTAACGATCAGTCGACCGGTAACCCTGAGGGGAGCGGGCCAGACGAATACGGCCCTGGATGGGGGGGGCACCCACCGGCTGTTGAATAGTACCAGCGGGGATACGCTCACCCTGACCGATCTAACGGTGCAGAATGGCAGTACGACAGGCAATGGCGGCGGGTTCTCCAGCAATGGTGCTGTCACCCTAAACAATGTCACCGTTTCAGGGAATTCAGCCGGTGATAGGGGCGGCGGGATTTATACCCCTAATGCTGTGACGCTGAACAATGCCACTGTTTCAGGGAATTTGGCAAACGACAGAGGCGGGGGGATTTATGGCCGCAATGGTTTGATTACGATGACGGATTCTACGGTGTCGAGTAATTCGTCAAACCAATATGGCGGGGGGATTCACACCCGTAATCGGGTTACCGTGACGAACTCTACGGTGTCGGGCAATTCGTCGCGTCGCAACGGTGGAGGAATTTATAGCCGTAGTGGTGCAATTACCGTGACAAATTCTACGGTGTCGGACAATTCATCAAACCGTCATGGTGGCGGTGTTTGGAGCCGCAATCGTTCGATTAACCTGACCGATTCTACAGTGTCGGGCAATTCGGCCAGGCTTTCTGCCGCCGGAGTTTACTCTCACGATGTCACCGTGACAAATTCTACGGTATCGGGAAATTCAGCGGGAGATTTGGGAGGCGGCCTGTATGCCACCGGGTCGCTCACCATCACGAACTCTACGGTGTCGGGAAATTCGGCAACGAATAAAGGCGGCGGGTCTTATCACCGAAATGTTGCCACCATTACGAATTCCACGATATCGGGTAATTCGTCTAATCGAGGTGGCGGTATGTATGCCCGTGGTGGTGGTGCTGTCACCCTGACCAATTCGACGGTGTCGGGAAATTCAGCGAATGATTGGGGCGGGGGGATTTTTATGCGCAACAACGGCGGCGGCAACCTCATCCTGAGCAACGCTACGATCGCCCTCAACACCGCCAATTTAGATGGGGGTGGCATCTTTTTCAACACGGCAAGTAATAACACGATTAACAACAGCATCGTTGCCAACAATGTTGCTGGAGTGAACGGCCCCGATATCAGTGGCAGTCTCGGCAACAGTACTATCACCAGCAGCCTGATTCAAGACACGACGGGCATCACTGCTGGGGCACCCGTCAATGGCGTTGATGGCAATATCGTCGGCCAAGATCCGCTGCTGACTCCCCTCGCCCATAACGGTGGGCCGACCCTCACTCATGCCCTCGCGATCGGGAGCCCCGCCATTGACGCCAGCGGGGCTGGAGCCACAACCACGGATCAACGGATTCTTGCTGCCGTTAATCTTCGTGACCTGGGGGCGTTTGAATTTGCGGCTGAACCTGACTTCACGATCATTGCTGGCAACAATCAGCGCACCACTGTCGACACGACATTTGGGACGGCCCTACAGGTACAGCTGCGGGATGCCAATGGTGACCCCTTCTGGCTTGGCTCCGATATTATCTTTACGGCCCCCAGCAATGGTGCCAGTCTCAGCCGCACCCGCCAAACAATCACGCCTGGTGTCGATGGCATTGCTAGCCTGACAACCTCTGCTAACACGGTGGCTGGCGCCTTCACGGTGTCAGTGGGGGTACCCGGTCTGACTGCCGTCGACTTTGATCTAGCGAATACGGCAGGCGCTGCCAGCATGCTGAATATCATCAGGGGAAATCGCCAAAACACCATCGTCAACACGGCCTTTAGCGATGCCCTGCAGGTGCAAGTTACCGATGATTTTGGCAATGCCGTCTCTGGGGTGAATGTGACATTAACCGCGCCGCTGACGGGAGCCAGTGCTAGCTTCGCTAATACCACTTTTACGACTGATGCCTTCGGTCAAGTTTCCACCACCGCCATCGCCAACGCCACTGCCGGTCGCTTTCAGATCGGTGCTTCGGCGTTGGGTCTGACCGGAGTCAGCTTTGATCTGACGAATACGGCGGTGGTTATCGCTCCTTCTCCTTCCAGTGGGATAGACCCCGATACGCTACCGGGTGGAGCCCAGCGCGATCGCCTATTTGAGACTGCCGAAGCTGCCGGGTATCGGAGCATTAGAGGGCATGACGGGCTCGGCACCTGCATTCTGACCATTGATCCCGCCCTGACGGCAACCTTGAACCTGCCAGACAGCATCCGTCAACAGTCTCAGCGAGACGAAGTGGAAGACCCTCCCAGCAATACGCTGCCCGCCTGTCCCAGCATCGGGGACGCCGAAGACTTGGATGCCCTCAGTCCAATTGATTAAAGCCAAGGTGCCGCTCAACTTCTGTGGCACTGAGCAGGGATTTTTTCACCGCGATCGCCCCGGCTCTATTGCTGCTTTCCTGCATATCTTTGCCTAACCGCGCTGTAGTCAGGATCTAAACAGTCAAGTGCATCTCACCATCATTGAGGATGAGTTGGCATTGATTTTAGCGTTACCCGCTTATTCACCTGAGTTAAATTACATCGAAATTTTGTAGCAATTCACGCAGGATGGCGGGTTAGAAGCCAAAGCCGACGAGCGTTGATCAAGCTTGAGAGCAGCTGTGGCAAAGATGCTAAGCGGATTTGGACATGACTTTGTAATGGCTTTGGCATCGGTATTTATCTGGAGGCAACTCATGCCCATGTGTTTTCGTGTCTGTATCCTGACCACAGGGGGGGTGGTTCTGAGTTGCATTGCCCCGGTTCAGGCCCAGGTGCCCTATGCCCAGGCCGATCCTCAACTTGACCCGCTGCCTGTGCCAGCACCTTTGCCGGACGAAGTGCCCTTAGAAACCCCAGCGCCAGATACGCCAGATACACCGTCCTCAGAGTCTATCCCCATTGAAGTCACTCAAATTCAAGTGGTTGGTAGTACGGTCTTTACCCCAGAAGAGTTGGCTGAACTGGTCGCCCCTTTTGAAAATCGCACCACTACCCTGGCAGAACTCCAGAGCTTGGCCGGAGAACTCAACCAGCGCTATCTGAACGCAGGCTACATTACCACTCAGGTACGCATTCCCGAGCAAACCCTGATTGATGGCAGAGTCGTCTTGGAAGTGTTGGAGGGGGAGTTAGCAGATATCACCGTTGAGGGATCTGATCGTTACCAAACCTACATCACCAGTCGCCTTAACCGCGCCAGCACTGCCCCCTTAAACCAGTTAGAGCTAGAGGACGCCCTGCAACTCCTAGAGTTGGAGGGTGTCTTTGATTCGGTACAGGCCGATCTGGAACCGGGCAGGTCTCCAGGCACCAGTCTCTTATCAGTACGGGTAGAGGAAGCTAACCCCTTCCAGGGCCAGGTCTTTAGTGATGCCTACTCTCCCAGCAGTGTCGGGCGCGTCCGGGTGGGGACCCAACTGCAATATCGCGGCTTAGTGGTGCCAGGGGATACCGCCATCGCGACGGTGAGCACAACCACGACAGGTGGGGCTCAAGCCTATAACCTGGGCTATCAGGTGCCTATCGCCGCCAACAACAGCACTCTGCGCTTTGGCTTTACCTATGAAGATTTTGAAATTACCGACGAGGATAACCCCGCCTTCGCTTTGGATATTGAAGGGCAGACCTTAATCTACGAGGGCGAGTTTCGCTATCCCATCATTCGCACCCCACGAGAGGAACTGGGGCTCTCTTTGGGGTTCCGCCACCGCGATGGCGAAAGCGTCATTCTCGATACCATTACCGTGCCCAGCGTGACCAGTGTGGTGCAATTTTCTCAGGATTACCTGCGCCGCGATCGCTCCGGTGCTTGGGCGGCCCGATCGCAATTTAGCCTGGGCACCACCCTCTTGAACGCGACGGATAATCCCTCACCAGACGCGGATGGTCAGTTCTTTTCCTGGCGGGGACAGGTGCAACGGGTACAGGTGCTGAACCCCGATAATCTACTGATTTTGCGGGGTGACGTGCAGTTGGCCAACGATTCACTGCTGGGCAGTGAGGCTTTTTTGATCGGGGGAGGGCAGTCTGTGCGGGGCTTTAACCAAAACGCTCGGGCTGGAGACAATGGGGTGCTTTTTTCCATTGAGGATCGAATTGTCCTGCAGCGAAATGTCGATAACAGTCCTCTGTTTCAGGTGGTGCCATTCATGGATCTGGGGGCAGTGTGGTTTGAAGATCCTTCTAACCAACCCACGAACAATAACTTCCTTTGGGGCACAGGTGTGGGGGTAATCATCGATCCACTGCCAGGACTCAATGCCCGATTTGATGTGGGCATCCCCTTAGTAGAGCTGGATGAACCGGGTGATATCGATACTGGAGTACAGTTCTATTTTTCCTTGAATTACCAGTTTTAGAAGGATGACAACGAGCCGATGTTGTGGGCAAATCGCTGAGAGAAAACTCTAGATGTCAAAGTCTTTCTGTGCAACCTTAACGGATGCCCATCGAGCCGAATGAAACTGTTGGGTCTGGGACAATGGGGCCTCTTCTAGACAGTTTTAATGACGCGCACGACATGGCTGGCGGCTGCCGTCAGGATATGTTGAAGGTGAGTCTTGTTAAATTTGCTCTAGCCAACACTGACAGCTTCCTTCATTTCAGTTTTGCCTTGGTACCGGGCCTCAGGACAGATAATTTTCTGTCAGGGTTTGGCCGTGCCCAACTCCGGCGATTGGGGACGCGATTTTTGAGCAACTCTCTGAAGACTCCGCCTGCTCGCAAGATACGCGCAATTCCGAACGGCAAACTCCAAATTCATCATTTCGCCTTCCCGATACCCATTCCCAAAATTAGCTGCGATAATGCTCAAAAGTTGAAAATTCGCGTTGGGCACTATGGCGAGATTGGATTCGGTTTGGGCAACGGTCAAAACTGTAGTGAAGCCGCTGGGTAAATGGAGCCTGCTGCTGGGGCTGGTCGCGGTGAGCGCGATCGCCTTTGCGGGCTGCAATCCGTCTCAGTTTACGGCGGCTGAGGTGGCGACTTCTCGCATTGTCTTTAGTTCGTTGGGCGATCCCAAAACCTTTAACCCCGCCCTCAGTCAGGAATATCCCAACATCTTTATTTATACGTCTGAAGGGTTACTCACCTTAGATGGCGAAACCGGTGACATCGTGCCAGCCCTGGCCGAATCTTGGGAGATTGCCGACGACGGTTTGACCTACACATTTACCCTGCGCGAAGGGCTGCAGTGGTCTGATGGTGAGCCGCTAACCGCCGACGATGCAGTTTTCACTTATCGCGACGTTATCTTCAACGAAACGATTCCGGCGTCGGGTCGTGACTCCTTTCGCATTGGTCAAGAGGGCCTGCTGCCCGCCATCGAAAAGATTGACGATCGCCGCTTTAAATTCATCCTACCTGAGCCCTTTGCCCCCTTTTTAATCAGCGCCGGTGGTGGCATCTTGCCCGCTCACAGCCTGCAAGCATCGGTGGATATGCTGGATGCAGAAGGCAATCCCCAATTTTTATCCATGTGGACGACGGGTACGCCACCAGCAGAGGTTATCAGCAATGGCCCTTATCGGCTCAAGCAGTATTTGCCCAGCCAGCGGGTCATTTTCGAAAAAAATCCGTTTTATTGGCAAGCAGACGCCCAGGGCAATTCGCAACCCTATGTGCAAGAGCTGATCTGGCAAGTGATTGAATCGAGCGATAACCAACTCCTACAGTTCCGCTCAGGTGGACTCGACGTGATTGGCGTTTCTCCCGATGAATTTTCCCTGATGAAGCGGGAAGAAGACCGGGGCAATTTCACCATTTACGAAGGGGGGCCAACCTTGGGGACTACCTTTGTAACTTTCAACCTGAATAAGGCGAGTCGGGATGGCACACCGTTGGTTGATCCGATCAAGTCCCAATGGTTTAACTCTATCGCCTTTCGCCGAGCGCTCTCCTACGGCATTGATCGCCAAACGATGATCAACAATATTTATCAAGGCTTGGGCGAACCGCAAACCTCGCCGCTACCGGTGCAAAGTCCATTTTATGCCAGTCCGGCAGACGGCATCCCGACCTATGACTACGATCTTGAAAAAGCGAAGGAACTGCTGCTGGCAGATGGGTTTCAATACAGCCCAACTGGAGAACTGCAGGATGCCGAAGGCAATCGCGTCCGGTTTACGCTGATCACCAACTCGGGCAACAAAATCCGCGAATCGCTTGGGTCACAGCTCAAGCAAGACTGGAGCAAACTGGGTATTCAGGTAGATTTTCAGCCCATCAGCTTCAATGCCTTGGTGACGAAGCTTAGCGATAGCCTGGACTGGGAAGCCCACATTATTGGCTTTACTGCTGGGTTAGAACCCAACGGTGGCTCAACGGTGTGGAGTGTTAATGGCTCGCTGCACGCCTTCAACCAAAATGCTTTGGCGGGCCAAGAGCCGCTCGAAGGCTGGGAAACGGCGGAGTGGGAGCGGCGCATTTCGGATATCTACATTCGAGCGGCTCAAGAAGTAGATGAAGACAAGCGCCGTGAACTTTATTTTGAGAGCCAGCGCCTAGCTCAAGAGTATTTGCCCTTTATCTATCTGGTGAATCCGCTTAATATGGGTGCGGTTCGTAACACCATTGAAGGGATTAATTATTCGGGCATTGTGCGACCGTTTGCGCTGTGGAATGTGCCAGAGCTCACTGTCGCCACGGAGTGATTCAGCGGATACCCCTGTCTCACATTAGCGGAACGGTGTTGACTGTTTTTCGGCACTGATAACGAACTGCCGCAACCCCACACTTCAGCGCCAAAGGCCAGAAATTCCTAATCTTTTCGGATTTAGAGGCCAGTTTTCAACTGCTGGAGAGGAAATTCCAGGCTTTATTTTTCCTATACAAAAAATAGAGAAAACCAATGTTGGTACAAAACTTTAAAAAACGCGAGTTTTTACGCCCAAATGTATTGCGAATTATTACGCATATGGCTGTACCCCTTATCTGGCAAGGTTTTTTTGGTAGAACCTGGATAGGTGTTTAAACCTATTTGAGTTAGTTAATGCGGTTTCATTACAGGAATTGCAGGCTTTTGTAAATACATTTTGCCGAGGCAATTCGCCACATTCTATGGTGGTTAGATGAAGCCGTAAGTTGACCGTCAGGCAAAGGGATTGGGTCTTGAAAGGGGGCGCGATTGTTTGCTTGGGTTAGCTGGCTGACTGCGACGCCTAAACTTTGGACACGTCATAAGGAGTCATCGCTGCATGTTCACCCACGTTAAGCCCACTGTGCGACACATCGCGCCCGCCGATCTCGGTGGCCGATCGCTGGTCAAAGTGGTCTATGTGGTTTTGGAGTCTCAGTATCAGAGTGCTCTGTCAGCCGCCATTCGCCAGCTCAATGCCAGCAACCCAGAAGTGGCCTTTGAGGTCAGCGGCTACCTGATTGAAGAGCTACGCAACCCCGAAAACTATGCGGCGTTTCAGCAGGACATCGCCGAGGCCAACATCTTCATCGCCTCGCTGATCTTTATTGAAGACTTGGCTGATAAGGTGGTCGCTGCCGTACAGCCCCATCGCGATCGCCTCGATGCGGCGGTGGTGTTTCCTTCGATGCCGCAGGTGATGCGCCTGAACAAAATGGGCAGCTTCTCGATGGCGCAGCTAGGCCAGTCGAAGAGTGTGATTGGCGAGTTTATGAAAAAGCGCCGCCAGAAAAATGGCAGCGGCTTTGAAGACGCCATGCTGAAGCTGCTGCGCACCCTGCCAAACGTGCTGAAATATTTGCCCGTGGAAAAAGCGCAGGATGCCCGCAACTTTATGCTCAGCTTTCAATACTGGCTGGGCGGCTCTTCCGATAATTTGCAAAATTTCTTTTTGATGCTGGCCGATCGCTACGTGTTTGCGGATAAGGCGATCGCCGGGGCACCGCAGGCAGAGAGTCTAGAACATGCGGCGCCTGTCACTTTTCCCGATGTCGGCATTTGGCATCCGATGGCGACCCAGATGTTTGAGGATTTGAAGGAATACCTCAACTGGTATGAGTCCCGCCAGGATCTGCCTGCCGCCCTGCGTGATCCGCTGGCTCCCTGCGTCGGTTTGGTGTTGCAGCGCACGCACCTGGTGACGGGCGATGAAGCCCACTACGCTGCCATGGTGCAAGAGCTGGAGTATTTGGGCGCTCGGGTGATTCCCGTGTTCTCCGGGGGGTTGGATTTTGCTAAGCCGGTGAACGAATACTTTTTTGATCCCCTGCAGCCGGAAGAGGCAATTGTGGATTCCGTCGTGTCGCTGACGGGCTTCGCCCTGGTGGGTGGCCCGGCCCGGCAAGATCATCCTAAGGCGATCGAAACCCTGCAGCGGTTGAACCGACCCTACATGGTGGCGCTGCCGCTGGTGTTTCAAACGACGGAAGAGTGGGAAGCCAGTGATTTGGGCCTACACCCGATTCAGGTCGCGTTGCAGATGGCGATTCCGGAACTGGATGGGGCGATCGAGCCGATTGTGCTCTCCGGTCGCGATGGCATGACCGGACGGGCGATCTCCCTGCAAGATCGCATCAGCTCCATTGCGCAGCGAGCGATGAAGTGGGGTAACCTGCGCCGCAAGCCCAAAGTCGATAAAAAGCTAGCGATCACCGTCTTTAGCTTTCCACCCGACAAAGGCAACGTCGGCACTGCGGCCTATCTGGACGTGTTTGGCTCCATCTATAAAGTGCTGGAGGCGATGAAGCAAAACGGCTATGACCTGCCGGAACTGCCCGCCTCTCCCGAAGCGCTGATGCAGGAGGTGATTCACGATGCGCAGGCCCAGTACGCTAGCCCTGAACTGAACGTGGCCTACCGCATGTCGGTGCCCGAGTATGAAGCACTCACCCCCTACTCGACGCGGTTAGAAGAGAACTGGGGGCCGCCACCCGGCAACCTCAACACCGACGGCCAAAATCTGCTGGTGTACGGCAAGGCCTTTGGCAATGTGTTCATCGGTGTGCAGCCCACCTTTGGTTACGAAGGCGACCCGATGCGGCTACTGTTTTCGCGATCGGCCAGCCCCCACCACGGGTTTGCTGCCTACTACACCTATCTGGAGCAAATCTGGGGCGCGGATGCGGTGCTGCACTTTGGCACCCACGGCTCGCTAGAATTTATGCCCGGCAAGCAGATGGGCATGTCGGGCATGTGCTACCCCGATAGCCTGATTGGCAGCACGCCCAACCTCTATTACTACGCTGCCAATAATCCCTCCGAGGCGACGATCGCCAAGCGACGCGGCTATGCCGAAACCATCAGCTACCTGACGCCACCGGCTGAGAACGCGGGACTGTACAAGGGGCTAAAGGAGCTGAGCGAACTGATTAGTTCCTACCAGTCACAAAAGGATAGTGGTCGCGCCATTCAGATTGTGAATGCCATTGTGGAAACGGCGCGGGTCTGCAACCTGGATCGCGATGTGTCGCTGCCAGAGATTGATGGCAGCGAAATGTCCACGGACGATCGCGACAACCTAGTAGGCAAGATCTACATCAAGCTGATGGAAATCGAGTCGCGCCTGCTGCCCTGCGGCCTGCATGTGATTGGCAAACCACCGACCGCAGAAGAGGCGATCGCCACCCTGGTCAATATTGCTGGGCTCGATCGCGATGAAGAGGGCATTAAGAGCCTGCAGCGAGTGATTGCCGAGAGCCTGGGTCGCGATATTGACGAGATTTATGGGAATAGCGATCGTGGCGTTTTGGACGACGTGCAGCTGTTGTACGACATCAATCAGGGCGTGCGGGAGGCGGTGGCGGCCCTAGTGCACGAGCAGGTCGATGCCGATGGTCGCGTCTCCATGGTATCGCGGCTCAACTTCCTCAATATTGGCCGTAAAGAGCCCTGGATCAAGGCCCTGCAAGAAGCGGGCTATCCCGGTGTGGAAGGCGAAACTATTAAGCCCCTGATGGAGTTTTTGGAATACTGCTTGGAGCAGGTCTGCGCCGACAACGAACTGGGTGCCTTGCTGAAAGGGTTAGAAGGGGAATATGTGCTCCCTGGCCCCGGTGGCGATCCGATTCGCAACCCTGACGTGTTGCCCACGGGTAAAAACCTCCATGCGCTTGATCCGCAATCGATTCCGACGCTAGCGGCGGTGCAGTCGGCGAAAATTGTGGTTGATCGCCTGCTAGAGCGGCAGCGACAAGAAAACGGCGGCGCTTATCCGGAAACCATTGCTACGGTGCTCTGGGGTACGGACAATATCAAGACCTATGGCGAATCGCTGGCGCAAATGCTGTGGTTTGTCGGCGTCAAGCCGGTGCCCGACGCTCTCGGTCGCGTCAACAAGCTAGAGCTGCTGTCGCTCGAAGAGCTGGGTCGGCCCCGCGTCGATATTGTGGTGAACTGTTCCGGCGTTTTTCGCGATTTGTTTATCAACCAGATGGCCCTGTTGGATCGCGCGGTCAAAATGGCGGCCGAAGCGGACGAGCCCCTGTCCATGAACTTCGTTCGCAAGCACGCGCTAGAGCAGGCAGAGCAGATGGGCTGCGACCTGCGTACTGCTGCTACCCGCATCTTCTCTAACGCGTCGGGCTCCTATGCTTCGAACGTTAACCTGGCGGTGGAAAATAGCAGTTGGGAAGAGGAGAAAGAATTGCAGGAGATGTACCTGAACCGGAAGTCTTTTGCCTTCAACTCGGATAACCCTGGCGTCATGGATGAGTCTCGCGACTTGTTTGAGTCTTCTTTGAAAAAGGCGGAAGTCACCTTCCAAAACCTGGATTCGTCGGAGATTTCGCTGACGGATGTGTCTCACTACTTCGACTCTGACCCCACCAAGGTGGTCGCGAGTCTGCGGGGTGACGGCACCAAGCCGGCTTCCTATGTGGCGGACACCACGACGGCCAACGCTCAGGTGCGCACCCTATCAGAGACGGTGCGACTGGATGCCCGCACTAAGATGCTGAATCCCAAGTGGTATGAGGGCATGCTCTCCCACGGGTATGAGGGCGTGCGAGAGCTGTCGAAGCGCTTGGTGAATACGATGGGCTGGTCAGCCACTGCCGATGCGGTGGATAACTGGGTCTACGAAGACACCAACAGCACCTTCATCAAAGATCCGGAGATGTGCAAACGACTGATGGACTTGAACCCCAATTCCTTCCGTCGGATGGTGTCAACTCTGTTGGAAGTAAACGGGCGCGGCTACTGGGAAACCAGCGACGAAAACCTGGAGCGGCTGCAAGAGCTTTACCAAGAAGTCGAAGACCGCATTGAAGGGGTTGAATAATATCAAACCGGTCTTCTAGCTAAGACGCTTTAATCCAAAGCCCTCGGCTGCTACTGCAGCCGAGGGCTTGTTTCATGCAAGTTAGTTGCAAATGCTATGCAGCTTCGCTCATGCGCTTACGCATTGTTCCAGCAACTCCGACGCCAGCAACCGTAGCTAAACCGAGGACTGAGAAAGGTTCGGGTACATCTACAGCAGTTTCGATAACAACGTCGTCAATATTGGCCCCTAACGTGTCCTTCTTACCCAAAGACCAGAACTTCAGACGTGTGCTTGATTCAGTCGCAGTGATTGTTTTGTTGAAGATTTTCCAGCCGTCACCGCTGTTGCCGGCATCAATTGCTTCGTAGGTACCCTCGCCAAATTCAACGGCTAGCTTGTTATCACCATTGATACCGTTACGTGGGCCATAGGCAAATGAGAGATGATACTTCTGCCCGATTGTGGTCACAATATCCTGGAAAAAACCAATTTCCTCGGGGGGAGTATTTCTGTTGTAGTGGCTATCTAGCTCGGCAAAATGCTCACCTTCGTAGGCCGTACCAACCACGTTTTTGCGGATTTCAATGCGGCTACCCTCAAAGGGGGTCCAGCCTTCTAGCTGACCCTCGCCAAAAGTCGTCCACATATTCCTTTGGAAATTCGCTGACTCGAAGCCACCATTCACAACCAAGTTGCTGGCAGCTGCAGGATTTGCTGAAGAGCATAGTAAAGCAGCCGCACAGAGTAAGCCAGATCCGATCGCAAGTGTTTTCATGGGTTTAATCGCTCAATAAATTCGTTTGTTTCCGTTAATACTAATTTGTATCAAATCGTTATTAATAGAAAGCATTTTGAATTAGCTTATTCAGGGCTTAATCCTGGGCTTAGTGAGTGATAAAGCGGGCCTTGCAATTCTGAAGAAAACCAAAAAATCCCAGTAAATTTACTGCTAAAGTGATGCGCTAGTTGATTGTTATCTAGACCTCTCCATACTTCTTCTGATCAATAATTTCTGAATTCAGCGCAGATTTTCGGAACAAAGAGTCGCTGATGGCGGGCAAGTTTTTTTACCCTAGTGAACATACCTGGCAGCCCTCTAAAAATCTCTGAGCCTTACTCAAGGCGGTAACCCTGCACCAGAAAGTTCTGCAGATTCCTGCATTGGGATGCCAAGATTATGCCCGAGAGGCTTTCAGTCAGCCTCGACATTAGCTAGGCTGACGTTTTCTGATGCTCACCACAGAAATGATTCCACCGGTCTTGCAGCAGGCCAAGGCAATGGGCAGCCGCCAAGCCCTCATGGCTTTTGAAGATGAAACGAAGTAAGCAACTCACGCAGTAAGGGAACCGCGCCCAAATAAAGTACCGGCAAATCCGGTTTCGACTCCGCTCAACCTACGCATCCCGAGAGTTGAGCGGAGTCGAAACTCGTGCCACTGGTACTTTATTTTCAAGCGCATCCCTAAACAGGGCAGGAGCGATCGCGAATCAAGCGTCTACAGTCATGCCAGTTTTGTTCAAAAATCTACTATTTGTGCCTTATCAAATTGCTGGGTGTGGTGAGGATAGCGGTCATCGCAATTCTCCTGGACTGTGAGCTTGCCTCTGCAACCGTTGTGAGTAAATTGTGACCGATCACAACTCTGAGGGGAGTCGAGCCGCAGTATTCTTTGCGGAGTGACAAAGAGTACAATGGCATCAAATTTTGTTGTCAGAGCGATTTGAGCTGATGCACTTTGCCTTTTTGTCAGACTTACCGCTGCAAATACCTCTGTCAGAGCAGGTCATCGAACAATTAACTCGGGTTCAGGAAGCGCCGATTTTACTTCGCATCATCACCGTCTGCGTAGGGCTGGGGATTGTTCTGGCCTTCTTAGATAGGCAATTCAAGCTGCTGGATTCTCTGATCGGCACTCTGCAGAGCATTCGAACCAAGCTACGGGGAACCGCTGCAACGACTGTACCCAATACCCAAGCTGATCGGGCCAAGCTGCTGAAAGCCGGCAAAATCAAAATTGAAAAGCGGCTGACGGATGTGCTGAGCACCGATCAACTCATTGCCTTGAGTTGGGCAGATCAACCGCAAGAAGTCGGTCGCTATCAGCGAGAAATCCCGATACCAGAAGCGTCATCTCAGCCGGAATCGACGTTTGTGACGCGGCTGCAAAGCTTAAACCCGATGCGGCTATTGCAGCGCCCTAACAAGGCACCTGTAGCGCTGGCCCCCTCAGATCGCATGGTCGATGTGTTTAAGCGGGGCGATGTAGCGGGGCGGTTATTGATTTTGGGAAAGCCTGGTGCAGGCAAGACGACAACGCTGCTAGAACTGGCCAGGGAACTGATTACCAACGCCGAAGAGCATGGTGAAGCCCCCGTGCCAATCATTTTTGAATTGTCGAACTGGACGAATGACCAGCAGCCCATTGACCAGTGGCTCGTGGCACAACTGAAAGCAGAGTACAGCGTGCCGCTAAAAATTGGACAGCATTGGCTCACCACGCACCAGATTTTGCCACTGTTGGATGGTTTGGATGAGTTGGGGCTAGCGCGGCAACAGAAATGCGCCGTCAAAATCAACGAGTTTTTGCCGGAGGCAGAACCGGACAGGCAGGCCGTGGTGTGCTGCCGCACGAAAGAATTTCGACTGGGAGCGGTGAAGCTGACAGGGCTCAACGGCGCAGTAGAGCTGCAACCCATGAGCGATGGGCAAATACAAGACTATTTGACGGCAATGGGCCAACCTAGTTTGTGGGTACAAGCCATTCAGCCTTCGGCAGAACTGGCAGAACTGGCCCAAACACCGCTGATGTTGACAGTGATGGTGGTGGCCCTCGCTAATCGCCCGGCCCAGACCCAAACGGAAGTGTTTGAAGCCTATATCGAGGAGCGTTTTACCCGCTACGAAAACGAACAGGGTACGTTGCCCTACAGCCGCCGCGATACCCGCCACTATTTAAGCGGCTGGCAGCACAGCTCAAGGCCCAAACCCAAACGGCCTTTTTGATTGAGGGTCTGCAACCCCATGATTGGTTACCTATGCCAGCCCCAAAATGGGCTTATCGCCTGATTTTCGGGCTGATTTTCGGGCTGATTTTCGGGCTGATTTTCGGGCTGATT
>CALCCA010000123.1 GCA_937899725.1 uncultured Halomicronema sp.
GCATTGGCTTAGCCAATGCACCCTACTGGTTCGCAAACGATCGCGATTCACCCTTCAAGTTATTGAGAGTGAATCGCTTTAATCAACGAGATTATTCCTCAGCTGAAGCTGAGGACTCAGGGCTGTTCAGGGGACGAATGTTGACAATCTCGCCCCCCAACTTGGTGATCCGTCGCATCACCTCATTCATGCGATGAAAGGGCACCTGCATCTGTTGGCGATCGCTGCTACGAATCGCAAACTGTTGACTATCAGTGACTTCGTTTTGGGCTAGCCCAGTCACCTCATACACAAAAATTCGACTGTCGATACTCGAGGCTTGGCTCGTTGCGTATTGTCCTAACATGACTGATACCTTTGGATAAATCGGGTTTTATGAGCTGAACCGTCAAGGCTGTCAAGCTGGGGTAATGCTAGCGACCCGGCCCCCAGTTTTGTTGATTTGCTGCAGCGTTTTAGACAGGGCTTCGTAGGAAACGACCAACACTCGGTTAGTGCGACGAATTCTGGGATAGCCCAGCGAACGACCACCAGCGACCTCAATGCGATAAAGCTGGCCGCGCTCTGCGGTTGAGGTGGGTCGGCCAAAGACGCGAGTCGAGACGTAGCCTTTCTTCGGCGCTTGATAAGCCCAGCCTTGATTGTCGACACCGGAAGGTGGGATGACCGCAGACGAGCTACCCATCGCTAATTCTGCCGCGAGACGAGACTGGCTACCGGCGATTTGAGCGCGATCGCTGTTGGCGTAGCCCCGATATAAACTAAACATCCGGGTAAAGCCAACCGTTTTTTGACCGGTCTGAGTATTGAATCCCCGATAGTAAGGAGCGATGTTGTCACCGAATTGGTTTTCATACTCTGCCGAATCAATGTAAGAATCGATATCGGCCTCAAACCCTCGGTTTTCGTAGCGATCAAGATGCTCAACGACTTCCGCTTCGTCATAGGGAGCTCGCCCTAAGAGATGCTTGAAATTCAACTCAATGACGCGGGTTTGAAAGTTGGGATATAAAAACTTGGTTTTGTACAAATCTGATTTGGCCACCGCTCGCACAAAGTCTCTCACGGAGATGCTGCCATTGGTGAGCAGTGACTCTAATTCAGTCAGGCGCTCCGACCGCATCAAATAATCGTTACCTAAAACCTGTCGATAGACCGCATAAATTACCGCTTGAGCATCACTCGATGATGCTTTGGGACGTAATTCTACCGGGCTTTGCTCAGCAAATGGGGTGGTGCCTAAACGGTCAGCTGTTACGGTAATCGCCACAGGTTCATCTCCTTGGATTATATGGATTTTAGTAGGTAAGGGGTGGGCGCAAAAATAGCGTGCCAATCGCAGAAATTAAGCACGGCTAAACCCCCGACAGAGAATTTTCAACAGAAAACTTTCTATTCTGAGCATACTATTTGACGTGCAGTGCTCTGAATTGGGGATACAAATTGAGATTTTTAGCGATCCCCGATGCCGATATCGTGGCATTGACTGCAGTGATATCGGCACCGGGGGCCATTTTAAGGCCGTAACCGTTGAGAGCGTCTAGGCCGAAGTGATGTTGACAATCCGGCTACCCCGTTGGTTAAGGCGTTGCAAGGTGGGCGACAGCTGCTCGTAGCTGACGACGTATTCTTGAACGCTGCGACGAATTTGGGGAGTGCGCCCGCTAGCGCCTTGAGAAACGCGAATGCGATACATTTGCTCGCGGTTGCCCCCGGTTGTCCCCAACAGTTCTTTGCTCAAAGTAGAGGTTCTTAAAGGGCTAGCCGTGTTTCGAGCCAGGTCTTCAGTGAGGCAGCCCTTTTTGTGATTGACCCGAGCGCGATCGCTGCTCGCATATCCCCGATAGAGCTGAAACATTCTGACAAAGCCCACGGTCTTTTGGCTAGTTTGGGTCGCAAACCCCCGATAGTAAGGGACAATTTGATCGCCAAAGTTCTCTTGGTACTCGGCTGAGTCGAGATAGCTATTAATTTCCGCTTCGTAGCCATGCTCGACATAGCAGTTCACATGGTCAGAAATTTCCGCTTCACTGTAAGGCGCCCGCCCCAGTAGATGCTTAAAGTTGAGCTCAATAAACCGGACTTGCGGCGTGCTGTAGAAGAATTTTTGCTTGTACAACTCCGAGAGCGCTAAAGCCCGCACGAAATCGCGCACTCTGATATGGCCATGGGTGAGCATCGACTCAGCGCTGGTGAGGCGTTCGGCCTGCATCACATGGTCATTGCCTAAGACTTGACGATAGGTCGCCCAAATCACCGCTTGAACGTCGGCGTCAGTGGCGTGCGATCGCAATTCTGTAGGAGAGGCTTCAACAAAGGGCTCAAAGCCTAGCTGGGTAGCTGACATAGTGCTTGTCATAGAGGCGTCCTCAAATCGACATCAATTAATTAAAGGGAAAACGGCCCATGACGTTTACGCGCCAATTCCCGTGAGGAAAAAGTGCGGCCACAGGCTAGTTAAGAGCGGTGGGTTACAGTCCCCGGAGCGGGCGATATAAGAGATGGTGAGAGAGAAGGCAACCACCCACGAAAATAAAAACCCAAAAAAATGGGGGGAC
>CALCCA010000124.1 GCA_937899725.1 uncultured Halomicronema sp.
CGACACTCCTCACAGATTCACTCAAAATTCAAAAGATCTCAAATGGGTTCTATAAGGCAGCTCAATCGAGCCCTCACCTAAGGTGATTGTCAGCCCCCTGTTCCCAAGAAAATCACTATCCCCAAATCTAAGTCGAATTGCGACAGAGACTGTTGGCTGTTGATACTCGCTCGCTCATGATGTCTGCGTCCTGACAGCCAAGATGGCAAGCCTGTTTTCCACAAATCATTGCGGGCAAAGAACCACAGTTTTACAGATGAGGCTATTATCATTCCATCTGATAGCTATCGATAAATTTTTAACCGCAGCCACTTTTACGGTCGGGTGATTCACCCACGAGGGCTACCGGGAACACTAACCCAGTGCATCTTCCGACCGTATTTCTGACTCTCTGACCTACTCACTTACAGATTCTTGCATCCGCTATGACGAATTCCTCACAGCGTCGCGCTCTCGTTCTACAACGCAGCTTCTCGCCTTTTGGCAACAAACTCATCCAGGCTGGTCTGGTTGATAGCGAGCAAATGCAACAGGCATTGGCGGAAAGCCGACGGTCAGGTCGGGCTCTAACGGATGTCCTGGAATCTTTGACAGGACAACAGCTTTCGCCTGAACTCGTACGGCAATACAAGAAGCAGCAACTGTTTGAGCTAAAAATTCTTTACGGTATTGAGTCGGTTGACCCTGAGTTGGATTCGCTGTCCTCTCAACAGATTGGCCAATTTATCGACACCTTAATTCCGGTCGATACGTGCCGTCGCCATCAACTGGTGCCGCTATCGCGCGATGACGGTGAAGATCCCTCCGTGCTCGTAGCGATGGTGGATCCTGAAAATCTTGAGGCACAGGATGACCTCAATCGCATTTTGCGCCCAGCGGGCTTACGTTTGCGACGCATGGTCATCACGGTTGAAGATTATCAACGCTTGATTTCTGGGTACTTGGATGAAAAAGTTGCCCGCGAAAAACAGCGAGACATGGAGCAGGCCGTCGATGTTCAATCTGACCTGCAAGACTTAGATTTTGATGCTGCTGCCTTAGAGGAAGTTAGCGAAGAGGAATCTGACCTCAACGATGCCCTGCAGGATGCCGGTGCCGCGCCGGTGATTGCCTTGGTTAACAAGATTTTGGTCAAAGCTCTACAAGAAGGCGTCTCCGACATTCATATTGAACCGCAAGAAGAATCTTTACGAGTGCGGTTCCGCAAGGATGGTGTATTACGCGAGGCTTTCCCGAAATTTCCCAAAAAGATTGTGCCAGCGGTGACGGCCCGCTTCAAAATCATTGCGGAGCTGGATATTGCCGAACGACGGCTTCCCCAAGACGGTCGTATTCGTCGCATGTTTCAAGGCCGCAAAATTGACTTTCGCGTCAGTACCCTGCCCAGCCGTTACGGCGAGAAGGTGGTTCTCCGAATTTTGGATAACTCCTCAACCCAACTGGGCATTGACAAGCTCATCACTGATGAAGAGTCTCTGAACGTCGTTCGCGAGATGGCCTCTCGCCCCTATGGCCTGATTTTGGTGACGGGGCCAACGGGCTCAGGTAAAACGACCACGCTCTATTCTCTGCTCTCTGAGCGCAACGATCCGGGCATCAACATTAGTACAGCCGAAGACCCGATTGAGTATGCTTTGCCGGGGATTACTCAGGTTCAGGTGATTCGTGAGAAGGGCATGAATTTTGCCTCTATCTTGCGGGCCTTTTTGCGCCAAGATCCCGATGTCATTCTGGTGGGTGAGACCCGTGACCCAGAAACGGCGAAAACAGCTATTGAGGCGGCTTTGACGGGGCATCTGGTGCTGACGACCTTGCACACCAACGATGCTGCTGGAGCGATTTCTCGGCTAGAAGAAATGGGGATGGAGGGCTTTCAAGTTTCCAGTTCACTGATTGGCGTCTTAGCGCAGCGATTGATGCGAAAGGTGTGCTCTGAATGCAGAATTCCTTACACCCCCAGCCATGAAGAGTTGTCGAGGTTTGGCCTAGCCAGTGCCGGCGACTCAGAACTCACGATTTACAAGGCCAATGTCTTGTCAGTTGAGCAAATTGCGGCAGCACGATCTGATGGCACCTTCTGCGAGACCTGTCAAGGGGTAGGGTACAAAGGCCGGGTCGGGGTATACGAAGTCATGCAGATGACTGAGACTCTGCAGAAACTCGTTGCGGACGGCGTGCCCAGCGAACAAATCAAGGAAGCCGCCGTCGAAGAAGGCATGAAGACGCTGCTGGCCTACAGCTTGGACTTGGTGCGTCAGGGCTACACTTCCCTTGACGAAGTTGAACGGGTTACCTTTACCGATACTGGTTTGGAAGCTGAACTCAAAGCCCGACGCAAAAGCTCTCTCACCTGTGAAAACTGTCAAGCTGAACTGCAGCAAGACTGGTTAGACTGCCCCTACTGCTTAACTCCCCGCTTTAAGTCATAACCTTGAGGCCAGATAGACTTCAAACTTTCGGCGCACCTGCTTTTTTCCGCGCCCCGACAACACCTATTCCCACGAGGTAATGCTATGGAAATGATGATTGAAGACTTGATGGAAGAAGTTATTGAGCGTGGTGGCTCAGACCTCCATCTTTCTGCTGGGTTACCCCCTTACATTCGGATCAGCGGTAAGCTCACCCCGACTGAGCATGAACCCATGAGCCCCGAAGCTTGTCAACGACTTATCTTCAGCATGCTGAATAACAGTCAGCGAAAAGCGTTAGAGCAAAACTGGGAGCTTGATTGTTCCTACGGAGTGAAAGGGTTAGCGCGCTTCCGGGTCAACGTCTATAAGGATCGAGGCACCTATGCTGCCTGCTTGCGGGCTCTGAGTTCCAAAATCCCGACGATGGATTTGTTGGGCTTGCCACCGATCGTCCGCGAGCTTTCTGAAAAGCCTCGAGGGTTGATTCTGGTGACGGGGCCGACTGGGTCAGGGAAATCGACCACGCTCGCCTCAATGATCAACGAGATCAATTTGACTCGGCCAGAGCATATCTTAACCGTTGAAGATCCCATTGAATTTGTGTACGAACCGAACAAAAGCTTGATTCACCAGCGTCAGATTGGTGAAGATACGAAGAGCTTTGGTAATGCCCTAAGAGCGGCCCTGAGGGAAGACCCCGACGTCATTCTGGTGGGTGAAATGCGGGACTTAGAGACGATTTCTTTGGCGATCTCAGCGGCTGAGACCGGTCACCTCGTTTTTGGTACCCTGCATACTAGCTCGGCCTCTCAAACGGTCGATCGCATGGTCGATGTCTTTCCGCCAGAGCAGCAAACTCAAGTCAGAGTACAGCTTTCCAACTCTTTAGTAGCGGTCTTGAGTCAGTGTCTGGTGCCCAAGGCCAATCCCAAACCGGGTGAGTTTGGCCGGGTGATGGCCCAAGAGATCATGGTGGTGACACCGGCCATCTCCAACCTGATCCGAGAAGGCAAAACCGCTCAAATCTACGGCTCTATCCAGACCGGCGGGCGCTTGGCGATGCAGACTCTGGAACGGGTGCTGGCCGATTTGTATCAGGCTGGTACGATTTCCTTTGATTCTGCCATGTCTAAAACCTCGCGACCCGAGGAATTACAGCGCATCCTTGAGGGTGGACCGAAGGGCGCTGGTGCTACGCAGCAAGCTACCGCCGCCGGTCGCCGTCGGTAGACCAAACTGACCCAAGTGCTCTGGCTTGGTCGAAGCGCTTGGGTCATGCCTGCGTCAGCTGCTTGAGAGTAGACCTGCCAAATCTTGAGAAACCGTTTTCGTTTCAGCGCTATGTGCTAACGTAGCGGCATCTCAAGGAGCTTCTACAGTAAGAAAATACCCATCAGACAGAGTAGCTTTCTGCTTTCGATGATTCGGTTGAGTTTTTTAATACCATTGCCGCTTTAGGATTATGCCTACCTACGTTGCTATCGGTCGAGACAGTGCAGGGCGTGAACGCAAAGAGAAAGTTGCCGCGTCTAACCCCTCTGAAGCTCGTAATTTGCTGAAAGATCAGGGGCTATTCATTCAGGACTTGAAGGAAGAACGAAGCTTCAACTTCGACCTGAATGAAATCAAAATGGCGATGACGTCAGTGTCTGTCAAAGACAAGGCCGTGTTTTCTCGACAGTTTGCGGCATTGGTCAATGCGGGGGTTGCCCTCGTGCGTGGGATTGGCGTGCTGTCAGAAGAATGTCCGAATCCCAAACTGAAGCGAGCACTCGAAGATGTCAATGCCGATGTGCAGCAGGGCACGAGCCTTTCGGATTCGATGAGCAAGCATCCTAGCTGCTTTGACAAACTGTATGTCAGCTTGGTGCAAGCAGGGGAAGTTGGGGGTGTCTTAGATGAGGTGCTCAATCGACTCGCCAAACTTTTAGAAGATCTCAATCGACTGCAAAACCAGATTAAGTCGGCCATGGCTTATCCGGTGACGGTGTCGCTGTTAGCGATCGTGATCTTTATCTCAATGACGGTTTTTCTATTGCCCACATTTGCCGAAATTTTTGAGGAGTTAGACGCCCAGTTGCCGCTGTTTACTCGCATTATGTTGCAAATCAGTGTGTTTCTGCGGCAGCCCTTAAACTGGGTAATCATGATTGGCATAATTGTGGGTGTCGCCTTTGCCTTCAGACGCTACTATGCGACTGATAGCGGTGAGCAAAATATTGACCGTTTGCTGCTGAAGCTTCCATTGTTTGGCGATTTGGTGCAAAAGACGGCAACGGCACGGTTTTGTCGCACCTTCGGTTCTCTCTCGCGTTCTGGAGTCCCGATTTTGACGTCGTTAGAAATTGTGCGAGACACGGCGGGCAATCGAGTGATTTCTGATGCCATTGATGAAGCGCGCAATGAAATTCAGACTGGGGGCATGATTAGTCTGGCCTTGCAGCAACACCGGGTGTTTCCGGCCATGGCGATTCAAATGATTAGCATTGGCGAAGAAACGGGTGAGCTCGATCAGATGCTCATGAAGGTGGCTGATTTCTACGAGGACGAAGTAGAACAGGCCGTGAAAGCGCTCACCAGCATCATGGAGCCGTTTATGATTGTCATCCTCGGTGGCATGGTGGGGTCAATTCTCGTTTCAATGTACCTGCCAATGTTCAAGATTATGGAAGTTGTCGGCTAGTTATCCTGCCGAGGGCTGAGGCTGACCTCTCACGAGGTCAAAATTAGATGGATCTAACTGCGTTAGACGAGCTAGCAACCAACTAGAAATGAAGGGACGTACTGACGTTCTCTAGTCGTTTAAGCCATGGAGAACGAATAAGAGGTTTCCTGATAGTTGTTCTGTGCGATGTGATTTAGAGGGGCGGGCCCCGGTTACAAAGTGGCAATGCCCTCTGCCGATCGCACCTCCATGACTTCTGAGAGGTAACAAACACCGCCAAACTTATTGAGTAAGGGATTGACCTGCTCAAGCACTGGCTTCACTTTGTCACTGGCGCAAAACGACAAGATGTAGACATTGCTCAAGGTCGTGGCCGCAAAGTCTGAGTCATCGGAAACCGTGCCGTGATGCCCCCTGCCAGTCACATCGTGGATGACGGAGTAGCCAGAGACCCCCACCTCGTCGAGCTTAGTGAGGATCTTGGGCATCTCCCGTGAAGAGACAATGATTTCAAGGCGCTTAACGATACGCATAGTAAACAGTCCTGATGGTGATCAATGGGGCTGGATCTCGAACGGCTTGGCACGCTGGTGAATCAGCTCGACTGCCTGCTTTAACGCCATCAGGCGCTCAGTCAAGTGATTGTCAGGGGGTAACTGTCGCAGCACCTCTAGACATTGCAGGCGATGATAGACTTGGCCCTGAGCACCCACTACAAAGACTTCTCGCTCTTTGGCAAAGGCATCTTTAATCATCGTCTCGATCGCCAGTAGGGCCGTGACGCCTAAGCGAGGCACATCGCTGAGATCAAGAATGAGGATTTCATAGTTTTCGACAATCGACATTTGGCGAGAAATTGCTTTAGCCGCACCAAAGCTCATGGGACCGCTGAGATGAAACATCAAAACTTTGCCTCGGGCCGCTCCCAGTAAGATCTGCTCTTCGCGCGACAGCCAATCTTGGTTCTCGGGTCGGGTGATGGTTTTCATGGCCTGCACCTGCAAATCAGTGAGGCTTTGAATGGTGAGCAAATTTGCCACAAAGACGCCAACCGCTACGGCCGTAATCAAATCGACAAAGACTGTCAGACCCAGCACCAGGTACATCACCCCGGCCCCTTTGGTCGAGAGGCGGTGAGCCCGTTTGATAAATCCCCAGTCAATGATATCGATGCCCACTTTGATCAAAATGCCTGCCAGCACGGCATTGGGAATGGGTTCTGTTAAAAAACTGGCTTTCCAAACGACGACGGCCAACAACAAGGCATGGATAATGCCCGAAACTGGCGTTCGCCCGCCCGCCTGCACGTTGATGACTGTGCGCATGGTGGCACCGGCCCCCGGCAATCCCCCGAGCAAGCCTGAGACCATGTTGCCAATGCCCTGACCAATCAGTTCGCGATCAGAATCGTGCTGAGTCCGAGTCACGTTATCGGCCACTAGCGATGTCAGCAATGAGTCTAGAGCGCCCAACGTGCCTAACATGACGCCGTAGACCAACATATCTTTTAGGTTTTGCCACTCAAATTGAGGCGGGTGAAGGGTGGGTAGTCCGCCGGGAATATCCCCAATATGAGGAATATTGCTGTTGGGCAAGCCCCATACTGACAGCAAAGTGCAGACGACCAGCGCAATGAGCGGTGCCGGCAGAATGCGGTTGAGTCGAGCCGGAGCGGCAAAGACGATCGCTAATGTCAATAGCCCCAAACCCGCCGCCGCTGGATTGATGTCGCTGAGATAGGTCGGGATGGCCGCAATTGAGTTGACCACCCCAGCTGTGCCCTCTTGGCCTAGCAGCGGCCCGATTTGCAGCACGATAATGATGACGCCGACCCCCGACATAAAGCCGGAGATCACCGTGTAGGGTATCAGGGTAATGTACTTGCCCAGCCGCAGTAGCCCCAGCAAGATCTGAAACAGTCCGCCCAGCATGACGACGGTGAGCACCATGGCCAGACCGGACTCAGAGGTGCGGGCAGCGAAGGCCGCGACCGTTGAGGCCATCACGACCGTCATAGGGCCAGTGGGGCCAGAAATCTGGGCGGGTGTGCCACCAAAGAGAGCCGCAAAGAAACCGACGCTAATCGCGCCATAGAGTCCGGCACTGGGACCAATCCCCGAGGCCACCCCAAAGGCCAACGCCAGCGGCAGCGCCACGATCGCCGCCGTTAATCCGCCAAAAAAATCACCGCGAAAATTATCGAATTTGAGGTCATTTATCAGTTTGGTTGGCGAAAATAGCATCGGCAATCACGAGCCCCAAAAAAGTTGAATACATTGAAAGTAGATGGGGATGCCGACGATGATGTTGAAGGGAAACGTGAGCGCCAGCGCCATCGAGATGTAGAGGCTCGGATTGGCCTCTGGCACGGTCAGACGCATGGCTGCCGGCACCGCAATGTAGGAGGCGCTGGCACAGAGCACGGCAAAGAGCAACGCATCCCCGGCACCCATGCCAATCAGGGCGGCGATCGCAATGCCAATCGCCGCATTGAGAATCGGCATCAAGACGGAGAAGCTGATCAGAAATGCGCCCCCTTTGCGCAAATCCTGAAAGCGCCGGGCAGCGACGAGACCCATATCTAACAGAAAAAAGGTCAACACCCCATAAAACATTTCACCCGTGAACGGCTCCAGACTTTCCCAACCTTGTTCGCTCGTGACGACCCCGACGAGCAGGCTGCCGACGAGCAGAAACACTGAGCCATTGAGACAAGACTCTCGCAGCACCTCTTCCCAAGAAAAGTCATCGTCGTCAAGATTAGGATTTTGCTGCTGAGCAAACACGCGCACCAGCAAGAGCCCCACGATGATGGCGGGGGACTCCATGAGAGCAAGGGCGGCCACCATATGGCCGCCAAAGTCAACGTCAAGCCGCGCTAAAAACGTACTCGCGGTGACGAACGTGACGGCGCTAATCGAGCCGTAGGTGGCCGCGATCGCCGCCGCATTATGGATATCTAGCTTTAACCGCA
Organism: uncultured Halomicronema sp.; assembly: GCA_937899725.1. Taxonomy (GTDB): domain Bacteria; phylum Cyanobacteriota; class Cyanobacteriia; order Phormidesmidales; family Phormidesmidaceae; genus Halomicronema. The sequence goes on from CALCCA010000124.1 coordinate 8,051, forward strand.
GAATGAAAAAAGAGTAAACCGGCACCAGAGCGGCCATCACAACGGCGGCCAGTAGCGCGATCGCAATGTCTGGAGTTAAACCACTTTCGTGTAGCTCATGGCCCCCCTTAAAGCCAATGGCAAACAGTAAGTAAAGGGAAAACAGCTTGGGAATCGGCTGCGGAATTTCTAAATCAGATTTCAGGAAAACGGCGCTTAAACCGATAAAAAAGAACAGAACAGGCGGATTTAAGACATTCGACAGAATCAAACTAGAGCTCATTCATCAACTCTCGCAAGGGGTTCAACTGAGCCCGAGAAATTAGCCCAAGCAAACTTAGGTTAGTGGGCGTTGCTATTGGCGGCAAGTCGAGTGTTACAGCTTCAGAACAATGTCATTGCTGGCGGCACAGTCCTGCTTACCATACGGTTATCTTGAGTCAAGATCGCGACCCAGAACATAGATTTTGATTAATGAAAAAGTGAATTTTCATGGATTTAATCCCCTTTTTAGTTGGGAATACCTGAATCCAGGCGTTCGATTTAGTCGACGAGCCGCCAGTGGCCAAACCGCGATCGCGCCATGCCGACTAGGCGGCGCCAATCAAAGTAAAGGCGGCCCAGTTGAGAGGGTCTGGAGTGGTTTGCCGGGTGATCAGCATGGCCTGTCGTAAAGCTTGCGCTTTGGATTGTCCTTGCTGGAGCTGCCGGTAAAATTCCGTCATCAGGGCTGCGGTTGGCATATCGGGCACGGCCCAAAGCGACACCATGACAGCGGGGACGCCCGCTGTGATTAGCGCGCGCGATAGACCCACAACTCCATCGCCAGTAATGCGCCCGCGCCCAGTGTCGCAAGCACTAAGGACGGCTAACTCGGCCTGTAGATCCATCTCAAAAATCTCAGCGGCGGTCAACAGTCCGTCTTCGCCATTGCCGGGGGTGACGGCCAAGGCCCCTGGCACATCCAGCACTCCTGAATACTGGGGAGCCCCATAGTCGAGTAGCCCATGGGTCGCCAAATGAATTAACGGGGCATTGGGTAACCGCTGTTTAATCTGGGTTTCGGTCGCTTGCTTCCCAATGAGGGGGGCGAGGCCGAGCAGGTCACTAATCGCCCAGGCTTCGGCTTCGGTGCCCGGCAGCGGGGCCAACTGCAGATTTTGCAGGCCGCTGCCACTGGGAATCGTCACTTCCGGCATGATGGGATTACCGACCACTAAAGCGTTCTCAGCTTGCAGAAACGGACTGCTGTTCGCCGCTGCCCCGGATGACCGGGTGAGCAGGTTTAAGACCTGCAGGGAGGGGGCGGTTAGAATCGTATGGGCCTCAATTAGATAGGTGTCTTCAGCATCTTGCAGGGCGGCGAAAGGCACTAAAAACAGGCTGCCCTGGGGCACAAAGATGAGATTTGCCGCTGGATCAGCCGGCAGCAAATCGGCAATGGGCTCAATCAAGACCTGATACAAGTCTGTGAGGCGATGATCGTTCGGTGTGCTGGAGGCCGGCGGCGAGGTGGACTGAGTGGGCGGGCTAGCGACCACGCCAATCCCGGAGCGCGACTCGGCGACCAGGGTATCCAGCGCTGACAGTTCAACTCCACCCGGATAGACTGGGCCATCCAGCGTGGCAATCGGGTTGGTGGGTCTGCCATCGGCATCAGTATCGTCGAACTCAACGGAGCGAAACGTGAGCTCCCCAGAGGGCTGCACAACCCAGATATATAGCGCCTGATCAAAGATGACCGAATAGGTGATCAGCGTGGCATTTTGATCCCGCGCAATTTGTTGAATGTCGGCAATCGAGGGAGCGGTGGTCACTGCATTCGCGACCGTATCGGCTACGACCCCACGGATCTGGGCCGTCGGCAAACGGCTGGCTAATTGCAGCACAAAGGCGCGGGCACGGGCACGTTCAGTAATTTCTAAGGCAGCGGCGGTTTGGCCTTGCGCGACTAAGGCTCGCTCTAAATGGGCGTAGGCAAAGGCTTGGGTATCCGCTAGTGAAATGAGTTGAGCATCTGGGAGATCCGTCCGCAGCGATTCATAGGTGGCCACCGACTGTCTGAGCGATCGCTCAGCTTCTGCCAGTTGCCCCATACTGAGCAACGTAATGCCCACGTTGCTAGTGGTAATCGCCTCTCCTAAGCGATCGCCGATGTCGCGTCTGATGGCTAAAGACTGTTGATACAGGTCGATCGCCTGCTCATAGTCAGCCAAAGACTCATAGGCGAATCCCAAACTGCCTAAGGCAGACGCCTCTCCCTGGCGATCGCCGATTGCTTGATCAAGGGCGAGCGCCTGCTGATGAAAATCGATCGCGACTGCATAGTCTCCGAGAATGTGATGAGTGGTGCCCAAATTCCCGAGAGCACTGGCCTGGGCCGGGCGATCTTCCAGTTCGATCGCAATCGCTAAACTCTCTTGATACAGGTCGATTGCCTGCGCATAATCGCCCAGAGAGTGGTGCACCAGTCCCGCATTGCCTAAAGCTTGGGCTTCGCTGGCGCGATCGCCGATGGCCCGAAAAATCTCTAAGGTCTGTTGGTGAAACTCTAGGGCCTGCTGATGCTGACCCAAAGTGTCGTAGACCAGCCCCAGGTTGCCGAGTGCCGAGGCTTCGCTTCGCGGGTCGCCGATGTCGCGGGCAATGGCCAAATTCTGCTCATACAACTCAATCGCTGGCTGATAATTACCCAGTGAGTTCTGCACATTGCCCAAGTTATTCAAGGCCATGGCTTCGCCTGAGCGATCGCCGATGTCGCGGACAATGGCTAACGCCTGCTGTAGGACATCCATTGCGGTCTGGTATTCCCCCAGCGACCGATAGGCAATGCCCAAATTGTTCAGCGCGATCGCGGCTTGTTCCTGCAGGCCTTGCGCTTGATAAATTGCCAGCGCCTGCTGCCAAGTGTCCAGCGCGGCTGGCAGCTCCCCGGCTTCATACTGTTGCGTGCCCTGCTCAAACAGGTGATTACTGGCGAGCTGCTGAAGGTCGGCAGGGCTGGCAGTGGTCACCGTCAGGCGATAGCGACCGCGCTGAGTTTGGTCAAAGGCTGTGGCTAAAATTCGATAGGAACCCGTGTCAGGGAGGGTGAGCAACAGCGTTGAGTTCGTTTCTGATAAGCTGGCGTCGTCGTTTGAGCCAATGGTTTGATCGGCGGCATCGATCACAATCAAATAGGTATCAAATTCATCGCTCGCCATGCGAATAGTGATGGCCTGCCCGGCTTCGCCAGTAAACGGATGGATGTCAAACAGGCTGTCATCCGCAAAAATTTGGTCGCCCGCTTCGAGCACCCCGTCCGCTTCTAATAACACGGTTGCCGCTGCCGCTGGTGCCGGTGATTGAGCCACCTCGGTAGCGGTCACTCCTACCCGTTGAGACGGGTTCTGCCCGTCATTAGGGGTTGCTGCCGGGGCTGTGATGACGATCAGCAGCCCCGTCGCCAAGGCGATCGCCACCGTGATGAATCGCGATCGCCACCGAGTTTTTTGAATCATCGCACTGCCTCCTGCCGAAATTGGGAAGAGAGTGGAAGGATCAGCAAGAGACCTGATCGAGGCCTCAGGGGAACGTTGGTGGAACCGTCAGTGCATAGAGGGCGCATTGGCTCATCTAGATTGCTCAATTCGTTCCTCGCTCCCTCTCTCCCCCGGCCATTAAGGACGCTGTGGGGCAATTTTGTTTGAGCGCCGATCCCTAAGTTTCTACAGTCACACCTCGCCAAAAGGCGACGTAGCCCTTGATGTTGCTGGCCGCCGATTTGGGTTCTTGATAGGCCCAAGCCGCATCGGGATTCGTCTGGCCATCGACTTCTAGGGTGTAATACGAAGCGGTGCCTTTCCAAGGGCAACCGGTCGTTTTGCTGCTGGGCTTAAAGTATTCCATATTCAAAGAGTCGGGGGGAAAGTATTGATTGCCCTCAACGACTTCACAACGATCACTCTCCGCTAGCACCGCCCCATTCCACGTTGCTTTTGGCATGGCTTTGATTCCCTCACTGGTATGTACACGGTAGTGGCCGATCAATACCGGGCAACCTTGGCTCTACCCCAGCGACCCATTGATTGCTGAGCGCCGCTGTCGCCCGTCAGACATCCTCAGTTAGTCAACTGATTGATGCCAGCCAATTCTCATTATGTCTTTTTTTAGGGGGAGCGATCGCCCGCCCCCTCGCAGTCTGCATAGCAACCTATTGTAGGATTGACCGCAGGCACCCTTAGCTGTGAGTCGTTCGCCATGAACCAAATTAATCCCAGCGTTCTGAATCACCTGCAACAGCGCGATCGCGCCGGTATTGCCGCCGAGACAGACTACTCGCGCCTGCAATCGTTAGCCGAAATTTGGCCCCTGGCGGCAGAGCACTATGGCCATCAGCTGGCGATGAATGACGCCCACAATGAGCCTAGTGCCCAACTGACCTACGCTGAATTGTGGGCTAATATCCGGCAGTTTGCGGCGGGGCTGCAGGGCTTGGGATTGGCTCCCGAAACCCGCGTCGCGTTTTTTGCCGACAACAGCCACCGTTGGTTAATTGCTGATCAGGGCATCATGGCCGCTGGCGGCATCGATGCCGTGCGCAGTGCGCAGGCTGAAACGGAGGAACTGCGTTACATTGCCGAGCATAGTGACAGCACGGTGCTGATCGTTGAACACTTAAAACTGTGGCAGCGGATTCGCGATCGCTTTCTTGACTTACCCCTACAGTTTGCGGTGCTGCTCTCCGATGAACCGGTGCCCGAGGCGCTGCCTTTCAACATGGTGAACTACGGGCAACTGCTAGAAATTGGCGGTCAACGCGAGTGGCAACCCGCCCCTGCCACCCCTGACAGTTTGGCGACGCTGATTTACACCTCGGGCACGACGGGCAAGCCCAAGGGCGTCATGATTACCCACGGTAACCTGCTGCATCAAATCACAACGTTGGGTGCTGTGGTGCAGCCGCAACCGGGCGATCGCGTGCTGGGGCTGCTGCCCACTTGGCATACCTTTGGCCGCACCGCGGAATACTTTCTTTATTCCCAAGGCTGCACCCAGACCTATACCAACATTCGCCACATTAAAGCTGACTTCAAAGGCAGCCAGCCTCAATACATGGTGGGCGTGCCCCGCATTTGGGAGTCGATCTATGAAGGGGCACAAAAACAGTTTCGCGAACAACCGGCCAGCAAGCAAAAGCTGGTCAACACCCTCATGTGGTGTAGCAAAAAATATGTGCAAAATCGCCGCACGGCCAACAATCTCAGCCTCGATCATCCCAACCCGACCCCGCTGAGGCAGCTGGGCTCGCGAGTGCTGCAGGGGCTAGCTTGGCCACTGCATCTGCTGGGCGAAAAGCTGGTCTACAGCAAGGTGCGGCAGGCAACGGGCGGACAGGTCAAACAGCTGATCAGCGGCGGCGGCTCTTTGGCTCGCCACATTGATCTGTTTTTTGAAATTGTCAATGTGCCGATTCTCGTGGGCTATGGCCTGACCGAAACCTCGCCGGTCGTCTCTGCTCGCCGCATTTGGGGCAACCTGCGCGGTGCTTCTGGACAGCCGATTCCGGGCACAGAGTTCAAAATTGTGAACCTCGAAACGCGGCAACCGCTGGCCATCGGCCATAAGGGATTGGTGTTGGTGCGGGGGCCGCAAGTCATGCAGGGCTATTACAAAAATGCGGAAGCGACCGCCAAAGCAATTGATGCCGAGGGCTGGTTTGATACGGGTGATCTGGGTTACCTGACCGCTGACAACAATGTGGTGCTGACGGGCCGGGCGAAAGATACCATCGTGTTGACCAATGGCGAAAATATCGAGCCGCAGCCGATTGAAGATGTTTGCGTGCAGAGTGCCTACATCGACCAAATGATGCTGGTGGGCCAGGATCAGCGATCGCTGGGGGCTTTGATTGTGCCGAATTTTGAGGCACTGCAGCAGTGGGCTACGAGCCAGTCGCTTTACCTCACGACGCCCAACCCAGAGATAGCCAATAGCCAAGACCTGCCAGAGATTTCGCTTGACGACGATCGCGTGCAAAAGCTATTTCGTGCCGAACTCAATCGCCAAGTTCAAGACCGCCCTGGCTATCGCCCCGATGACCGGGTCGGGCCGTTTTGTTTAATCACAGAACCGTTCTCAATTGAGAGCGGCACAATGACCCAGACATTGAAAATCAAGCGGCCTGTAGTCGCGTCCCGCTATCGCGATATGATTGACGGGATGTTTTCTTGATGCGAAGTGCTGGTTTGTGAAATTCTGCCGAATTTCAAAGCTGGGTCTTGCCGTCGGTCACATCCTCTGCCAGGTTCTTAGGTAGTGTATTCAAAGTCCCCTACAACTAGCCAGAGTTTATGGACGTGTCTCAGCTTCAAATCAAACGTAATATTACTGTTAAAGCGATTGTGACCCCTCTCTGGAAAGAGGAAGCGCAAAAGCAATTGCAAAGCCAAATCAATCAAGTTGACAGCCGCCTGCAGCAGCTCGAAATGCAAGGCCAACGGATGGTCACCGAAGTGCAAAAGCAAACGAGCAACCCCGAAGATCCGGCTGTTAAGCAGCAGATCTCTTCGGTGCAGAACAAGCTCAATCAAGACAAGAGCAAGCTGCTACAACAAAAGAATCAGTTTTTGCAGCAGCTCCAAACGGTACAAACTTTGGAACTGGATAAAGAAGTGAATCAGGGGCAGATGGAAAGCTTCTTTACCGTGAGCCAGGGCGATAATTTGATCAAAAAAATGCAGGTTGAAATTTTGCTGCGTGATGGCGTGATTGAAGAGATTCGCGGCGAGCTGTAAGGTCTCGCAGATTCCCCAAAGTTCCAGATTTGCTGAATCCCCAGACGGTTAACTTGATTGTTTGGGGGTTTTTGTTGGCGATCGCTTGGTCATACAGCAGAAGTCGGAATACCCTTCGGGCCGGGGTAGCCCTACGGAATTGCAACCCTTATCCAAGTCGTAGTTTCAGGCATCTGAAGTAGCCTGATCAAACTGCGGCCTGCTATACGATTTGAGCAGTGTGGAAGATCATTTTCGCCCCTGCAAAGCTTTGACTCACTCATGACGCTGTGTTAGCGCACAGCGATGGTTTTGCCGGAGCCTCTTAATCGAGTTAGCGGCCAAAGAGCATTTGCATTGGAGTGTAGCCATCTTTGAGCAGGTGGGTGGCATCAGCGATCGCACACCCTGTCAAAACCGAAGGCCACAGGTGGGCGGCTTCTATCAGCAGGCCGTCGGTGAGGTGATTAAGGGGCCAGCCGATCAGCAAAGCAACGTATATTATGCGGATGGGCAAGCCGATTAACAGTGAGTGAGACAAGAAACTGCGGTGAGAGACCGTCCACGAGAATGGCAACCAGATCAAGCAAACCAAAAGCCATTCGCCAGAATCCGCTCTACGCTGGCTGGCACAGTCTACATCAGGGGTGGCAAACCATTCCCAGGCGACGACAACAGCGGCCGTATATAGTAGCCAATTCCGTTCTGTTGTTATCCCAACGATAGCGACTAAGATGCCGACAACTATCGCGGCGGTCATGTGCCCATCACGGTTGCTGTTGAGCGAGAACTTGAATGTTTTGCGCTTGCGGCTCATGTCAGTGCTTTCAGTATTCAGATCAGCCTTAGCAAATACTTTGCATCGAAATAGCGGTTTCGATCTTAAATTTATTGATTGAACCTCTGGATACAGAGCAGAAGTCGGCATGCAGAAGTTGGAATCCCCTTCGGGAAGGGCAGCTCTGCAGAATTGAAAATCCGATTAGAGAGTAGTTTCAGCCATCTGAGGCGACTTGATCAAACTGTGGCCTACTGGATTTGATGAACTGGATAGCGATCGCTTGTTTTTCTTGCCTTGGTGAGTGTGCCAGTTCGGTTTAGTACAGAGTCAAACCCCAGCGATGAGGAGGCTTTTTCTGAGCAACGGCTTATGAGGTGGCGCAACGCGCTCAAGGATCAGGTGGGCAGTGCAGATTCAGGTGATGGGGCAGAGGGTTCTCTAGTAGTGAATTCGGCGCAATCTGTATGAAATTGCCCCCCTCACAGCCGGTGGATGTTTGGGCAACTCCTTTACCAACTGCCGGAAGCCCCGCCCCCAGAGGAACTACCGCCGCCTGAGCTGCTACTGCTGGAAGATGACCTCTGTCGTCGGGGCAGGGTTTTGCGATAGCTATGCACACGGTCGCAGTGACGGCAGGTTTCGGTAATTTTGGCTTCCCCCGAATGGTCGTAGGTAGCCGGGGTAATGGTTTGCGACTGGGTCGACATCGTCTTGTGATGACAGGCGGGGCATTTGCTGTAGGCGGAAAACCAACTGCCGTAGGCCAACACCTGGTGATGGCCACAGTCAGGACAGAGCCAGACATCGTAATCAACCGACTTTAGGGATTCTTCTCGGCGTTGTCCGGCCTGCAAGTAGCGGTCATCTTCAGTTTCGCTAAGGCGACGCATCTCGACGCGACACTGGGGGCACTCGCGCACTCGATGTCGCCGCCACTGTCGGAAGATGCCTAGCATTGCCCCCAGCGGCGCTAACAAGGTTAGCAGCCAGGCGGGGTGAGAAGACGAGTCCAGCGTGGGCACCCGGTCGGCAATGGTTTGCAGTTGAGAACGATTGGGGTCAAACCGCTGAATGATCGCATGCACACCGGCTGCAGTGCCTTGACTGATCTGATTGTCGCGAAAGCGGGGCAGCATGGCATCGTCAATGATGCTTTGAGCGACCTGATCATAATTTGAGCTGTAGCCGCGCCCGAGTTCGATTCTCACTTCGCGATCGCCTGGTGCCACCAGCAGCAAAATGCCATCATTACGCGTGGCATCGCCGAGCCCCCAAGTATTGAAGGTGTTGGTAGCAAAGGATTCGATGCTGGTATCGCCGGTGGCATAGTCGTGAATCGACTGGATGGTCATTACCACGGCGTGAATGCCGGTCTGCGCCCGAAACGCTTCTAGCTGAGCCCGCATGTTGACCTTATCGTCAGCGGCCAGCACTGCGCCATAGTCGTTGACGTAGGGGTCGTGCAAGGGCGGGTAGGCGGCTTGCGCGTGAACGCTCATGGTGAGGGCTGGCAAAAACAGCGCGATCGCGGTGACGCAGCCCAGCAGCCAAAATCGATAGCGACGAAGTTGGGCAGCCCAGGGGGACGGTGCCGCGAGGTGGCTGGATGACATAGGTCCAGAATCTCCTGAATCGATACAGTCGAGCAAAGGCTGAAGATGCCAGCATCCGCCGCTAGTCTTTAGCTACAGGCGGATGCTCTGAGGGTGTCTAGATATGAATAGCTACCGTTGGCAGCGGTCTCATTCCGCAATGGGCCGACAGTCTAGAGGGCCTACGCTGCCGCCGAGCCACTGCAGGTGGGTCGCCATCATGTTTCCCCTTAACCGAATTAAAGCTGGCTTGAGGAAACCTTGAAAGAATCCAAAGCCGGTCTAGGGGACGCTAATCTCTCTGGGCAGGCTTGGCGATGTGCTAATTTTTGAGCCACTCCCCTACCAACTGCCGGAAGCGCCGCCCCCAGAGGAACTCCCGCCGCCAGAGCTGCCACTGCTACCGCTACTGCTGCTACTGTTGCTACTTGACGAAGATGATGACGTTGTTTCCTCTAGACGGGGAAGCGTTCTCAGATAGCTATGCGAATGGTCGCAGTGGTGACAGGTTTCGGTGATTCGCGCCTGCCCTGTGCTCGTGTAGGTGGCGCTTCTGATGGTTTCAGAGCTGGTTGACAAGGTCTTGTAATGGCAGGCGGTGCATTTGCTATATCCGGAAAAATGGCTGCTGTAGGGAGCTACCGTGTGATAACCACAGTCAGGACAGAGCCAAACATCATAATCAACCGACTTCAGCGCCTCTTCTTGGCGTTGTCCAGCCCGTAAAAACTCATCGTCTTCGTCTTCTGCCAACCGGCGCATGGCGACTTGACACTTGGGGCAATCGCGCCCTCGGTGCCGCCGCCACTTCCGCCAATAGCGAGTGGCGACGCCGCCCCCTGCCGCCAGTGTGGCCAACACCGCGATGCCACTTTCGCGGCTAGAGGGCAGGCTCACGTTGTTGATCAAGCTTGCCACCGGATGAGGCCGCGGACGACTGGGATCAAATTGGTCGATGATTGCACTAGTGCCCGCTACGGTGCCCAGGCTGATCTGATTCTCACGAAAGAAGGGCAGCATCGCATCGTCGATAATGGCTTGGGCAATTTGGTCGTCTTGTCGGTTATAGCCGCGCCCGAGTTCGATTCTCACCTCACGATCGCCCGGTGCTACCAGCAGCAAAATGCCATCGTTACGAGTCGCATCCCCGAGCTCCCAGGTATTGAAGGTGTTGGTGGCAAAGGATTCGATGCTGGTATCGCCGGTGGCATAGTCGTGAATCGACTGGATGGTCATCACTACGGCGTGAATGCTGGTCTGCGCCCGAAACGCTTCCAGTTCAGTGCGCATGTGGGCCTTATCGTCAGCGGCCAGCACTTCGCCGTAGTCGTTGACGTAGGGGTCGTGCAACGGCGGGTAAGCGGCTTGCGCCTGAACGCTAGTGGAAAAGGATGGCAAAAACAGCGCGATCGCGGTGACGCAACCTATCAGCCAAAATCGATAGCGACGGAGTTGGGCGAGCCAAGGGGACGGTGCCGCGAGGTGGCTGGATGACATAGGTTCAGAATTTCCTGAATCGATACAGTCGAGCAAACGGTGAAGATGTCTGCATCCGTCGCTAGCGTCTAGCTACAGGCGGATGCTCTAAGGGTGCCCAGGTATGAATAGCTACCGTTGGCAGCGGTCTCATTCCGCAATGGGTCGACAGTCTAGAGTGCCCATGCTGCAGCCGAGCCACGAAGTTGGGTCGCCATCATGTTCCCCCTAACCGAATTAAAGCTGGCTTGAGGAAGACTTGAAATAATCTCAAACCGGTCTATAGGACGCCACTGCTTCTCAATTTGGAAGACTCTGAAGAAAGAAGGTTGGAAACGACGCGATGACCTTGCTTACGCTAGCGGCTGGACACTTCAGCCTGTAGCGGCAGTCGCACGGTTACCTCCGTCCCTTCGTCGGGGGTGCTTTTGAGGTCGATGGTGCCGTCGTGGTTTTCGACAATGACCTTAGCGATCGCCAACCCCAGGCCCGATCCCATCGCCCCCGATCGCTGCCGGGCCGGATCAGCGCGATAAAACCGGTCAAAAATGTAGGGCAGTGCCTCGGGGGGAATGCCCACCCCGGTATCTTGAACCGTTACGTGAATTGCGGTTTGATTTTGGCGACGGCTCTGATCGAGGTTGACGCTGACCTGACCGCCGACGGGGGTATGTTGCAGGCTGTTGCTGACCAGATTGGTAAACAGGCGGGTCAGCTGATCGGCATCACCGCGCACCTGCCAGTCGGGGTGGGCGACAGCGGGCGCTGGTGGCTCATCCGCCGTGAGGGCTACCAGCGCCACTTCACAGGCTTGACAGCCGAGGCTGATATTTTTGTGATCGGCGATCGCGCTTTGTTCTTCGATCACGTTTGCCAGCAGCAGCGAGAGGTCAACGTCTTCTTGCTTGAAGGGCACCAAGCCGCCTTCCTGCCGGGCCAAAAATAACAGATCATCGACCAAGCGCCCCAAGCGCCGGGTTAGCCGTTCAATCACCTGCAGCTGCTGTTGCTGAGCGGTGGCATCGGGTTCGGGATCGGCCAGCGCTACTTGTACATTGGTTTGAATGACGGCGATCGGGTTGCGCAGCTCATGGGAGGCATCGGCAGTGAACTGCTTGAGCTGCTGGTAAGACTCGCGCACCGGGGCGATCGCAATGCCTGACAGCAGCCAGCCGATGGTCGCGACCGCTGCAATCATTAGGCTAATGCCCAGCGATAGATCTTGAAGCAGTTGTCGACTGGGCTTGGTGACTTCAAACCAGGGGTGGCTGACGCGCAGGTAGCCGAGAATCTGATTGCCCGCGACAATGCGCTCGGTCACCTGCCGCACGACCTGCTCGGCATTGACGTGCACTGTTTTGCCCAGGGGATTCACCCGTACGGGCAGATCGAGCGGCTCGGATAATGTGGACCACAGCAGCTCGCCGGTGGGGCCAAACCATTCCAAATCGATGTGGTCGTCTTCGGGGGTGGGGTCGTTGTTGCGAAAGCTGGCCTCCACGTTGACCTGCAGGGATGGCGCGGTCAGGCTGTCAGTGCCATCCATCGCACTGAGCACGCGCTGCCCGGCGCTGCCCCCTGGCTCAATCACCAGCGATCGCTGCACGATTTCGACGACGTGGCTGAGGGTGTCATCAACGCGTTCGACGAGGGTGGTGCGCACATACCAATACACGCCGCTGGCAAACAGCAGCAGCACGACAGCGGTGACCGTGGTGTACCACAGCGCTAGCCGCCGCCGGGTCGTTTGAAACATAGAAGAGTGAAGAACAGCCATCCTTCCATTTTGCCTGCAAGGGGGGCGGTGGTTCTAGCTATCTGGTGACAAGAGAGAGCGGCAGATGGCTAGTCGGTGCTGGCAGCGGGTCGTCAAGTGGATGTGCTGGCTGCGTTGTCAGATCCACTGGGGGGAATTTCGATTTCCCTCCAGACCCCCCCGGTCGACCAGGACGAACTGCCGTCCTGGACCTCGCAGAAGATGTTGTCTGTAAGCAAGGCAATGTGCAAGCTGGTTTCCCCAGATTGAGTCGGAACTCTATCCCTGGGTAGCGGAGCAACCGAGTGATACCAGTTCTACGAATGACAGCTACACATACAAGTCGGCTTTCTCCCTCGGGGAGACGCGATGCGAACGACTCCGCTCAGCCGACGTTCCTTGAGCGGAGTTGAAAGGAAGATCTGTAGCCCAGTTTCAAAGAATTGGTCTTGTAACAATTCGCTGAATTTGGATTACGCATCCCAAAAGGTGTGTAGCCCCCTTCGACAAGGGGGCAGCAACAGCGGGGGATCGCCGAGCTGTAGCGCTACTTCGCAGAACTGGTATTAGAGAATTCAGACTCAAAAACCCCTGTCCCCTAACTTCTCGAGCTTTGGGCACAGGGGTAATGGATTTCTGTATTCGACTCGCCACTGCTGAGAGCCCTTATCGCGATGCTTCGAGCATTGAGAAGAGAATTAGCTGGCCCGATCGCTTAACCGCTGCAGTGAAATGCGCGCGGCTTCGGCCACTTGAGGATGGGGATCTTTGGTCATAAACCGCAAGGCGGGCTCTGTTTTGGGGGAGGGTAGGTTAGCCAAGGCTTCGGCCAAGCGCTGGCGCACAAGCCAGTCTTCCGCTTGAGCAAAGGTCAGAATGTGATCAACCGCCATGACATCGCCCACTTCGCCCACTGCCGCGATCGCCGCCTGCTGAATCACGACTTCGTCGCTGCTGAGCGCTTCGATGAGTACATCATGGGCGCGGGGATCTTTGAGATTGCCTAGCGAGACGGCGGCGCTAAACCGTACCAGCCAGTCGGTATCTTCGTAAAAGGCGCGCACCAGCGGCTCAAATCCTCGCGGATCTTCCAAATAGCCCAAGGCCCCTGCCGCGTCGGCCCGGATGCCATAGTCGGGGTCAGTTTCGACCAGCTTGACGAGAATATCGAAGGTCTCAGCGTCGGGCTTGATGCCCATGGCAAACACTGCCATCGATCGCACCTGCAAACTGACGTCGTTAATTACCTTTCTGACGAGCGGGGCGGCAATCGCCGGTTCCACATTACGCAGCATCGCCAGGGCCAACATGCGATCTTTACTGCTGTCGCTCTCTAGCTGCTGGGAAATCTGTTCCAGATCGAGGGAGGCCATGACAAAACTCACGCGTTACAAAACTTCACTTTATGGCAGCATCGTAACGTTTATCGGGGCTGACCGGCTAGGGGCATAACCGCCCCGCCCGCATCGGGCTTTGGTGGCCGGCGAGTTTTCCGTGTTGGCACCGGGCTGGCTGCAGCGAGTGATCGTCCACTGCGGCTAGCTGAGCTGAGTCTTTACGGGTGGAAAACCGCCCCATCTTTCAGCGCAAGATCCCTGCATTGGCATCCGCTGCTGTCCGCTGCTGCAGAAGGTCTTCTGAGTTAGGGCAACCCATCAAGAATCGTGACTTTGAAGTGAATCCGTTCGTGATGAACATCGGCGATCGCGGGCGAAATGTTAAGCCTGCCATGACTATTCTGGCAATACCCGCATGGGACGCACCGTAAACGCCGACCCTTATCCCTATCCTTATAATGGCGACCTGCGCCCCGACAACACCGCGCTGATCGTCATTGACATGCAGACGGATTTTTGTGGGGTGGGCGGCTACGTCGACAAAATGGGCTACGACCTCTCGCTGACGCGCGCCCCGATTGAGCCGTTAAACAAGCTGTTGGCGGTGATGCGATCGCTGGGCTACACCGTGATGCATACCCGCGAGGGACACCGACCTGACCTGTCAGATTTACCTGAGAATAAGCAGTGGCGATCGCGGCAAATTGGGGCGGGGATTGGTGATCCAGGCCCCTGCGGCAAGATTTTGGTGCGCGGCGAACCCGGTTGGCATATCATCCCCGAACTGGCCCCGCTGCCGGGTGAGGTGGTGATCGACAAGCCGGGGAAAGGCGCGTTTTACGCCACCGATCTCGAACTGGTGTTGAGTCGATTGGGCATTCAAAACTTCATCCTTACCGGCATTACGACCGATGTTTGCGTACACACCACCATGCGTGAAGCGAACGATCGCGGTTACGAGTGCCTGATGCTGTCAGACTGTACCGGGGCGACCGATTACGGCAACTATTTGGCGGCCCTCAAGATGATCAAAATGCAGGGTGGTGTCTTTGGCGCGGTGGCCACTTCTACCGACCTGATTGACACGATCAGCACCTAGCATTCTGCTGTTGTCAACGAGCCCGACCGTTCCCCAAAGGGAACTGTAAGGCTATCCTGCCGATACTCAATAAACGTCTCCGATGGCTGATTCTATGGATACCGCCACCCTGCATCATCCTTTGAGCACTGACCAGCCACCACAGCTGGATGTGGTGGCGATGACCAAGCGGTTTGGCAGCTTTACCGCGCTTGATCAGGTGTCGATGACGTTACGACCGGGGACGCTGCACGCGCTGCTGGGTGAAAACGGGGCGGGCAAAAGCACCCTAGTGAAGTGCGTCATGGGGTTTTATCACCCCACGGTGGGGCAAATTGTCATCGACGGTCAGCCCCAGACGATTAATAGTCCCAAAGATGCCCACGCCTGCGGCATTGGCATGGTGTATCAGCATTTCACCTCGGTGCCCGCCATGACCGTGGCCGAAAATTTGGTGCTCTCGCGCTATGACAGCAAAACCCTGATCAACTGGAAGCAAGAGCTGGATGAGCTACGCACCTTTATGGCCAATGCCCCCTTCAACGTGGAGCTGGAAACGCCCGTGGGCCAGCTCGCGGCGGGACAAAAGCAAAAGCTCGAAATTCTCAAACAGATTTATCTCAAAAGCCGTCTGCTCATTTTGGATGAGCCCACTTCGGTGCTGACGCCCGATGAGGCGGACGAGGTGCTGGGATTGCTCAAGGCCGAGGTATCGCAGGGGCATCTCAGCGTCTTGTTAATTACCCACAAGTTTCGCGAAGTTCAGGCGTTTGCCGATGAGGTGACAATTTTGCGGCGGGGTCAGCTGGCCGGGCAGGGGCAGGTTCAAGATCTGTCTATCGAAGCGATGGCCGAGATGATGCTGGGGCAAGAGCGACAGCAAAAATCAGTAGTGAAGACCAGCGCCGATACCCAAACGCCGGTTCTCGAAGTCATTGACCTGCATGCCAATAAGGACAATTGGCTCCCCGCTGTCAAGGGGGTGAACCTGCGGGTGCACACGGGAGAAATTGTCGGCATTGCCGGGGTGTCGGGCAACGGCCAGCGTGAATTTGTGGAATGTTTGTCGGGGCAGCGGCTGCCGGTCAGCGGGGAACGACGGGTCAACGGCGAGCCCTACACGGCCACTCGGGCCGAAATGGCCAAGCACAGCGTCTATGCCTTGCCAGAAGAACCGCTCAAAAATGCCTGCGTACCGACGATGAGCGTGGCTGAAAACATGGCCCTGCGCACCTTCGATCGCCCGCCCCAGGCCAAGTGGAATCTGCTGCTCATGCTCAAGGCGATTCGCCATGCCGCCACCGGCTTGGTGAAAACCTTTTCGGTCAAGACGCCCTCAGTCGAAACGCCGATTAGTCACCTCTCGGGGGGTAATGTGCAGCGCGCCGTCCTCGCTCGGGAGCTATCGGCCCATGAGGTGCGGCTGCTGATCGCCGCTAACCCCAGCTTTGGGCTCGATTTTGCGGCGGTCGATTTCATTCACGACATGATTGTGGCCGCCCGCAATCGTGGCGTCGCCGTGCTACTCGTCAGCGAAGACCTAGATGAACTGCTGACGCTGGCCGATCGCATCATTGTCATGAGTGATGGTGAGTTTGTTTATGAAAGCGCGATCGCCGATGTGGATCTCAAAACCATTGGTCAACGCATGGCTGGACACTAGGTACCGGTGACAGCCCGATCTCATACTATTTTGATAGGATATCTAGCTATCAGGCAGGAAAAGGGACCATGTCACCGGAAGCAAATACTTCATCGCCAGATGGTGCTAACTATGAGCACACTGTTTTGAGAACGCAGATTCAACAGAGTTTGCAGAAAGTGGAAGCTCAAAAGAAACGTCTTAAATCGACTGATCGCCGCTACACCATCATGAGTATTGTGCTCGGTGTGATCGCGACTTTTGTCGCGGGCGAGGCAGCCGTGACGGGTGAGCCGCTGTTTGGGAACTGGCGATTGACAACCATGATTGCGTCCGTCTCCACCCTAAGTGCCACGGCTATCACCGGCATTCAGAAGCAAATTGCTTCGCCTGAGCAGCTTCTAGAAACCAGCGAATGTGCGGCAAAACTGAAAGCTCTTAAGGTCGAAACCATTGCTGCAGATTACGAACTCGATCTCGTTACCGACACTTATCAGGGCATTATTTCCGAATTCCCCAGTGTGGATTGCTAGCGTCGGTCAAGCCTGAAATGGGGTTGGCTGGCAGCTTGTGGGCGCAGTCCCTTGTCGATAAATTGGTGCAGCAAGGGGTAGATTTAGTCTCAAGGTTTCTACCATTGAGGTCATAAGGCTTGAGACCCGGCTAACAGCATTTTGCTAGCGAGTTAAAGCAGCCGAGGTTGGGTTTGTGGCCAGAAATGAATTTAGTCAGCCGCGATGAAGCTTACCTCGGCGGCCTGGCACTGCCTAAAAGCTGCAGAGCTGGTCAAGCAGTGATGAGCACCAGGCCTAAACGGCGAGTTCTTCAAACCGATAGATCACCACCCCTGTTTGAGGATGATTATCGACAGCCACGTATCCTGATTTGGTCATATCGCGCAGCAACCCTTCGACTTCGTCGAAACCGAGGCCGGTTTCTAACACGGCTTGGGTAACTGATAGCTGCCCCTGGTGCTGCTTAGCAACTTTGAGCAACTGCACCATCTTGGCTTCGCGGGTCGGCTGCTGCACGGTTTGTGCCGTTGTGATGGGCTGGTTGAGCACATCATATAGGTCGTTACCGTATTGAGACTTGAGACGCCGGAGCTGATGGTCTTCTGTCATTCCCGGTACTAAAAACACATCGATAAACTGGCCGACGCCAAACAAGCCCAACGTAAAAAACCAGATCAGACCGCTCGTAATTTTGCCGTTGTAAAGTCGGTGCAAGCCTGAAAAGCCAAAGAAACCGCCCAGCCAAAGCAAATAAGACAACGTGAGCCGTTCACTGCTTGTAGACGAAGCCATGTCGATGTTTCCTCTCAGTAAGCTGATTGGCTGATCATAATTAATGGCTTGAGGGTAAGACGTCGTACTATCCGCCTGCCAAGGGTAGGGATCTTGCTCTACTCAACACTAGAGGCTGTCATCATTGAGCGGCTGAGTCCTGATGCTGAAAGCTGTTCAGTCTCTAGCTAACGTCAGTTCGGGTTAAACCGAAGCCGGATATTTCCCCTCCCGAGAGGGGATTTGAGGCTCAAGCGGCAGGTAAAAGCGTTACTTATTCTTATCCGAACTCAGGTTAGCTAGTTTCCCGGAACGGGCGCGGCGATGCCCATCCCGCAAGGCTTTTGAGTTTAATTGATGACGCGCCTTAAGGAGAGGACCACTGTTGCCAAGGACTGCCGGGTGAATTAGGCCAGGGAACATCAGAGCCCAGGCAAATCGGTTGAGACTGCTGAGGTTTGTTGCGAGAGCCTCAGACCTGATTTCCAAGATTCTGTACAGATTTAGTCGGAGTCAATTGCGATCGCTCTCAAAAATCGTTACATTAGTTAACACTACAAGTCTCGCAGCTTGTCCCGAGGTGACTGCCTGCTTGGGCAACTGTTCGGGCCGCTCTTATAAAATCCCCAAATTTATGCAAATTGTTCAGCTTTTAACCAGTTATGCCGCCGGTCGGCGAGATTTTGGCGGCGTCGACTTTCGAGAAGCTTGGATGCCTGGGCTAAAGCTGAGTCACGCAGCCCTGCAGGGAGCTGATCTCACGGGCAGCAACTTGAGCCACAGTCTGCTGCAGGCGGTTGATTTCTCTCGGGCGATGCTGTGGCGGGCGAACCTCATCCATGCCCAGCTGCACCAAGCCCGGTTCGAGCGCGCGACCCTGATTCGCTGTCAACTGCAGAACAGCGATATTCGCGAGGGGCATTTCGTCGAGGCTGATCTCCGGTTGGTGGAGCTGCGTCATGCTAATTTGAGCGGCGCCAACTTCCAAAACGCGCAGCTGTGTTATGCCAACTTGGTGGGTGCCAACCTGACAGGCATTGACTTTAGAACCGTCGATTTGACCGGAGCTGATTTGACCGGAGCCGACTTGACCGATTGCCGTTTTACCCGCAGCCAATGCGTGATGCTCAAGCTGGCGGAATCAGTCACGGCTAAAACCGGACAGACAGTGACCGTTTAAGTCACGCGATCGCGGTGGCGATGAATTCGTTTTGGTCATTTGTTCAAATCAATAGATCACTACGCCAGAGCTGAGCCCGACAGATAAAAGCACTGAACTGTGAAATCAGCTGCTTTTGGTCTTGAGACGGGGGTTTCTCAAACAGCTCAAACTTTGCGATCGCGCTGGCAATTTTGCGGGCTTCGTCCTTGGGTACACCCTCTCTGACAAGCTTTTGCCAATAGGTGATGCCGCGATCTCTAAAGTCGTTGGCGATGTTCATGCGGGCTGCTAAATGTTGGGGCAGCTCAGGCGCTATTGAGGGGGAATCGAAAGAGGAGGGCGTCGCCATCATTGAAGTCATGATCTTTCACCAGGAACTCATACAAACTTGACAGTTTTAAGTATCGATGAAGATTGACGGCAACTCAGTGATTCCACGGGCGACACTCGCGTGATACTTGCTCTGCTGGCTGGTGATTAACTGAAACCTTGGCGGTGACTGCACCCCTCAGGATTTTGTGAGGCGATCCCGGTGGGTGTTGTGATCTGTGTCATCCCAGTTTTGGGGATAGCTGGCCGCCGCTTATTTGGGATGCAGGGGCACCACCCGATGCCGAAACCGGTCGAGAGGCACCACCTTCGGACGTCGAGTTGGTCGAGTAGTCTGCCATCGGTCGTTCGCAACATGATTGAAGGGGGGCAGGGCCATCAGCTGTAGCTGGCCAACGTGGCGGTTGTCTTTGTCTGCGACTTGCACAACCTGCGGCCCGACATCAGGCCGGGTCTGCACCCAAGTCACTTCACCATCGGCAACTATTAAGTGTTTATTGTGAAGGGTGCGATCGCCCTCAGTGTCCTCTAAGAACGCCAAAATTTTGCGAATCATCTGCAGCGATGTCTGCCGCCGGAGGTGGCGAATTGCTCTCAGTTCCAAAATCTGTTCCCACGAGTAACCTGTCGGTCGGGTGACATTGCTTTCGTCACCCTTGGGGATGACGACGCCAATGCGGGCCAAATAGGCCAACCGACTCGGACTCGTGTGGGTCAAAATCACAGTCTCGCGACGCGTAAACTGCTGCATCAGTGAACCTCACCTGAATGAAATGGCTGGGAGGAAAATCACAGGAATAATCGAAGAACACTGGTTTACTGTAAGGCAGATGATTGAGAAACTCATAGATACAAATGCTCTACAAACGCCAGATGTGGATCTATTGAGTTGCTCAAGCGCTATATGTTGTAAGGGCTATCCCCAATTGCTAAGAAATATGGCAGTTATGCGCAATGTTATGACTTGGAAAAAGAGCGGCTCTGAAAGTTTTTGCTGCCGCCGCCAAATTAAGAGGCATGGCGTCTTCTAAGCATACTGGATGACCGGTCTAGACTCGGGAGGCAGGCTGCAGAAAGATCGCTGGTAGAGGGTGGTGCAAACCGGTCAGCTGTTAGCAATGACTGTGTAAAGGCTCCGGGCTCAGAATCGGTGGCTGCCCAAGGGCAGGGAGACTTTTGCGATGAAGCAATTGGGTAACGTGATTCGCGGGGCCAATGTTGCGGCTATCATCCCCAGTTCTGGAACCGGAGCGTTGGCCAAAACCAGATGTGACAAGATGAAGAACGCGCTCAGAAAAATTGGGTGAGAAGCCAGAGAGGATACGGATGCGGGTGATTGTGATTGGGGGTGGGGCCGCCGGTTTTTTTGGGGCGATCGCCTGTGCCGAAGCCGCCCCTCAAGCCCACGTGACGCTTTTAGAAGCGGCGCCCGAACCTTTGGGTAAAGTGCGAATTTCGGGCGGGGGCCGCTGCAATGTCACGCATCACTGCTTTGATCCGGCACTGCTCGTGCAACATTACCCACGGGGGGGCAAGGCGCTACGGGGAGCATTTACCCGATTTCAGCCACGCGATACGGTGGCCTGGTATCAGCGCCGAGGTGTGCGGCTCAAAACTGAGGCGGATGGCCGCATGTTTCCGACCACAGATGACTCGGCCACCATTGTGGACTGCCTGATGGCCGAGACGCGTCGCGTCGGCGTGACCGTGCGCCCGAAGTCTGCAGTGACTAGCGTGGAACGGACGGCGTCAGGCTTTGTTATCACCTTGAGATCGCGAGAGCAGCTCCGGTGCGATCGTCTACTGCTGGCGTCGGGCAGCAGTCCCCAGGGCCACCGCATCGCCATCGCCCTGGGCCATACCATTGTGCCGCCAGTGCCCTCGCTGTTTACCTTCAACATTCCTGACCGGGCGCTACGACAGTTAGCCGGAGTGGCGGTTGATCCGGTGGCTGTCAAGCTTGTGGTGTCGGGGGCGAAACCGTTGCCCCAGACTGGCCCGCTGCTGATTACCCACTGGGGGCTGAGTGGGCCAGCGGTGCTGAAGCTCTCAGCCTGGGGGGCTCGCCTGCTGCATGAGGCCCGCTATCGGGGAGAGTTGCAGGTGAATTGGCTGCCAGCGATGACGCGAGAGCAGGTGCGAGCCGCGCTGTTGGGGGCGAAGGCGGCGGTGCCCAAACGGGCGATCGCTAACCATTGCCCGCTAGAGGTGCCTAAACGACTCTGGCGCTATTGGATCGCCCAAGCAGGGTTGGATGAGGCGGTGACCTGGGCGAACCTGCCCAAAAAAGCACTTAATCGATTGGTCGAGGCCATCTGTCGCGGCACCTTTGCCATTGAGGGCAAGGGCGTTTTTAAGGATGAGTTTGTTACCTGTGGTGGGGTCAAACTGGCCGAAGTTGATTTTAAAACCCTGGCCAGCCGTCGCTGTCCGGGGCTCTTTTTGGCTGGTGAAGTGCTGGATATTGACGGCGTCACGGGGGGCTTCAACTTTCAGAGTGCGTGGACGACGGGGTGGCTGGCAGGGCAGGCGATCGCGCAATCCTCCTAACGATATTTATGGCCATCACAACATCTGTTGACTAAACATAAATAATTCACCATAAACGGAAATTACGATCGCATTCCCGTTTACAAAAGAGATTGGCGCTCACTATCGCAGCAGCAACTACAGCAATCTGGGTGAACCGATGGCGAAAAAAGACCCCTATACCGAGTTTCTCAAAGAAGATTTCAAGGACTTGTTTGGTCAGCTTGATCTCACCGATGTCCAACGAAAATTTTTGAATTCACGCTGGCTCGATCAAGTGCTGTGGATGGAAAAGAAAGCGAACGTGTCGCGCGATCGCCACTATCGCCTGCGCCTCTCGGCCATCATCTTGGGCGTTCTTGTCCCCATCTTGATCGGTATCAACGTTGATCCTGAGCGCAAAATCCTCTGGCAGACGAAGCAATCCATCACCATTGGCCTGAGTGCTGTGGTTGCGGTCAGTGCTGCGGTTGAAGAGTTCTTTCACTACGGTGAACGCTGGTATCACTATCGTCGCACGGTGGAATCGCTCAAAACCTATGGCTGGCAGTTTTCGCAGCTGAGTGGCCCTTATGTGAAATATCCCTCTCACCGCGAGGCCTTTATGTCCTTCGCGAATCAGGTTGAAGAGATTATTCAACAAGATGTTGAGGTCTATGTGACTCAGGTGGCCAGAACGGATGATGAAGCCGATCAGGCTCCACCGCCCACCTTACCTGCTGTCCACCCAACTGATGATGACTAGGCATTATGCGCTCGACGATCGTAGAGGAGCAGTACGGCTCGCCATGCATTAACCGGAGTTGGCGATCGCCTTAGCGACTCAACTGGCTCTGCTGTCGACAGCGTGAAACATGACAATAGACCTCTTGCACTAATAAAATAAGGCCCCCTTCCGTCCCCCAAATTTGGGGGAAACTGCTTTTGAAGGTTCTGTATGTTCCTGATATCGGCTCGAAAGTCCCCCAGTATTGGGGGATTTAGGGGGCACTCAGCAACGAGTCTGTTAAAGAGGCAGGCTGAACACTTTGAAAGCGGGTGGGGGGAATTGAACCCCATCATTAGCTCGGAAGGATCAAAACAATCCTTCTGTTTCAATGCTTTCAGGCTTTGTCGAACAAAACCATACCCAACTTATACCAGTTCTGCAAAATAGCGCTACAGATGGGCGATCCCCCGCTGTCGCTGCCCCCTTGTCGAAGGGGGCTACACACTTTTTTGATGTGTAGTCCAAATTCAGCGAATTGGTGTTACACCCAAAAAGATTCGCTTCATGGTCGCTTCACGAAAATACCATCCCAATCAAAGTTGGGATTCGTTATTTTTCTGTGCCTATCAGCATCTCTAAACGAGCCCTCGCGATGGGTAGGCTCGCTTGAATTGCCGGATTCTCTAATTCTTGAGGCAGGGTACCGCTAACTTCAATGCCTGCCTGTGGCAAACTGACATTCATCATGCGCAGCCGATTGGACAGGCAGTAGGCCAAACCCTAGTACAATTCTCGTCCAAACTCTATATCTTGTTCTACCTTCTCCTTGAGTGTCTTTTGAGAAACTGCATGTAGCGAGCAGTCATCCTCTGCCGTCACCGTTGCTGATGGGGGACGCTGATCAATCAGTGACATTTCGCCAATGATTTCTCCAGCCGTTAGGCGGGCGACTAGACGACGCTCTTCAGGAAGTTCAGGAGCTGCGGTTGTCACCAATAAGCTGCCTGACAAAAGAATGTAAACGTTTTCAATCCTCACCCCTTCTTGAATCAGGGTTTTTCCTTGCTCAAGGATTAAGCGCTGACCCGTTTCCCTAAGCCAACTCATTGAGTTTTCAGAAAGACCGCCGAGTAATAGTAATGAGTTTTGCATATGAGTAGTAGATCAGCTTATTATGCCTAAAATCATTATCTCAAACTAGCCTATCAATTCAGACGGTAGCGTCTTAATCGTGAGGATTTGATAGGTTGGGATAATTTTATTCCTTCTCTTTTGAGACAAACCCTGTTATCTTCCAAAACTCGTCGACATTCTTGTAGCTTTGAGCTTAGGCAAATTCGGCGATCACGCTCTGTCTGCTCTCGTTCTGCTCGTTCCGCTTCCTACGGTCTCTCTGCCTCAATCGCGGTGAGCTTGTTGAGCCGTGCCTGAAAAGCCACGATCGCACCTATCAGCGAGGCATCATTTCAGTAGCCTCAATGGAGCGTTGAGACATCGCACTGCGTCACCTCCACTGCCGCGATCTCTGAGTATTGGCCTGCCATGAACGGCTGCCCCCAGCGATAAAAAATTGCGGATACAATCGGGCAGACCCGCGATCGGAGGCGCTGACCACAGTGAGTGACAAAGCATATGCAGCCGCAGAGAAAAAGATTGCCGAAGCGCTTCAGACTCGGGCAACTGGACTCGATCTGAGCGATATGAGACTCACTGCGCTGCCGGAGTCGCTGGGCCAGCTAACTCAGTTGCGGATGCTGAACCTCCGCAACAACCAACTGACGGCGCTGCCGGAGTCTTTGGGCCAGCTCACCCAGTTGCGATCGCTGACACTTACTGCCAATCAACTGACAACGCTGCCGGAGTCTTTGGGCCAGCTCACCCAGTTACAGGAATTGAATTTTAGCAACAATAAGATTTCGTCACTGCCCGAGTCGCTGGGCTTATTAACAGAGTTACGTATCCTTAGATTCAACGAAAATGGCGTTTCCAAAATACCGACGTTTATGAGTAGGCTTTCGCGTCTTGAATGGCTTGTATGCGGTGGGAATGAGCTACAAGAGTTACCTGAATTCATTAGCAAGTTCATCCATTTAGAAAGGTTATATGCGTGGGGGATTGGCATAGACGCCCTACCTGAATGGGTTGGAAACTTAAATTCGTTGAAACTCCTGAACATTCACCAAAACATGATTAAGGATCTGCCTGAATCAATAGTCAAACTAGATCACTTAAATGGACTCAGGCTCGACGAAAATCCTCTGAACCCAGAGCTTGCTGCTGCATATGAGCAAGGTCTCGATGCTGTCAAGACTTATCTCCGCTCAAAGGCAAAAGATCAAATTACCCTCAATGAGGCAAAGCTGATTCTGATCGGCGAGGGAGAAGTTGGCAAATCCTGCCTGCTCGATGCACTGCGGGACGAGCCTTGGCAAAGCCACGAGTCGACCCACGGCATTGAAATTAAGCCCATCCAGGTTACCCATCGCGATGACGATGACTCGGCAACTGAGATCACGTTGAACACATGGGACTTCGGCGGGCAGAAGGTGTATCGACCGACGCACCAGTTTTTCTTCAGCGCCCCTGCCGTGTATCTGGTGGTCTGGAAGCCCCGCGAAGGTCCCCAGCAAGGCGCAGTCGAATACTGGATTAACACCATCAAGCACCGGGCCGGAGCTGATGCCAAAGTCTTAATCGTCGGTACCCACGGCGGCCCGCAGCAGCGTCAACCCGATATTGACCTGCAAGACCTCCGCGACAAATTTGGCGCGGATTGTGTGCTCGGCGCCTTTCACGTCAACAGCCAACCCACAGGCTATGACGAAACCAACGAGGCGACCTGGAATGGTGAGCGCATCGGCATCGCGGCCCTCAAAGCAAAAATTGCCGCAGTTGCAGCGGCATTGCCCAATGTCGGTCGCTCAGTCGCCACCAGTTGGAACAACGTGCTGCAAGCGGTGAAGCACCGTAGTGAGTCTGCCCCGTACCTGACATATGACCAGTTCGAGGAGTTGTGCCAACAACAAAACGTGGAAAAAATCTTGGCGAAAACCTACGCTGGGATGCTGAATCAGCTCGGCTACGTCATCCACTACAGCGACTCCAATGACGACCTGCTACAGCAATTCATGATTCTCAAGCCCGACTGGTTAGCCAAAGCCATCAGCTTTGTTCTCGACGATCCGGCCACTCGCCAACTCAACGGTCTAGTCAGTCACGCCCATCTGTCGCAGTTGTGGAGCCATCCCCCCTACGACTACGAAGTGGGCTACCCTGCCGAGCTGCACCCATTGTTCCTCAAGCTCATGGAACGCTTTGATATTTCGTATGAGGTGGTGGTTGCCCCTGCCAGCAACCAGCCGACTGCCACCAGCTTGATCGCGCAACTGGTCAAAGACCAAACCCCTGAGGAATTACCCGAGTGGGACGAGTATCGACAACCAGGTGATCAGCAAAAGCAGCAAATCTGCCAGATTGTTGAAAAAGAGAAGAACCAATCCGCCAACGCCGAAGGACTGTTCTACCGACTGATCGCCCGGCTGCACAAGTATTCTCTCGGTCGCGACGACTACGATAAGAGCGTTCACTGGCAGCGGGGCCTCTTGCTCGACGACGATTACAACGGTCGGGCTTTGTTGCGCCACATCGGTAACGACATCCACATCACGGTGCGGGCCGCCTACCCACAGTACCTACTGTACGAGTTGACCAAAGATGTAAAAGAGCTGGTAGCAAACCCGGATCAGGGCTGGTCGGGTTTGCGCTGTGATGTCATGGTGCCCTGCATCGAGCCCTGCGGCCTCAACTCTCCCGGACGTGGGCTCTTCGATGTCGACAAGTTGAAAGAAAGCAGAAGCCGTGGCCGTCCTGAATATCCTTGTAACATGGCTGATTGCGACGAATGGCAAAATATTGACTGCCTGCTGCAAAATGCCACCGTCACCCGCGAATCGAAACTATCGGACAGTGATATTCAGCAAATTCGTGACATTGTCGACGCGAAAGACAAAAAGGATGATCAACGGTTTCGCGTCTTGTCGAGCCAGGCGGACGAACAGCTCGCCATCCTGATGCAGATCGGGCTTGACGAAGCTAAACAAGGTCCCCGGCTGTTCAGCCTGACGCCTGCCGATACCAAGTTTTTGGATAACCCCGCCTGGGCCACTCAGAAATTCAAGTTAACTCTGTGGTGCGAGCATTCTCGAAAGCCCCTGCCCGCCCTCTGGGACGACTCCAGTCGAGGTGTCTACAAACTCGAAAAGTCGCGCGAGTGGTTGGAGAATTACGGCCCCGCTTTGCGGACGGTTACCAAGACCCTAAGTGCAATCTTGCCTGTCGTAGCGGCGACCACGAAGGTTGCGATGTCGGGCGACACCTACAAAGGCATCGAAAACGAACTCAACTTCGGCAAAGAGTTGTTCAGTGCCGGGCTCAAGAGTAGCGGTGCTCTGGCTAATGTTACTGGCGATGACCTCATTGCCGACCCCGAACATGGCGTCGCCCGACAAGCCCAAAACGCTCTACTGCGAGAGCTGCAGGCTTTCTTGCATCAGCACGATCCCAGCTTCGGTGGCTTAGTGCGTGTGCAAAACAAACGCCGCGAGTTCATTTGGGTGCATCCGCAGTTCAAGGATGAGTATTAATTTAGGTTGCTCGAAAAGCAAACCGACAGAATCGAAGCGGGTGGGGGGAATCGAACCCCCATCATTAGCTTGGAAGGCTAGGGTTTTACCACTAAACTACACCCGCATTGGGACTAATAGATTAGCATATTCACCGCGATCGCCCAGCAATCGGATGACCAGCAGCGACGTTCCTAGGGGGAGAATCTGGCAGACTTGAAGGCTCACGCCGCAGCCGTTACAGGACTCATGAGTGTATGTGCCGTCTTTTAGGATATTTGGGGCCAGCCCTGACGTTAGACCAGCTGATGTTGGAGCCACCGCACTCTCTAGTGGTGCAGGCCTATGCGCCCCAGGAATTAGAGGTGGCACTGCTCAATGCGGACGGCTTTGGGCTGGGATGGTATCACGCGACCCA
Organism: uncultured Halomicronema sp.; assembly: GCA_937899725.1. Classification (GTDB taxonomy): domain Bacteria; phylum Cyanobacteriota; class Cyanobacteriia; order Phormidesmidales; family Phormidesmidaceae; genus Halomicronema. The sequence goes on from CALCCA010000124.1 coordinate 35,503, forward strand.
AACCACGGCCCCGTTTACCTACCGCAACGTGTTGCCGATTTGGAATGACCCCAACTTAGAGCCGCTGTGTCGCTACATCACGACCGGCTGTGCCGTGGCCTATGTGCGCAGTGCCACCCCCGGGCAGGGCGTCGATATCAGCAATTGTCAGCCGTTTCAATCCGACTCGCTGTTGTTTACCCACAATGGCTACATCAAGCGGTTTCGCGAGACGCTTTATCGACCGATGCGACGGTTGATGAGCGATCGCGCCTACCGTACCATTCACGGCAGCACCGATTCAGAGCACATTTGGGGGCTCGTGCTCACGGCGCTCGCAGCGCAACCGGGAATGACCTTGGCCGCCGCTCTGGAAACGGCCTTAGCTCAGCTATTGGCCCTGGCCTATAACTATGATGTGCCCTGTGCTGCCAACGTGCTGCTCAGTGATGGGCAACAGCTGGTGGGGGCGCGGTTGGCCTCCCATAATCGTGCACCTTCCCTATACTGGCTAAAGGATGACCCGCAGTTTCCTGACGCTGTTTTGATCGCCTCTGAGCCGCTGTTCGACGCTGATTGGCAACCCTGTGAAGACTCCTCGCTGTTTACGATGACCGCCGATTGTGACGTCCAGTTCTCTTCCCTCAGTCACCTCTGCCAATCTCACTCTGGCTGAGTTACGTCAAATTCTTCGAACCGACCTGGTGGCTTGCCGCCAGAGTACCCTTAGCCTGACCAAGCAGCTGACAACCGCCGAGTTTCGGCAACAGTCTCACCCCGACTTCAGCCCCGTCGGGTGGCACCTGGGTCACATTGCTTTTACCGAATCGCTGTGGCTGCTGGAGCATCTGAAAGAAGACGCCTGTGCCGAACCGCAGTATCAGACTCTCTTCGCGGCTGACGGTTTGCCCAAGGCCGAGCGGGAAAATCTGCCCGCTCTAGCGGACATTTTGACCTATCTGCAGACGGTGCGCGATCGCACCCTGACCTATTTAGAAACGGCACCGCTCTACGATCAGCTGCGGCTCTGGCGGTGGATTTTGCAACATGAGAGCCAACATGCCGAAACGGCCACCTACGTGCTGGCGATGCATCGCTGGCCGTCCCCTGCGGGTGAGATTACAGCGGCGGCACCGGTGCGCCCCACCTCACTGAACCCAGCAGTGGACTCCACCAATATGGTGTTGGTTCCGGCGGGCGAAACCATCATGGGTAGCGACACCCTGGACGCGATGGACAATGAACGAACCGCCCATGCGGTTACCACCGCCGCCTACTGGATTGATCGCACCCCGGTCACGGTGGCGGCCTATCGCCAGTTCATCTTGGCCGGGGGCTATCAAAATAGTCAGTGGTGGCAGCCTGACGGGTGGCAGTGGGTGCAGCAAAATCAGCTGCATCAGCCCCGGTATTGGCGGGATGAGCCCGGTTTAGAGACGACGCCAGTCTGTGGCGTGAGCTGGTATGAGGCCGATGCCTATGCCTGTTTTGTGGGCAAACGATTGCCGACCGAAGCCGAATGGGAGCGGGCCGCTCGTTGGCAGCCCAGCCAGGGAACCGCATCAATGCCCTGGGGAGAGGCCGCGATCGCGGCGTATCACGGTAACTTTGGCGGGCAATGGGGCGGGGTCTCGCCCGTCGGCCAGTTTCCGGCGGGGCGGAGCCCGAGTGGCTGCGACGATCTGTTGGGCAACGTGTGGGAATGGACCGACAGCTGGTTTGAGCCCTATGCCGGATTTACCGCCTACCCCTATCGGGGCTATTCTCAGGCTTATTTTGATCGCACCCACCGAGTCTTGCGCGGCGGCAGCTGGGCCACGCGACCTTGGGTGCTGCGCCCCGCCTTTCGCAATTGGTACCAACCGGAAGTGCGCCAGCTGTTTGCTGGGTTTAGATGTGTTTTACGCACATAGGCATTCGCCACATCCGATGTCAGAATACACAGGGGTTTAGCCGACCTCTAGTAAATTTTGAGATGCCATGCCAGTTCAATCCCAATTTCCGAGTTCGATGCCCGCTGCTGATGACAATCGGACTCCATCGCCTCAGTCGCCGGTGCTGTCTCGCGATCGCCTCATGATTGAGTACCGCAATGCCGACGAGACGACAGCGGCGCTGCCGACCGGCCAAGACGTGACGGTTGGACTTACCCAAACCCCCAAAACGCTGCCCCCTAAGTATTTCTACGACGATCAGGGGTCGCAGCTGTTTGAACAAATTACAGACCTGCCGGAATATTATTTGACGCGCACCGAGCGCCAGATTTTGGAAACCTTTGCCGGGGCGATTGCTACTCAGGTGGGCAGCTGCGACCTGGTGGAATTGGGCAGCGGTAGTGCTAGCAAAACGCGGATTCTTTTTGATGCCTATCAGCGCCAGGGCCAGCCGCTACGCTATGTGCCAGTCGATGTCAGCGGCGGTATCTTAGAAGAGAGCGCCCGCGCCTTGCTGAGTGACTATGGCACACTGACCATTCACGGGCTGGTGAGCACCTATGAAGCGGCACTCTCGAACCTACCGGCCACTGACTTGCCCCGGCGTCTGATTGCCTTCATTGGCAGTACGCTAGGCAATTTGTCGCCGCAACAGGCGCAGCAATTTTTTCGGCGGGTGAGTGAGTCGCTAACTCCCGGCGACTATTTTTTGCTCGGCGTTGATTTACACAAAGACACCGCAACGCTGACCGCTGCTTACAACGATGCTCAGGGCGTCACCGCTACCTTCAATTTGAACATGCTGAGTCACCTCAACTGGCGCTTTCAGGGTGATTTTGAGCTGTCGCAATTTCGTCATGTGGCGGTGTATAACGAGGGTGATCGCCAAATCGAGATGTATATCGAAAGCCTCGTTGACCAAACCGTGACCCTCAAGGCGCTAGGACTCACGGCATCGTTTGCTGCTGGCGAGCGCCTGCTCAGCGAGATTTCGCGTAAATTTGATCCTGAGCAATTGGCTCAAAGGCTGGCCGCTTTTGAGTTGGACGTGACGGATACCTTCACCGATGAGCACTGTCAGTTTGCGCTGTTGCTATGTCAAAAGCCGTGATCTGCCCATGACCGGCCCTTGAGAATGGGCTGGCCATGATTTTGTTAACGCCTTGCCCTGAGTCGAGTCGTTCACGACTTGTCTCCAATGGGCAAGAACCCATCAGCAGTTCCTGAGCAGATTGGGTAAAGCGGCTCAGGAACTGCTGGTGACGCGTTGTTTAGGCTTCGATTTTGACGGTGGTGATTTTGTCACCCTGGCTAATCGCATTGACCACATCCATGTCTTCAGTTTTGCCAAAGACCGTGTGCACGCCATCGAGGTGAGGCTGAGCTTCATGGCAAATGAAGAACTGGCTGCCGCCGGTATCGGGGCCTCGGTGGGCCATCGACAGACTGCCTGCTGCGTGCTTGTTATCGTTGATTTCACACTTGATGGTGTAGCCAGGGCCGCCCGTGCCGGTGCCTTTGGGGCAGCCGCCTTGCACCATAAAATTGGGAATGACGCGGTGAAATTTCAAGCCGTTATAAAAGCCCGCTTCAGACAGGTCGACAAAATTTTTCACCGTATTGGGGGCAGCAGCATCAAATAACTCTAGGGTGATGGTGCCTTTATCGGTTTCCATGATCGCGCGGGTCATGTGCTCTCCTTAGGTAGCTAATCATCTCAGAGGGCCGTGCCCACGTGGCATCATGGGACCCTGCCGGGATGGATTCAAAAGTGACCTGTTTACTGTACCGTTTTGCGCGATCGCTCGATCGCCTCCCCAGCGTGAACGGGCTAAACCGATGCGATCTTGACTGAGTGGCTAGATGCCAACTGCGCTCGCTGGGCGTCATGCTGCCCCAGACGGCTAAGTCAGCTGGCTGATATCACTCAAATCAAGGGGGCCAAAATCGTCATCATCGTCGCTGTCGTCTAATAGATCTTCCAGCGTCATGGCTTCAGGGTCGGCAGGCGTCGCCGTCGGCAACTCGATGGCATCGTCGCCGTCACTGTTGCCGACCAAATCTTCCAGTGTCATGGCCTCAGGGTCGGCAGGCATCGTCGGGGGCAGCTCGATGGCATCGTCACTGGGGTCTCCATCGCCAAACAGACTCGCCAAATCGGCCGGATCGGAGCCGGGCAACACGGGTTCAGACGACTCGCTATCAGGCGTGGCGGGGGCGGCGTCTGGCGCGGGCGATCGCGACGCGTCTCGGGCGTGCAACTGTTGGTCAAATTGAGCCTGCAACTCCTCACTTTGGCTGGCCAGCTTTTGCTCATATTCCGCCTTCAGGCGCTCTGTCGCAACCTGAATCTGCGCATTGAGTTCGGCTTGGGTATAGTTGCCCGCCGCGGCCTCTTGAACCACTGCGGGATAGTCGCCAGGCTCCAAGGTCATGGTGGTTTCGTCGCCAGTGCCCATGATTTGACTCGGGGTCGGCACCTCAAAACTGCCGGTAAACATCGACTCCGTCGTGGGCGGAGAAGGCTGCAAATCGGTTAACGCTTGCTCGCGATCGGTTAACGCTTGCGCTTGCTCGGCCAGGGCTTGCTCTAACTCGGTCTGACGCTCGGCAAAGGCCTGTTCAGAGGCGGCCAATTGGGCCGTCCACCGCTGTTCAAATTCGGTCTGTAGCTCGGTGCGCGTGGTTTTAGCATGATCAGCAAGCTGCTTTTCATAGGCTTCTTGCAGCTTTTGGGCGGCTTCTTTGAGCCGCATCTCATATTGTCGTTTGAGCTGTAGCCGGTCGGGCTGTGCTGAGGGCGCATCCGGTGCGTCAATTGTGGGTTGAATGCGATCGCGACGTGGCGGCATTGCGGCTGCGATCGGTGCGTCCGGCACCGCGTCGATGCCTGTGGGCACCGTCGTTACTTGGGGCTCCGGTGTGGCTAATGGCTGGCCCTGTTGCAACACGCGAAAGCGGGTTTCGTAGATCTGCTCCATCTCGACAGTTTTTTGTGAGAGCTGATCTTGATAGTGCTCAATGGTTTCGGCCAGTTCTTTTTCGTAGTCGCGACGCAGCTGAGCGGTGGCTTCCCGCAGCCGCAGCTCATGGGATTGTTCAATCTCGGTGAGTCGGCGCTGACTAATTTTGAGTGCCTCAGTCTGTTGGTTCAGCCGCTGCTTAACCAGCGCATAACCCACTAGAATCCCCACCAAAAAGACGATTAGGAGGGCAATAATAATGCCGATAGTTAATGAATTCATAGGGGTCTCCTAAACTGGGGCGCTAAGGGGGTAAAGGCTTCGTTACGTCGGCACTGCAGCGGCGACTCAAATTAGCTTGCCACCTATGGTAACGAGCAATGTTGAAGTGGACTCATAAAAATGTCAAGACTCAGGCTCAGGGGCGCAAAAAATGAGCCGGGTTCGGATCAATGTGGCCGCTAACGCCGGCCTGAGCCGATGGCTGCGGCCAGTTAAGGAGAGCGTTGCTGCGCCTAATCCCCGTCCGATCGGGTGGCTCCCTCGCCGCCTGAATCATCCAGTCTTTAATGAGGGTGGGGCGGCTCGCCCTGGCGCTGAGGACGTGGAGCCCGGACGCGAGGATGGGAAAATTGCCAGGCGCTGATGGCGATCGCCACGTGGCAGTCAGGGGCGGCAGGCGATCACGGGGAAGTTTTGCGAATTCCTAAGCGCCGATGAAGCACCTTGTAAAATAGAAACAGTCTTGTAAGTGCAAGTTGAGCGAATTTTTGCCGACATCCGTTTTATGACGATTGACTTTATGGCCCGCCCGCTGCGACGCGAGGTTTTGCAGTGGTTAGACCAGGCGGTGCCCGCCAAGCGGCTGCAGCATATTTTGCGCGTCGAAGCCATGGCGATCGCGCTGGCGCAGCAGCACAATTTAGCGGTTGACCGGGCGCAGCAGGCCGGGCTGATGCATGACCTGGCTAAATGTTTTACGCCGTCACAGCTCTTGGCCGTGGCTGAGGCCGAAGGCTGGACGCTTGACCCCGCTGAAACGGACTGTCCCCATTTACTGCATGCTTCAGTGGGGGCGGTGGTGGCCCGCGATACCTTTGGTGTGACCAACCCGCAGGTGTTGAATGCGATCGCCCATCACACCTTGGGCAGCCCCGATATGGATGCTCTGGGCTGCGTGGTTTATGTAGCCGATAGCCTAGAGCCCGGACGCGGCGATACGCCTCAACTGCAGCATCTCCGTCAGCTGAGCTATCGTGATTTATGGGGGGCGACCTATGAGACCTGTGTGGCTTCCTTACAACATCTTTTAGAAAACCGCCGGCCCGTGCATCCCCGCACTATTCTGACCCATAATTCTCTATTGCCAAGTCATCGCCACCGTAAGGCGGTCAGCTCAGCCGCCTGATTCCCCCTGACTCGTTCATTGAGCGATCCCCGTCCGTTTAAAATCCACCGTTGAATTGAGGACCCGCGCCTTCATATGACAGATCACCAAAATGCTATGACCTCCGTACAGTCCCTGGCTGAGCAAACGACCGTGACTCCGCCTGCCGAAGATGCGGCGCTAACGCTAGCGCAGGCGATCGCGAGTGCGGCCGACGATCGCAAAGGGGCTGATATTCGCATTCTCAAAGTGGTCGAGGTGTCTTATATTGCCGACTACTTCGTCATTGTGACCGGATTTTCTGCCGCGCAGGTGCGGGCCATCTCCAGCAGCATGCTAGAGACCGCCGCCGTTAATTTTGACCGCCGGCCGCTGCGCATCGAAGGTCAAACCGAAGGCAGTTGGATTTTGCAAGACTACGGCGAAGTCATCGCCCACGTTTTTATGCCCGATGAACGCGAATACTACGGTCTCGAAGCCTTTTGGGGACATGCCGAAGCCGTGCCCTTCGATGCCGCCTCCTAATCAGCTCTCACCCCTCTAACTGCAATGAGGCCAACCGATTCACCTGATCGGTTGGCCTCATTGTTGTAAGGCCACGGACACCTCGCGATCGCCCTGATCTCTTGAGAGCAAATTTGCGGCTGGGGTAGACTGTGCTTAATTAATAATGTTGATTAGGTAGTTTTAACCATGCAGCTAGGGCGATCGCTACGATGGGCTTTGCCACTCAGTGTTTTGAGTAGTTTGGGCACAGCGGCCCTCGCTACGACGATTGAACTCAGCGTGTTACCGACTACCGCTAATGAGGGCAACTGCCCCGCCTCGCTCATTGCCCACGAAACGCCGCAGCCCTACTTTGAAGGGGGCTTTGCCCGTGATGGCATGATCAAGCTGGGGGAGGTCGCGACGAATATCCGAGTGTTGGAGTCGGATGTATTTAGTGCTACCTGGGTTGGCACACTCAAACCCGAATATCGCAGCTGTGAGGGCTCCGCGATTATCAACAGTATTGATGCGGTGGCCTACGAAGGTCACTCCTACCTGGCAGTCCATTTCATCAATGGCCAGGCGCGCGCCACGCTGGACATGACCGGGATTCCCGATGCGAATGGCTTCACGTCTAGTCTGATATTCAAGGGTCTGCGTCAGGGCAACCCGCGCTGGACTTGGGGCGGCACTGACTAGGGCCGTTCATGTTGGCGGGGGCGGTCGGTTGACTTTGTATGGGGTCTCCGATCAGCGCCGAGAATCTCTGGCATCAGCAAAGCATGGCAGAACTTGGTGCCAAGATGAGGCTGCGATCGCCCTGAATCGGCCAGGATGGCCATTAATGCTTTTATCTCAAACTTTCAGCGCTTCAATTGTTTGGGCGATGAGGAATTCAGCCCCTTTCTTTGCCCATTCATATGGCTTTACGACTATGGGACACCGCAAAAAACGTTAATGAAATCTCACTATGCTTGAGTCTATGAGGCCGCGATTTGATCTACTTGTGGCTGATTAATAGCTGGTATTCGCGTGACATCAATTCTCTGCAAAAAGACTATAAACTGGCTGCTCCTGCTCCTGCCTTTCTGAAGTTGTCAAGATGATATCGGCAGTTCGGTTACTGAGAACTGGTATGCGATCTGACGGGCCAATAAGACGCTAATCAAATGCACTAAAGATCGGCTGCTGACCCTGCCGAGCGAGAGATCGGCTGAGCTGCTAATCGATGTTAAGGGCACATTTTTCTCGTTAGGTCGCATCTAGAAACGCGATCGCGCCGCCACAGATAATGATGATTTACTGCTGCGGGCCTTGCTTAGCCTTGAGAGCAGTGAGCCTCAATGTTCATGATCAATTGCCTGCCCCGACGATCGCTGCCTGCCCCGACTAACGATTGAACCGCGATTCACGATGGAAGATTTTCCTGCGCGGGACTGAACTTTGTGCGGCCCATCTGAAAACCGCAATAAAAGAATCATCTTGGCCTTAAAGCTAGGTGCCAAGCCAATTTAGCGGCGATTATCCTGAATAGTCGGCAGTTAATCGAGAATATGGCAATCTACAGCTCATTCCGAAAATCCAGGTGACCGTCTGGTTTGAGGTAAGTATAAAAGATTGGCATGGATCTAATAAAGACTTTTATGGATAGTGGCCTGGAATTATTGAAGTTGTATCTCTATTTACAGTTGTCTTCTGGAAATGAAGGATTAATGAATGCCAACAGGCATTTAGGTGAATCGAAATATGCATTATTTTCTGGGTTGGTCTAAGAAAAGAATTGCGACTGGTTTTTTAGCTTCATCTCTCTTTTTTGTAGGAGCTTGTTCGACGACTGAAGTGACTTCTGAAGGGGAAGAAGTCGCTGCTTCTGGCGGATCTGGAGAGGTGATTCGCATTGCGATCGGCACCCAAGATCAGGTGATTAATACCGCAGTGGGTGGGGCTGCAGTTCGAGAATTAGAACTGTTGGAGAAGCACCTACCAACTGAAGGAAAATACGAAGGTGTCGAATACGATATTCAGTGGTCGAGCTATACATCTGGGCCGCCGATTACTAACAAAATGCTGGCTGACCAAATTGATATTGGTCTCATGGGTGACTTTCCGGCAGTCATCAATCTCATCAAGTTTCAGCAAGAAGCAGAAGACGCCGATTCGATCTTTATTGGCACCCTAGCTTACAGCCCTAACGGCGCTGGCAATGCCGTTGTGGTGCCCAAAGATAGTGACGTCACTTCGCTGGCGGATCTTGAAGGCGGGACGGTTTCCGTCCCCTTTGGCTCAGCGGCGCATGGCATGGTGCTCAAGGCTTTGAGTGATGCCGGTATTGACCCCGAAACGGATGTCAACTTAATTAGTCAGGCGCCTGAGGTGGGGGGCGCGAGTCTGCGGACGGGCCAAATTGATGCGCATGCTGACTTTGTCCCCTTTGGGGAGTTGTTTCCCTTCCGGGGCTTTGCGAAGAAGATTTTTGACGGGGCCCAAACGGGCGTGCCGACTCTGCACGGCATCACTGTGCGATCGGACTTTGCGGAAGAGCATCCCGAAATTGTGGTGGCCTATCTGAAGGCCATGCTCGAAGCCAACACCATGTTCCAGGAAGACCCTGAGGGAATTTCTGCCCAAATCGAAGAATGGTCGGGGATTGATAAGGAAGTGGTCTATATGTTCTTAGGGCCTTCGGGACTGCAACCCTTGGATCCGACCATTGGTGAAGTGCAGGTCAATGCCCTGAAGAACAGCATCGCAACGCTCACCAGCTTGGGCAAAATCGAAGATCCGGTAGACCCCGCAGAAGTCGTTGATTGGATTGATGAAAGCTTCTTGCTGACCGCAATGGAAGAGATGGGGTTGAACTATGAGGATGTCATTGCCACCGCTGAGGCTTACCAAATTACGGGCGAAGATGCGCTGACCGGAGAAGCGATTGAAGATCCCAAGTTGGCGGCTCAGTTTTGGGTTCAGGGTGAAGAGACCGTGACGAACTTTGCGTCCATTCCCAACATGGTGAAGGCGCTGACCGCCCTGCAAGCGGAAGGCCAGGCGGCCGATGTCATGTTTGTGCACGATCGCAACAATGGCTGGAAGCTGTTTGCCGAAAACTCTTACTTCGTCAGCAATGGTGATGAGGTATCCGCCTTTTTGCTGGAGTCTGATGCCCAAACCTTTGCGACGGAATCCGGCGGCACCATGACTGCGTTCAAAGGGCTGCAGGATATCTATGTGCAGCAGCCGCCCGCTCTCGTCGGCGCCCTATAGCGGGTCGCTGGGCGATCGCGTTGCACCGGGATTGATAGTCACCTGCCCGAGCCACCGGTTCCAGCACGAAATGCTGCTCTGGGGAGGCATCTCAGGCACAGAACTGGACGATGTGATCTCGGTAAGGTGGCAGTCAACATCCCGAAGGCTGATGCTGTTGAATCCGGCCTGGTAGCCCGGCTCGCCAAGTTTGGGGCAGGCCGGGCCACCAGGTCTCTCCGACTTTGGGGGTTTAGGCCCGCCGAGCCGACAAGCAAAGGGGGCCGCTCCGCCAGCCCTCATTCCAAGATTGATGATGTTGAGAGGAATGCCATGGCAGTGACGGTATCGAAGCCAGTATCAACCCGCTGGTTCGGTCGGATTGGGGATGTCTTAAAGACCCTTGTTTGGGGCAATCGGCCCTTTCGACGGGTGCTCGCCTTGATGATATTTTTTGGTGGGTGGCAGGTTCTCTGCGCAGTTAATTTTGACTTCTTTATCAATTTTCAGCTGATTCCGTCGCCGTGGGAGGTGCTGCTCGCCACGATTGATTTTGTCACGAGCGACCCCTGGATTCACTTTCGTTCGAGCATCCAGCGGGTATTTTTTGGCTACCTGGCGGCCTCGGTGTTAGGGGTCATTTTAGGCGTTTTAATTGGTTGGTTTGAAGCGGTGGAAGATTTGTTTCTCCCGCCCTTGGAGTTGCTTCGCCCGATTCCCGCTGTGGCCTGGATTCCCCTGGCGATTTTGATGTTTCCTAATGCTGAGAGTGGCATGGTGTACATCACCTTTATTGGGGCATTTTTCCCGATGTTAATCAGTACCATTCGCGGGGTCGAGAGTACGCTCAGCGACACCGTGCTGATTCGAGTGGGACAGTGTTTAGGGGCCAATTCCTGGCACATTTTCAAAGATATTGTGATTCCCGGTTCGATGCCGAGTATTGCGAGTGGTCTCACCATTGGCATGGGCAACGCCTGGTTTTGTTTGGTGACCGCTGAGATTTTGGCTGGGCGCTATGGCGTGGGCTATATCACCTGGGAGTCTTATGTGACCTCTAACTACCCCCCGATTGTGATGGGTATGTTGCTGATTGGTTTGATGGGGGCGCTGAGTTCATGGGCGGTGGGTCGGGCCACCAACGCGCTGATGCCTTGGCGGGTGATCAACAAGCAGGGAGGGGTTTAGCAAAGGTATGGAAGACGTCATGGTGACGATGCAGCGAACCGCAGAACGACAGACGCTGAAAGGGGCCGTACAGGTTGAAGGGCTGTCAGTCGTTTATCGCCGCAAGAATTACGAAAACCGCGTGCTGGATGCGATTCAGCTATCCATCCAGCCGGGTGAATTTGTCTGTTTGCTGGGGCCTTCGGGCTGTGGCAAGTCGACTCTGCTGAATGTGATTGCGGGATTTTTAAAGCCCTCGGCTGGGTACGTACTGGTGGATCAGATGCCCATTAGTCGGCCGGGGGCCGATCGCGGTTTTGTTTTTCAACAGTATTCACTGCTGCCGTGGAAGACGACGTTTCAAAACATTGAATTGGGTCTAAAAATTCGCGGGGTATCGAAGGCGGAGCGCACGGAGCGAGTTAATGAGTACCTGAATCGGGTGGGGCTTTATAAGCACCGCAGCAGCTATCCCCATCAGCTTTCCGGCGGCATGCAGCAACGGGCGAGCATTATTCGAGCTTTGGTCAATTCGCCCTCGGTGCTGCTGATGGATGAGCCGTTTGCCGCGCTCGATGCGCAAACTCGTCACATGATGCAGGAAATGCTACTCGGCATTTGGGATGACTTGAAGACGACGGTGATTTTCGTGACTCACGATATTGAGGAAGCGATTTTCTTGGGCGATCGCATTTGCACCATGGGCGTTCACCCCGGTCGCATCAAGTCGGAAATTCCAATCGACTTACCGCGGCCGCGTCATTTTGATGACACCCTTTCCAAAGAGTTTCTGGCCCTGAACCGTCAGGTGTTTAATTGCATCCGCGAGGAGACGATGAAGAGCATGGAGGAAAGCTTGTAGACGATTGCAACGTTCATTTATCGACGATTGATTGCTGATGGCTTGGGAGCCGGGGGGCTGAGGGGCAGGGGAGCCAGTTCTGTCGCCTCGTTTCAGAGCATCGGTATAATACCAGTTCTACGAATTACAGCTACACATATAGCAATCCGCGGATAGATCTGGTCAGTCAATGAAGGCTTGGTCAACGACTT
>CALCCA010000125.1 GCA_937899725.1 uncultured Halomicronema sp.
TAGGCCGCGATCGCCTCCTCATATCGGTCTAAGTTACCCAGCGCAATGCCTTTGTTGCAGAGTGCTACATCTTTGTCGGGTTTGACCGCTAAGGCCGCGTCATAGGCCGCAATCTCTTCTTCATATCGACCTAAGTTACCCAGCGCAATGCCTTTGTTGTTGAGCGCTGCGTGGGCGTCCGGTTGGAGCGCGAGGGCCGCGTCATAGGCCGCGATCGCTTCCTCATAGCAACCCAATTTATCTAGTACACAGCCTTTGTTGTTGAGCACTCCATAGTCGTCGGGGTTGAGCGCTAACGACGCATCATAGGCCGTGATCGCCTCCTCGTATCGCCCTAAGTTAGCCAGCACAAGCCCTTTGTTGTAGAGCGCTTCGTATTTGTCGAGGTTGAGCGCTAACGACGCATCATAGGCCGCGATCGCTTCCTTTTTGCGGTCTAAGGCCAATAGCGCCACACCTTTGTTGTAGAGCGCTTCGTGCTTGTCGGGTTTAATCGTTAAGGCGGCGTCGCAGCAAGCAACAGTCTCTTCAAGCAAGTTCGCAACATAAAAAGAGCTACCCAGCTTGTAAAGATAGATATCAGCGATCAAACCTGAGGGCTCCCTCTCTTTCAGAGAGGTGACTTTGTTTTTGGCTGCTTGCAAACGGTCTTTTTTTTGATTAGCTGAACATCGTTTGCTCTGATAGTACGCAGCCACAAATTGAGCAAGTCCCTTAAAATCCTCACCATCATTTAAACATGCAGTAATCGCACGATCTATTTTAGGTTTGGTTAAATCGAAGTGGGTGGCATTGTAATCGTAATCAATGGGGTCTTCCTCTAAAACAGCCCAACCGTATTCAATAGCAGGACGAATCGTGATCAGGAACTGACGAATGGGATATCTCAGGTGAGGATGCTCAGCCAAGTCAGATTCTGCCATTACTGCTTGCAGAGGCAATTGCACCAACAGGGCTTGCCGGAGGTAAGTGGCTTCTAACAAATGGCTTAGCCAGGTATTATGGGATGTCGGCTGTTGAGTGAATAGCAAATAATAAAGATACTCAGCTCGCAATTCTCGCCAGTCGGGATTTTCATATTTTTCCGAGGTGGCGGTGCTAGCAGGGACGACCTGATCAGATTTTGCTTTAAAGTATCGCGCCAGTAAATCGTGGGCACGTTCAAACATCGGCTGATTTTCCTGCCAGAGCGAGGCTCGGAAAACATCACGGGCAACATCATCCACCCGTAATCGCCCCTTTGCCGTCGGCTCTACAAAGGTTTGCTCTTTAAGCCAGGCAAAACAGGCCGTCTGAGTTTGCGCTGAGCGATTGCGAAAAGTAGGAGGCGAGATCTGCAGCTGCTGAGCGAGCGATTCAATCAGGGTGGCATCAAACCAACGGCAGCAAGCCGCTGTTTGAGCTAACTGTTTCGCCTTCTCCTGCATCTCAGGGGACAGATGATTTACCAAAAACGTCGCTAAATCTTGGGTCAGCGAATTCAAGGTGATCGCTTGGGGCGTCTCGCGAATTTTATTCAGGTAATACGGCCAGCCTTTGGTGACTTGATAGATCCGCTGTACCGTTGCGGGGTCTGTGATATCAATTTCTGCCAGGTATTCCTGAGTTTGTTCAGGCGTGAACTTCTCTGGCCCATAACACTTCACGCATGCTCGATTTTGTTGAAGGGTCGCCCATTCCTGACGTCTCAGCAGGTGATAGCGTCCGGCAACGACGACTCGAATAGGATATTGCTGCAGATTAGTATTACTCAGCAAACTTTGCCACAGCCAGGTATCGATGGTCGCGAGGTCGGCTTTTTCATAGGTATCCAACATTAAGATGATGGGCTTCTGCTCAGACCACTGGCCGAGGCTAGCGACAAACGCCTCCGTTAGTCGAGGCAAAGGGTTTAGCAAAAGTTCTTGCAGGTCACGTTTTTCACGAGTCGCCCGATGAGCTTGCACCAAACTCTGAATGCGGTCTTTTTCAGAAAGGGCTAAGGTCGCCCCATCCACAACGGCATCAGTCCCTTTGCTGGCAGTCATTAAAGCTCCTCCAACTATCGGATTGCCGGTGGCAGTGGCAGCAGCCCCACCAACCTGTGCCAGCCCTTGAAGCAGCTGTTTCACAGTACCGAGCTGTTCCGGGCTGACACCGCCCTTGCCGTCAGGCGCTTCTCGCTGTAGTTGATGAATCGCATCAAAGTATTGGGTGTAGCGGTCTAAAAATGGGTCGCGCTGATTAGCAAATCCACGGCCAAAAAAAGATGGATTTAAGAACTGATTTTTTAGCAATCCATGCAGTTTTTGCATCAAGTCTACGGGCGTGTCGATGCCTTCAGTGAATCCAAAAGCGATTGGACTATCGGCGACGAGAGGAATCGCGGCTGTGGTGAAGTCTTGAACGATCTTTTTAAGTAACGTCGATTTCCCAACGCCACCAATGCCCCAGACATGAAATAAGACTGGACTTTCGACAGGCGTTGTCAAAGCAGCCTGGAGTTCCTTCAAAAAGTCTTCTGCTTCTGGGCGAGAAACGTAGGGTTGCTGAAGCATTGCGTTGGGGGTAGGGGAATGTCCTCATAATTTTAGCCTTGGTCGTAAAACCGAACACTCAGTGATGACAAGAGAGTACGGATAGCTATGACATTGACAACAGCCTGATTTGCCAATCAAAAAAGTCGAGAGTAATCAAGCCAGCTTTCAACACGTTCATCAACTTTGATGCTTCAATACGAAGGTTACGGTTACGGAATCCTTGTCTAAATTGATGCAGCCCACTATCGACTCACTCCCCCCTGTGCCCAAGCCCCGATCGCGCTTCCGCTGGGGCCGATATGTGGCATTAGCGGGGGCGATCGCAGCCTTAATCATCCTGTTTAGCAACACCCTGTGGCCCAATCGCTACCTCGCCTCTTGGATGTTTGGTGATGCTTTCTTTAAGGTGCAGACCACCGAAAAAGTCGTCGCTCTGACCTTTGATGATGGCCCCGACCCGCGCTACAGCGCTGCGATCGGCGAGATTCTGCAAGACGCCGGAGCCAAGGGCACCTTTTTTGTCATGGGCCGCCATGTGGAGCAGCATCCCGAAGTTGTGCAGACCCTCATGGCCCAAGGCCACGAAATCGGCAACCACACCTGGAGCCATCCCAGCCTGCGGATGATGTCGCCTGCCGCCATTCGCGAAGAACTCGACTCCACCGATCGCCTACTGCGCGACCTCAACTACACCGCGCCGATTCCCTTTCGTTCGCCCTACGGCCACAGCTTGTTTGTGTTACCCCACATCCTTAAACAGCAGCAGCGGGCCAACGTCTTGTGGACGGTGCAGATGAACGACTGGAAACCCGAAGAGCCCGACGTCATGATGGAGCTGCTAGCGCCCAAATTTGCCAACGGCGCGATTATTCTCATGCACGACGGCGACGGCGAATCAGAGGGCGCCGATCGCAGCAACACCGTCATTTTGGTGCAGCAAATTTTAGATAAGTATCAGGCCGAGGGCTATCGGTTTGTCACCGTATCCGAACTGCTTGACGTGGGACAGCCGATTCGTCATTGGTTCTAATTTGGCCCCCCTCGCGTTTTTTTAACCGGCTCTTGATGGACGGAGGGACGCGATCGCTCTAGATTAATACGGTAAATAGTAATGTTTTCTTAATAGACCGACTCGAATATGAAAGGATAAGGATCGCCTCACCCGCCCAGCAGACTTTTTTACCGTAGTTCACCCAGGTTCGCCACCATGACAAAATTCCCTATTGATCTCAGCGCTTATAAACGCCTTACCCTTGATCCCGCCGTGCCGACCCTGACCGACGAGCAGCGTGCCGCCCTCCAAGCCAACGTCGAATTGTGCCGCGATGCGATCGTCTTTTTCACCGCGACCGGTGCCGCCCGAGGCGTCGGGGGTCACACGGGCGGCCCCTACGACACCGTGCCCGAAGTGATGATTTTGGACGCCCTGTTTCGGGGTAATGAAGCTGCGTTTGTCCCCACTTTCTTTGACGAAGCCGGACACCGCGTCGCCACGCAGTATTTGATGGCCACCTTGAACGGGGATCTGCCCGCCGAGAAACTGATGCTGTATCGGGCCGCCCATGAAGGGTTACCGGGGCACCCCGAGTTGGGGCTGACGCCAGGCGTGAAGTTCAGTTCGGGTCGATTGGGGCACATGTGGCCCTATGCCAATGGTGTGGCGCTGGCGAATCCTGGTAAGACGGTGTTTTGTCTCGGCTCTGATGGCGCTCAGCAAGAGGGCGACGATGCGGAGGCCGCGCGGCTGGCAGTCGCAAATCACATCAACATTAAGCTGCTGATCGACGATAACGACGTCACCATCGCCGGTCACCCTTCGCAATACATGGGCGGCTACAGCGTCAAACAGACCCTCGAAGGTCACGGGCTCACCGTGCTTGAGGGCGATGGCGAAGACCTGGATGGCCTCTACGCCAATATCTGCAAGGCCATTAATACCCCTGGCCCGATCGCGATCGTCAACAAGCGGGCCATGGCTGTCGGCATCGACGGTATCGAAGGCAGCACCCACGGCCATGATGTGATCCCCGTTGATGCGGCCTTGAAGTACCTGGAAGCCAAAGGTCACAGTGAAGCTGTGGCGTTCCTCAAAGGCATCGAGAAGCCGAAAAACACCTACGAATTCTTGGGCTCCTCCGACAAACTGGGGTCGAACCGCAACGTCTTTGGTGACGCCGTCGTCGAAGTGCTGAGCGGCCTGGATGAAACGACGCGCAAAGAGAGCGTGCTCGTCGTCGATAGCGATCTGGAAGGCTCTTGTGGATTGGCCCAAATTCGCAAAGCCCACCCCGAAATCTTTATTAGTGGCGGCATTCAAGAGCGGGGCAACCTCTCAGCCGCTGCCGGTTTCGGCATGGAAAAAGGGAAGCAGGGCATTTTTGCCACCTTTAGCGCCTTCTTAGAAATGTGTATTTCTGAGATCACCATGGCCCGGCTGAATTACTCCAACCTGCTCTGTCACTTTTCCCATGCGGGCATTGATGACATGGCCGACAACACCTGTCACTTTGGCATTAACAACATGTTTGCCGACAACGGGCTGGATGACAGCTACGAAACTCGTCTTTACTTCCCCGCTGATGCCAATCAAATGAAGGCGGTGGTGAAAGCGGTGTTTAACGATTCGGGGATGCGGTTTATCTTCTCGACTCGCTCTAAAGTACCGATGGTGCTCGATACCGATGGCAATGACCTATTTGGTGGCGACTACACCTTTACCCCTGGTAAAGACGAGGTGATTCGCGAAGGGTCGGCGGGCTATATTGTCACCTTTGGCGACTCGATTTATCGAGCGTTGGACGCCGTGGAACGCTTGAAGCAGGAAGGCATTGAAGTCGGCCTGATCAACAAGGCCACGCTAAACGTGATTGACGAAGACATGATGGCGAAAGTGGGCAAAGCGCCCTTCGTGCTCGTCACGGAATCTTTTAACCGCCGCACCGGCCTAGGCAGCCGCTTTGGTTCCTGGCTGTTGGAGCGGGGCTACACGCCGAAGTTTGCCTTCCTCGGCACCCACGAAGAGGGCTGTGGGGGGCTATGGGAGCAGTTCCCCCATCAGGGCATTGATCCCAGCGGCATCATGGCCAAAGTCAAAGAGCTGATGGCGTAAGGCTCCGCGATCGCCGCTGCCAGTCCCATCGATCATGTCGGTGCCGCAGGTGATCGCACCAAACATCCCATCAGAACACAGCCGGGATCGCTGAAACGCGGTTCCGGCTGTGTTGTGTTGCGGCGTTTCAAGATTTGCAAGGGTCTATTGCGTTTTAAGGCGGTTCGTAATGAGCTGATGGAGACTAAAAAGATAGTCGCACTTTAAATTTACTGATGTCTAAAGAAAAAGCGCTCGATTTCCTTAAGCAGGCTGCGGATAGTTCGGCCCTCTCTGAACAAGTCAAAGCGGCGGATCAAAAGGCGGAAGTGATCGATTTGGCCAAGCAACAGGGCTACGAATTTTCAGAAGACGATATGACCAAGGCGGTTCCAGTCATTCAGGAAAAGCCGGGCTTTTTTGGCGAGCTGGCGCAAGCAGTGTTAGAACTCTTTGCCCCCGCCCATGACGACTATCCGGCGACGGGGGTACAACCCTATACCGGCATGCCCACTCGCAAAGGCTAGATCGCGGTTACGCCGCGCTTGTTTCAGGAGTGATGTCTGATGTGGGCATCACTCTCAAGGTTATACAGCCAACGCAACCAGCTTAAGGATCAGGTGTTGGCCATGCCACCCCCCAACTAGAGCCCCAACAGCGGCGCCGACAAAACTCGTGCAATGCGATCGCGGGTATCTTCGAGGTGCGCTTGGGTGGTGACTTCCATGCGGCCGCCATACTGCGAGAGCGTATCGGTCACATCCTGCTCCATTTGCCGCAGCTGATAGCGGGCCAAGACGCGGGCATCTTCTGGGGCACCTAGCGTCGAGAGCGTCGCCACAAACTCATTAAAGCTTTGGGATAACAGCGCATCGGCAAACGTGCGCCGTAGCACCAGATTCGACAAGATATTCAGATGATGCCGCTGCAGCCCACGCCGCAGACTCGACACCGCTGGGGCATCCTCTGCCGTGGTGACTTCAGACCAGACGCTTTGATAGAGCGATTCGTAGAGTTCGGCCAGGGTGAGCACATCTTCGGCTTCAGTCTTAAACTCCACATCGCGCACGCGAGCTAGGCGATCAGATAAAAAGAGGTCGCTCAGAGCGAGGCTTTGAATGCCCAACACTCGCTCATAAATTGGATAGTCAAGCGGGTAGCGGGTCAGTGACACGCCCCAATGCCGCCAGCGATCAGGGGCCAACTGGTTAATGAGCCGTGACGAAAACTCAAAGGCATCGGCAGCAAACACCTGTTCTTTGAGCGCCACCAACGCCTCGCGTTGTTTCGCCGCCGAGATCGGTTCAAAAGGGGTGCGATCGCGATTTTCCCACGGGTTTAATCGGCGGAAGCTCTGCCCGCCGATGTAGTCAGTCAGCGTGAGCGTATTGTTGAAAAAGTAGCCGAACACCAGGTCGACCCGACGGCGCAAACTGCCATAGCCTTCACCGGGGGCGACCGAGAGACGATTTAGACGATCCCAAACGGCCTGGGCGTTATCCAACTGCCATTTGGCATATTGCATCGGGTCATTGCTGAGATCCCAGGCGCGCGATTCCGGATCAATGAAGTCAAAGATGTCTTCATCAGTGGCGTAGATCAACGCGGGCTCGGTGCTGCGCCGCAGAATGCCACTGAGCATCTGCTGCTCTGCGCGTCGCAGGGGCGAGGGGGGCGCTTGACGATAGCCATATTCGATCGCCCAGAGATCGTAGGGACCGAGCCGAGTCGGAAAATAGTCGCCTTGAGGCGTGCCCGCCGGGGCAATATTAGGCGGAAAGTAATCCATAACCGAACTCACCAGACCCTGCGTCTGAGTGATGGCGGGATCGTTTAGGTCACTCGGAGACAGCAGGCGGCTACCGGCAAAGTTGTGGCGCAGCCCCAGGGTATGCCCAATCTCATGCGCTGTCAGCGCCACCAGATATTGCTGAATGTAGCTATCGAGCTGCTCGCTCGAAAAGTTAGCGCCCGACAAAGTCGCCAGCGCTAAGGCCCCAAAGGCATGCTGTTGACCGCTGAGATAGCCCGCACACTGATCATCGGTCAGGCGCTCTGACAGCGGCGGGGCTGTCATCGCTTGCGCCTGCTCGAGCCCAGCTTCGCCCCCGCGCTGTAGTGCCGCCCACTGTAGGTACCACGCTTGTGATCGCTGACCACAGAGCTGCATATAAAATTCGGCTTCGGGCAAAGCATCGAGCCCCTGTGACTGATACTGCTGCCGCAGCACGCGCACCACATTGGCATCCAAAATCACGTCGGCGTCTAAAATTTCCCCCGTCAGCGGATTCACCCGCGAGGGGCCAAAGCCCAACGCCCACATATTGAGCGAGTCTGACCACCGCACCACGTTATAACGCACGTCAGACGCATCCCAATCCGCGTTGTCGGGCATCTGCCGAGCTTCAATCGCATTTTCAAAGCCAGCAGCGGCGAAGGCCTCATTCCACAGCAAGATCCCTTTAGTCAGCGACTCGCGATATGCCGGAGGCACGGTGTTTTCGACCCAAAAAACAATGGGCGCCTTCGGGGGCGACATCGCCGCGTGGGGATCTTGTTTCTCTAGGTGCCAGCGATTGATGTAGCGCACAAACGAGTCGTTGCGTTCTGACTGCACCGGCGCGCGAAACACCGTGGGAAAATAGCCCACGCGCTCATCTGCCGGGCGGGGTTCAAAGCCATTGCTAGCCGGTAGCGCCGACAGCCCGTAATGCACGTCTAGCGAGAATCCGCGACTGTCGGGGATGCCATCTAGCACTAACCCAAACAGCCCCGCTAGCGGATCACCCGGAATGCCCCCGCCGGAAAAGGCCACCATCGAGCCAATTTCCAAATTGTTGGGAAACATCGACAGGGCATCGAGGCGCGAGAGTTCGGGATTGCGGCTATAGCCCCCTAGCACCCAGCTCAAAGACTGCGTCAGGTTGGCCAAATCTCGATCCATGATCAGGTTAGACAGATCGATCAGCTGGGCCTGCGTGGTGGGATCGATGCTGACTACATCGATCGCAAAAATAATGGAATCGCTGAACGAACTATCCTGCAGGCGCTGCTGCCAGCCCTCACCGCCAGGATTGCGAATGTAGGTATTGGGCACGACGACTTGCAGGCGATCGCCCGCCATGGGGCGAAACTGGATAAGCAAATCGTTGATGGGCCAGCCGCGAAACAGACCGGCTTCGCCCACGCCTGATTCCAACGTGGCGGTCAGCAAAAAGTTACGATTCAGCTGCGCTGGTGCGATCGCCAGATAAGCTTTACCTTTTTCGACATCGCTATACAGCGTGAAAAGTCCCGTTTGAACTTCGAGATTTTCCGTCAAGGTTTCAAAGGGCTGCAGTGATGCGGCCGCATCATCCTCCAGCGCTGTGGGGCCGTCCATCTCAACCGCTTCGATCGGAGCTTCCTCGCTCTGGGCATAGGCTCGATGGCTGATGCTTGTTCCGGTCGCCAAAGCCAACACAGCAGTGAGAAAGATTCCTAGCAGACATAGCGCTAAGAATTGAACGAAACGAATCTGACGAACCATGGAACTCCTGCCCAGGGGCAATAACTTTCCCTACAGTGTGACCGCCGCCGTCCGGTTTCGGGGCAACTTAATCAGAAGCTTCAGAAAATTTATGGGTTTAATCGCTCAGCTGGCCTGAGTTTCCGTGCTTACACTCTGCCCTGAGTGCCATGACCGCGCTGGCTCCTCAGCTGGTTTAACTCGCATCAAAGCTGATGATGTGAGCAGGAAAATAATGGTCATTCGCTGGGCGATCGCAGCACTCAACGAGCACGCGACATTCAAACATTGAGCCCCGTTGTCTCCTGAGCGCTTTCAACCGGATTTTTGACCACTGAATACCGGCAAACCCGACTCGTCCTAGTTGCGAACGACATCGGCTCCCAACTTTTTACGAACTCCCTACTCAGCAGAGCCGTCTTCGAGTTCTTCTTCCAGCTCATCAACCATATTGGGGCTGATTAGGGTGATATCAAATTCATCGGGCGGCATGGGTGATGTCGCATCGCGTCGCAGCTGATAGTAAATCGCCCGAGCTTGCGGCCCAAACACAATTTCATCCTCATTTTTGAGGTCATGGGCAGCGACTTTGCGGCCATTAATCAACATGCCATTAGCGCTGGGCTTACCTTTGAGGTTGCCGTCAACAATCCGATAATAAAAAGTGTTGTCGTCTTTGGGAAGCTGTACCAAGGTGGCATGATGACGAGACACAAACTGGGAAGACAGACGAATGTCACACTTAGGATCACGTCCGATGGAATACACAGAGCCATCGAGGATGATTTCGCGTCGTCCTTTGCTGTCTTCAACAATAAAGATGTTACTGAGCTGAGATTCTGGAGACATGCTCGACGCCTCTTCCTACCACGTGTGACAACCATCAATTCAATGCTTTAAACCTTGATGGCCGTGCCAATCAAGTCTTGTAACCTTACCATTACATCAAATTATCAGCCTACTCGGTAAACATTAAAGTTATGCTCACCCTATCGGCGATACCGCTCTTTTATGATTCCCCTGATTTAGCAGAACTCAGCTGATGAACAGCTATTCCACTGTGTCAACCAAATTCCGCAACAATTTCTAAATTTCTGGCTGATGCTGACTAGACCACCCCAGACGTTGACCGCCTACCTATCTATTCACAAAGGGGGCAGTGAATAGGTGAGTCAGATCACGTCAGCTTGAGGGCACGTCATCAATTAACGGCTAAAAACTAACAGTTCAAACATAACTACACCCGCTCTGTGCAAGCGGCTAGGGGCTGAAGTCATGCTGACCAACATCCATAGAGCGTTCTGACCGCCGCAGGCTGTGGAGTCTTGTCCTTACCACAGGGTATGCCTCTAGGTATCCCAGGTTGGTACGTCAGTATCTCGTAGTCGCCGCATCAGCCAATCAAAGCGAATGCCGCCGAGTTTCATATTGTCGGCCATGTCGTCTGAAAAGAGATTTTGATTCAAGGTCGTGGGTTCCCAAAATTCGGCCTCTAAATGTTCTACGGTGCCTCGCAGGCGAATCGATAGCAACGTCGCTAAAGCCTGATACCACCGTTTGGCAAACCCAACATCTTGCGCCAGTTTTTGCTCTAACAGGTCACGCCGAATCGCCAGCACCACTGAGGGTTCGACAGCAGTGACCGTGGCCGACGGTGGCAGATGATCGACAAAAGACATCTCACCGACGACTTCGCCACTCGACAGGCGGGCAATGGCGGTATCGTGCGATCGCTCAATCGAAACCACAAACTGCCCTGCCAGAATCAGGTAAATCGCCGCGATCGTACTCCCTTCCTGAATTAGCACCTCACCCCCGGCAAGCTCGTAGCGGTTGCCGGCGCTGACCAACCAATCGACATCTTCGTCTTCCAAAATGCCGAGGATAAACAGGATGCGTTCCATACCTTTATGCGTCCTAAATGGTTCAGTTGCCAGCGTTTTGAGTGAGCCCATGAGTGTGTGTAGGAAACCGCCCTCGATCAGCCCCAGGGCTTATTATCCATACATATTTCACACCCTAAATTACAGATGTCTGTTCTTTTTGCCGAGATTGACACGGTTCACGTCTGTGCCTATTTTGTGGGCCAAAAGATTGACCTCAAGCCGCTGACCCCAACCTCACCGCTGGCCTTAGAGCCGCTCACTGTCGCCAACGGTGATCACAGCTGCATCGTTCTATTTGACTATGGTGTCGCCGTCTTATTTGGCTTATCCAACGCCGAAACCGGCCAATTTTTGACAGATCTGCAGGATTTGATTGTAAATCCCTTTGCGGAACCCGAGACCGAAGAAGTCTTAATTCGTCTTGCTCCGATTAACGAAGGCAAGGTTGAGGACACTGTCATTTTGCTATCGCAGTTTACGGTGCCGATTTTGCAGTTGGTGGCCGATGTGCTGGCTAAAAGTGTGGTCTTAGCAGAGTACGAAGCCGAGTCAGCCCAAGTATTTGACCTGATAGAACCCTTTGCCACGAGCTTGCAAGATCAAAAGTTTAACCGGCGCGGCGCCAAAATCCTGCTGAAGCAAATCGGCAACTGTTTGCTCATTCAACACAAGATTGTTGGTCGGGTAGAAATCGTCGATAAGCCTGAACTATTGTGGGAGTATCCGGATCTAGATCGCTTTTACGCCCGCATTGAAGATGAGTACGAGATCCGCGAACGGCATTTGGCCTTAGAACGCAAGCTCGACTTGGTCTCACGCACGGCTGAAACGGCTCTCGATATTCAACAGCAAAACACCGGTCTCAGGCTAGAGTGGTATGTCGTGATCTTGATTGTGATCGAGGTGCTGCTATCACTCTATGAGTTGTTCGTTATTGGCAAATAGGCATCAGGAGCCAGACTATGGGAGCCATCGTTGAAGTCACTAGCCCCACCTTCGAAGAAGAGGTGCTGGCCCGCTCCTATCAGACCCCAGTAGTGGTCGATTTTTTTGCGCAGTGGTGTGGGCCCTGCAAAATGCTCAAACCCGTTTTAGAAAAGCTGACGACCGAGTATGACTTTGTCTTAGCCGCCGTCGATATTGATCAAAATCCCGAACTAGCGCGGATCTATCAGGTCGAAGGCGTGCCCGATGTCAGAGTCGCCCTGCAGGGTCAGCTGTATAACGGCTTCGTCGGCATGTTAGAAGAGCCCCAAATCCGCACGTTGTTAGAGCAGCTCAATTTGAGTTCGGCGTTTGACGAGGCCATGGCTCAATTAGAGACGATCCGCGCCTCGGGCGATCGCCAGCAGCTAGGCGCACAATACACCACCCTCCTGGCCCAATATCCCGATCGCCCGGCCCTGTTACTAGAAGCGGCTCAGTTCTATCTCAAGCAGGGCGAACTCACCACCGCCACCAGTCTGTTAGATCAAATCGATCCGCTGCAGCGTCCTCACGGGGCCCAGGCAACGGCGGTGCGATCGCTAATGGATTTTCATCAGACGATCGCCGAACTCACGCCGACCACCCCCGCTGATCAGCAATATCTTGCTGGGGCCCAGGCGGCCATCGCCGAAGAGTATGAAACAGCGCTGGAACAATTCTTGGCGCTCGTGCAGAGCGATCGCAAATATCGCAATGACGGCGGTCGTAAGGCTCTGCTGACACTGTTTGGCCTCTTAGGTGACGAGCATCCCCTGACCCAAACCTATCGCAAGCGTCTGATGCAGGCGCTGTACTAAGGCATAAGTCAATAACCCTATTCTTGAGTAATCGAACCCTGGCTCCCCAGCATGACGAAACTCCCAATGGGAGTCGAGCAATCAGTCTGGGTATACGCCGCTACTCCCCTTGCCAAGCGGCCTCAAAAAAGTCGCGTTCGCAAAGCATGGCATAGCGAAACGTCTCCGCCACCAGGGGACTGTCAGTGCTGTGCCGATCAACCAGGGTTTCGAGCTGAGTCACCAACGGGGCAAAGTCGTCACCGCTGTAGGTGCGCACCCAGTCGCTGTAGGCATTCTCTAAAATGCCTCGACTGGCCAACGCCTGACCGATATGGGCATACAGTCGCATACAGGGCGACATCGCCGCTGCTGTCACCCCCATCTCTTGCCCCCAGGCGATCGCCAGCAAAAAGTCGGTATACCGCCGGGTGGTGCTGCCGGGCTGCACGTCGCTCAACGAGACACCCCAAGTCTTGGCATAGGCTTGATGCAGCTTGAGTTCTTCGAGCACACCATTGGCCAACTCATGAAAAACCGCAAACCCCTGCCAGTCAGGGGCCTTCGCTGCCGCAATGCTGTAGGCACGCGCAAAGGATTCTAAAAAGAAGGCGTCTTGCCCAACGTAGTAGGCAAACTTTGCCTTCGGTAGGGTGCCGTCGTAGATGCCCTGCACAAAAGGATGTTCGAGGGAGGCACGGGCCAGATCTTGATTTTGTTGCCAGAGACGCTGAGACAAATTCATCGTGATTTAAACGTGAGGGATTGCTTTTCTTGTACTGGACTCAGGGCAGCGGTGAAAGTCGAGACGCTGGTAGCACAGGGAGATGAAGACGATGCACACAGCCCTCCACCGGGCTCTTAATCCCAGGATTAAGGCAATTGCGGAGAAGAACCCCCGTTCCTGTCAGGCGGGTTCAGCAAGTCATCATCCGTTCGTCAGTATCGACATCGGTCACAACTATCCCTACGGGCATCGCCTTGATGAGCAATCTCCGCCAGCGCGATCGCCCTAATAAGGAAAACTGCCATAGGGGAAACTACCGTTTTCTTCGAGCGGGCCGGGGCTGCCGTCTTCCAGCGCTAAGCGTTGACGCGGTGTGGTCAGAGGCGATCGCTGCACATCGGCGGTGTACGCCAAATTGTTTTGCCGAGACAGATCTTTGACCTCTTGCTGGCGTTCGTTGAGTTCATTATTGAGCTCACGAATGCGACGAGACAGCAGGCGAATAATATTAATCGCAATCCCAGGCGTTTCGTCGATCGCCTCATACAACTGCTGTTGGGTCAGCATCAGGCAATCACAAGCATCTAGCGTAGTGACCGACGCTGAGCGAGGTTCAGCATCAAACAGCGACATCTCACCAAAGCAAGCGCCCTCTTCGAGTTGAGCGAGTTCTTGTTGCCGCAAGTGAACGCTGACTCGCCCCGACACTACGATGTACAGGGCGCGACCTTCCTGACCTTCCGTAAAAATCGTGTGACGCTCAGGAAAGGACAGCTCATCCATAAT
This sequence comes from uncultured Halomicronema sp., assembly GCA_937899725.1. Taxonomy (GTDB): domain Bacteria; phylum Cyanobacteriota; class Cyanobacteriia; order Phormidesmidales; family Phormidesmidaceae; genus Halomicronema. Next base: position 14,278 of record CALCCA010000125.1, read on the forward strand.
GGAGGCGAGTCTGACCAAAAAGTCATCCCTGAGCTCCTTAAAGATCGGGACACCCCGCACAAACAATAATCGATCAACACTCGTCAGCATAAAGGTAGATAGTTAGCCAAAACTCGGGCAACCCAGTGTTAAACCTACAATGCCCAAAGAGTTGATTCCTGTTTTAGAGCACTCGCCATAAAGAATCAAGGATAGAGCAGAAACTGGCAGCTGCCTTCAAACTTGTGGCAAACGCAAGAAAGCATTGGCTGACGCAGGCCGAACAGTGACAGTCAAGCAATCATTCCAGCGGCTGAATGCCGTCACCATCCTCTTTTGTGAGTATCAATCGCCCATGACGCTGTTGCGACAACCCCCAACGATGAAAATCCTGCTGAGATGGACTTTCGGAGTTCTGGTAACGCTATTTTCAGAGCAATCTTGAGCAGGCAACTGGCGGGCGTCTCGCCCTCTGGCAACCTCTGATGAGACACCCAGTCGTCACGCTAAAGCCGACGGGATTGCGGATTCCTGAGACTAATAAGTGTTTGAAAGCCCTTGCAAAGTATTGTGAATCCGTTCCGCCCGCATGACCGCAACACCCGGCAGGCAGCAGGCAGTTTCGCTATCGAGCCAGGCGTTATGGCCTACAGCTAGTCACCGAGATAACGGGTGATTGGCCGCTGATATCGACATTAACCCTAAGCTTGGGGGACAACCGTGCTAAAAAAGGATATCAAGCTTTTGCGGCTTTTGCCGGGATAAGCAGGGGCTTTCTCATACACTTATCTCGTAAAAGTATTTCATTTGGGCTATCAGGTATCTGAGCCCAGCACCAGAATGCTTTGGCTCGGCTGATTGGCGCGATCGCGGCTAGCTCGATGATCGCCACTAGCCCAGCAGATAAATACGTCTAATCGCTGTTGAGAATCGTGAGTCGCTGTGTCATGAATAAATTAGCTGCGAAGTTACGGCGGCACGACTGCACTGGAAGGTAGAGATATGGTCAAAGTGGTGTCTGTCCACTCCTTTCGAGGAGGCACCGGCAAATCGAATACAACGGCGAATTTAGCCGCGACGGTGGCCCGCCACGGCAAGCGCGTGGGCATCGTTGATACCGATATTCAGTCTCCAGGCATTCACGTGCTGTTTGGCTTCGATGAAAGCCATATGAATCTGGCCCTCAACGATTATCTGTGGGGTCGCTGTTCAGTAGAAGAAGCCGCCTATGACGTCAGCCATGTACTCCATGAAACAGGTGCTGCAGGCAGCGCGATTTACCTCATTCCCTCCAGCCTAAAAGCCGGAGAAATCGCCCGCGTCCTGCGAGAAGGCTACGACGTCGGTCTACTCAACGATGGCTTTCAGGGATTGATCCAGCAGCTGAATCTAGACTTTTTGTTCATTGACACCCATCCTGGCCTGAACGAAGAGACGCTGCTATCCATCACCATCTCCGACGTGCTGCTGCTGATTATGCGGCCCGATCGCCAAGACTTTCAAGGCACTGCGGTGACCGTTGATATTGCGCGCCGTCTAGAAGTACCTAAGATGCTGCTGATGGTCAATAAGGCACTATCTTCCTTTGACTTCGCCGCCCTGAAATCTGAAGTCGAAGCCACCTATGGCGTCCCCGTGGCTTCGATTTTGCCGCTGACCGAAGAAATGATTCAGCTCGGCAGCAGTGATATTTTTAGCCTGCGATTTCCCGACCACCCGCTGACGCAAATTTACGCCCACATTGCCAATCTGCTGTTGGATTAGATTTCAGGAAACGCTGCGGCCTCAATTTCACCCTCTGATTTGCAGTTGGAGTGCCAGGGAGCAGGCAAACATCAAGGGGGGTGTTATGCCAATTCTCTGAAACTGGGCTACAGATCTTCCTTTCGACTCCGCTCAAGGAACGTCGGCTGAGCGGAGTCGTTCGCATCGCGTCTCCCCGAGGGAGAAAGCCGACTTGTCTGTGTAGCTGTAATTCGTAGAACTGGTATTACATCCACCCCGAAGAACAGGTACGACCGGGCAGCAGTCTCTCGATCCTGAGACGGTTGCCCACCCTGAACCCTCAACCCTGGGCCTTAAACCCTAGCTGCAGTTTAAGGGTGAATAATTTCGCCACCCTCGACCAGACACGCCGCCGTCGGTAGAAACTGGCACGACTCGTTGAGTCATTCGCAGGGGGTCGAGTAAGCTAAGCTGGCTAATGAAAAGTGCCCTAGCGAACATAAGGATCTGTCGTGCTGATTCGGACATCTTTACTCTCTGCCTTAACCGCAGTCGGATTGTGGACAATGGCTCCCCCCGTGATGGGCCAAGCCCTCTTGCCCTATGTCCTACCGTTAGACGCAGAACGGCTAGAAGAACAGGGGTTGGTACTGGCTCAAGAGGCCGCTCAGTTCGCTCAGCTCCAGCAATATGACATCGCCCTGGCTCAGGCTCAGTTGGCCGCTCAGCTGGTGCCCGATAACGCTGCCGTCTGGGGGCTGCTCGGGACTCTCTACCTCCAGGTTGAAGAGTTTGACGACTCGATCGCGGCCCTCAACCGCGCCAAAGCTCTGGAAGCAGATAACTCATCGGTGTTGTTCGCCTTGGGCACGGCTCATTTTCGCAATGGTGAGTACCAAAAAGCGTCTGATTTTCTCGAGTCGGGCTTAACGCTAGAGCCGGATAATCCGGGGGCGCTCTTCGACTTGGGCAACACCTATTTCAAGCTCGACCAGTTTGAACCGGCGATCGCCCAGTATCAAAAGTCGGTAGATATCGACCCGGAATTTTGGCCTTCGGTCAACAACATTGGCCTCGTACAGTATGAGCAGGGGGCCGTTGACGACGCGATTGCCCGCTGGGAAGAATCGCTAGCGATTGCCCCAATGGAGCCCGAACCCGAACTCGCGATCGCCGTTGCTCAATTTGCCAAGGGCAACGAAGCCGCCGCCTTAGAAATTGGGATTCCCGCGTTAGAAAAAGACAGCCGCTATGCCGAAATCGAGTTTTTAATTGAGAACCTCTGGGGGCCTCGCTTAATCGCCGATACCCAAGCGTTCTTCCAGCATCCTGACGTGCAGGCGCTGCTACCGCAACTTTAAAGCCAGCTGTAGGACACAGGATTTCGCCCATGCAGGTACAAATCGGTGTTCCCGAACTGTGTGCGGTCATTCGCGATCGCATTGCCAGCGCCCCACACAGTCGGCTGCCCTTTGCCAACTTTATGGAACTGGCCCTCTATCACCCGCAGTTGGGCTACTATGCCGCCCAAACGTCACAGCTTGGTCAGGCGGGCGACTTCGTCACATCCGCTCATCTGAGTGGTGATTTTGCCGAGCTGCTGGCTGACCAGTTTGTCGATATGTGGCAGCGGCTGGGCAAACCGTGCCCCTGGCAGCTGGTAGAAGTTGGGCCAGGCCAAGGGCTGATGGCCGACAGCATCCTGCAACATCTGCACACCCACCATCCCGATTGCCTATCAGCCCTGCATTACACCCTGATTGAGACCTCCCCGGCGCTCCGCGCGGCCCAGCAGCAGCGTCTAGACCGCTGGCAGTCACACCTCTCCCTGCAGTGGCGGGCCCTGACCGATTTGCCCTCTGAATCAGTCACGGGCTGCATTTTTTCGAATGAGCTAGTGGATGCCCTGCCGGTACACCGCGTCACACTGACAGCCAGCGGCTTGCAAGAGCACTATGTCACCCTGGCTGCCGAACCACAGCGACCGTTCACAACCGTGCTGGCAGCCCTCTCGACGCCCGAGTTGGCCACCTATTTTGACGATGTGGGCATTCAGCTCACCGGTCCGCCCTATGCAGCGGGCTTCACCACGGAGGTCAATCTAGCGGCACGCCGGTGGCTGCAGCAAGTGGCCGCCAAGCTGCAGCGCGGCTACCTGCTGACGATTGACTATGGCTATGAGGCCGATCGCTACTACAGCCCAGCGCGATCGCAGGGCACGCTACAGTGCTATACCCAGCACGCCCATCACAACGATCCGCTAGTCAACATTGGCCAGCAAGACATCACCGCCCACGTCGATTTCACCGCCTTGCAAATCCAGGGCCAACAGTCCGGGTTAATCACCTTAGGTCAGGTGCCCCAAGCTCTATTTCTGATGGCGCTGGGGCTGGGCGATCGCCTCAACGCCTTAGCCCAACTGCAGGCCACTGACCGGGATACCCTCAATCGAGCTTTACACCGCCGCGATGCGCTACATCAGCTGATCAGTCCCCTAGGGTTAGGACAGTTCAACGTGTTGGTGCAGGGCAAGGGGTTGACTACGGAGACTCAAAAGCAAATTCAAGGCCTCACCCAACCGGCTTTGAGCTGAAATTCGCTCGACTACTGCAGCTTGCTCTGTAGCGATTTGAGATATTCGGTGTTGACGCCCGACTCGCGGGTGAGGGCAATCTTGCCCGTACGAGCAATCTCTCGCAGGCCAAAGCGTCCCAGAACCTGAACGATCGCCACCATTTTGCCGGGGTCGCCCACGACTTCAATCGTCACAGAATCTTCCGAAACATCCACCACGCGCGCCCGAAAGATTTGTACCAGCTCCAAAATTTCTGACCGGTTGGCGCTCGTCGCATTCACCTTAATCAGCATCAGCTCGCGCTCAACACAGGGCACTTCGGTAATGTCCTGCACCTTTAAAACGTTGATGAGCTTATAGAGCTGTTTCGTCAGCTGTTCAATCACCTGATCGTCTCCTGGCACCACCATCGTGATGCGAGAAACGCCCATCTGCTCAGCGGGTCCTACCGCCAAGCTCTCGATGTTAAAACCCCGACGGGCAAATAATCCAGCAATCCGCGTCAAAACGCCTGCTTCGTCTTCAACCAAAACCGACAGTGTGTGTTTCATAATCTCGGCAGCACCTCCCGTCCCGGCAGGGGTGGAGTTTTTGTAGGGCAAGACGTGATCGTAGCCTGACGCCAGGCTTTTGTTAAGCGTCTGGTGGGGTTTGCCAATGAGCTGCGCGGCAGCAATCAGGGGGGCGAGCAGGGGCCGTGATCTTGAGCGATCTGGAAACGCGGGAAACTGGGACGGTAGGGCGTTCGGCAGCCCTCAGTGCATTGCCCCTAGCTGATTGAGCCAGCATGATCGCCTCCGCGCCCCAACCAGCTAGGGGCTGAAACCGATGCGCTACAAATATTGCGCGGCTCACTGATGACAACCCCACGATCGGCTCATTCGGTTGGCGTATCGAGATGGCGGTCGCAGAGCACTGTCAGCCGGTCAAATGTAAACATTTTTTGCCCTTCGCAAAGATGCCATCTGCGGCTGCAATTCGCCTCCAACCTGGATGGCACCAGAGTCAGTGTCACAATCACGCTGCGTAGCCAGCGGCGGGCTGTTCCCCCCAGAGGAAAACGCAATTGACCGATTACGCCAAATCAAATTTCGAGCTTCTCGTTTGCCCTCACCTCTATTTCCTAGTTGAGCATGCGCAGTCGCAACCCGCGAAACGTTCCCCCATCAATGAGAACATTCGTTTTCCGGAGAGCCGTCTGATTGGCGATGACGGGGCTCAGCTCGGCATCATTTCACCCCGTGAAGCGCTACAAATCGCCGAAGCCAAAGACTTAGACCTCGTGTGAGTCAGCGATAAGGCTACGCCACCGGTATGCCGCATTATCAACTACGGCAAATACAAATTCGAGCAGGAAAAGCGGGCTCGAGAGGCCCGCAAGCGACAGCACCACGTCGAAGTGAAGGAAGTCAAGATGCGCTACAAAATTGATGATCATGATGACAACGTGCGCGTTAAGAATGCTCAGCGGTTCCTTAAATCTGGCGACAAAGTGAAAGCCACGGTCATGTTTCGAGGCCGCGAGATTCAACATTCTGACTTGGCAGAAAAACTATTGCGCCGTATGGCTCGTGATTTAGCAGAATTTGCCGAAATGCAACAGGCGCCAAAGCGGGAAGGGCGGAATATGATGATGCTGTTATCGCCGAAAAAATAGCCATCTCAATGGTCACTAGGGCGATCGCTGCTCACAGTTCTCCCTCACCCATGAAATCGAGTCGGATTGCATCTCCCCTAATTCCTGCTTGGCAACAGCGGCTGCTGCGCATTATCAACCTGCGGCCCAACGAGGCCGAGCGCACCTTATTGATGTTTGCCTTCTACACCGCCACCTCCATGGGGATCTTGTGGCTGGAAGTCAGCTCAGCAGCCCTCTTTTTGGATGAATATGGCGCCGCTTCGCTGCCATGGATCTATATTTTTAGCGCCGTCGTGGGGTTTGGCCTGAGCTTCGTCTACTCGTGGATGCAGCGATTTTTTCCCTTGCGCTGGGTGATTGTGCTCATCGCCGTGGTGATGGCCGTTCCAGTGCTCCTGTTTCGTTGGGGGCTCGATGTGGAAGCCTTGCTGCCCTTGACCGTGTTTGGCATGCGGTTGTGGATGGAGGCGATTTATGGGCTCAACGATCTCAACGTTTCGATTACGGCCAATCAGCTCTTCAACATTCGCGAAATCAAACGCACCTTTCCCCTCATTAGCAGCGGCAATTTGGTGGCCGATGTCTTGAGTGGCTTCTCGGTCTTACTGCTGGTTAACTTAGTTGGTCTGAAAAATGTGCTGCTGCTGTCATTTTTGATCATGCTGGTGGGGGCAGGCATTCTGCTAATCATCAGCCGCAACTACGAGCACGCGTTTCCCGATTCACTGAGGCGGCAGGCGGCAGCGGGGGAAGACGCCCACAAAGCCCAGCGATCGCGTGACAAAATCAGCCAGTACGTGGTGATGCTGTTCAGCTTTTTTGTGCTGGCGCAAATTTTGATGTATCTCATCGAGTTTGAATATCTCACCCAGCTTGAGGCCACGTTAGAAATCGATGAAATCGCCGCTTTCCTCGGCATTTTTAGCGGTTTGCTCGGCCTGATCGAACTGTTGACCCAGTGGTTTACCTCCAGCCGCTTAATTGAGCGGCAGGGGGTGTTTGCGGTGCTGTCCATCTTGCCTCTAGTCATTGTGGGCATCAGCATCATGACGATTGTCGGCAGCTATCCCATCTTTTTGGGGGCGATCGCGCTGTTCTTTGGCCTGGTCATTCTCAAATTTTTCGACGAGTGGCTGCGCTATACGCTGGTGGCGAGTACCCGACCAGTCCTATTTCAACCGATTCCGGACAGTCAGCGCACCATCTTTCAATCCCTGGTGGGGGGCATTGCCGAGCCACTGTCCATGGGGGGTACGGGCATTTTTATTCTGTTGAGCATCGGCTGGGCCAACTGGTTGGGCTTCACCAGTCAGCAGTTGCAGACCCAGTTTTTCTTAATTGTGATCGTCTTCTTGGCGGTCGTGTGGCTAGGGGCGATCCTGTTTTTGCGATCGCAGTATCTCGAACTGTTGGTCAAAAGCGCCCAGCGCGGCCTGCTCAGCATGACGGATGCCAGCCTGCGGGTGCTGAAAAAAGCGTTCATCGAGCAGCTCGAAAAACCCGGTTCCGAAGCCGACAAGCGCTCCTGCATTGAGCTGCTGGGGCAGCTTGACCCCAAAGGCGTCGGTGAAGTGCTGGCGCCCCGCTTAACCGCCATACCCGCTCCGCTGCGACGGCAGAGCTTAGAGGCAATGCTGGCCTATCCGAATCGCGACCATACGCCCAATGTGCGCCAGCTGATTGAGACTGAACAGCCCCCAGAAATTTTGGCCCTGTCGCTGCGTTATATCTGGCTCACCGACGATAGCCCCGACATCGATAAGCTGCAGGCCTATTTGAAGCCAGAGATTGACCCTGTCGTGCGGGGCACCGCCGCTTCGCTCATGCTGCGTCACGGCAACGCTCGCGAAAAAAACGAAGCCGTCAACACCCTGCGGCAGATGCTCACCCACGATCGTGAACGAGAGCGCGTGATGGGCTGTCGGGCCTTGGGTGAAGCCGACTATCTGCAGTCGCTGCGGCTCTACATTCCCAATCTGCTGCAGGATGAATCGCTGCGCGTGCGCCGCGCCTTGCTCGAAGCGATTGCCGCCACCCACCTGAAGGAGTATTACCCATCACTCCTCAAGGCTCTGCAGTACAAATCAACCCGTGAGGCCGCCAGTCAAGCCCTGACGCGGCTCGGCAACGATGCCCTGCCCCTGTTGGAGTCGGTCGCCCTCGACAGCTACAAGCCCGACAGTTTGCGTAATCAAGCCTGGCAGGCCATTGGCAATATTGGTACCGACCAGGCGATTGATTGTCTGCTGCAAAATCTGATGACCACGTGGGGCAGCACCCGCCGCACCCTGCTGCGCATCTTACTGCGGCTGGTGCAAGAGACGGGCCTCAAGCGATCGCAAGGCATTGACGCCGCCCTCGATCGCTTTGGTCGTGACGGCGTAGAAGAGCTGATCAACCAGGAACTCACCTTTATCGGTCAGATTTATGGCGGGCTGGTTGATCTCTCTGACGACACGCTGGTGGGCCGAGAAATCGGCCTGCTACTGCGATCACTCGAAGAACTGCAGGGCGACGCGATCGAACGCATTTTTATGCTGCTGCGCTTTATCTCACCCCCAGCGGCCATTCAAGCAGCTCAGGTGAGCTGGCAGGGAGGCACCGCCTCTAACCGGGCGCGGGGCATCGAGATTTTAGATAACACCCTCGACATTCCCAGCAAGCGGGCAATCTTGATCATTTTGGATCGCCGTTCCTGGCTGGAAAAAATTGAAGTTCTGGCGAGCAGTAACCTGTTTGTCTATCAGTCGCTATCGGCCAGCGATCGCCTGCGCTATCTGCTCGATCTGCGCTACTTCCTCTCCGACTGGGGATTGGCCTGCTGCTTTCATCTCGCCCGTGCTCAACGCTGGAGCCTCAGCGCCGAAAACACTGTGGCCTGCCTCAAACATCCCACCGGGTTTGTGCGTGAGGCCGTACTGTCATATCTGCAGATTGCTTCGCCCCGCGTGCTGCGAGAACTCTTACCCTTGATGCGCCAAGACCCCAACGACCTCGTCATGAATCAGGTCGAGCATTTGATGACCGAGCTGCAGATGATTTAGTCGAGTCGTCCTGGGGCGGCTGAACGCAGTTCATCAGTGGCCTCCCCCAAACTGCTGCCAGGACTCGCACTTATCCGACGGAGTGATCAAGGCTTCTCACTGCCAGCCCAGAGCCGCCCCCAATGATGCGTTGAACGCACTTCGGGAGTAGATCGAGAGCAGCATCGGTGGCGGCATGCTCTGACATGCCGCCAGAGAGAAAAGCGATCGGCCCGACCCTGCACTGACAGGGCCGTGAGTCAACTCTTGAGTACTCTGGAACGGCTATGTCACAATGGACAGCATTACGCTTTAAGGAGCAAGGACGTGCTGGAAGCAAAGGTTCATGAACAGTTGCGGGCTTTCCTGCGACATCATGGCAATGCCGACTGGCCTCACCATCTCACGATGGCCCGCCTTGCCGCTCGAGCTTTGCGCTTGGGGCGGAGTTCCTTAATGCAGGTAGGGACTTCAGCCCTGTTTCAGGGGCACTATCGGCTCAGCTATCTGATCTCGCTACTGCTGTGGCCCGATCCAGCCGTGCTCGTATTACCGGAAACGCTACGGCAGGCAGTGCTCTACGGCGACATCCCCCGATTGCAGGAATGGATGCCCAGTCAAAAACCCGTGCACTGGGGGGACGCCTGGCCGGGCAAACATTTCCAGGGGTTATTAGTCACCAGTCCTGAAGCGTGGCTGAGCGATCGCCTCCACCAGCAAAATCGGTTTCCGGCCGGAGTGCCGGTATTTGTCGATGGGGCCGACGACCTCGAACATTGGATTCGCGATCGCCTCACCATTACCCTTGATGCCGACACCTGGCAAAGCCTGATGCAGGCTTACCCCCAGCACCAGGCGCTGATTCGCGATGCCCGCGTACAGCTGACCCACAGTATTTTTCAGCATCCGCCCAATCCTTACCACTGTCACCTGATCGAAGCGACCGAGCGGCAAGCGCTCATGGCCATCCGTCAGGTGCTGTTAGACGATGATGCCGCGCAGATCGGCATGCCGCCCCGCTGGCAACAGTTTTGGGCGCAGGTCGACCGGGTAGAATCGTTGCAGTGGGCATGGCTCAACCGCGACACCGGTCAATGGACCTTAAACTGTGCGCCGATTGATGTGGCCCCCTTTATTGCGCCCTGCTGGACACAGCAGCCCCTAGTGCTCATGGGCGGCGCTTTAGATACGACCACCGAAGCCACTCATTTTCGGCAGCGGCTGGGGCTAGGCGATATGACCTGCCTCAAGTTCAACCCCGATCGCCAAACCGAAGAAATTCATCTGTATTTGCCTGATCGCATTCCCTTTCCCAACACCGCTGAGTTTCAGCCGGTGCTGTTAGAAGAACTCGCCCACCTCGTCGTCGCTGGCACCAGCCGTGCCGGCCTCACCGTCGTCCTGGTCGATGACACCCCGTTGAAAAAGCAAGTCGCCACGGCGCTCGCAGCGCAGTTTGGGTCGCGCGTTCAGGTCGAAACCACCCACCTTACTGACACTGGCGTACTGGTGTCAGGGTGGCGCTTTTGGCAAGCTCACCAAACCCAACTGCCGCGCCCCACGCTGCTCGCCATGGCCACCCTGCCCCTACCCTCTTTAGAAAATCCACTCGTAGCCGGACGCGTCGCCTACTACAAGCGATCGCGACAAGATTGGTTTCGCCTCTATCTGCTGCCTACGGCGCTCACGGAGCTACAGCGGGCGATCGCCCCGGTGCGAGCCAACCAGGGGATCGTGGCCATTCTAGATAATCGCGTCAACCACCGCAGCTATGGCCGCCAAATTTTAGAGACCCTCAACCCCGCAATTCGCTTTCACCAACGTCAGCGACTGTGGCTGTCAGAACCCACCGCCTTACCCCCCAGTCAGCATCGCTTTTAGAACGGGGTATGATGCAAAATAACCGGCGTCGCCTCCGCTGATGGGACAAGACATCGGTTGCTGACATTGCTCATAGGGTCTGTCATGGGAGAAGCCAAACGCCGCAAAGAACAGCTGGGAGACGATTACGGCAAGGATGAAAAAATCTTGCCCTGGATTCCACTGACGAAAGGGCAGAGTGAAAAATTCGTTGCCTGGACCACCCAGGGAGCCTGGATTGGCATTTTTGCCATGGTGGCCCTCTGGCTCACCGTTCGATTTATCGGCCCCGGCTTTGGCTGGTGGGACGTTGAGTTCTAACTGGGCATCCGGGCTATCGCTGCGGCCGACGATCACGGGCCACTGTGATCAGTAATGCCGTCACCACGAGCCCCCCGGCGACACCAAAGCTGAGCACGACGCCCACCGGCAGTTCAACCGATCGCAGCCCCAAAAACTCAATCGCCACTGGGGTCGCATTCTGCACCGAGACGATCGCGATCACCATCACCCACAGCGCCAGTATCAAGGCTAAAAATAGTTGTTGCATGGTGCCATCTCTCTGAGCTATGGCTATTCTGCCACTGTTTGCGAGGGCGATTGTTCATTTCCGGGCACTAGTCGTCAGTCGGTGAACCAGTGCCACCGCTCAATTAGATCGTGGGGTCGATCGCGCTGACCAACATCGTGATTGAGGCTTGCCTTTCACGACTGCCATTGGGTAGAGTATTAGACCGGGCGTATGAAGGAAAATCATGGCTAAACGAGTTCAAGTTGTCTTACAAGAAGACATTCGCAAATTAGGGATTTCGGGTGACTTGGTAGAAGTTGCCCCAGGCTATGCCCGCAACTACCTGTTTCCCAAGGGGTTAGCGGTGCGCACGACACCGGGCGTCCTCAAACAGGTGGAACGGCGACGGGAAGAGATTCGCCAGCGTCTAGAGCAAATCAAAGCCGATGCCGAGTCGATGAAGACCGCGCTAGAAACCATCGGCATGTTTGTGATTAAGAAGCCCGTCGGCGAAGAAGAGGCGATTTTCGGCACCGTCACTGCGGCTGATGTGGCTGAAGCCATTCAAGAAGCCACGCAAAAAGAAGTGGATCGTCGCGACATTACGGTTCCTGACATCAACAAACTGGGCGAATACCGCGCCACGATTAAGCTACACGCTGAAGTGACCTCAACCATCAACATTCGGGTCGCCGCCGACTAGAGCCTGCTTCAGCGCCCAGCATACCTCAACAGGCTAGGTCAGCTTCAGCACCTAGCCTGTTTTGTTGTGTAAAGTTTATGCCGTCGCCAGGCACTGCCACCCGTGAGGGCGATCGCAGCAGTTGGGAAGTGCATTTTCGAGCGGGGCAGCCCATCGACAGCGCCGATCATGCCCTGCCCCAGGCCGCTTATCCAAGCCGCTGAAAGCCACTCTATGAGGGGATAGAGCCTTGCGAGCTAGAGGCTGACACCCGGTTCTTCCTGGTTTCTCGTCATTTGATTCGGGCAACCTTTGCTAGTAGGATGCAATGATGCATACCGCTTGTAAATCAATTTAGCTAAACGACCTGTGCGTAAGACTGTTATCGCCGGAAATTGGAAAATGCACAAAACCCAAGGGGACGCGCTGGCGTTTCTGCAAGGGTTTATGAGCCAAATCGCAGAGATACCTGACGATCGCGAAGTCATTCTCTGCGTCCCTTTCACCACGCTCGGAGCATTGTCTAAAAACCTGCACGGCAGTCGAGTCATGCTAGGGGCTCAAAACGTCCATTGGGAAGATGACGGCGCTTATACCGGCGAGATCTCAGGCGACATGCTGGCCGAGATCGGGGTGCGTTACGTCATTGTGGGCCACAGTGAGCGACGACAGTATTTTGGCGAAACCGATGAAACGGTGAACGAGCGGTTGCTAGCGGCGCAAAGGCACGGCTTAAGCCCGATTTTGTGCGTCGGCGAAACGAAAGAGCAGCGCGATTGCGGTGACACCGAAACCATTATCAGCAAGCAACTAGCCCGAGATTTGGTAGGGGTGGATCAAAATAACTTAGTGATTGCCTACGAACCGATTTGGGCCATTGGCACAGGCGACGTTTGTCAGTCAAGCGATGCCAACCACGTGATTGGCACGATGCGCCAGCAGCTCGATCAGCCTAACGTTCCGATTCAATATGGCGGCTCGGTCAAACCAGGCAACATTGATGAGATCATGGCGCAACCCGAAATCGACGGGGTGCTGGTCGGCGGAGGGAGCTTAGAGCCCGAAAGTTTTGGTCGCATTGTCAACTTCACGCGATCGAAGCTCGCCGTTTGAGGGTGATCATCGCCTGGCAAGATCTCACCGGTCAGCCGGAGAGCAAAGCGACCCAACGGCCGACTTCACGCGATAGCAGCGGTTTCCAAAGTTTCCGCTGCCGGTGCTGTCAGCACACCGCGTAAAAAAGCCCGCAACAACCCGACGACGACCGCTGGGGCTTCCACGTGGGGCAGCACGCCGACCTCAGGCACCACATGCACCGCTCGAATCGCCTGTCGATTGAGCGCCGCCAGTCGCTTGGTTTGGCTGGGACGGTTAAACCGCGCTGATTCACCCACAACCAAGGTCGTCGGCACCGTCAGCTGACCGATATAACGGGTCAGATCAAAACAGACATCGCCTTTGAGAGAAGATAATGCCGAATAATCCGCGTTGAGCTGCTGCGTGCAAGTTGTGTAGGCATTCACGATTTCCGCCGTGATGCGATCAGGATAGGCAAACAAAAAGTTGACGAGAAACTGGGTGACCGCCGCTTCGTTCGCGGCCCCCAACTGATAAACGAGGCGATCGATGACCGGCGTTCCGGCCAAGACAGCGGGCAAACTGTAGGCATAATCAGCGCCAAAATCATCGTTGCCTGACGGCGACACGAGGAATAGGGCTTGCAACAGCTCGGGTCGCTTGATGGCTAGCTGCACCACGACACCCGCCGTCAAAGACGTAGCGGCTACCACCGCCGGCGCCCCCGCGATCGCTTCAATCAGGTAGGCAATCATCTCGCAATAATCTTCGACACTGTAGCTGCGTGGCGGATGCGCCGATTGCCCCCACCCCACCAAATCTGGCGCGATGATGCGATAGTCAGCAGCTAACGCGCCGTACACCTTTGACCACTCATAGGCTGACGACCCGCCGCCCAAACTATGCAGGCAAATCAGCGTCCCTCGGTCAGGCGAACCAGGGGGGATATCCCACAGCCCGTCAACGGCTTGGGTGTAATAGGCCATGATGCCGAGAGGCGTCTCGATGACCTTTTGCGCAAATCCGGGCGGTTGAAATGTCAGCATGTTGCAGGGTAAAAGGCAGCCTTTTTTAGGCAATTGGACATAATTTTCAAACTTGCAGCAGCAGCTTGTCGCTGACTGCTGCCCCATTTCTTCTGTTAATGGCCTAGCACTGGGGTCGCGTCAAATAGTCGATCAGGCATCTTCAGGCCAGCAACCTGGGGTCCACAGCCACAGTCTCAACTTTCGCCGAGGTGCAGAGTCAATCCGTGGCGTCTCAACAAACAGCCTTTTTGACGGGACTGAGCGCTGGGTCATTCACCAACCGGTCGTATTGTCTCACCCTTTAATCCAGATTTTCTACAGGGCTGCGACTCCAGCAAAAGTTTTACGACTCATCTCACCATATTTTCGGAGCGATCGCCGAAGATATTCCATCCCCCTGACCCCAAACCACTCCTAAAGCCGACAGCGCTCTTCACTATTGCAAGCCGCTAAACGAGCCTGACGCTCAGCCATCAGCGTTTGCAGATCAGCCCGACCGGTCACCTGGAGCCGCCAATCAGCCCAGATATCATAGAGCCAGTCAACCAGTGGCCCCACGATTGGCCAGCGGGTCGGAGCATACATCCAGCCAATGCCCAGCAAGCTGTAAATTTGCCGAAAAACTTCGACGTTTTTGATCGCGGTACCGTCGGGCAAAATCGCGTGAATACGCCCCATTGCGGTTTCAAAATCAATGCCACCGTGGTCAGCGGACTGGTAGGCATCGTCGGCAATATCGACAAATTTGACCAGCCCCCGACCGGCGTCTTTTTTCTGCAAAAAGTTAACTTCTCGGACACAAAGCGGGCAGTCACCGTCGTAGAGCAGTTCAATTTGCCAAGCCTGGTCGGGCGTGGCAGCGGCGCGATCGCGGGCAGGAGCAGACGTCATAGTTGAGAGTCAGGGCAATCAGCACCCTGGAAAGTGACAGCTATTGTTTAGTTTAAGAAATATTTCCATCTACTGGGGCTGTCGCCCCGAATCAGTTAACCGGCTGCTGGCTCCGGCTCGGCCCCTGGGCGAATTGCCGCCAACCAAGGGCCGCAGCGTGGGACACTGTCACTATTCGGCTCCAACTGTGATCTGACGACTGCCATGCCCATTCTCACTGCAGAAGAAAACGCCGTAATTTTGCAAGCCGTTTTACAAGGGGGCCAGCAGGCTCGCCAAGCCGCCGCCGAAACGTTTGAGGTGTTCGAAAAAGGTTGTGAAGACTATGTAACGACCGTAGATCAAGCGTTAGATCGCTTTTTTGCCAACCTCTTTGCCACCCAGTTTCCGGCCGACGGTGTAGTAACCGAAGAAAATCAAGCCTCAGCAGCAGCCTTTCTGAGTGGCTGCGATCGCACCTGGTTTATTGACCCGATTGATGGCACTGAAGATTTCATCAACCACGGTCAGCATTATTCCGTGATGGTGGGGCTATTGGCTCACCATCGCCCTCGCGCTGGGTGGGTTTATGCCCCGGCCCAACACCGGCTGTATTGGGGCGGGCATCAGTGGGGGCTGTTTCAACAAGATGGCCAGGGGCAAACCGTGCCGCTAGAGCCGCAGCCACAAATGCTGGGCGAGAACCCCACTCTGCTGCTGGGTGATCGCGACCAGCGTCACTTTGGGGCCGCGATCGCTCAACGTTTACCCCACCTCGGTTTTAACTCTCTGGGGAGTTTTGGCCTCAAAGTTTTAGAGGTCATCAAGGGGCAGGCGGGCCTCTACGTCTATCTCAATGGCCGCGTCAAGCTGTGGGACACCACCGGGCCGTTAGCCCTAGCAGAGGCCGCCGGGCTCGTTTGCTGCGATCTCGACGGCCAGCCGATTCGCTTTGACCCCAACGGGATTTATCCACAAAGCCTGATTCACCGTCAACCGATGATCATTGGCTGGCCGGCCTACGTCGAGCAGTATCGGCCGGCCCTGCGGGAGGCCGTGGTCGCCGTGCGATCGCAAGAGTTGGGGTTGGGTTTTCCGCCGCTAGCGCCGTAGGCTAAAACGTCGGCGCTGCCGTTATCTCTGCCTGGTTTGTGCAGAAATGATGGATATTGACAAAGGTTTGTGGGTAGTATGAGTTCAGATTTTCAACCGTTAATCGGCAATTGCCGCAGGTTGAACAGCGTCCGCAACCGCTCTCATTTTTGCTCCTAGCCCCATCCCTGAAATTCCTATGCAGACAGCAGCCTTTAGTGAGCTTTTTCCGCTTTTTGACGTGGCCAATCCTGAAACGGTGGAATGGCTCTTGTCTGTTTCAACTGAGCATGAATATCCGGCTGACCGAGCGGTTTTGATGGAAGATGCCTGGGGCAACGCCGTCTATTTTATCGAGTCAGGCTGGGTCAAGGTGCGTCGCCACGCTGGCGATAGTGCCGTTACCCTGGCGGTGCTAGGGCCTGGCGATTTCTTCGGCGAGATGGCCATCTTAGACGAATCGCCGCGATCGACAGATGTCGTTGCGCTCGCCCCCGTCAAGCTATTAAGCGTTTCAGCCCAGCGCTTCATTCAAACGTTGTTTAAAGACTCCCAGTTACACCACCGCATGCTGCAGTTGATGGTGCAGCGGCTACGCCAGACCAACTTTCGGTTTCAGCTGCGCAACCAACCTCCAGCGGTCAAGTTGGCCAACACCCTCGCTAGCCTCAGTGAATCCTACGGTCAGCAGAGCGATCACGGGGTCGCCATTTTCAACATTCCGCCCCATGACTTGGCTGACGTCGCTGACATTTCTGAAGAAGAAACCAGCAAAATCATGGAGAAGCTCATCGAGAAAGGCTGGATCAAAATCGATGAAGCCCGCGACGCCATTTTACTCACGAATACTAAGCAGTTGAGTCAGCTCGCTGGCAAGGGCTAAGGGCGACGTTTAAAGCGTGTAGCGGTCAAGTCTTCCGTCCCTTGAACTGGGCTGGAAGGGTTGCTGCACCACCGCCTCTAGCGAGTGAGGTCAATTGCACGATAGGTCGTCCTCGATGATTCCCGGATGCAGGCCAGTGATGTTGACGATGTGGCGCTTGGTAGCCCAGCCGATTTGCCAACTCGCGATCGCGTTCTGACTAGCGTTGGGAGCGTAACGCTAGCAAATCGGCCACAAATTCCGATCACCAACTGAAACCGTCTCATTTCCGTTTGCAGACATTTGTAACGGCCTCTGTAGAGATCAGTTACGAGACTGGCAGACGGCTTTGAAACCCGTGATAGCGTGAGCTTTAATGCATCTTTTTCAGTTTTATAACAGTCGCCAGTCCAGTTAGGATAAGACTGTGGAGTCACTGTGCTCAGGCGCTCAGGAGCCGAACGTTCCTAAATGTCTGCCGCAAAGTGGCCAAGGCGATATCAACGCCATCCAGACCGGTCGGAAGCGCTTTCGCCGGGTGGGTCATCGCTCGCTCTGCGTGACGCATCAAAGCTGGGTCACAGGTGCGTCGGGCGATGCCCTAAAGCTGAATCAAGGATGCTTTGCTGCAATTTGTAGGAGTTTGCGATGACGCTCCAGGTTCCCCCACCCCCTTCGATTTCACCTCGTCAGTTAGCACTGATGCGTATTGTTGCCTCGATGGCTTGGAGCGATGGCAACCTCGCTCAAGAGGAAGTTGATTTGATGCTCCAGCGGTTTAGTGGCCTATTTGCCCAAGATCCTGAGCAGCAAGCCGTTTTGCAAAAAGAGCTCCGCGACTACCTGATGCAAAACATTCCCCTCGAAGAGTCTGTCCCCAAACTCCAGACTCAAGAAGAACGGGAATTTGTGCTGCGGCTAGGCTACGAAGTCATTAGTAGTAGTGCTCGCACTCCCGAAGAAGCCCTCATCAATGCGGAAGAAGCCGATGCCTATCAGCGACTAGTCGGGCTGCTCAATCTCGATGCCGCCACGGTGCAGCGCTTAGAAACCGAGGCTCAAGCCGCCCCCTCAACTGATTCAGTCATCGACAATATGACCGCGCATCTGCAGCAGTTTTTTGCTCAAAGCTAGCGCTGAGCTGCCATCAGAGCAGCGATCGCCCCAGCAAAATTTTCCTTGCTAGGGCACAGAGATCGATCTTCTGAGAGGTCTCTGCTTTTCGCTGGCAAGTGTGGCTGACTCCCCTGACACAGCAGTCTCACCTGCAGCCTAAGGCAGCGCCACCACTTGGTCATGGGTCTTAGGGCGGTAAGACTTCGCGACATAGTGATCAACATGGCGGAAGATCGCGATCGGGTGAGCCATCCGATAAGAGAAAAATTCCACTAAGACAGTGTTGTTGTCTTGAATTTGCACTTTTGGAGACATCTCTGCCAAGGGTTGTTTAGTTCGCCATTGCCAATTTTTATCGGTTGGGGCGGTGTCAATCAGCTTGTGATAGAACCAACGACGGTTGAGGCCGCTGCGACCAAATTCTTTCAGCTCACGCAAGAGAATAGACGCAGCCAGATAAGACCCTGCGGTGCGATCGCCCGCTATGCCATCCATGACATTACCTAATGCACCGTTCGGATGAGGTGGAATCGTGCCCGCTGAAGAGCTGGTGAGCGCATCTTCGAGAACGGCCGTAGTGCTCATTAGCTCGGGCAACGCCCAAGTGACCCCCATGCCCCCCTTGGGCTGACGCTGCAAATAGGTAATGAGCCGCACCTTCGGTTTGAGCGACAGGCCCGGTAGCTTGTAAATGGCGGCGGCGGGATTAGCCGTGCTGATAAACCAGCGACCCTCTGGATTCGGAGCCGTTTCATCTTCGTCGTCGAACCCGCCGACGCGAAACAAATCGCCCAAAGTGTCCAGCGAAGTCGGTTCGAATTTGGCGATCGCCTGCTCGCGTTCACTACTGTCCGCGACCGGGTTCTGCTCTGACACCGGTAGCACCAGCTGCGATTGCACATGCTGGCGAACCTTTTGCAGAAGCACTATCGAAAATTTTTGCAAGGCCATAGCGTAGCTTGCGGAAGGGTCTCTTGGTTAGTTATCCCGAAAGGTAAAGAAAAGCATTCAACACTACATTCAAGCTAAAGGGTTTTGCTTGTGCTTGCCGTCAAGAGGCTTAAACCTGGCGGCGGGATGGGGTTAGCAAAGCGCTTACTTTAAATGAGCCACAGCTTCTCTTTAGAGGGCTCTGAACAAACCATCATGACCAATACAAAAGAGTCTGGTCATAGCGGTTAGTGGTGGGGTTGGGGAACGTTAACCCAGGTTCGCTGTTGGTGTGCGGTATGGGCCAAATCCATCATTAGCTGAGAGTATACCCCCTCAGTGATCGAAGGCGCGTGATTCATGCCCTGATCGATATTACTAACCCAGTGATCGACCACTCGAATGAACGGCGCTAAACGACCATCGTCGTAAGTTTTGGGAAACGCCAACTGTGCGGGAATCGGCAATTCTTGCAGGGCCTCTCCGGCAGCGGCCCCAAATAGTTTGAAACCGTGGACGTAATCTTTGAGATTGTCGCTGCCCAGCAGGAGGGTACCGCGATCGCCATACACCTCTAGCCAGTGGCCCCGCCCGCTATACGTCACCGAACTAATCGTGACCTGCCCCGGCACGCCCCCGGCCAGCTCTAGCATGAGCGTACAGGTGTCATCGGCATCCACCGGCTTCAGGACACCAGTGACCGGGTCGGGGCGCTGAGGAATGGCTGTCGTCAGGTTGGCGCACAGCCGCTGCGCGGGGCCAAACAGCCAGGCCAGATAGTCGAACGTGTGAGAGGCAAAGGCTCCCAAGGCCCCGCCCCCTTGCTCTTGACGGGCATACCAGCTCCAAGCGCGATCAGGGTTCGCCCGTCCCGGCACCATCCAGTCCACCTTGACCAAGCGCAAGTCGCCTACATAGCCTGCGGCCAGCAACGCCTTCAGCTGCTGCCAGGCAGGCACGAAGCGAAATTCAAAATCCATTATCGCAACTCGCTGACGCTGCTGCGCTAAGGTGGCAATCTGCTGGGCCTCTTGTACTGAGAGCGCCGTGGGCTTTTCGATCAGAATGTGTTTATCAGCGGTCAGCGCGGCGATCGCCATCTCTAAATGCAAAAAGGGCGGCGTGGCAATGCTGACGGCATCGACCTCTGGCAGTGCCAGGACTTGGGCCAGCGTATCGCAGGCGTGAGGAATCTGGTGTTGAGCCGAGATCGCCTTGGCCTTAGCCCGATCGCGATGGTAAACCGCAACCAGCTGTGTGCGGTGGTGCGCTTGCAATCCGGGGATATGGATTTTTTGCCCAAACCCTGTGCCCACAACGGCCACCCCAATACGTTCCCCGGTCATGTTATGCTCCTCAGTCATTTTTCAAAATATTGAAATCAGATAGAAAGGTAGAAATTAGACATGAGCAATTAGACAGCAGCAGTCAGAATCCGAAAAAGCGATCTCTATCGCCCCTCTGCCCCCAGATCCTCTGCGCCCCAGCTCCTCTGCTCCTCTGCCCCCAGCTCCTCTGCCCCCCAGCCCCTCTACCCTACTACCCATCTTGCCCCCGCCCCCTATTCAGTGTTGAATCGATCTATGTCCTTGTCAGCAGCAACGCCATGAGTCTCGTTCTCTACAACACGTTGACCCGTCAAAAAGCGCCCCTCGAAACCTTAGAACCGGGCAAGGTCACGATGTACTGCTGTGGCGTCACCGTTTACGACCATTCGCACTTGGGGCACGCGCGCTGCTATATCACGTGGGACACCGTGCGCCGCTATCTGATGTGGCGGGGCTACAACGTCCATTACGTGCAAAATTTCACCGATATTGACGACAAGATTCTCAATCGCGCCAAGGCCGAAGAGTCTTCAATGAAAACGGTTGCAGAAACCTATACAGCCGCCTATTTCGAAGACATGGCCCGGTTCAACGTGCTAGAGGCCGACGAATATACCTATGCCACCCAAACCCTAGACGGCATTCAGCGACTGATTGATGAACTGGAGCAAAAAGGCTACGCCTATGCCGCTGCGGGCGACGTCTACTACGCGGTGCGCAAGTTTGACGGCTATGGCAAGCTATCAGGCCGCAAACTCGAAGACATGCAGGCCGGGGCGGGAGGCCGTGTGTCTGCTGAAACGACAATCAAGCAAGACCCGGCTGACTTTGCTCTGTGGAAGGGGGCCAAGCCCGGTGAACCGTTTTGGGAGTCGCCCTGGGGGCCGGGACGACCGGGCTGGCACATTGAATGCTCGGCAATGATTCGCGATCGCCTGGGTGACTCCATCGACATTCACATGGGCGGCAGCGACCTGGTGTTTCCCCACCACGAAAACGAGATCGCCCAGTCAGAGGCCGCAACGGGTCATCCCCTGGCCCGCTATTGGCTGCACAATGGCATGGTGAATGTCGGCGGCGAGAAGATGTCTAAATCCTTGGGCAACTTCACCACCATTCGCCAACTGTTGGATGCGCCCGATGCGCCTGAGCCAATGGCGGTGCGGCTGTTTTTGATGCAGGGCCAATATCGCAAACCGGTAGACTTTACCGACGCGGCGATCGCGGCAGTGAAAAACGGCTGGCAAACGCTTTCTGAGGGCCTGCTGTTTGGCCCGGACTACGGCGCGAAGCTAGGTTGGGCCGATGTGGACGATCCCGACTTCAACAATCCGGCGGCGATGCGCATTGATCGCGAGAGTCCAGCGGTGCAGCAGTTTCAAACCGCGATGGATGACGACTTTAATACGTCAGAAGCCCTCGCCGTGCTATTTGGCTTAGCCAAGGAGCTGCGGCGAGCAGGCAATCTCATTACTCACACCGGGGCCGCTGATACAACCGCTGAGCAGCTGCGACAGCGCTGGCAAGCCCTAGTGTGTCTGGCTCAGGTATTAGGTTTAGAAGCCCGACCGGCAGATCTGGGATTGGGGCAAGAAGCCGGATCGGCAGGGCCTGACCCAACCTTAGGAGGCATCACCGATGCAGACGTGGAAGCTCTGATTGCCCAGCGAACAGCAGCCCGAGCCGCCAAGGACTTTGCTGAGAGCGATCGCCTGCGCGACGAACTGCAGGCTCAGGGCATCACGCTGATCGACAAACCCGGCGGCGTCACCGAATGGCACCGTTAGGCAACTGTTAATTTAGAACGCTGCTCTCAAGTCTATTGACGCACTCTAGCTCCCCCGCCCCCGCTCTCCCCTGCATCTTCAGAACCTCAAAAGCGCGCCTCAGCATTACTTCCGTCCGCCAAACAGGGCCAGCTCAAAGGTTTTGAAAAAACAATCGACATCGCGAAAGCCAATATCGCGCAGCCACTGACACTGTTGGTCTACGGGAGCGAGAATATTCTCAACTTTGTCATCTCGCCGGTAATATTTGTCGGCGATCGCCTCGCGCTCAACGGTTGGATTCGTCTGAGCGTGAAAGGCGTACAGATCATCGATAAAAAATTCGTCAAACAGAACTTCCCCGGCAGGGGTCGCAGACGCCACATGCTCCAAATTAAGAAAGACGCCGTCAGGGGCGAGGCGATCGTAAATCTCGGCATACAGGGCCTGTTTGCGATCGTCGGGCTGATGGTGAATGGCAAAGCCGGAAATCACCACGTCGATCGCCCCCTGATCAGCAACGGCCTCAACCCACTCGGCCGTGCCAAAATCCGCAACTCGCACCTGGGCCTGGGGTAAATGACTGACCTGGTGACGCACCGCCGCCAGCATCGGCTCTGAAAAATCGACAAAAATTCCTTGCGCGGTAGGAAAGCGATCTAGCAGGTATCGCCCCAGTACACCATCGCCACAGCCCAGATCGAGAATCGTGAACGGCGGGCGACACCATTGCTCAACAATTTTGCTCATGATCGCCATCTGCAAATCAGCGCCTGGAATCGCGCTACGCACCCCTTCTAAAAAGGACAGCGCGACTTCTGGCGTTTGCCACTGGCTTTTGGGGGCGGTCATCGGGGCCTCTTGGCGAGCATTTTCCCCATCCTACCCGGCGCTTTGCCGCCAAGCGTGATAGCTGACACCAGACCCATCAACAGGGGCGATAAATCTTGACGCTATCCGCAACTGGAGATTCCCAGAAATTCATCTAAATGAAGGGCAACAGATCGAAATCTTGGCGAATATCGATCAGCGATCGATCAAGCAGGGGCTCAAATTCTAGAAACGGTAACAGTTTTTGGCGGTTGCGAGTTTTGAACCAGATTGGAATCAGCTCTAAAATCACCCCAGGGAGTACCCGCAAAACTGCTCTATAAAGCCAAAGAGCTCCCTTTTCTTTGATCAGATCTTTATACATCACATCAACGGCAGGGGAATCTTTCATTCTTAGATACGTTTGGAACGTGCATTCACTCGTCCACCAAAATAGGGGCAAAATTTTCAGCTCGTCGTACATGCCTGTGTCACAACCGTAAATTACATGGCCAGCATCGTGGGCTCGCAAAATATCGGCAAACTCTGAGGGCTGTGTTGCGGGCTTAGTTACATGGGGATTGAGAGCATAATACTCTGCCAGTCTCTCTCGTAAGGTTTGAGTACTCCGTTTATCTAAATAACGAGGATGCTCATTCATAATTAAGTTCCGAAACTGTATCGTATCGAAATAATAGCATTCATGAATGACTCCGAGAAAAAGTCGCCAGGTAGGCCTCGCAGCACCGCATCTCATCAAGCGATATTGCGAGCCACGCTGGAATTGTTGGCAGAAGTTGGCTTTGAA
Source organism: uncultured Halomicronema sp. (assembly GCA_937899725.1). Classification (GTDB taxonomy): domain Bacteria; phylum Cyanobacteriota; class Cyanobacteriia; order Phormidesmidales; family Phormidesmidaceae; genus Halomicronema. The sequence continues at coordinate 37,959 of CALCCA010000125.1, forward strand.
GCGATGAGTATTGAGGCCGTTGCCGTCCGTGGCAAGGTTGGCAAGACAACTATCTATCGGCGCTACCGCAGTAAAGAAGAACTGGTGGCTGATGCTATCGAGAGTGTGCGAGAAGAAATCGCAGTGCCTGACACCGGTAATCTTTGGGCTGATATCGATGCGCTGATTGAAGATGCTGCGAGCAATACACTCACGCCACTGGGGAGACAAACTGTCGCCATGATCATCAGCAGTGCGGCTAGTAATTCTGGCTTTGCTCAAATTTATTGGGACAAATACCTGCACCCGCGGCGACAATCTTTTGCCATTGTGATTGAACGGGCACAGGCCAGAAATGAAGTTCCAAAGGATTTAGATCCAGGGTTGGTATTTGACACCATGAGTGGAATCATGCTTTATGCATTGATTTTTCCACCGACATCGGAATCTTGGTCAGCGTATGTGCGCCGTGCCCTGGGCCTGCTCTTAAGCTGAGTTGCGAGTTAGCCGAGCTGGAAATAACATCAGCTAACTCCAGGTTGGCACCATCACCGATCAAAAAAAGACAGCCTCGCAAGGCTGCCTTGAACTGTCGGTTGGTGTGAGGAAGAAGGTGTAAGCGTGAACTTTAGAGCGATTCGGTGGGAATCGCTTCGGGCTGCACGGCGATCGCCTGCAGGCTGCCGTCACGACTAACTTGTAGAGTCAAATCGGTTCCGATCGCAGTTTCCTCGACCTTTTGCTGCACATCGGCCGCAGCGGTGATCGACTCACCATCGACCGAGATCAATACATCACCGGGCTGTAGACCGGCTTTAGCCGCCGGTGAGTTACCCACGACATCGACGATCACCACGCCTTCATCGGCGTCGATGTTGAAGTTCGTGTCTTCATTGAGCGCCGCCTTGGTCTGCTCGTTGAGCTCAACCATGCGAGTCCCCAAATAGGGATGCTCAACTCGCCCGGTGGTGACCAGCTGGTTGGCAATGCGATCGACCGCATTGATCGGAATCGCAAAGCCGATGCCCTGGGCATTTTGAATGATGGCCGTATTCATGCCAATCACTTCGCCGCGCTCATTGAGCAACGGGCCACCCGAGTTACCGGGGTTAATCGCCGCGTCGGTTTGAATGAAGTCAACCCGTTTATCGGCCACACCGATTTGCCCGCTAGTGCGACCGGTGGCGCTGACAATGCCGACAGTAACGGTGTTATCCAAGCCGAGGGGATTACCGATCGCGATCGCCCATTCCCCTGGCTGCAGCTGGTTAGAGTCGCTCAAGGCAACGGTAGGCAGGTTGTCGGCATCAATGTCAATCACTGCCACATCCGTCAGCGGATCCGTGCCTACCACGCGACCGTCTACCGTTCGGCCATCCTTCAGCGTGACCTGCACGGTGTCAGAGCCTTCCACTACGTGAGCATTGGTAAAAATCGTGCCGTCTTCAGAAACAATGAAGCCTGAACCCACGCCCTGCTCCACCCGTTCGCGTGATTCCGGCAGGTCGCCAAAAAACTCGCGGAAGAAAGGATTATTTTGCAAAGCGTCCGGCACTTGACTGGTCACCGTGCGCGACGCATCAATGCGCACTACCGCTTGACCGGCCTCTTGCACGATCGCGGCGACGAAACTAGAGGTGCCCAAGGCCGCGGGACTGGCCGGGGCAGCCGTGATCGCAGGGGCGGCGGCAGGCTGTTCAGTCTCCGATTGTTGTACCTCGAATCGAGGCTGCATCGCCTGCAGGGCACCCGTCCCAGCGGTGGCCAGTCCAGCGCCCACCAACATCAAGAGAAAAGCCTGCCCGGTGCGCTGAGCCCACCGAGCCGACTGGTGTGAAGGGAACGTCGATTGCTTGTTCAAAGGGTCTTTCATGAATATCACCCCGTTGGGTTGTAGGGGCTTTGCTGTCTAACATCCCTACTGTAGATAGGGGATATGACAGGGCTGTTGCAGCGGTGTGATAGTGCTGTGAAAGTTTGTGCGCTGCCGATGCTGCTCAGGAGAAATGCTCTATCCACAATCGACTAGCGACAAGAATCGAGTCGCCAAGTAGGTAGTCATCAATAAACATGGCTATAGGGGGGGCAACAGCCCAACGCATCGCCAGTTGGCTTGGGTGCGTCACGCCAAGCGATGACACACCCGACGATAATTAGGGTTTTCTACTTATCAAGCCCCGGCGTGATCGCGAATTCGTATCCTGGATAGCGTTCTTGACCGTACGGACTCTCATAGGATGGGCAGAGTTTCCATCGCGACTATGCAGACTCCCTTTCAACGCATCGTTATCGGCATTTCTACCTTTGTCCTCACGGTCATTGTCGCGGTCAGTGGCTACGTCTTAGCAGGCTGGACCCTACTCGATTCGATTTATATGGTGGTCATCACCATTTTTGGTGTCGGCTACGGCGAAGTGCAGCCGCTCACCTCAACCACGCTCAAGGTTTTTACCATTTTGGTGATTATTGCCGGGGTGTTATCGGTGGCTTACACCGTTTCCGGCTTTGTGCAGCTCATCACCGAAGGCGAAATTCGTAAGATTATCGACGTAAAACGCATGAATAAAGACATCGAGCTGCTAGAAGATCACGTCATCATCTGCGGGTTTGGCCGCATTGGTCAAATGGTGGCCCGCCAGCTCAAGGCGGCTCATCAGCCCTTTGTCGTGGTAGATAATGCCCCTGAACGCATTGCCATGGCCCGTGAAGAGGGGTATTTAATGCATTTGGGCAACGCTACCGACGAAACCAACCTAGAGGCCGTGCAAATTCACAAAGCGCGCACCCTGGCCACCGTTTTGCCCAACGATGCGGCCAACGTTTTTATTACGCTCACGGCCCGCGAGCTCAACCCCAACCTCACGATTTTGGCGCGGGGGGAAATTCCCTCGACTGAAAAAAAGCTGCGTCTCGCCGGGGCAAATCATGTAGTGCTGCCAGCCACCATTAGTGCTTCTCGGGTAGCCCATCTGATTACCAATCCCTCAGCGGTGGACTTTTTATCGCAAAGTGACGGCCAAGTCAGTTTGAATGAACTCTTAGCCGAACTAGATATTCAAATTCAGGAAATGCCCGTTGATCAGGCTCTGATCGGAGGGACCATCGGCGATGTCGAAATGCGCGGCAAAGGCACGTTTATCATCGTGGCCCTCCGGCGAGCCGATGGGGAAGTCATTGTGCATCCCGGCAACAACATCTATCTGGCCAAGGAAGATACCCTCATGCTGATGGGCCACCAGGGAGACATGCCAAATTTTGCCCAAAAAGCCGCGATCAAGCGGGAGATGCGCTATCGCGGGGCGCGTCTGCGATAGTCAGGGTGAGCGGAGGCGCTACGGTTCGCTCACGGCGGGAGTTTGCGAAACGACATCAATCAGCGTCCACCGCAGTGCAGCCCCATCAGCAGGCGGATTGGTGACCGGCGTTATCTGCACCAGCAGTTCGTAATCGTAGCCCGGTGCGTAAGTAAACCCTTCAATCGCACTGTAGAACAGCTGATAGTTCTCTTCTGAGGCATATCGCACCTGCAAGCAGTCGTGCGGAGCCACTCCCACACATGCCGCTGTCTCTGGCCCCACGTATAGTGTGACGACTTCCTTCTCCAGCATGGTTTCAGCCGGTTCTTCTGGAGAGGGCGTACAGCTTGCGATCGCGCTGCCCACACCGAGCACGCCCACGAGCTTCCAGGCAGAAAGACGAGAACCGATCTGAGCTGACATGGCCGACCCCTTGCCCGGTGGCAACGATAGGGCAGTGTTTCAATACTGCCAGGTTTTACTCAGGTCGAGACTGCATCATGGCCTCTCTGAGATCCAGGCAATGTGGGGCAGCGGAGGAACAGGGGGGCTAGATTCCTGATCTGGTTTGAGGGAATCGGGATTGATCATGGCCAATCGGCAGGAGCATGCTCCTGCGTCTCTCAGCAAATTCGGGCGTTTGGCGTCATCATAAAATTAAATGTTTACCCAAAGTGATGGCGCGTCAACGTTCAAAATCGGATTTACCCACCAAGGTCTGTCCCGTCTGTCAGCGGCCCTTTGCCTGGCGCAAAAAGTGGGCTGACTGCTGGGATGAGGTGAAATATTGTTCAGAGCGCTGCCGCCGTCGGCGATCGCAGGCGGCGAGCGAATGAACTGCAGGTGTGCAACTTTTGCCCATTGCTAGAGAGCAAAGCGGGCATGGTCGAGTCACTACTGCCGTAGAGTCCTGATCGCTGAGTGCAGCCAACCGGCAGCGCCCCAGTTGTCCTCTATTGCTAGCCCGATCAATCCGTGAACGCTCCTTGACGCGCAGACTTAGCGGCAGCTGGTAAGAACAGTTGCGCCAGCACCACCGCTTGCCCCTCCGGCGTTTGGCTATAGGTAAAACCATAGGGGACGGTTGCCAGCAGTTGTGCCATGAGCGGCTCAAACACATAGGGACTGCCATAGACAATCAGCCCAGCCAGCAGTTGGCGGGCATTGAGCTGCTCAAAGCACTGCCGGGCGTAGTCACTGAGTCCGGCGCAACCGCGAAAAGGATTGCCTCGGCTAAAAAGTTGGAGTACTGTCGGCTGATCAGATTGAACCAGTTGCTCAAACGACACCGAGCAGACCTGCGCATCGACCAACCGAGCTTGATAACCGCTTTGGGCGGGGCGGGCGATCGCCGGCGCGTGAGGACTGAGCCAGTCGGTATTCAACACATCGTCAACGATCACCAAAGATTGTCCCTTCGTCGCAGCGGGAAGTGACACAATCTGCCCCCGGCGTTGCGTAGACGCCTGCAGAATCTGGGCTAGAGTCTGTCGCGCTGGGGGCGTCGCCAAGCCCTCTAGTTGCACGGGCGGCAGCGGCACATGCTCCCAGGCGTGGCAGGCTGCAGGGGGAATCGTGAGGCCACTGCTCACTTTTTGCTTGGCGCGCCACACCCGTTCGACTGACGTCAGCAGGCGCTCAGGAGCCACTCGCCGCGTGCGCACTGCTTCGCACACCGCCTCAATCGTGCCAGCCGGATCGGCGGGCATCAGCAAGATATCAGCGCCGGCTTCGATCGCCAGCACTGCCGCTTCGTAGGGGCCATACTGGTTGGCGATCGCCCCCATAATCAGCGCGTCGGTCACCACCAAGCCGTCAAACCCCATGTCTTGTCGCAGCAGTCGCGTCAAAATGGCCGGTGACAGCGTCGCTGGCAGCTGGGGATCAACAACGGGCACCTGCAGATGAGCGGTCATCACCGCATCGACACCGCTCGCGATCGCGGTGCGAAACGGCGCGAGTTCCACCTGGTCAAGCCGCTGATAATCGTGAGGAATCACGGGCAACTGCAGATGCGAATCAACAGCAGTGTCGCCATGTCCTGGAAAATGTTTGGCCGTTGTCAGCAGCGGCCACTGCTGTGCCCCTTGAATAAAGGCCTGACTGAGCTGGCCGACCACATCAGGCGTCTCACCAAACGCCCGCACGTTAATCACTGGGTTGTCAGCATTATTGTTAACATCCACCACTGGCGCGAGTATCCAGTTGAGCCCGATGGCGGTGGCCTCTTGGGCCGTGAAGGCCCCCATTTGCTGCGCGTACTCACAGGCTAAGGCCAAGTCATGCTGAGCGATCGCCGCCAACGCCATCGGCGGGGGAAAATGGGTGGCTCCCGCAAACCGTTGACCTACGCCTTCTTCAATATCCGCCGCGAGCAAGAGAGAAATCTCAGCCCAAGATTGCAATTGCTGCGATCGCACTCCTACTTCAGCCGCACTGCCTCCCAACAAAATCACGCCGCCGATGCCCAAATCTTCAACACAGTGGCGCAAGTCAGCCGTGCTCAGCTCCCATTGGGGATAGCGGCGCTGATGATCAAATAAAAATCCCGAAGCGCGAACGGTAATGAGTTGGGCGACCTGAGCGGCCAGGGAGAGGGTCTCAGGATCCGGCAAACCGAGTCGCGTCACTACCGTTCCTCAGTGGCCGCCGGAATATCAGCACCGTAACTTTCGTCTCCGAGTTCTCCGGCGTCGTCTGCCAACTCATTAGCCGGAGTTTCACTGTCAACGTTCAGCTGATTAAGTAATGACAACACCCGAGTGCCGCGCTCCACGGCCAGATCTTCGCGAAACAAAATCTCCGGCGTGCGGCGGAGGCGAATGCGCTGCCCCAACTCTCGGCGAATGTAGCCAGTCGCCGCCTGCAACCCAGACATCGTTTCCACCTTGGCTTCGTCAGTGCCATAAATGCTGACAAATATTTTGGCGTGCTGCAAGTCGCCAGATACGACCACATCCGTCACGCTGGCCATGCCGGCCCCGACGCGATCGTCCTTGATCTCTGACATAAGCATTTGGCTCACCTCGCGCTTGATCAGAGATGCGACTCGGGCAACTCGTCGATCATTAGCCATGACACAGTCCTCTCACAAAAATTATTGACCGGCTGCCCGGCACTGAACCGTCGCTTGACTCAGTGCTCGACGCTCCTCTTACCAGCCGATTGGCACCTACTGACCTATGCCACAGATAGGCCTAGCATGGCTCTCAACGTCACGGACAGAAACACAAAAGCCGCAATCACCAAGCCGACTAGGGCGATCGCGGTAGTCGGGCGCTTGAGCAACGGCACGATGGGTTCAATGGCGTTGAAAAAGATTCCCAGGGAAAAAGAAATCAAAAATCTGGGATATCGTGAAACATTCTTAAAAAACTCTTGCATAATTCAACCCAGCGCAACTTCAAATTGAGTGGCAGCGCGATTGTTGGCGATAAATCACTGCGGTTTAATCCTATCGCAGTTCAGGAGTGAATGAATTGACCAGACAAATTGTCCGCAGCCTTTACAATGAGTACATTCGTTCGCAGAGGGGAGCTAGCAACTTCTCCGCGGTGAATGGCAGCGTTCATTCATTCATTGCCAATCACGGGTTGCTAATGCCATGACGGCTGCCCTTAAACCCCAGATCACGCCTCGTCCCTTCCTAAAATGGGCGGGCGGCAAAGGGCGGCTCATTGAGCAATATCACGCTTATTTCCCCCCCCAAATTAGTCGCTATCACGAACCTTTTTTGGGCGGCGGGGCGGTGTTCTTTCACCTATCTGCTCGCTGTCATCAAGCCGTTTTAGCGGATCTGAATGCAGAACTGGTCAACGTCTATTGCTGTGTGCGCGATGATGTGGAAACCCTGATTGACCTCCTACAAGTCCATCAAGACCGTCACTGCCACGACTATTACTACGATATGCGGGCTCAGGGAGAATTGCGATCGCCAACCCAGCGGGCCGCGCGTCTGGTCTATCTCAACAAAACCTGTTTCAACGGTCTCTATCGCGAAAACTCCAAAGGCCATTTCAACGTGCCGATGGGGCGCTATCAAAAGCCCAAGGTTTGTGATGCCGAGACGTTGCGTCACGCCTCAGCAGCCTTGCAACAGACGGACTTAACCTGCGCTCAATTTCCCAGCATTTTAGAGCGAGCCCAGAGTCCCGCAGACTTTGTCTACTTTGACCCGCCCTATCACCCTATTAGCGCAACAAGTAGCTTTACCCGCTATAACCGGTACGGCTTTCAAGCCGCCGACCAGCAGCGGCTACACCAGACGTTTGCGCAGCTGGCTCACCGGGGCGTCCAAGTCATGCTGTCTAATTCTGACTGTCCGTTTATCCAAGACCTCTATCGAGACTTCTATATTCATCAAATTCAGGCCTCACGGGCGATTAACTGTAAAGCCAAACGGCGCGGCAAAATCTCAGAGTTAGTGATTACGTCTTATCCAGTGTTGAAGGCTTAGACGAGCTTGCGAGCATACCCTTATTCCTAACAGGTGGACAAGGGAGATGCGGGCAGGCCCCAGGCTGCGCAGTCCACCATAGACCGGCGTCATTCTCAAACCCATTGATTAGAAACCAGCCGGCGATCGCGGTCAGATCACTGGTCAACCAGTCTGCCGGTGCTCCCAAACAGCGCAGCGCAACCTTGCTTTCTTGCTCCTTCAGGCTGATGAATGACCGCATTCCCTGGAGAAGTCCTGTCACCCCCAACGGCGATCGCGCCCCTCAGCATCTCTCAGTATTTAGCGGTAATCTGCTGAAGATGAATGAAGCACAGCTTTCATGACAGAGTCTGGTAGGGTATAAAACTTGTGGCCTCAATGTAAACATATATTGCTGATCGTCTGGCCTCGCCAACGGCTCAGCCGCTGGCCCGCCCATGCCGCCTTGAAGTGAAGACTGCCATCTGGCTTGACACAGCAGCAGCTCCACAGCAACGAGAGTCTGTCTCAGCCTGGGCAACCGATTAGGCTGCCGCTCAGTTGATCAGTGCATAACAAGGGTGAAAGATTGGTGAAAGTCCTCAAGACGATTGAAGGCTTAAAGAGTTGTTTGGCGATCTGGCGGCAGCCCTCTGCCGCAACTTATCCGGAGATTGCTTCGGTGGGTTTGGTGCCGACCATGGGGGCACTGCATCCGGGACACATCAGTTTAATTCGACGCGCCCGCCAAGAAAACGATCGCGTCGTCGTCAGTATTTTTGTCAACCCCCTGCAGTTTGGCCCCACTGAAGATTTGGATGCCTATCCGCGCACCCTAGAGCAAGATGTGGCCACGTGCGAAGCGGCACAGGTCGATGCGATTTTCTGCCCCCATCCCCGTACGCTCTACACCGCAGGAACGTCGACGCCTGAACTATTGACTCAGGTTGTACCGCCTGAAACCTTGACTCAGCACCTGTGTGGTTCTCGCCGACCAGGACATTTTGCCGGTGTGACCACGGTCGTCGCCAAACTGTTCAACCTGGTGACGCCAAACCGCGCCTACTTTGGCCGCAAAGATGCGCAACAGCTAGCGATCATCAAACAAATGGTGGCGGACTTAAATTGGCCCGTCAAAGTCATTGGCTGTGACATCGTCCGCGAATCTGACGGACTGGCCTACAGCTCGCGAAACCAATATCTCACCGCCACTCAGCGCCATCAGGCCGCAACACTTTACGCTAGTCTGCAGGCCGCCAAAACGGCATTTACCGAGGGTGAACGCCAAGCTCAGAGCCTGATCGCGGCAGCGGAGGCGAAGCTCAATCCAGTTTCAAGCATCCGGGTGGAATATCTGGAGCTGGTGCATCCGGAAACGCTACAGCCAATGGCCCAGGTAGAGACAGTCGGACTCTTAGCGATCGCGGCTCATCTGGGCAATACGCGACTACTTGACAATGTACTATTGCGATCGCGGCGACCGATTGTGGCGATCGATGGGCCAGCGGGAGCAGGCAAATCAACGGTGGCGCGGTTGGTCGCCGATCAAATTGGCTTGATGTATTTAGACAGCGGCGCGATGTACCGAGCCGTTACCTGGCGGGTGCTGCAGCTGGGTATTGAGCCAACCGATGAGGTGGCGGTGGCGGAGATTTTGGCTGATTGCCATATTCGCCTAGCATCAGAGCCGGCCCCTGCCGGACAGGTCGGACTGACTCGGGTTTGGGTCAACGAGCAAGAAGTGACTCAAATCATTCGCAGTACTCACATCACGGCCAACGTTTCGACCGTGGCCGCTCAGCCCGCTGTCCGCGAAGTGCTGCTCACCCAACAGCAGGCCTATGGCGACCAGGGCGGAGTCGTGATGGAAGGACGAGACATTGGCACGCAGGTGTTTCCCTTTGCGGAACTGAAGGTGTTTTTGACGGCCTCGGTGCAGGAGCGAGCTCGCCGTCGCCAGCGCGATATGGCAGCGCAAAATCAGCCACCGATGAGTTTAGAAGCGCTTGAACGCGCCATTGATGACCGCGATCGCCAAGACAGCACGCGCCGAGTTGCGCCACTGCGTCAAGCTGAAGACGCGATCGAACTATGTTCTGATGGGCTCTCGATTCCTCAAGTGGTGGAGAAAATCGTTGCCCTGTATCGCGATCGGCTCGATGCAGAGTAGGGCGATCAGGTCATATTCAGCTTAATCCTCGTATGAATGGTCGTTCTGAGCATCACGGGGTAGAGCACGGAAGATCGTCAGCCCCTAATCCAGCACCAGCAAAAAAAAAGACGCCCGCTAAGCAGACGCCCTTTCAAGTTAGTTACCCAGTAGGTTTTACAGCGCGTTACCGCGAGGTAGAACTTCCTCAGGGAATACAAACTTCTCGTGGGGCTGGTCGGTCGGAGCCATCCATGCCC
>CALCCA010000126.1 GCA_937899725.1 uncultured Halomicronema sp.
GATCGCCGTGCTGCTAGCGGTAGCATCGAGCGTATCGTTGCCCTCACCACCCGAGAACACCACTTTTTTCACCGAACCGCCGGTCAAATCGCCCACGGTGAGGGAGTCGTCGCCGCCTTGACCGTTAATTTCAAATTTTTCAATGCGCTCATTAGTCAGGGTGAACTGCCCTAGATTGAGGCGGTTGAAAAGGGTCTGTCCGTTGACCTGAGCTAAGTCAAATTCGTCGCCAGCGCCATCAGCACCATTGACCTCAGTCACGTCGTAGCCGGAGCCGCCGTTGATAAAGTCACTGCCGTCGCCGTTGTTCCAGATGAAGCGGTCATCCCCGGCACCCAAGAGGGCAACGTCGCTGCCAGTTTGACCGACTACGATGTCGTCGCCTGAGCCTGCCACCACAAAATCGTTGCCGCCCCCCGCCGCAACCGTGTCGTCCCCCTGCCCCGCAAAAATCAGATCATCTTGGTCATCGCCTTGAATCTGATCGTCACCAGCACTGCCGAACAGAATATCGCCAAGGTTCTGAATGCCCGGTGCATTCTCAAAAATTTCGCCGATGATCAGGTTAACCAGGTTCGTAAGTAGAAAGTTCATAGTGATTCTCCAAAAAACAGGTGAGTGAATGTCGGTCTGTTATCGGTACAGCGATCGCTCCCCGTTGGTTTTAAAGAATCAGAAATTTCTCTGAGTTCGTGAGCCTCAAGTCATGGTAATGGTCGCGTGATTGCTGCCGATCGCGTTGGCTCAGATGCGCGATATAGCATCCATCAGAGGCGATAACGTCACCCTAAAACGCAGTGCGATCACCAATTTTTTTGAGATCTCATCAATCTGGCCGATCACGCGGATCAGGTTGAGCGGCTCGTCATCTGGATTGGTTAAACCACTGCCCTCAGCGCACTTACTATCCGAGGTTTGCGACTCACCTGCTGGGCAGACCCCGCTGACACCACTGTTAAGGAAACCTCATAAAACATAGAAAAAACTTATATTCAACAGCCCTTCCAATTCGATGAGTTTATCGATAAAGTATGAACAAGTCACGAGACACCTTGCAGATATAGGTTTTAGGTAAACGTCATGGTCTACATCACAACTGCTCCGACTTCCGCTGTTTCGACTGCTCCGGCTCCTGTTTCTGAGGTCAGTGCTCAGGCTCGACCTTCGCTGCAAACCCGCCTCGAAGCTGCCCTCGAACATGCGCGGCGGCTGACGGCGATGTATGGCTCCAACACGATGGAAGTCGCGATCGCTTGGGAAACCGTTGATGAACTGCGCAAGGCAGATCGCAGACAAAGACAGCCTCACCTGTCGGCCTTTGCCCGTTATTGCGCCGCTAACCCTGAGGCCCCTGAAGCCCGCATCTACTGTGACTAATCACTGATCAGCAAGCCTCCCCTAAGAGGTGACATTCTTCGACAATTTCTCTCAACAAATTGGACAGCATGGTCTGCAAGCGGGAACTCACGTTCCCGCTTTTTTTTTGCGTGATGTTGAGGGCGATCAGGTGAATTCAGCGCGATCGCACCCACTGCAAAATTTCGTCGCGGGTCTCTTCCGGTGTTTTGCCCTTGGTATACACCGTGAATTGGGCCAGCTTAGCGTTGGAGGGATGGCGGATGAAGTGTTCGTTGGTCTGGCGGATATCGTCGGGCAAATCGCGGTTGCGATCGGCCAAAATTCTCACAGACTCATCCAGATCCGGCGAAGGCAACAGCAACACCACATGGGGATAGGGGGCAAGGGCTCGCTGCACCCGAGCAAATAGCGCGGCATCCTCGTAGACCGAGTGGCCGGCCCCAAAATCAATGACGCAGTGGGTCTGCTCTGCCAGCAATCGCTCGACCGCGTGGGCCTCAAACGGTTTCCAATATTGAATGATGGCCCAGGCCCCACCTGTTTCACGTTTTTGTTGAGCGAGGGCTGGGTCGTAGCCAATTTCGTCGTAATAGCCCCAGCGCAGCTCGTCCATTGAGCATTGAGGCAGCGCCCACTGTTTGGCCAGCAGTTCTCCTACTGTCGATTTGCCCACGCCTTGAGGGCCAATGAGGACGATGTCAGATGGCATCCTAGCTCCTTTGTAATCAATCAGGTAGGGGCGATCGCAATTGGTTGAGGACTTTAAAAAAAGGCCAAAACTCATCTCCAGTTGCTGGGAAATGGGGCGTTTTAGACGTCACAGCTTGCATTTTAAAACGGCACTAAACCATGTCCATTGAGAGGACTGGAGTTTGTGAAACATTTGCTGCAATGACGAAAACCCATACTGACAGGGGCTTCCACTAATCAGTCGGCACTCGATCAAGACCGTCATTGCCGATGTCGATATGGTTTATCTAGGTGTAACGTTTAAGATCAGCGGAGCCCGTGGCATCCGATGCATCGCTTAGTTAGGCGCAATTCTGGAAAGCACATATGTCCTTGCCTCATCTGGAAAACTCCATTTCTTGGTTCCGGAACGAATGTGATAAAGAGATTCTTCATCGAAGCTGTAAAAATCAAAGGACTTAAATAAGTCATACAAGGCCGACAGCTTGCCACAAATTGCCTCAGCAGATCTATGGTTAATCCACTGGCATGTTTGCTCGGGATAGTGGTGTGCCACTGCGGCAGCACAAAGCCAATCAGGGAGTATAAAGCCAGGATGCTTCTTTCCTTCCTTCCAGTCCAATGAGGGGCTTGGTCTGTACCAATCCAAAGAGGTTAGCTCAGTCCTACATCCTGTTTCCAGGTCTGCATTTTGTATATAAATACCAGTTTCAGTTTTATTGCGGACATATCTTATAAATTTAATGCCGTCCGTTGGGGGGAGTGGTTCGCCCGGTCTCGTACCATTCGTAGAACACCCTGGGAACCTATCCATACATACAAGTATCAAGTCAAAGATACCTTGGCTGACCGTTTCTGCTCTTAATAATCCAAAAGAAATTGTGAACAGATAGTACTGCAAGGCCACAGCATGCGCCAAATCAATCCGTCCCAAATCATATTTTAATTTGTAAGAATCATATGCTTTTTCAACCGTTGCCCCTTCAATCTCCTCAATCATCTCCATGCCAAGAGTGGCCGCAGTGATCTGTTGATGGACATTAACAGCCCCAACCAGTCGATCTCCGTTTGTCTTCCTAGCCGAAAGCCACATAAATAGTCTGTCGATAGCTTTGGCTTTCTTCCTAATAGGGTAGTCTTTATATTGTTTTAGATTCAGAGACTCCAAGCCACCAGTGCAAAATACAACTGAAACAGCAAGTCCAGGGAGTTCATGTGCCTGTATTGATTCGGAGGGTCTACAGTCCGCAAACCCTTGCCAAATATTTCTCATTTAACTCGCCTAACTCGTAATTAGAGGGAAAGTTTCCACCTAAGATCCCATATCAGGATCTTAGGTGGAAATATTTCAGCCTAAGATTCTATCTGAGGTAAATAGGTGGAAATGCGTCAGCCTAATACCTTGATATGGGTGATTAGGTAGACGCATTCAGCATAATCAACCTCTCAAACCCTGGCTCTCCTGGGATCACGTTGATAGCGAAAGTGGCTAAGCCTTGAAATCCAGGCAATGCCAGTATTAGAGAAAAGCGGAATGTATTGCTGGATATAGTTTTAACCGCGATCGCAGGAGAACCGTGGCGATTGTGTTCAATCCGTAATTTATAAGGTGAGTTGCTGTTGTAAGAGATCGCCCGCCCACACAACCGTTTTTAGTCTGGATGTCTCTCTAAGACTATCGCGGCCTCTAACCGCTGGGCCAACCGCGCCAAATCAATCGCTAATTCGTCTTTAAGAATGTCGGTTGCTAAGCCGCCACCCGTTTCGTCTACTTCGTTCAATATTCCAAGCAGCAGATGCTCTGCGCGGTCTGGGCGGACTCGGCTACGGACATTGCGGGGAGCTTGGGTGATTGAGCCCGTTCAAGGGCCAGCTCAATGACACGTTTGGCCCCCTCGCCATTAACTACAGATCTATATCAACGGGAAACTCTAACCGATAGCTGTGCAGTCATGTACCCACTGAAAAACCAAACCGCATAACGCGGAGGTAGCGCGGAGCGGTGCCGGAGTTGTAACGACCGACTTGATATGCTATTTCACTTCCTGCTTTAGAATTTCAAGATATTCCTCGCGGCGAGGTCCAGCCCATGGGTAATGACCAGCTCTCGCTAGCTCAAATGTTCTCGCATGTGGAACATGCTTCCGAACCAAGCTAAAAATAGAATCAGGACTCATGATGTCGTATGTTCCATGAATAACTGTCAATGGAGTGTGGATTTTGGATAAGGCACTCTCATACTCACCTTTGAATATATACTCGTCAGATTCACACATCGTTTTATGTGCACCTTTGTAGTCCCAATAGCGTGGTTGGATGTTTGAACCAGAAACGGAATCCATTTGGTAGATTTCCATAATATTGTCGATATAGTGGTCTGCCAGTTTTTGCTGCTTCGTCTCGTCCTTTTCCTCATTGATGGCATTCCAAAGACTATCGTAGTATTCTTTACGATCGCCAAATCGGACATTAATTACTTTTTGAAATTCATCGCCTTGGACTTGATTCAATGGGCCGCAACTGGTCAGAATCGCTTTCTGAACTGACTTCGGATAGCGGCCAGCAAAAAGAATGGCCAACATGGCACCCCATGAATGCCCAACTATTATAGGTTTAGATTCGCCGGAATAATAATCCACAATTCGTTCTAAGTCTTGGAGATGATGGTAAATTCCAATCCCCATGTCTCCTTGTTTCGAACCTCTTTGTTCGTAGTAGACCGCACTACAGTGTTTGGCAAAGGATTCGCAAAAAGCCTGCATGTATCCGTAAAGGCCAGGCCCGCCATGAAGGAAGATCACCCTGGTCCCGCTACTTGAGAAACCGAACTCGAGCATGCCAAGGTCACCAATTGTTCGTCTGCTTGCTTGCATAACAATTTATTAGAGGAAAATATTTCAGCCTAAGATCCTGTCTGAGGTAAATAGCTGGAAATTCGTCAGTCTAATACCCTGGTATGAGTAATTAGGTAGGCGCATTCAGTATAGTCAACCTCTCAAACCCTGACTCTCTTGGGATTACATTGATAGCGAAAGTGGCTAAGCCTTGAAATCCAGGCCTTGCATTGCCTGGATAAAAACCAAAATGTATTACCGGATACGGTTTTGGCCACGATCGCAGGAGAGCCGTGGGGATTGTGTTCAATCCGTAATTTACAAAGTGAGTTGCTGTTGTAGGTGATCGCAGTCCACATCACATGTTTGCAAGACGTGCATCGCCAGGCCACCCCCCGTTTCGCCTTCTTGCAAAATGCCGAGCAGCAAATGTTCCGGGGTAATCTGATCTGCTCCCTGCCGTTGCACTTGCTTGGCGACCAGTTCCAATATGCGGACGGTGCGGGGGGTAAACGGAATTTCGGTGGGAATGTCGGCAGGTGGCACAGTGTGGTTAGCTAACCAGTCGCGAATCAGGGTTGCTGCTGTGGCAAAGTCTACGCCTTGCTCTCCCAGAGCTTGGGCTGCCACACTTGTTTCAACTGCGAGTAGTCCCAGCAGCAGACCTTCCGTACCCAAAAAGTTGAGCTGCAACTCGCGCATAGCTGCCTGCCCTTGGGTCAGCACCGCATAAGTTTCTGGCGCTAAGCGACCTAGCGCAAACCCCACCAACTCTTCCCGCACCGACAACTCTTCCCGCATCGACAGCATCGCCACCGCTTTGAGAATGTATTCCATCGTTGGCCCATCGAGGGTGCCCCGGCTCGCCGCTTCGGCTCCTTCTTGTTGGTAAAGCCGCATCAGCGCTTCGTAGAACTGGAGGTCGCCACCGACAAGGGAGAGCAGGCCGTCCCGCCACTGCCCCGCCATTTGCTGGACCTCCGGATCGTTGAGGTCACGCCCCTCGGCTCGATACGATCGCACTTGGGTCAGGAACTGCTGCAATTCGGCCTGCTGGTCTTGATTGAGTCGACCTTCGAGTAAATCGTGCTGTTCTTGGGTCAAATATTGCTGGGTCATGGTGATCGTTTCCATTGTCGTGATGAGGTCTGCAACCGCAATGGACTGAGTGCTTTGGAGCTGTTGAGCCAGCTTGCTGAGCTGGGTGAAGAGCGATCGCGATACCGCCATCTGCTCTTGCAGTCGGGCTCGATGTAGGTCAATCACTTGCGGCAGGGAAAATTCGGGATTCTCCAGGCACGCGCGGATTTCCTTGAGCGCAAACCCTAACTGCCGTAGCGATAAGATCTGCTGGAGGCGAATGATGTCTTCATCGCCATACAGCCGATGATCGGCCTCGGTGCGATGCGATGGCACCAGTAACCCAATTTCGTCGTAGTAATGCAACGTCCGAATCGAGAGTCCGGTTTGTTTGGCCAAGTCACCAATTTTCAAAAGCCTAGACATGAGCCTCCTCAGTGCCTGTTTCTCAAAGGATTGCGGTTGATGCTGGCATCCTAGACCCTGACGTTACGTGAGGTTCAAGGGGGTGAGACCAGCATGTTTAGGGATCGGACATTCGCGTTGAGCGGTATAACTTGGCAGCTCCATCCGTGCCTATTTTGAGGGCGCAGCGACACTACCGGCTAAGATCCCGCCATCGACGTTCAGCTCGATGCCCGTCACATATTTCGATTCATCACTGGCGAGGTACAGCGCGGCATAGGCCACATCTTCTGGGATAGCCCTTTTCAGCGCAATACAGGGCAACTGATTTGTGTGATTCCGGACTGCAGCTTTACTCGATGCATAGGCCACAGCGGCAGGAATGCCCACCAATCCTGATTGCGAGGAGATATTCACAATATTGCCCCCTGTCCGCACGATTTTTCCTTCAACTCTTCGCATGGGCTTTCCATAATTTGTTTGGTGTGAACCTCATCAAGGTAATGGGCGATCACCTCGTCGCACATAGGAAAAGTGATTGATAAAACCCGGGATTCTGGTTAATTCCCGATGTTGATGGCCTGCAAACGTTACAGTGGTCACCGCCTGCCCTACTGGGCGGCTACTTTACCTTTCGAGCCAGCTGATCGAGTCGGCCAACGAGAGGGTGCGGATGAAGGAAAGTTCGAGCGGTGGACGGCTGATGGTTTGGATATAGCTAGCGCTGAGATACGGTCGATACTCATCGTGATGGGCAATGTAGGTTTGCATAAAGGCTAGGCTGCTCGCCTTGAAGTATTGGCGGGCCAAGAGTGGATCTGGACCTTCTAACCCCTCGGGCAGCGCCAAGGTGTCGTAGGTAGAAGCGTCCAGCACCCCATAAATATGGGTTCCTCCCTGAATGACCATGAGGTATTTGTCGTTCCCTTCTAGCCAAGCAAACGGGCGAATCTGTTCTAAAAGTGCCGGTGCTAGGGGATCATCACTCCCGGCGACTAAAAGGGTTGGGACTTGCATTTGCCGCAAACCTTTGGGGCCAAACAGACCGCTCCCAATCGCATTCATAGTGAAAACGGCTTGGATGCGCTCATCCCGCAGTGACCGAAAAACAGTATTTTCCAACTGCAGAGCAGTGCACTGAAGCAACAGCGAAAAATTGACTAAGTCGGGGCCATTAGTGTCGAAAGCACAGGCGGTTTGTAGCTGCTCAAAATCAAATTCTGCGCCCGCGAGGGCAAGCGCTGTATATCCGCCAAAGGAATGGCCAATCATACCAACCTGCTGCAGGTTAAAGCGGACAGATTCGGCGGAATTGACTTGGTTAAATCGTTCTAGTTCGTCCAGCAGAAAGGAAACATCTTGAGGAATATGAATAAATTCCTCTGGGTCAACCACCTCGCTAGCATTTCCTCGCAACAGGCTTTGTAGCTGTTGGCTGCTGATACCCGGGTTATTTAGTAGGAGCACCCCAAAGCCATGACTGGCTAGATGCTTCGCCAGATCGACAAAACTCGTGCGATCGGCCCCCAAACCGTGGGAAATCACGACCACCGGGACCGGTTGAGAAGGTGGAGCCTGCGGCTGATAGAGTTCTGCCGTCACAGCGCGATCGCGACTCTGATCGTACAAATTCCAGAGTTCTGATTGCCAGAGGAAGGAACCCGGCTGCTCTAGATCCTTGTATTGAGTGAAATCAACGGCTGCTTCTATCTTTATCTCTAAAGCCGACTGCTGATCGATTAACGCGATCGCCTGCTCAGTTTGTTCGACCAGTTGAGCGGCGGCTCCGGCAACTCGCAATGCCTGTGGTCCATCCACCCGTACGGTTGGTGTCGGAAACTGCTGCAGCACGTTTAAGAGGGTTAAGCCCTCAGCATCAGCTGCCGCTAATACCACTGCTGAGCGCAAAGCATAGAAGCCATTTAGCCTGGAATCTGTCTGGATGAGATTGCCTAAGTACTGCAGTAAAACCTCTCCCGAAGCCGAGTAAAGAAATCGCGAAAGCGTAGCGGGGCTTACCTCTATCGGAGTGAGTAGGATTTCTTGCAGCTCTGCGCGCTCTTCTACACTCGTGCTCCGTAGATAAGAATCAAGGTCGTCATCAACCTGACCTTCTCGCGCAAATGCTTCTAAAGAGTCAATCGGAATTGAAACTTCTAGAGAGCCGTAGGACAAGACAACTTGTTCAGCCGCCAGTGAGGGTAGCGCCGTTAAGCCGACTGATAGGCTGCCAAACAGAGATCCCAAAGCGCCATGCAGATAGGACCTATACGTAACCATGAATAAACGCCTCGATAGTCGAAAATTAAAAGATCAAATTTTTGTCACTGCGCTTGACCGCAGTGCCGGGGAGTTGAGCGTGCCACATCATCGATTGATGGCAGCTGGTTAACCGCTGACGCATCGTGGTCGGATTAGTGATTGGCGTTAGTAGATGGGGATGGCGATAAAGTGGCCGGATATCGGCTGAGCTGTTGGCCTAATTGCGGACTGGCTCACCAGCGTGTCTATGGGGAACGGGTGATCAAGTGCGATCGCGAGCGGCCGTTAGCTAGTCAATCTTGGGAGCCGGGAGTTCTTGGCCGTTTTGCAACAGCGTGGCGCTTTCTACTGTGCCGTCGGCAGCGATATTGAAAACGATGCGAAATTCCAAGAGACGCGCAAAGAATTCGGTCTCGGAGGCGGGAAACAGCGGGATTTGTGGCTGCCCAGTGCCTTGAATATGGAGTTGTTCTGACTCAACGGCGATCGCGACTTGGAAGTCCGGGGTCACTTGGTAAGTTCCGACATAGCGCTCCAATACTTCCGGGGCCAGGGTCACAGCCTCTTCGTTCGTGGGCAGTTGGTAAGGCTGGCCTTTGAGGATGGCGAGTAAGTCTTCGGCCATGAAGGAAGGATTGGCATGTTCGACATTGCTGAGTACGGCAACAGTAGTCTTCTCCTCGAGCAGGCTACCTAGATAGGTGACAAAGCCGTTAATGCCGCCCCCATGAAAGATAAAGCCGTTCTTGCCCACTATTAGACCGTAACCATAGGACAATTCAGGCGCGTCTTCACCCATCGATATCTGTGGGGTCTTCATCGCGGCAATGGCGGCATCGCTGAGGATGTCGGCTGGACGATTATCGGCGTTGATCAAAAACTGCTGCCAGCGGATGAGGTCATCCAGGGTCGAATAGAGTCCGCCAGCGCCAGCGGGTACGGCCATGTTGACGTATTCTGCCTGCTGGTAGCCCTCGCCGGTGAACTGATAGCCGCTGGCCAGACTGTCAATGACGGCCAAGGGGTGCTCATAACCGGTATCTTCAAGTCCCAATGGCGCCAATAGCTGCGTCTGCAGATAGTCGGCATAGGATTGCCCTGAGACCTGCTCGATAATTTGGGTCAATAGCGTGTACCCCGAGTTGCTGTAGCGAAATTGTTCGCCCGGCTCAAACTCTAGCGGCAAATCTTGGAAGCGGGCCATCAGGTCTTCTAGGGTGGTCGGTTGCTTCATCCATTCCAAATAGTCGGGAAAGCTGGTCAGGTTGGGGATGCCAGCGGTATGGGTGAGCAGGTGATGGATGGTGATTCTCTCCCCGTTGGGATAGTCGGGCCGATAGGTGGCAACGGGAGCCTGCACGTCGAGTAACCCCCGATCTTGCAGTTGCAGGATGGCCGCAGCGGTGAACTGTTTCGTAATCGAGCCAATCCGAAACTTCGTTGAGCGCGCATTGGGCACCTGATGTTCTAGGCTCGCCATGCCGTAGCTGTTGACAAAAATGGTTTCGTCGGACTGGGACACGATCGCAGTTCCCATGAAGCGTCCGGTTTCGTAATGGGCTTGCAGGTAGGCGTCAAATTCAGCAGTCAGGGCAGAAGTTTGAGTCGGTTCTGAGAGTGTGGAGGGAGACATATTGCTAAGTAAAGAGGGTGTCGTTGGTGTGGATGCGGGCTCGGGGGCCTCAGATTGAAATTGGTTGCTGTTGGCGTGGACGGGGGTGATCAAAGATGTATTGCTGACGAGAATGAGTAGCGCGATCGCGAACTTTGATGAACTCGTTAGGTATCGATAAAACATCATCAGGAAAACAATTTATGGATGAGGCTGAGCAAGTAGGGCTTTCACGACAGCCTGAGCAAAGGCATAGAGCGTGCTTAAAAACCAAACCACAAACGCATAGAAAAACCAGAGCATCGCATACGTGTTGGTCATAATGCCGCGATGGTATTGCTGCAAATAATCGAGAATTTGCTCTGCGGTTTCAACCTCTGTAGGTACATCGGGATAACCAAAACTATTGAGACCCGTTGTCAGAGATTGAATGGTAACGGCGGCGATGCCAAGACAGATCGCTAACAAAACCAGACTGACCTTAAAACGCTGTAAGCTGCCTTTGAGGGAAGGAGACCCTCGACCCTGCCAACGTCGTTGAGCAACTAAAATACCAATAAGCGTTACAAAAAAAACTGACAAGAGCAAGAAGGGAAATAGAACACCGATTAGAGAGGCAAATGGGGTCATCGCTTTAAACTTCCAGCGTAAAAAGTCGAGCGGGTCAGGGTTATTTTCTAATGTCTGAATTGGCGATCGCCAATACTTTTGTGACCGCGAGAATCGTCATTGCAATTGACTCACCACAGCATGTCATGCAGTCACCTTGAGGCAATACCCCTGACTCGGCATCGATAGCCTCACCCAATTGGGTGAACCAAAATGACGGCTGCCATCAGGTCAGCCCTGTTACTCGCAAAATGTCGGCACAGGTAGCTTCAGGCGGGTTTTGGTGGGTATAAACTGTGTGTTTAGCCAATTGAGCGTTGGCCGGATGCTGCAAAAAGTGCTCATTGACGAGTGTGATGTCGCTGGGGCGATCGCGATTGCGCTGGTGCAGAATTTGCCGCGATTCCTCAATATCCGGTGACGGCAGGAGCAGCACCACGTTCGAATAAGGAGCTAAGGCTTGCTGCACTCGCTTAAACAAGGCTTCATCCTCATAGACGGAATGACCCGCGCCAAAATCAATCACACAGTCACGGTGTTCTGCCAATAGGCGCTCTACGGCATAGGCTTCAAACGGTTTCCAGTATTGGAGTACCGCCCTCATGCCATCAGCGTCTCGTTTTTGTTGAGCTAGGGCTTTGTCATACCCGATTTCTTCGTAGTAGGCCCACCGGAGGTCATCCATCGAGCATTGTGGCAGTGCTAATCGTTGCGCCAAGAGCTGGCCCTGCGTCGATTTGCCTGACCCAATGGGGCCAATGAGAACGATGTCAGACGGCATCCTGGCTCCTTTGTCATCAATCAAGTAGGGGCGATCACGACTTCTCTAACGCCTGCCGCGTCTACAGGTGGGGTTGAAGTTGAATTGACAAATCACTGTTTTGGGCTGTGGAAAATTGCAGTGAAGGGAATAGCACGCTGCATGTATGAGGACTACTTTGAGGGAGCAGCGACACTGCCAGCTAATATCCCGCCATCGACATTTAGCTCGATGCCCGTCACATATTTCGATTCATCGCTGGCTAAATACAACGCGGCATAGGCCACATCTTCTGGAGTTCCCATTACTTTTAGCGGTATATCAGCGGCGATTCCTTTGATGGCCGCCTCTCTTGGTTCTCCCTCTCCCAGCATGGCATCCCACAGGGGTGTGAGAATTGCACCGGGATGAATCGAGTTACACCGAATGGGATAGCCTTGTTCAGCGCAATACAGGGCGACTGATTTGGTGTGATTACGAACTGCCGCTTTACTCGATGCATAGGCCACGGCAGCCGGAATTCCCACCAATCCTGATCGGGAGGAGATATTGACGATACTGGCCCGATTCGAGGTTTTCATAAGCCTGATGGCATACTTACACCCCAACGCCACCCCATCTAGATTGGTGGCATGAACTTGGTGCCAGCTAGCCATATCGAGATTCTCTGGGTCATGGGGGCCACTAGTTTCTAAAAACCCGGTGATGCCAGCATTATTGATGACAATATCTAAACGGCCATATTTTTCCACAATATAGTCAGCGATCGCTTGCCATTCGGCTTCTACTGAAACATCAAGATGCCGGTATTCAGAACGTCCTAAAACGTCTTGCTCAGAGTCTTTACCTAAATCATCATTAATGTCACTCAAGATCACCGTTGCGCCTTCCTGGGCAAGCAACTTCGCCACCGATAGCCCGATGCCTCTGGCCGCACCCGTGACTAACGCGATTTTTCCTTCAACTCTTGGCATAAACTCTCCGTAATCCAGTAGTGCCCCGATTATCTTGTGTCAGATGAAACACTCTATTTAATCGGGTTCAATATATCCGTTTTCAATCAAAAAGTGGCATGTTGGAATAGAGGCAAGCAAGGCAATCAAAGAACCCAAGCTGAATACCTTCAACCACTCAAAGTCAGAAGCTTTCCAGAGTGCGATCGCGATCAAAAGGGGGAGTAGAGAGAAACCGCGAGCCCATACATCCTCACACTCTCACGACCAGGGAGTTCATTGCTGAGCAGATCCCTAGAGGCTGTCATCATTGAGCGGCTGAGTCCTGATGTTGACAGCGGTTCAGCCGCTAGCTAGTTTTATGGAGCGGGCGCGGTAATGCCTATACCGCAAGGCTTTCGAGCTTAATTAATGACGCGCCCCAGGTTGCTGACGTAGTTCATTAAATATAACGATTCACACCGAACTCCCGATCGTCGCATTTGGCTGCATCCAGCAATCGTTCACGCCGCAAAGTAGGCCGATAATCGCGAATTTCGGTCATTGGTATCCATCCGCCTTCACAATCAAAGTCAAAAAGACAGGCGACTTCTTGCAGATCAGACCAACGCAAAATGGTACGAAGGATTAATGCGCAGTAAAGCCAGTTTGCCAGGTGCCGAAGCAAAAAATAGTAAACCGGCCAAAGCAACGCTACACCCACTAAGAATGAAACAATAAAGAGAAATCCTCCCGAGATTGGGACATCTAAGGTGATTAGAACTATCACTACACCGACCGCTGCTATAACGAGCAAGAATTTTGCCAAGAGGTTGAAGATATGTGTGTAAATAATCATGCAATTGTGGAGTTGAAACGATGAACGATGAGGGGGTAAAAAATAGGGATAATACTTCCTGGCCATACTATTTTTTTAGCCCGATAGGCGGAAGCACCATCGAGTGGCATCACGGCCCCCGTATGGCCCAACTGTTGCGATAGCTCATCAAGAAACTGTGGGAAATTGTCACTGTTGAGGTGGTCGTGCGTTTGTGTCCATGGCCAACCGGTTGAGGGTTCGACGACCCCATAGAGCCAAAAGGCTTCGCGGGGCCAAACAAATTTCAACTTTCGGTTTGACGCCCTATGGATTAACTATCGTTGGGGTTGGCACTGCCAACCTCTTATAGAACTGAGCGCTTAGCTGACGATTCCTGTCTTAAAACCAGACCGACCGCCGCAAAACCCTCATTTCCTTCGAGCTGACCTTCAATGCGCTTGATCACCTGGAAGCCTTCAGAAAGATAAAGCTCTAGAGCGGGTATGTTGCCTTCCAGCAGTTCAATTTCAATGGTGGGGGCGGAGTCGGCAACAGCCTGTCGGACTAATGCCCGCCCCACCCCTTTTCTATAAAACTTGGGGTCCACATAAAGCCAAGCCAATTCTTCATCGCTGTAGGCAATAAATCCCTGCACAACGTGATCGACTTCTGCGACAAAAAGCTTGTCATCAAAAAGACCTTCGTTTTCGGCAGTTTGTTCAAGGGTCAGAAAGGCATCGGTACCGACAGATAAACCCAGCTCGTCAAGCCGTGAGGCATCGTGTATTTCGCATAGTCGCGACCAGTCAACAGGGTCGTAAGGCCGTATTTTGATCATATTTTGTCTCCATTGATGAGTCCTATCGCCGAGCCTTGGTAAGCTGGTGGCTTTTCGTTCAAAAAACTCAGTGTTTCGCGATTGAAGCTAGCTGGATTGACGAGATTAGAAGGATCCATCGCCTCCTTTAAAACCACAAACTTAGCGTCCTTGATAGCGTGGGCTATCTTGCGATTAATCTCGATAAAAAATTGACCAAACTGATCGCCTACCATCACTAAAGTCGGAATCTTGAGAGTCCTCAACTGCTCCACAATATCAATCCGATTAATCGCTTGACGCGCTAGGATTAGCTGCTCAAAATCGGCTTCTAAAGCCATCTGAGAAAAGTAGTCTTTAGCCGGTTGAGCAAACGCAGCCTGATAAGTGGATGCCATCCCCTTGGCCATCGTCGCTGGCCCGAGGAGCTTAAATAGCCAAAAGCCAACTATCTGAGATCGTCCCAAGGCTCTCTCTAAGGGCGTTTTTAGCTCGGCAAAGGTATCTGAGACAACCAGCTGACTGACCATCTCAGGATGATGAACCGCAAACGATTGAGCGATGACGCCGCCCATACTCACGCCAATCAAAATGCCGGTGTCTCGCTGGTGCGCTCTGAGTAAGTCGATAATCTGATTCTCCCAGTCCCGTAGTGCCAGGTGCTTCACTTTTGAGGATTGTCCATGGCCGAGTAAGTCTGGTGCTATTACATAAAAGCCGTTGCAGGCAAACTCGGCCATCTGGTGCTGCCACATCGTGCGGTCTGCACCCATGCCATGTAGCAGCACCATGGCTTCATTGGCCGCGTCGCCAAGGGTTGAGTAGACCGTTTTCGTGCCATCCGTGTTTTTAATCTGCATCGTTCAACTCAAGCCCTCAGCTGACTGCTTGCTCGCTGAATCTAGCTCTGGCGACAATGGGCGTTGGCGAATCCAGCAGTCCAGGGTATGAGCAAATAATTGTGGTTTTTCGTTAGACCAGCCGTGACCCACATTAGAAAGGATAGTTTTTGCGGCGGGCGGACCGGCTTCGTAAATTTTCATCGTTTAGCGTATGGCTTTGTGGTGAGGACGGGTTTGCCAGTTGACATCACCTGCTCGATAATATCGGCGGCTTGTGGGGCTCCCCCACTCGCTTGAATTGCTTGCTGCAGACGCGCCGCCTGCTGGCGATACGAGGCTTGGGTCAAGACCTGGCAAATTTTGCGGCGCAGCTTTGGCACGGTCAGCTGATTGGGCAAAATGAACTCTCCGGTGCCAGTCCAGGCGATGCGGGCGGCGACGCCGGGCTGATCATTGGTAATGGGAATCGCCACTAGGGGGACGCCGTTGCTCAAGGATTCCAGCACGGTGTTCATGCCAGCGTGGGTAATGGTCAGCGCCGCCTTTGGCAACAGCTCCAGTTGGGGCGCATAGCCAACCACCAGCGGTGAGCCTGGTAAAGCGGGCAGTGATTCGGGCTGAGCCCCGCCCCCCAGCGCCATCACTAACTGCACATCAAGACCTTGACAGGCCGCCGCGATCGCCTCAAACAGCCAGAGCAGTCGATTTTGTAGCGTTCCTAAAGAGGCATAAATCAGCGGTTGCCCGGTCAGCTGCTCAAAGGGAAACGCCGTCGACTCGCGACTGGCAGGATTGACATAGGGCCCTGTGAAGTGAAAACAGGCGGGTAAAAACTGCCGAGGAAACGCAAACTCAGCTGGTTGCTGGCAAATTTGAGCCAGCTCCGAATAGGCATCGTTTTGCGATCGCAGCGGCGGTAAGTGCCACTGCTGCCGATAATCGGCAATCTGCCGCATACTGCTATTCGCCAGAAGGGCCAGCAGCTGATAACCGGCTTGGTTGCGCAGCCGAGCCCAGCCCGCCGAACCGTAGTGCCAAGGGGTGAAAAAAGGCGGCACGTCAGGCTCAGGATTTAGCATCAGGGCACAGCAGACAGTAATAAAAGGCAAGTTCAGCACTTGAGCCACGGTCGAACCGCCATGCAAGGCTTGGTCAATGAGTAGGCAATCAACCCCGGCTGTTTTGAGGGCAGCTGGCCCTTCGGCCAACAGGACGGCGGTGGCCCGTTTGACCAACGCGAGCGAATAGCGCAGCGCGGCGATGCCACTCAGTGCGCCCAATTGGTGCAGCGACTGTGGGGTCGAGCCCTGGGGAAACTCAGTGGTGCCGATCGCGAGAAACTCCAGCCCCGCCGCCAGCACTTTGGTTTTGCCGTCCAGCAGGCCAACTACGGTCACGCGGTGCGATCGCCGTTGCAGTTCACCCCCTAAGGCGAGCATCGGATTGAGATGCCCTGTGAGAGTCGGGCAGAGGATGCCGATGTGAGTCATTGCGGGTGGCCCGGCTACGCGGCCTCTTTGAGCTGATCGGGGTCAGGCAATCGCAGCGTGTAGACCGCCGGAATATCCCAGGCTTCGATGATGCGATCGCTGACGATGCGCCAGACCACCACAGCGTCTAGCTCAAACGATTCATCGGCAAATGACATGCTCGGATTGGCGTGGACGACTACCAGCTCTTCCCCCACGGGAATGACTTTGAGAGTCGAGACCCGAAAGGTGTCGTTAGTCAGGGCACCCAGTTTTTGAAAAAATGCCTGCAGACCGCTGAGACCCACATAGTCACCGGCGATCTCTGGCAGACTCGGGTTGAAGTAGTGCCAGACAAAGTTATTCGAGATTAAGTCTTTCGCACTCGCCAGGTCATGGGGCAGCACCTTTTCCAAACGTTCTAAAAGTGACAAATTAGTTTGTACAGCTGTTTTCATAGCTTGAATCCTCTATCAGTAAAGGGGGCGAAGTACTGAAGGAGCTAGGTGTGGTACCCAAGGAAGCTATTCGCCCCACTAAGTTTTCACTGTAGGTCGGGCGATGAGTCTGTTCTACCTACAGCTGGGTGACCGTTTAGGGGATATTAATCACCCAGTTGGGTGATCCTGGCGGCAGGATTACAACCGGTTAATCCTTTTATAGACTGGAGATAAACGACACGATATTGTCAGCTTTGGCGATGAGCTATGGGCCTGTTCTTCATTCCTAAACTATTCCAAAACTGGCAACAATACATCTACCAAGTGCAGCAGGCTCCCCCTCCTTCGGCGGCGTATTGCGCTTGGCGGCATCGCTTTATCCAAGAGCGGCTACGGCTGGGTCTTTGGGCCGCCGGTATTTTTCTCTTGGTTTTAGTGCTTCTCACCTTTGGGCTGATTGTGCCGGCGATCGCCCGCACCGGCCAGGCAGAGCTGATGCCCAGCCGTTACGAGATCGTGGCTGCTCTGTGTATGGCCGCATCAAGACTGCTGGGCATCTGGCTAGGCTTGATCTTCCTCTCATCGCAGTCACTGTCATTAGCCCAAACGCGCTTAGCTTTTTGGGGCTATTCAGGCGCAGTCATGGTGATTCCCCAGATTCATCACCTGCTAGCGGGTGAGACAAGTCTGGATTTTGCTGGGTGGAGCCTCTTTTTTTTGATTCAGGCGACCATGATTCCGGTGCAGTGGCAGTGGCACGTGATCTCTCAGGTCGGGTTTCTCAGTTTGATCAGCGTTTCGATGTTGGTGCTGGGTTTTGATGCGCCGGCGCTGCCTCAAGCGCTGCAGCTGCCGGCCTATATCATGGTGATCTTGCTCGCCCTGATCAGCTTTGGCATTGCCGACCTGGGTGTCTACCTTTATGAGCGGCTGTTGATTCGAGAGTTTGAGCTCCGGCAGCAGCTGCAGCTATTTCTGCATGCGGTGTCTCACGATCTACGGAATCCGGTCACGGGCACGCTGATGTTATTGAATAGCCTGCTGCCAGGCGAAGAAAAAGTCACCCTCGATCGCCGCGTGATTACCCGCATGGCCAAAAGCCATGAGCAGCAGTTACAGCTGATTAATTCTCTGTTAGAGGCGCATACGCAAGAACTGAGCGGGATCTCACTACAGTTGCAGCCCGTTGGCCTGTACGACTTGGTCAAAGAGATCACGGCCGATTTTCACCTGGGGTTAAAGCAGGTACAAGGGCACATCGTGGTCTTGATACCGGCGGGTCTACCTCGGGTCAGAGCTGATGCGCTGCAGCTACAGCGGGTCTACGACAACCTCATCTCCAATGCTTTTCAATACAACCGCTCTGGGGTCTGCGTCACCCTTAATGCCAGTTTGCGCGGTCAATACTTGCACTGTACGGTCAGCGATGATGGTCAGGGCATCAGTGAGCTGCCGGGCGATCGCCCGCAATTTTCCTCAAATCAACCCGCCCCGCCAGACTCCAACCAGGGGCTATTCGATTGCTACACTCGTGGCCTCAACCGTCGCCAGCCTCTGCACTTGGGGCTGGGCCTATATATTTGTCGGCAGATTGTCGAAGCTCACGGGGGCCAAATTGGGGTAGATAGTCAGTTAGACCAGGGCACCACCTTCTGGTTTACCTTGCCGCTGGCCGCTGCTACACAACTTAGCCACGGTTCAAGACGACTCGGTCATTCTTAAGCTGCTTGCGCTAAAGCACAAACAAAATACTAAATCAAGGATACAAATGGGACAAAAATCTGCCAAATCCAATTCCAAGAATCGAGCAACAGCGGTGATTTGGGGCTCTGCTGTGGGCCTATTCGCCCTGTGTATTCCGTTAACTGCAGTGGCGAAAAGTGGACCGATACTCCCCATTCTGGTGATGCTGGGTGCAAGTAGTGGCACCGCCGCAGTCTGGCTAACACCAGGGCAGCGCCGCCGAGAAGAGACGCTGGCCCTCAAGGCTTTAGAAGACCGAGTCATGAATTTAGAGACCATTTATACGAGCCTGCCAGATTTTGAGCAACCGCCTCAGTTGATGAATAAAGATGGCTACTGAAAACACGCCATCCAGGCCATGACACGAGCCTAGCGAGAACGCTTTA
This sequence comes from uncultured Halomicronema sp., assembly GCA_937899725.1. Classification (GTDB taxonomy): domain Bacteria; phylum Cyanobacteriota; class Cyanobacteriia; order Phormidesmidales; family Phormidesmidaceae; genus Halomicronema. The sequence continues at coordinate 19,061 of CALCCA010000126.1, forward strand.
CGACGCATCAATTTTAGAAACTCAAGGGGAAAACCAGATCGATTCTCTCCGACGACTCACCCAGGGAGGTATCTCTAAAAACCCGCCTGGGTGAACCGCCTAAGCTCATCTGGGTGACGTGGTGTGACCTTCTCTCCAGGCCGACTGAACCGGTATTTTTCCATGAGGGTTTATGGCATGTCTGCGCGTAAGTTCATGACAAGTTTGGGCTTGGGCGTGAGCAGTGCGCTCGTAGCGACCGTCGCCCTGGCAGCTCCGACTCCCGTGACTGAACCTGGCTGTGAGGCGATCGAGTGCACCACCCTTGTCGTCATCGCAGAATCAGAAGCTCCCCCACTGTGGCCTTTCATCGGTGCGCACCCATCGAAATCGCTAGAGCTGGTGGACGGTGTGCAAGCTCACTTTTGGGAACGGGGAGGCATGGCCTCGCTGCAGTGGATGCAAGATGATTCGCTTGACGTTTTGAGCTATCGTCAAGCAATCTTTTCGCCAGAAGCCGCGATCGCGATGGCGACCTCGATGGCGACTGAGCCGCCGTACTCACCTTAAGGATTCGCTGCGTGTAAGCGATCGCCTACAGTCAACTTCAACTCAACTGCCTCAGCCCGCCCCCAACCAGTGGATCTTTGATCGCTACAGTCGGGGGCGCAATCATGACCAACCGCTGCTCCTGGGCCTCGGGCTCAACATTTATCAGCAAATCATTGAAGCCCACGGTGGGCAAATCGGCGTTGAGAGTAATACTCAACAGGGCAACGTTTTGGTTTGTGCTGCCGATTGATCCAGTGCCATGATGTTTGGGTCACGGTCTTGTGGGCGTTTCTACATAAGGCATGCAGGTAGAACTGAAAGTCCTGCTGCGGGCGGCTTGTCATGACTGGAGATGTTCAAACCAAATTTCGGTCTGCTAGGGCAGAATGCGGAGTACTGATTTTATGGCCTTTGATCCTACATTTCTCAAGATATCTGGGCGGCAGCTGGGTAAACGCTGGACTCAACTGCGGCAGCATCTATCGCTTACCCAATCAAGTGACTATCTGAAGTGGCGGCAGACATTTTTATACAAGCGGGTGGGCTTTAGTCTCTGGGTGATGCTGGGCTGTTATCTCATGTCCGGCAGTTATGTCCCATACCTTTTGGTTTATCGTATCGACCAGGCTACTGAATACCTGTCTGGCCTCACCGATAACGCTGCTGCAGTTGCCCTACAGCTTAGGGAAGCCGCAGTCGCGAGCTTTTTCGTCACCATAGCGCTGTTGGCGCTGTGTTTGCTGCTGCATAAAACCCAGTGGGGACGTCGCTATCCGGAAATTCTGTTTTTAGTATCGGCCTGCTCGGTGAATGGCTTTTCGCGTCAAGTCGTTTACTCGCTTCACCATATCCCGGCTGAGCCCGTGCCAACAGTGTTCTTAGCCCTAGCGGTGCTGCTGCCGCTGCGCTGGCCGCTGCATCTGCTGTCTCAGGCGCTGTCGGTGATCTACTTTGGCGTTGTGCTGCCGCTGCTGGGGATCACTCACATAGGCGATGTTGCGATGTTTAACGGCGTTGACATTTGGCTCACCTTTACTGACTTGGCTTGGGTTTGCGTCATTTGCAATATTGGCGTGTGGGTCTATGAGCGACTGCAGATCTCAGCGTTTGAGTCGCAGCGACAGCAGCAGCTATTGCTGCATGCGGTGTCTCACGACTTACGAAATCCGGTCACGGGCACGCTGATGCTGTTGAATAATCTGCTGTTGGGGGATGAAAAAGTTACCCTCGATCGCGCCGTCATTGCCCGCATGGCTAGAGGCCAAGAACAACAGTTACAACTCATCAATTCGCTGTTAGAGGTGCATGCTCAAAACCTGAACGGCGTTTCATTACAGGTGCGATTGCTCAGCCTAAACAATCTGGTTAAGGACATTACCGAGGATTTTGAGCTGCGGCTCAAACAGGCGCGAGGCCAGATGGTGGTTTCATTGCCTGCCGATTTGCCGGACGTCAGAGCCGATGCGCTACACCTACATCGCGTTTACGAAAACCTCATCTCAAATGCTCTGCAGTATAACCAGGCTGGCGTGTGTGTGACGCTTAGTGCCAGCCAACAAGGACACTATGTCTGCTGCACAGTCAATGATAATGGTGAGGGGATTCGTGAGCTGACGAGCGATCGCCAACAGGCACCCGCAAATCAGCAGTCCCCGACCGCCCCCAACCAGTGGCTTTTCGATCGCTATAGTCGAGGTCGCAATCATCACCAGCCGCTGCACTTGGGCTTAGGACTCAACATTTGTCAGCAAATCATTGAAGCCCACGGCGGGCAAATCGGTGTTGAGAGCACTGCTAATCAGGGCACCACTTTTTGGTTTACCCTGCCAATTGCGACCCATGCTGTGAAGGGTAATGGGGTTAGTAGTTAAGCACGATTTTTGTAGGCAATTCATCGGATTAGGCACACAAGCGACCATCTTCCATGTGCAGATGACGTTCGGCAATGTCGAGAATGCGGTTGTCATGGGTGACCAGCAGGACGGTGCAGTGCTGTTGGTGAGCGAGCTGCTGAACCAGGGTCACCACATCGCGTCCGGAGTGGCTATCGAGAGAGGACGTCGGTTCGTCAGCGAGCACGATTTTGGGCTCTGAAACTAGGGCACGGGCGATCGCCACCCGCTGTTTTTGCCCCCCAGAAAGCTGGTCGGGATGCTTGTGACTGTGTTCTCCGAGACCCACTGCCGACAGCATGGCGTGCGATCGCGATCGCCGCTCTCGCTGGGGAAGCGGGTGCAGCTTCAGCGCCATCTCCACGTTTTCTGCCGCCGTCAGACAGTCCAGCAGATTGTGGGACTGAAAGATAAAGCCGATCTGATGGCGGATTTTCACTAATTGTCGTTTTTTCGCACCGTTCAATGCCTGGCCGAGAATCTGCAAGCTCCCGTCTTGAACAGAGCGGAGTGCTCCCATCAGGGTAAGCAGCGTCGTTTTGCCACTGCCCGAGGGGCCGGTGAGCAGCACAATTTCGCCCGGATACAGCGCCAGGTTGATGTCGCTGAGGACAGTACGGCGTAAGTTGCCTTTGCCAAAGGTGTGGGTGAGGTTTTGGATGGTGACGGTGGGGTGCATTTGGGTGTGAGGGTGATGGGGTGGATGGGTGATGGGGGTGGATGGGTGATGGGGGTGGATGGGTCTGTAGGGGCGAGGCATTTTGGCTATAGCTGATTGGTTTAGAAAGTCGCGTTATCCACAAAATGCCTCGCCCCGGCGGGATAACGTTATTTTGAAAATGCCTCGCCCCGGCGGGAGGTTGAATGATTCATCCAAAATCGCCAATTCAAAATCCAACATCAGAACACGTCAGCGGGGTCAGCCGATTGGAGACGGCGAATGGCGATCGCTCCGGACGCGCCACACATCACCAGCGTCAGCACAAACACCTGCAACGCAACAGCTCCCTTCATCGCGAGGGGAATGCGAGTCATGGCCGTGAGCACTTGATATAAGCCCACCGAGGCGGTAAAGCCGGGAATGAAGCCCAAAACCGCGAGCAGCATCGCTTCCATCAGGACGACTCGGAGCAGCGCCCCATCGCTATAACCCATCGCTTTGAGGGTGGCGTATTCGGGCAGGTGATCGCTGATGTCGGTGTAGAGCACCTGATACACAATGACGATACCGACGACGAAACCGACAGTGCTGCCAAACCCAAAAATGATGCCGATGGGATCACTGGCATTAAATCGGTGTTCTTTGGCGATGAGTTCTTCTCTCGTAAGGACTTCGACCGTTGCAGGGAGATGGGCCTGCAGTTGAGCTTGCACAGCGGCGCGATCGCGGCCCGGTTCCAGCGTCAACACGCCAAGGGTAATTTGCTCCAAACTCTGGTTGCCGTACCACCGGGTATAGGTCAGGTCACTCATGACCACGGTGCCTTTTTCAATCACGGTGCTGCCCAGACTAAACAGCCCCACCACGGTCACGCGCCGCCGCGCCATCAGGGTTTGGACGTCTCCCGTGGCGGCCCACTGCTGCGGAATATCACCGAGGGAGGGCTGGGAGAGTTCGTCAAACAGCACGGTTTGGGGAGTGCTGAGGCGATCGCGTTGCGCATTCACCTGGGGCAAATCCAGCACGGGTTGAGTGGGGTTAAAGGCAATCACCCGTACCTGAGTCCCAAAGACATCCCCTGCCTCACCCGGTGCCACAGCCGCATCCAGCTGCTCCGGGTTAGTCCAGTTCGCCAAATTCAAATACAGCGGCGCTGCCGTCGCCACGCCGTCCACCGCCTGAGCTTGCAACAGGTAGGCCCGGGGCAAGGTCGATGGAAAGCGCAATGTCGGGCTAAAAGGTGACATTAAAAATAGGTCGCCTCGCAGGTTTTCATGCAGGGTCGTGGCACCATCGGAGAGCAGGGTTTCGAGGCCCATCATGGTGAACATCAGAATGTTGGCAAAGCAGACTCCGGTCAGCGCTACCGCAAGCCGGATCTTTTGGTGAGAAAGCTGCGCCCAAGCAAGCGGTTTAGGTAGACGTGAGAGGAGAGGTTTGAGCATGGGTGGGGAGTGGCAGGGTGGACGGGTAATAGGGTGGAGGGGCGAGGCATTTTGGGAACAACTTGGTTCTCTAATCCGATTAGCTATTGCCAAAATGCCTCGCCCGTAAATGGGGTAGGGTAGGTATCGCTTTAGCGATTGGCGACATCCTCTTCAATGGCGATCGCGACCCGTACCTGCATTCCCGTCAGGGCCGCCACGGCCTCGCTGGCCTCATCATCCAGACGCACTTTGACCGTGACCACGCGGGCGTTGACATCCTGAGTGGGGTCGGCTTCTCCTTCCCCAAAACTGGCGGTGCCGATTTGCAATCCAATCTGATCAACTGTGCCCATGAGTTCTTGGGCGGTGCCGCCGTATTCGCTGGTGACGGTGACCGCTTGACCGAGGCTGACCTGGCGAATGTCGGTTTCGTAAACTTCTGCCAGCACCATCATCTGGTCGGTTTGAGCCAGCTCCACGATGCCCTCTTGCGTATTGACCTGCTCGCCCACCTGGGTATTGATTTTGAGGATCTGCCCGGCGACGGGGGCGCGCACCATCACGTCATCTAGATCCGCTTGTCGCTGGGCGACCTGCATTTGCGCCTGTTCCAGCTGGGCTTGGGCGATCGCGATCGCCTCTGGCGTGGTCTGTCGCAGTTCAACCAGCCGAGCTTGGGCTTCAACAATTTGCGATCGCCCGGTGGTCTCTGTTTCAGCCAAGGCCGCTTGCTTCTGGGCCAACTCGGCCTGAGCGGTTTCGTAGTTGCGTTGGGCAATATCCAACTGCGAGCGGCTTTCGGCCCCCACGGCGGCCAGTTCTTGATATCGCTGATAGTTGACCTCAGCTTCCCGCAGGTTGGCTTGGGCTAACTCGATATCCGCCTGTCGCTGTTGGGCTTGGGTCGTGAGTTGGGCTTCTAGCCGGTTGATCTGGGCTTGCTGGGCCTCCACCGAGGCCGCCTTTACACTCCCGCTCTGAATTTGGCTCAACTCCGCCTGTCGCTGTTTCACCAGCGCATAGGCTGCTTGCAGATCGGCTTGACGGCGCTCGGCCCCCTGCAGCACGGCAATGACCTGTCCGGCCTCAACGCGATCGCCCTCTGCTACTTGGACTTCGTTGACTCGGCTGTCGGCGGCATTGGGCACTGACAAGCGAATCACTTCCCCTTCCGGTTCAATCCGGCCCAGCGCCACAATTGCGTCCAACTCGACAGCCACGGGCACTGCCTCGGTCTCCTCGGGTTGGGCGCCCCAGGGCACCGCGCAGCCAGTTGTCACCAGGGCAACCAACGAGCAAGTGATGGCGAAAGAAAGGGATATTCTACGGGGCATGACGACCACATTCGTAATGAGCAAAGCAGGACTTAGGGCGCGTTATCAATCAAACTCGAAAGCCTTACGGTATGGGCACTACCGCGCCCGCTCCGTAAACCTAGCTAGAGGCTGGGCCGCTTTCAGCATCAGGACTCAGCCGCTAAATGATGACAGCCTCTAGTTCACACTGATGCAGGTGCGATCGCCAACGGGCACGGTCTCAGCACTATGCACAATGCAGGGGGGCAGATTCGCTGCTGATTGTCGCGCTGGGGCATCTAAAGACGTTGGCGAGGGCGGGGCATCGTTGATCATGAACCCAGCAATGACTAGCCCAGCGCTCCCGATCATCAAGATCAACAGCGACGCCTCTGCCAGTAACAGCCAACGCACCCAGCGCCAGCGGCGCGTTCTCGGAGGGTGTCTAGCAGACAATCGCGCCAATGATAAGTTGAGAGATTTTGAAATATTTTCCATAACCACAGGCAACCCGACACTTTTACGGTAGATGGATGGCCTAGGGTTGCCCCACCTGCATATGGGTAGTCATCTAGAGGGTACGGTGCTCACCTAATTGGGTAGACCTAATAGCAGGATGTTGAAGTCTTGACCCTGGCTTAGGTTTGAAAAATAGCTATTCCGTGGCAGTTTTTGCGCTCATACCGGAGTAATGTCAATTCCCCGAAATTGGACAACACTTTGGCCAACCAAAGATCCCCTTTTGTCCCCCTTAAAAAGTAGGAAGCGCAATATCAGCAAGGTTTATAGCTCCCTTTTCTGTGGCGCCGCCTGCCCGGAGGGCGTAGGGGCGGCGACAGCGGGGGATACTCGATTTGTAGCGCTATTCTGTAGAACTGATGTAAACCGATGGCATTCAAGACTTCCCGATCGCCCGCATCCAGAGAACCCCCTTGAGCCGTTGTGCTCGTGGAATGGGGCCGCTTTTCATCTGTGCGCTTGGCCGGATGGACTGATGACCAGCGGCAATAAAAGCTGAACTCAGCATAATGTGGCGATGGCAGATGCTAACCCTGGCAACTGCTATCATCGGCGGCTATTCCAGGGGGTCTGACTCAACCATGGAGTTCGCGACCCGCAGAAACTCATCCGGTGAAATGCCCTCTGCTACTGCCCCCAGCACATACCCTGTCTGATCTTGCTGCCAAGCAACATAACGGATTTCGCCCGCGCCATAGTCAACGGTGAGGTAGCGCCCCGTAATATTGTTAGATAACTCGATTGGGGTCAGCTCAGCTTGATGTCGCTGCTGCCAGTCGGCAAAGGCAGCAAGATGCATAACGGCGGCGGCTCCTACGGTCAGACAATCTGGCTGCACACCGCGATCGCACTCCGGATCGGGCGATAGATACACCACCAGGCCCGTCTCACCGACATCAACCGAAGGGTAGAGCGGTTCTGGCTGCTCGGGTACATAGCTCGGCAGCCGCATCTGCAAGTCACCGGGTAGCTGCTGTTGAATATCTGGCAAAACGGCATCAAACAAGGGCGCGGCCTGGGCGGCGAGGGGAAACAGCAACGTTCCGAACCAAAGGAAATTTTGCAGAGGGAACAGTAAGATACCGAACCGGAGGAAATCGTGTAGTCGGGGTCGCCCAAAAATTTGCTTCATCGGAGCAATCTCCAAAATCACGACGTGAACGCTCATCACGTTAGAGCGGTCGTTGCCCCCACGGGACTACCTGAAGTCATCTCATAACCATGACTCTAGTCATCACGGCGATCGCCACCGTCGCAGTATGGTACGAATAACTGCTCTCTATCCCGTTGCTGGCGATGGCCGTATCCACCTGTTCATCTCAACTGCGCCGCAACCTCCGCTGGGTGGAATGGTTTCTTTTGGCGGTGAGTTTGATTCAAAATTGGCTCGCCTCGCATCTTGAAACGCAAGCGCCGCCTCTGGTATGGGCTTATCTTTTTGGGGGTGTATTTTTTGTATCCAGCCTGAACTTTCCGATCTCGCGATCGCTCTGGCAGCGGCGCATCTACGTCTTCCTACAGCTCGGTTTAATTCTGACGGCCTTCGCCTGGGAAGTGTGGTTTGAGCTGTTGCTTTATTTTGTCTTGGTGAAGAGCTGCTTCCTGTTGCCTCGGCGCGAAGTCATCCTCGCCACGCTACTGGCTGGCATTAGTGAGATCGTCATTATCGCTCGGTGGATTCCTCACCGGATCGACGATATTGTGACCCAGATTCAGGCCGGACAAGCTGAGTCAATCTACAACGTTCAAGTCATTCTCTTTAGCAATATCGTGAGTTACGTGGGAATCAGCTTTTTTGCGGTTTGCTTTGGGTTCATTATGGTGGCCGAACGCCAGAGTCGGCTGCGCGCCGAGGCCCTCTCTCAACAAGTGGAAGCCCAGGCCGTCGCGCTAGAACGGACCCGCATTGCGCGTGATATCCACGATGGTTTGGGCCATTCTCTCACCACCCTCAGCGTTCAGCTTGAACTGATCCAGCGGCTCACCCAGCAAGAGCCCATCGCGGCGGCGGGGGCTTTGGCCACTGCCCAACAGCTCACCCATCAGTGTTTGCAGGATGTGCGGCTGTCGGTACAAACTATGCGGCAACGCAATTTTGATCTCAATCAGGCCATCCGCGAGCTAATTGACCAAATTCACGCGCTCCATACCCTCAAGATCGATTACCAGCTCCAGTTCCCGGTGTTGTCACCTCAAGTGGCTCATCAAATTTATTGCATTTTGCAAGAGGGGCTAACCAATATTCAAAAATATGCCCAGGCCCATCAGGTGCATTTGCGGGGGTACGTCACAAGTACAGATATTTGGCTAGAGCTGCAAGATGATGGCGTGGGGTTTGACTCGGCTGGCGTGTTGCCAGGGTTTGGGCTGCGGGGCATGCAAGAGCGCACCCAACTCCTCAAGGGGCAGCTCAAGGTGCAGAGCCAGATGGGCAAAGGAACCTTTATTCAGGTATGTATTCCCCGATGATTCGTCTGATGTTGGCTGATGATCAAGCGATGTTCCGTCAGGGACTGGCGCGTCTTCTGAGCTTAGAACCGGATATGGCGGTATTGGCCGAGGCGATGGATGGTCGCGCGGCGATCGCCCTAGCCGAGCAACATCAGCCCGACGTCATTTTGATGGATATGCGCATGCCCCAAGTCGATGGTGTGGCCGCCACGCGCGAGATTCATCAACGGCTACCCTGGATTCGCATTCTGGTGCTGTCCACCTTTGACGAAGATGACTATATCCAGGCCTCGCTCCGGGCGGGGGCGTTGGGCTATTTGCTCAAAAGCACGCCTTCGCCTCAGTTGGCGGCGGCCATCCGCACGGTTTACCAAGGCTACGGCCACCTTGGCCCCACCATTGCGCCTAAGGTGTTTACTCAACATCGCCGCACCTCTACCGCCGCCGACTATCAGCATCTATTTACCCAGCGCGAGCTCGACATTCTGCACCTGCTGCGGCAAGGCCACACGAATCGCGAGATGGCCACGGCCCTGCATCTAAGCATCGGGACAGTCAAAAACCACCTGACCCGCATCCTCTCACAGTTAGGAGTTCGCGATCGCACCCAGGCAGCATTATGGGCACACCAGCACCTCCCGCCTGCCAACCAACCGTCCGGTGCTGGGCATGACTAACGTCATGGCGATCGATGACTTTAGTACCGGACTGCTCAACACTCACCTGCATATGATGACTCCGTCACATCAGTTAGCAGCCCCCTTTCCCGTGACTGTGGTTGAGCTAATTGATGGCTAGTAGATCCTTAAAAAGGAAAACGGAATTATGCGAATCTTATCCATCTCGCTAGCACTAGGGATGAGTAGTTTAGGCCTGTTAAGTGTCACCCAGTCTCCTGCCAGGGCGCTGCGATTGCGAGATTGTCCGGGGGTGACTTGGGAGAGCCAGTTTAGTGACTGCAAGCTGGTGGACTTTCATGCGGCCCCCCCAGATGCCGAAGTTTTTGAGGTGAGCATGAGGCTGTCATTGTCCGTGACGATCGCTCAGTATCAAACGGACTTTGCGATCGCCCATGCGCCACCGCGACGGGCTGGTTTACTCGCTCTGCAATACGAGACCGACAGTGCGCCGGCCAGTGTGCAGGTGAGTCAAACACCATAGCCATCGTGAGGGCGGCAACTGGCAGCAGTCGGCTCTCCCCCAACTGGGTGAACCGTTTGGCAGGATGTTCACACTTCAGCCTTGGCGATAGGCTAGGTCAGAACGGTAAATCTACCATTTTGGCGATCGCCCCCAGCTTCAATTCAACTGTGTGCTAGCGAGGAATATCTAACGGCAAGATTTCACTCCGAATGTTCCCACCCGAAATGGTTAGGCGACCAACGGCGATCGGCAGCTTAAATCGCCTCGGCCCAGCACTCCCCGGATTGAGATAGAGCGTCCCGTCTTTTTCTTCGATTTTGGGCTGGTGCGAGTGACCCGACACCACAACCCGGAAACCGGCTGCTTGCGGGTCCAGATCGAGCGCTTTCAGGTTGTGGAGCACGTAGATCAGCATGTCGTTAACCTGCACAACTTGCGTCTCGGGGAACTCGTCGGCCCACGCGGCTTGATCGATGTTGCCGCGAATTGCTTTCACGGGTGCGATCGCTGCCAGCTGCTCAATGACTTCCACGCGACCGATATCCCCGGCATGGATGATCAGATCGCTACCCTGCAGCGCCGAAATGGCTTCGGGTCGCAGCAATCCGTGGGTATCTGAAATCACCCCGATGGTTTTAGGCATGTTGACTAGACTCCGCCAAAGCACTCTAAAACTGAAATCTCGCAGGTCGGAAAGGCTTGAATCTGAATGGCTTGCTCTCTGAGGATGAGCTGACGTTGGTAGCCGTCGGGACTCGGATCTCTAAAAACGTGCAGTTGTCGAGCCGAAACGTTGAGCACCCAGTAATCGAGAATGCCTGCAGTTGAGTAGAGATTGGCTTTGCCGCCCAGATCGCGCTCTACCGTCGTATCAGCCACTTCAATAATTAGGTAGACGTCGGCTGGGGTGGGGTGATGACTGGCGTAAAAGTCATCTTGAGGGCGAACCACGGCAATATCAGGCTCAGGTTCTGAATAGTCGTCAAGTCGAATGGGATCTTGCAATCGTACCAACACCTGCTCACCCAAGCGGCGTTCGAGTAACTTTTCTATCCGCTTGCAGAGAGCGCTATGGACTGGGCCTTTGGGCATTTTTTGAATAATTTGTCCGGCAAGCAGCTCAACCTGTTCATCCGCACCCAGAATGCCGACTTCCGCCATGCGGTGATAGTCAGTGGTGGAAATGAGACGAAGCTGAATCGGCGATGGCGGTATGGCGATCACGGGCGTAGCGGCAAAGTTTGCTTGGCTTAAATTATAGCGATGGGGCGATCACAGTTTTGATGCTCGTAGTGTATGGATTGCGATCGCTAAAGCCATCAGCTTGAGGTGCGATCGTGATTTCTAACGTTCCCACTACCTGCCGCCGACAGTTTTAAAGCTGATAGATACCCTTTTTGCGGTCGGGCGGAGAGGGTTTTTATGCTGACGGCAACTGGTCTTCTAGCTCTGGCTGAATGTCAGCAACTTTAACTAAAACCGCCTCATATTTTGACCGATTTCCCTGGCTGGCACGCTCTTGTAGATATTCTTCGGTGGTTAACGCGGCAATCTTCTCGGCAACCGCCAGCGCAACAAACTGATCCAATGAAACCCCATCCTGCTCAGCGAGCTTCTGCAGGCTTTTGTACAGTGAGTCGGGCAATTGAATACTCAGGTCACTCATGGCAATGCTCCGCTCAGTTTCAAGAACTCTGCCGGGGTAATAGCGCTGACTCCAAACCGCTCAAGGCCCGTAAAATCGCGAGTATTGTATGTCACTACGCTATCACACCCGGCTTTGACAGCTAGCTCCAAAACCATGTCATCCTTGGGATCTCGCAGATAGGGACGCCAGAGGAAGAAAATTTGATGATGAGTGGCCACTGCGCAGTGGAAGTTGATCACGTCTTGAACATCTGCAGCGTCAATAGTGAGGTTTGAGAGTTCCCTAGTCAAAACATCTTCGTACTCCAAAACCAGTGGTACAGAAAGATGGATATCAAATAGTCCGCCACCCACCAAGCTTAGTAGTCGAAAAGCAGTCCCGTTTCTAGATCTTAGCCCGGCAACCATCACGTTGGTGTCAATCACAATCTGTGGAATGGGCATGGGATGCAACCCTGAAGATGATCATCGGCAGCCCATCAAGATTATCGTTTCGAATAGATTGAGATCGCTAAAGCCATCAGCTTGAGGTGAGATCGCGGCTTCTAAAGATAGAGCCAACGGCGCTAGTAAGTTTATGACTTTGGCAAAAGTCTTTTCTGACGTGGCAATGCAGTGTTATTTGCATGCTGCACGCAACCTTGATATCAACGATTGAAAGTGCGAAAAGTCCGCTTCAGTTGCGTTCTTTAAAGATGTGTGCGCAAATACGTGCTTTGTTCGGTGCCCTTCTTAGAATTGTTTCTCCATTATCTTTTTGGACTAGCTTTTCGTCAAAGTGTTCGTCCAAGAACAGGTGCTCTGGGAAAGCGTTTTCTATGCCTCTCTTGAACTTAGCATTCTCTTCGTTGAGAGACATATAGAAATAGTCAGTCTTATCATCCGAGGATAGTTTTTTCGGGTCTTCACAGTCAAAGACGAATAGAACTCTGTTATCGTGGTCTAGTCGGTAGATAAGTTCATAAAGCGGATACAACTGTGATCCTGATCGGTCTCTAATTTGATCAACCACATCTATTAAATTAAGGATTTCGGGTGCTAGTAGCTCAATTGCACGTCGAATATAGTCTACGTTGTTACCTTCCGTAAAAACATTGACCTTGTTGCGTGCAATCTGGTCTACGATTTTTAATCCGTGTTCTAGTGAGATGAAGCCCTCAGTAAGGATTTCAAGAGCTTTTTCCCTAGAAGTACATACTATTTTCTCAGGTACCTCACCCCGATTCACAACGTAGATCGAATCTAGAGGAGAAAGAGCTACAGTTGATGGCGAATGGGTTGCCAGCACAACCTTAACACCATTTTCCTCAACGAAGGTTTCCTGGAGGACATTCAGAAGATTCCTTGTCATTGAGGGATGCAACGAAGCATCAATTTCATCTAGTAGCAACGCGCGTGGAAAGAAGCCATCTCCAGAGGACTTGTATATGCTCAACACCAGTGCAAAAAGAACTTTTTCGCCAGAAGACAAATCATTAAAGGGGATTATGGTATCTTTTTCGTTTCTGATCTGTAAAGCAAACTCAGTGACGGCATCTGTCCGAAATCTCAAGTTCTCAGGATTGTTGATAGTGAACTTCAAAGAAGAAAACTTCTGAAGAATACTCTCAATAATCTTCCAAGGCTGTGGCCCATACTTCTCTCGAAACTCCTCGATAGAACGGATAGGAGGTTCTTCTCCAAAATGCTCCGCTTCAGCCTTTTTATACACCAACTCCACAAATTCTCGATACTGATAGTCAAGAAAGACTTTTCCCAGTTGTGCTGGGAGAAAGTCATCCTTCAAATTGATAGGCACATACCTTTCTTTGAACTCGTATTCTGCCAGCTCGTCAATGGGGCGATCCGATCTAACGGCCATAGATCTGATTGCTTTTCCAATGCTATCGCTTGCAATATTCTGATTTCTAAAGACGTTGAACACTCTTTCTCTATAGCTTTTTAGTTTCTCAAATAAGCTGTCATCATCTAACTGTTTTTTTTGAATTTTGAGGAATGGAACCTTTTCCTGAGCCGCAACTTTCCTTAAAGAATTATACTCCTCACCAAGAGCCTTTCTTTGCTTTAAAAGTTCGCCACGTAGATTGAATCGGTTTCTATCCTCGTTGAACTTAGTTCAAGCCTGTATACGTTCTTGATCTATTTGCTGATTGGTATACGCAGACTCGTTCACTAGAGAGAAAGTCTTCGGTTCGAAATACTTGATCTCGTGAACAGGAATATCGTCGATCGAGCAATGACCCTGAGTAATCGCTTGCAACAGGTGTGTCTTGCCACACCCGTTTAATCCAGTAATGATGGTGAGATCGGATATCGATGTTGCTTCGAATTGGCTTATCGACTTGTATGGCTGTTTAAAGTTAAGTGTCGGCACGGCACCTCGTAACAGATAAATATTGATTCGACGTCAAATCTGACAGCTAGCACCATACACCCCGTGGTTGTACGTCAGATTTGTCAGGTAACACCCGATCCCTCAAAGCTTAAACTGCAAATATAACGGGTAGTCCGGTTACTCTGAGGATTTGTAGACGTCATAGGTAAACCCCTGCGATGAGTCGCTTGATCGACTAGGCCACGATGGACGGCGGCGACGGCAGCAGCTTAGACGCGATGGTCAAAGACCTGTCGCTCACCAACAGCCTATTCATAATCCCCTTCACGTAGGTCTTGACCGTGTTGGGGCTGAGGTAGCGTTTTTGACCGATTTTGGTTTCCACGATAAGTTCTAGGACTTCGTGTTCGCGATCGCTCAGCCCATTGAAATAGGCCATGAACATTTAGCGGGGAGGGATACCCCCAGCTTGCCACATCACTCGGGCGAGTTATGACGAGCGGAGTTTTGCCGCATCATTAGGCGCAATCTCTGCACGATGGCTGCCCAGACGACTCAGCCTCTCACGGCAACAACTATTGCGATGAAACCTGAGCCTCAATCGTGGCAGCAGCCTCGGAGTCACCGTGCTGGGTTTTGACCCACTTCAACCGTTTAGGCCGAATTGCCATGCGGCTGGTGACCGCCGCGACGATGACAAACCAGTGGGTCATATAAATCATGCCGCGACCGGTTTGCACCCAGAGAGAAAACGCGGAGGCCTTTTGGGTTTGCTTGAGCCCCTGGGCCATGCTCACCGTCGCGAACAATACCGCCACGCTCGACAATGGCATCAGCATCGGCAAGCGGTTGCGCACCAGGGCCAGGGCAAAGTCGGGAAAAGCTGCGGTGGGCAAACCGTACTGAATGAGCCAAAAAATGAGGAGATCAAAGGTTTTGCGCCAGCCCAAGCGTTTGGGCGTGAGCAGTTGCCAGTAGTCGAGGTATCGTTGGTAGCCGCCCTCGGCCCAGCGATTGCGTTGATGCCATAGCGGCAGGGCTTTAACAACGCCCTCTTCCCAAACGGTGGGCGTCATGAACAAAGGGACGTCCCAACCGTTCACATGCAGCTTGAGGGTGAGGTCGAGGTCGTCGGTGATGGTTTCTTCATTCCAACCGCCGCACTGTTCCAGCGCGGCGCGCCGCACAAATTGACCGTTGCCGCGTAGCTCACCAACGCCATTTACAGTGCCGCGCTGGCGCTGACAGTTGGCGTCAAAAGCCATCTCGGCCACTTGGCTACGCGTCCAAAAATTATCGGTGCTGTTGGCGATCGCCTTGCGTAATTGCACCGCCCCGACCGGCGCTTGCTCAAACATCGGCACCACTTGCCGCAGGCAGTCGGCAGAAATCTGCGCATCGGCATCAAACACCAGCAAAATCGAGCCGGCAGTCGTGGGCCAAACCTGATTCAGAGCCCCAGACTTACCGCCAGTTGCCGTTTGGTCACGATGGACAACCTGCAAATTGGAATGCGACTGGGCCACCTGATCCATCAGTTGGCTAGTGCCATCGGTACTGTGATCATCAATCAGCCACACATCAAAGCGCTCAGCGGGGTAATCAATGGCCATCAGGGAATTGGCCAACCGTTGGATAACGCTGACTTCATTTTTGGCTGCGACCAAAATTGATACGTAGGGCCAGTCGATTAGATCGGTCGTGGCCTGTTCTTCCACCGCCGTATCGTGCCAGCTAGGCAATGCTTCCGGTCGCCGCTGGGGCCGGGCCAGCAACAGCCGCAACAGATGCGCCCCCATCATGGCCGCTAGACCATAAACCACCCACTGCCCCCAGGCCAACAGGTGCACCGCTGCCGTACAGGACCAGACGCCCGCCAGCGCGATCGCGGCTTTCAGTCGTCGCCGCTCATACCGATGGAAATCGTCAGCCGCGAGGGGTAATAAATCAACCGAGTCTGTCTTGTCCCCATTGAACATCCGCCTACCACCTCGCCTCTTGCTGCCGGTTGTTAATATCTTTACGCTCGTTGCTCTGGCTGGCGACTTTGTTGATGGCTCAGCAATGAACCTGGGTATCCTCAAAGCACTGCAGCAAACCCATTAGCGCTTGCCGATGGCCGGATTAGAGCCGGTTCCTAAGGGCTCCCTAGCGGTCACCTTTAAGCGGGGTCAAACGGTTCGTCGGGCCGGGGGGCTGCGGGCGTTCGCCAGTTTACAGCTCTTCATCATCCTAGCTGCTTAAGGTCGATGAAATGGCAAAGCGACGTCGGCAAACGGATTTGTTGTGGTATCACTGAGGGCACATAGGGCTCTGCTCTGGAGAGCCCTATGTGCCGAATGTAGAGGCTTCGGGCCGCTGCGCACACTCATTGATTGGGTCAACTGATTTCTACTAGGTGCCATGTCACTGACTTTTGAAGAGATAAAACCTGTCAATAAATCCGACATCGGGGTTTATTTGCCTTACTACCAGGGCACCAAACGCAATGCTTTACCGTATGCGATCGGTCTCTACAAGCGCGGGAATTTGGAGGGCGAACGGGGGATCGAAGAAGGCGAAAGCATCCCTTTCATCGCGACGTGGAATGTATCGACTTTGCCAGCTGATTTGACGCGCTGTCGCCTACAGTTTGATGATGATGCCGATCTCAGCTACGAGATCACCATGGCCACGTTTGAATTCGTCGACTTTTTGTTTGATGTGGTCGTGTCTCTGCGCCACAAGCAACCCGCCGATTTTTCTAAGTCTTTCTATCGCAAGCTTTTGCGTTTAGACGATTGATATCGTGAGGTTGGGCATCGGCAAGTAGTGGCAGAATGGGAAGGGCAATCCACCATACACCCACCGGTAAGGAGCTAGAGGAGTGCCCAAAACAGCCAAACATCTGATCATTGGCTCAACAGAAGCCTACAGCGGCAAATCGACCCTTTCAATTGCCATTGGGAGTCAGCTGCAAAAGCTGGGGTTTCAGGTGGGCTGGGGTAAGCCGCTGTCATCAGTGGATACGTTTGGCCATGGCCTAGAGCACCTCGATAGTGACTTGAGCTTTGTGCCCACGACGTTGGCGCTGGCCTCCGAACACCAGCCGCCTAATTTGTTGTCTTTAGATAGCAAAACCCTGGTCGATCGCTTGCGGCAGGAGGCGGTGCAAACGCTGGACGACGCCCTCAAGCATTATTGGGAAGATGCCCAAGGCGACATTATGTTGCTTGAGGGGCCATCAACCTTGGAAGAAGGCGCCCTGTTTAACTTGTCTTTGCCTGAGATGGCAGCGGCCCTCGATGCTCAGGTCGTGTTGGTCATGCAGTTTGATACTCGTCGCATGGTCGATCAGCTGGTGGCCGCCCAAAAGCGACTGGGCCGGGCGCTGATTGGGGTGGTGCTGAATGGGGTGAGTGAGGCTGATGTGGTGCTGATTCAAGACACGATCGCCCCTTATTTAGAACAGCAGGGCATTGCGGTCATCGCGACGTTGCCGCAGCTATCGTTCTTGCAAGGCATTCGGGTATCCGAGCTGGTGCGGTATTTGGATGCCGAGGTGCTCTGCAGTAGCGACCATCTCGACTTAGTGGTCGAAAGCCTCAAGATCGGGGCGATGAACGTCAACTCAGCACTCCGCTTTTTTGGTCAGGGTCATCATCAGGCCGTGGTGACGGGGGGCGATCGCCGCGATTTACAAATTGCCGCCTTAGAAACTTCGACCCACTGTCTGGTGCTCACGGGGCAAATTGCCCCTGCCCGTGATGTTTTAGCCCTGGCGAAAGATAAAGAAGTGCCGGTGCTATCGGTAGCTACCGACACCCTGACCACCGTGGAGCGGATTGACATGCTGTTTGGCCGGGTGCCGCTGAATAATCCCGATAAAATTCCGCTGATTCAAGAGCATTTGGCCGATCAGGTGGATATTGAGCGGTTAATCGCGCTGGTGGGGCTCGAAAGACCGGCGATCGCACCCCGGAGCTAACTTTATCCACCTTGGCTGATACAATGGGCGCGTTCATTTATTCGTGTATCTCCGTTGAGTCAGTCCATTGATTCCCCCTTGGAATCTTCCAAGGTTGATGTCTTTCTGCAAGAGCTGGCTGCGATTCAGCAGTCGGGAGACAAGCGCATTGCCATTTTGGGTTCCCGCCACGTGCCGATTACCCACCAGCAGATCATCGAGCTGATGACCTACGCCCTCGTAATCGGCGGTAATCGGATTTTGACCTCCGGCGCCACTGGCACCAACTCGGCCGCGATTCGAGGTGCCCTCAAGGCTGATCCCAACCTGCTGACGGTGATTTTGCCCCAAAGCCTTGAGAAACAGCCGCGCGAGTCGAAAGATCAGCTCAATGAGGTGATGCATTTGGTCGAAAATTCGACCCATGATGCGCTGTCGCTCGCCGAGGCCAGTGCGATCTGTAACCAAGAGATTATTTCGCGGTGTCAGCAGCTCATTTGCTTTGCCTTTCACGACAGCCATACCCTGCTGCGCACCTGTGAAGATGCCGAAGATCAGCGCAAGATCGTCACGCTCTTTTACTTCGACTAAGGCCGCTGCGCCAACATCGCGGCCTTGATGGTAGCGGTTTGATACGGCCCCACCCTGACCGAAGCGGTTGCTGTCCTGCGGCTATGATTGAGGGGGCGCTCCCTCAGCCCATCTTTCGACTCAGCCTACCCTGCGAGTGCTTTTATGAATTTCTTGACTCGTTTGCCGATGCCAGCCGCCTTGCTAGTGTGTATTGTCCTCGGTGCGGTACTAATCTACGTGCCTTTTCTGTGGGTGGGGGTAGCGCGCCTGCAGGTCGGTTATGACATGTCGGCCCCGCGCACCATGGTCGATAAATTTCCGCCCTATGCGCAGCGAGCTAATTGGGCTCACCAAAATTCCTTCGAGTCGTTCACGCTGTTTGCCCCGGCGGCGCTGATGGCCTACGTGACTGGTCAGGATTCACTGCTGGCCTTGGGGGCCGCGATCGCCTACGTTGTGGCGCGACTGTTGTATAGCCTGTTCTATATTCTCGATATTCCCCTGTTGCGATCGGCCATGTTCGCGGTGGGTAGCTTGAGTATTTTTACACTGTTTGTCATGAGTTGCCGGTCTGCCTTACTGTAAACATGCCTGGGCAACAACTGGTGCTGGGGCAGTGTCAGAGCTGTGCTTATCCCCACCCCACCCGAACAGAGCTGTCTTCTAGCAGGGGTTTAGCCCTGCCGAACCTGGTGAGCGAGGCGGCGGCTTTGAGCCCCTTCTCACCTCCCTCGTCTGAGTTGGCTGACGGTTAGCGGGCGACGCTAAACACCGACTACGGAAAAACGTTTCGTTAATTTAGACCCTTTTATTCCTCAAAATTTTTGCGTATGGCTTCTACCTACTCCTTCGATATTGTCAGTGAATTTGACCGCCAAGAACTGGTCAATGCCATCGACCAAGCGCGCCGAGAAATCACCACTCGCTATGATCTCAAAGACAGCAAAACCTCTCTAGAGCTGAATGAGAGCACGATCACGATTGAAACTGACAGCAACATGACGCTGCAGTCGGTGCAAACGATCTTGCAAACAAAAGCGGCTAAGCGTAACCTCTCGCTGAAAATTTTTGAGTTTGGCAAAGCCGATTCGGCCAGCGGCAGTCGGGTGCGGCAAGCGGTCACGCTCAAGCAGGGCATTGATAAGGAAATCGCGAAGGACATTTCTAAATGCGTCCGTGACAATCTCAAAAAAGCCCAGGCTTCGATTCAGGGCGATACGGTGCGAGTTTCTGCCAAATCAAAGGATGACCTGCAGGCCGCGATTCAACTGTTGAAATCGACCGAATGGCCCGTAGCTCTGCAGTTTACCAATTATCGTTAGGCCGCGATCGCGGCAGTGACGCCACTATTTCACCACGCCAATTGGCCCGCCCCGGTGCCCTGAGACTCCGCTCCCAGCAATAATCTCGGGCGCTAGCGGTCTCGGGGGGGGCGAATATCACTGGCATTGGCGGGGCTGCCGGCAGCTTGACCTTGCCAATCGCGAATGCGCAGTTGGGCCTCGGCATAGGCATCGGTGCGAGGCGGAATCTGACTGGCGATGGCGATCGCTTCGTCCACATTACGAGCAGCCGTTGATTCGGCCACGCGTAGCAGATCCCAACTCCACTGATTGGCGGCCTGTCGGGCGAGCGTCCAGTCGGAGCTGGAGTCGGGGACGCCAAGCGCTAGCTCAATCGCCTGAGCTAAGCCGCCGACGGTGCCCGAGTCGGCCACGAGCAGCGCCTGCTGATAGGACTGGCGACCGCTTTGTTGGTCTTGCCAACCGGCGATCGCAGTTTGCGCCTCGTCATATAGCGCCTGATTGGGCGGAATCTGTGAAGCGACGGCGACGGCTTGGCTCAACTGGCCGTTATCCGCCAGCTGCTGCGCCTGAGTCAGCATCGGTTGATTATCTAGTCGCTGAATCTGCCAGCGCCAATCGGCAATCAAGTCTTGCGCTTCGCCGTACAGGGCGCTGTTGTCTGGCACCTGCCCCACCTCCGTGATCGCCCCTTGCAAACTGGCGCGATCGCCCCCGAGGGCAGCCAGTTTAGCGCGATCGATAAAGGGCTGATCTTCGATCAGCGCAATGCCGCGACGCCATTCGGCAATTTGCGTTTGCGCCTGATCCCAGCGGGGGTTGTCGGGGGCCACTTCTTCGGCTTCGACGATGGCGGCCCGCAGGCTTTCCACTGTACCCGAGCGGGCCACCTGTTGAGCCCAATTAAGTTGCGCCACGCCCTCTAGTTCCCACTGCCACTCGCGTCTCAGGGCCTGCGCTTTGGCGTAGAGAGGGCGATCACGGCCCAGGCTCTGCAGGCGGACAATCGCCGCTTCATAGCCCGCTGTGGTGCCACCCCAAGTCAACTCATAGGCATCCGCCAGCGTTCTAAAGTCCGCGACCTCTTGTTCGAGCCTGGCCTCAGGGGGAATCTTGCCCAAAATTCGGAGCGCTTCGGAGCCGTCCTGATTGGCAAGGGCTGCTTCGGCCAGGTCAAGTAAATCACTGCTCAGGTCTTTGAGCACGGTCTGAGCTTCGGCATATACATAGCTCTCGGGCTCGATGGCCGCGACTTGCTGCAGCGCTTCGAGAATATCGTCTACGGTGCCGCGATCGGCAATGCGCTCGGCGTTAGCCAGCAGATTGACCTCTTCACGCGTGCGGCTGATCAGGCTCGTTAGCTCGTCATAGCGCTGATTGGCCCAAAACTCGTTATCGACCGACCGCAGTTGAATGGCGGCGCTAAAGGCGTCTCGAAACTGGGATGCCCGCAGGTGTTCCTCAGCCTTGCGAAAAATCGACTCCGCCTGTTCCCAAATGGCGCGCCAGCGGCGAAGGCGATCGCTGACCTGTTGCGCTGCGGCGGTATTGGGGGGGATTTTTTCGGCAATGGCGATCGCTGAGTCGAGTTCACCCTGATTAAAGGTCTGATCGGCAATGTGCAGCACTTCATCGGCCCACAGTTCGACCCGGTCGTTGATGTCTGAGCGCAGGGGATGATCGGCGGGCAAAGCTTCGACTAAGGAGATGGCCGCCAAGAGGCTATCGACCGACCCCTGATCGGCGTAAGCATCGGCGCACTGCAGCCGCGTCGCCGCTGAAGCCAGGGGCCAAAAAATAGCGCGGCAGTTGGGCAAATTGGGGATGCGCAGCAAACTAACGGCCGAGGCCCCGGCGACGCCCCCCAAGGTGGTCACCAGTAAAAAGGCCCACACCATCCAGCGGTTGGAGCGCTGGCGCGATCGCCGAGGCGGCTTCGCCGTGGCAGGGGGCATAGAGGTGGATACACCAGTCGCTGAATGCGCGTGACTAGCCTTGGGATGGGGGGTGCTAGGCGGCCGTCCGGTGAGCGATTGCTGCGCTTGGGGTCGGGGCCACTGGTCACGCTTGGGGGGCGGCACCGCTCCGGGCCTCAAGGGGGAGCCGCGTCGCGGCGGAACGGAACCCGAGGGCCGATTGGGGGGAAGGTTGGAGGAGCTGCTCATAAAATCCCTGGCACCAGTCTGTGGATAGATTATTTAGCGTCGTCCAGCTCGATTTGAGCCTAGCTAACTCTACACCTAGCAATATTGAGTCAATGATTTGCGTTTAGACAGTATATCGATCCAATCTGAAAGTAGCGCGTTCCTTCCAGATCTATCTCGATTGCGGGCCAGTTGTAAACTCTGGCAATCAGTTTGCCGCCCTGAGGCCATGTTGAATTCCATCCTCTTGGCAGCGGTCAGATCAGGTGGTTTCATATTGGCGAAATAAAAAATCGTGATGGGGAGCTTATGAGCCAGGTCAGGTGAAAGGCTGTTTGCCCTAACCAGTGCAGGGATTTCGAGCCCGGGGAACGCCCCGGCTTGCCGTCGTCATCGTTAGGGACTGCCCCGTCGATCCCCCGCCGCGCTCAGTCGAGCTGTAGCCTAATAAAGGAAACCTACGATTGCAGAGAAAGTTTGTGAAAGTCGCATTTATTGGGATGGGCACCATGGGTGCGCCGATGGCTCTGAATCTGTTGCAGGCCGGTCATGACGTCATCGTTCACAATCGCACCCGCGATCGCGAGATGGTCGTGGCTGAGGCCGGTGCGCAACGGGCCGCCTCCCCTCAAGCCGCCGCCATGGCAGCTGAGGTGGTGATCACCTGTGTGAGTGACACCCCTGATGTGGAAGCCGTGATGCTTGGGGCTGAGAGTGTTGTCAGAGGCGCTAAACCGGGCACCATCGTCATCGATATGTCCACGATTAGTCCAACGGCCACTCGGCGTATCGCTGCCGACTTGGCAACTGCGGGTATTGCCATGGTCGATGCGCCGGTTTCAGGCGGGTCTGAAGGCGCCCAAAAGGGGACGCTCTCGATCATGGTAGGGGGCGAGGTCGAGGTGGTTGAGCAGGTGCGGCCCCTGCTCGCGGCGATGGGGCAAACCATTACCCATGTGGGGGGCATTGGTGCTGGTCAACTGACGAAGGCGATCAATCAGATTATTGTGGCGGGCACCTACTGGGCGATCGCCGAAGGGCTGACTTTGGGCCTAAAGGCGGATCTGGATATGGATCAGGTGGTGGCAGCGGTCAGCGGGGGGGCTGCTGGTTCCTGGGGTCTCGACCATCGCTCGGGCAATATGCTCAACAACGAGTATCCCCTGGGCTTTCGCGTGCGGCTGCATCAGAAGGATCTCAACATCGCCTTAGAAACTGCCCGTGAATTGGGCGTCACCCTGCCCATGGCGGCCTACGTGGAACAAGTAGAGACGGGACTAATTGGTCGGGGCTTTGGCGATGAAGACGTCTCCGCGATCGCTCGCAGTGTGCGTCAACAGTCAGGGCTGGATAATTAACATCAGTTCGGGTTAAAACCGAAGCCGGATATTTCCCCTCCTGGGAGGGGCTGAGGGGTGGGTGGATCGCCAGTTAGCGCGGCTGATCGACACCCACCCTGCCTTGGGCACCCCTCCCGAGAGGGGATTTGAGGCTCTATCGGCGGGTAAAAGCGTTACTTATTCTTATCCCGAACTCAGGTTGATGAGCGTCAGTTGGCCCCAGCGCCTCAGCTCTCTAATTCTCGCAATAGTGGAGGGAAGCCGATGGTGGCTGCTTGCTACTCGGCGAGGTCGGCTGCCGGGGGCTGGCAGAGTTCGCGGGTGTCGGCATCGACCTGCTGATTGTGCTGCAAATAATCAGCTAGCCAGGCACAACTGCTGCGCAGCAACGCATCAATATCATTCATGCCATCCCGATGCCAAATGAGTACCTGTGAGTCACTGCTGACCGAAGCGAGATACTCACCTTGGGCATCAATCGCCACGTCACGCACGCCTTGAGTATGGCCCGAGAGGGTGGTAATCAGCTCGCCCTGTAAGTCCCAAACGCGAATGGAATTGTCATTACTCGCCGTGACGATTTGTTGACCGTCGGGGCTAAAGGTGACCGCCAAGACGCCATCTTCGTGGCCTTCAAGGGTCTGCAAAAGCTCACCACTGCTGGCTTCCCAGAGGTTAACCCGATTGTCGTAGCTGGCTGTGGCTAGTAGTTGGCTGTCGGGGCTAAAGTCGGCATCCAAGACCCACCCTCGGTGATCTCTCAAGGCCCGAGGCGCCGCTGCCGTTTCCCCATTGATGATGTCGTCTACCGTCCACAATTGAGTGAGATGATCCCAGCCGGTGGAGACTAAGTACTGCCCATCAGCACTGAAATTTACGCCAAAGGCGCCGTCTCGATGGGCTTCTAGCGTCTCAATTAACGTGCCGTCGGTTTGCCACAGGCGGAGCGTATGATCGTCACCCACCGAAGCCAAGAGTTCACCGTTGGGATGAAAAGCCACATCATTGACGCTGCCGACATGTCCTTGCAGGGTGACAGCGGTGGGGGTGGGGCTGAGGAAATTGCGCCAGAGGCGAACGGAGCCGTCATCACTGGCGGAAGCCAAGCGATCGCCAGAGGTGTTAAAGTCGAGGCCGTTAACCGCCCCCGTGTGGCCGGGCAAAGACGCCACCAAATCACCATCTTCATCCCACAGGCGAAGGATGCCATTGTCGCCCCCTGAAGCGATGATTTCATTGTTGTCGGGCGCAATGGCAACGGCATTGACTGCCCCGCTGTGCCCCCGCAGCACATGCAGATTATCCCGTTGTAAATCCCATAGGCGCACGGCGCGATCGCCCCCCGAGGTGGCAATCATGGTGCCATCTGGGCTTAGGGCCAGCGCGGCAATGAGTCCGGTGTGACCGACCAAGCTGGCGTATTGCGTGCCATCTAACTGCCAAATTTTGATGACTTTGTCATCGCCGACGGTAATCAACTGCTTGCCATCGGGGGTAAAGCGCACATTGTAAATAGGCCCGTCGTGGGCGACGAAGGTGCGAATGAGTGATTGGGTAGCCAGGTCATACAGTCTGACCTGACGATCAACCCCCACCACTACCAGCAGTTGACCATCGGCGCTGATATCGAGGGCCGTCACCTCAGCCGGTGGGCTGGCTAGCGTCGCGATTTCACTGCCGGATTCGTCCCAGATATAAATGCTGCCCTTTTCATCACCGGCAATGAGCTGACCATCAGCGGTCCACAGCAAGGCTTGAAAGCCGCCAATGTCGCCCCTGAAGTTGGTAATGAGTTCACCGCTCAAGTTCCACACCTTCACGGTGGCATCTTCACTCGCCGTCGCCACGTACTCACCGTTGGGGGCAAAAGCCACTGCTCGGGTTGGTTGACGGTGGGCCTGCCAGGTAAATTCAGCGCTGCCATCGCTGTTCCATAGATGCACTGCCCCATTGGAGTCTGCTGCCACCAGGAACTGCCCATCGGGTGAAAAATCAACGTCTAACAAAGGGGTGCCCTGGCCGGCCAACATGGTCAGCTCGGCCCCGTCTAAGCCCCAGAGGCGAATGCTGCTATCGGCACTCACTGACGCCAGGGTTTGACCATCGGGACTGAAGGCCACCTGCCAGACGGTGCTGGTGTGCCCTTCTAGGCGGTTGCGCTCTTGTACCCAAAACAGCGATTGCTGCAGCGAACTCAAGACCTGAGCCTCGAGTTCGGGCGTTTGTTGATCGGGCTCAAAAGCTTGAAAGACTTGCCCCGCGCGGGTGGCCGAGAGTAAAGATTCAAACCGGCGATCGGACAAAAAGAGCGCTTGGGCCGATTGGTTCAGGGCTCTCAGTTGAGCCTGCTCGGCTAATTTTTGGGCTCGATGGGCCTGTCGCGACAGGCCCCAGCTGGTGATGCCCATCGCCACTGCGAGCACAGAAACCGCTGTGACAAGCTGCAACCAGCGCTGCTGCCCGACCAGTTCCGCTTTTTGGCGTCTCAGCTCACTCGCGCGAACGGCCGCTTCGGCTTCGGCACTGGTGATGACGTATTGATGATGCAGGGCCGTGGGCCGGGGCTCCTGATCTTTGCCCTGGGTGAGATAACGATTAGCGCGTTCGAGGTCGGCCCCCCGCAAGAGATAACTCTGATCGCGGCTGTTGCGTTCCCATTCCAACGCCCGCACCAAAATGCGGGTGTGCGTACGGACATAGTCCAAGTCCTGATCCAGGGCCTCTAGCAGGTGATTAAACCCCGCTTGAAAGTCATCTTGAGGCCGCAAAAAAATCCAGTTGAGCCGCGCGAGTTCTGGATGGACCTGATCCGGCTGCACATCTTCAAAAACTACCGGCACCAAACGTTTGTTGTGCTGCAGTGCTTCCTCAATTTCTTGCCCACAGACCTGAGAAGCGACCGAGTCGGGGCTGAGGACAAACACAAAGGTGTCGGCCAGCTCAATGCCGAGTTGAATCTCTTGCCACCAGTCAACCGCGACGGGAATATTTTCCCAATCGACCCAGACCTCTCGCCCAGTCGCGTCTAGGGCGCCATGCAATTCCTGCACAAATTCTTTGTTGCGCCGCGAATAAGAGATGAAGACATTGGCCTGCTGGGCGTCTTGATCTAAGACTTTCCAGACGTCTTTGGGCATTTGCCGCCCCGACTTGGGGGCTAGCTTGACCCGATAGTAAGTCACGCCCGCTTTTTCTAAAGTTTTTAAGAGGCCGCGATCAAGCAGGCCATCGAGGCTGGCTTGCACCTGGTTGAGATCTTGGTGCAGGCTCTCGGCAATGGTGGTGGAGGGGGCTTCATAATGACGCAGGAGCCAGTTGACCAGAGACTGCTGCTCAGGTGGCATCATTAAAATATCGGCGACTTTTAAGCCAGGGAGTCGCGATCGCCGACCGCTAGATTTCCCCCTTAAAAGCGCGTCCAACGCATCTTCACCCATGAGCACTCCTGACTTGCCACTCAACTGCCAGTCCGCTAGTGGTCTGACAGTTGCTGATGCCGCTTCTCTCCCCATCATATCGGAGGGAAGAATTGTGAGGTTTCGGTTCTTTCAGAGGATACCTAACCAAGTTTAAGCAATGCTGAGCTGGTCACTAACCGGCCAGTAGAGCGATGTTCAATCCGTCAGCAAGCGCTTAAGGTCTTGAATAAAATCAGCGGGCCGGTTGTCGAGGTCGATCGCGGTGAGCAACTCATCCGACTTGTCGACGAGTTTGGCGATCCGGGGGTCGTCAGTCGTCTTGCCTTCCACCACTTTGTAGCGCAGGGCTTCGACAATATCGTCAGCCACGCGGCCCGAACCGGCCACGATCACCACTTCCCGCCCGGCATTGACGCTGGCATAGGCATCTTTAACCGTGACGGAGCCGCCATTGATCAAAATCGTCATCGACTCATGAGTGCCAGATAGATGGGTCGCCATTTCTGAAATCCACGGCGATTCATCGCCCCATTTTTCACCGGGAACCAGGATGCAGTGGGTATGGTTGGGTTCTAGGGTCGAAGCATCGGGATGGGCAACTGGGTGATCGGGTAAGTTGACCAGCGATCGCGGGGCTACTCCAACCAGCGGAAAAGTGCCATTGATCGACGTTCGAGCTTGGCCCATCAGCCGCATCACCCCGGCATCGGTGCCGCCATCGACGACGTAGAGCTGCAGGTCTTCGGCGAGGGGAGCCAGCACCCGGTGAAACAGGCCGTTGAGCTGAACTTTTTGATCTTCATCCAGCCCACTGGCACCGCCGACAATCACCAACGTGGTGCGAGGCTCAGACAACCCAGCCGTTTTGAGATAGGGCTCTAAATCCGCCGGCTCAGCAATCAAACCAACTTGGACACCCGGATGATCGGGGCTCTCGGGTTCTCGCAGTTGATAAACCTGAACGGGGGATGGCATAGGGTGTAGATTGGCGCTCAATCAGCAAAGTGTGAATGCCCATGATCACGATACCGCTACGCGGGGCGGCATCGTCATGAGCCGGGCTGCCACTAAGGGAAGCAAATTACTTTCAAGGTGCCCAGTTTGGGTAAATGAAAACAGCTGTGCACAGGATACATGGAGATCTAAAACCCAACAATAATCAACGCAGTCTTTAAACATGTCACCGATGGCGGCAGCATTTTTGATCACTAGGTTGGCCCCTGCTTATGGGCCCCTAGGCAGCTATGGCAGATCGCCGATATTCCCCTAATCGCAAGAGAACAGTCAGCCGAGCGGTCAGCCCACAGACTGACTGACTGCCCGATGACAGTCTTTCACCGCTCTCCTGAAACCGTGGTTTAGGCAACCATCAGGACTAAGCCGAGAAGCGCATACTATGATGAGAATGAAAGCTTAACTTTTGTAAATCATTTTGACTTCGGTTGTCAGACATCCCCCAGAGCTGCCCTGTCCGGCTACGTGGTTGGCGCTCGATATTCTGTGGCAAGGCGGCAGTTCGGTCGTTAAACGGGGGCTACCCCACGATCAGCTTTCTCCGGCCTGGCAAATTTTGCTGTTGGGCGATGGGTCACCCACACGCCATTTGCAACTGCTTACCCGTGAGCGCACCGATGTGGACGTGATTGACATGTCAGCCATTGGTCAAGCGCCGGACCAAGCGCCCGAGATTATTCAAGCGGTGCCGGGGCCGCGCTTACGCCGACAAGTTTGGCTCCGCACCGCATCGGGGCAGCGCTTGGCCTATGCCACCTCGTGGTGGGAGGCCAGCCATGTGGATGACTATCTGCAAAATAAGTCACTGCCAATTTGGGCCAGTCTGTCGCGCATTCGAGCGGAACTCTATCGCGACATTCGCGGCATTTACTATGGTCACTCCCAGCCGCTAGAAGATGCTTTTGGTGAGCGGGGGCCGTTTTGGGGCCGGCACTATCTGTTTTGGCATAATGGCAAACCCCTGACGCTGATTTATGAAGTGTTTTCGCCCTATCTCACCCGCTATCTCGGCCCCACGCGGGCCGAAGTCAGCCTGGAGGAATGAGGTCAGCGGGGGCGGCATTCGGCAATCGGAAAAGTCTGCGGCTTGGGCACTTGCAGTGATCGCCGAGCCAGCCGACACCGCTAGCAGCACCTTGATCAACGTGAGTTCGACGCTAAAAAATCGCTGGCGGGAGGGCTGTCAGTTCCTTGGGCGTCAAGTCTAGAGCGGGCTTAGTGGGATAGTAGTACCAGTTCTCAGTGATCGGACTTCCGATGCAGTCTTGGAAACGCAGGGGAGCCA
>CALCCA010000127.1 GCA_937899725.1 uncultured Halomicronema sp.
AATGGGATGCTCTCACCCCATCATTATTTTTCTCTGTAGAAGGTGACCTACTCCCGGTACGTTTAGCCCCTGAGCATTCAACCGCAGCATATGTGCACGGTCACGAGTTCGATAGGGTACGCTCTGGGCTTGCCGCAGTTCGCTTAAGGTGCGGTCTTCTTCTGCAGTCAATGTGATACGCAGGGGGCGGGCATAGAGGCTGACTCTGGCAACTCCAACATCTTACATTTAATTCTAACTGCCTACTTATGATACATTGACTTGCGTTTCCCCAACCCATGGATAACTGTCCCACACGTCGCGCTGGCTGAGCGGAGTCGAAGCCAGATCTCCCCCCCAAAAGTCCCCTTAGCCCCTCTGGGGCGGCAAAGCCAACGACTCCGCTCAGGGGACGGTTACACCCATGGCTGAGCAACAAGGCAATGAAATAGTCAAGTTTGTAAAAATAAATTTCCCAGGTTGCGGTCAGCGGATTTCTATCGTGGGCACAACCGGCTCAGGCAAAACGACTCTCGCCAAACAAGTTGCTCAAAGAAAGCAAATTCCTCACATCGAGTTAGACAGCTTATTTTGGGGACCGAATTGGACCATGACTGCACCTCAGGTCTTTCGAAATCGAGTCAGCGAGGCTTTGAAAGGAGATCACTGGATCGTTGATGGCAACTACAGTGTCGTGCGCGACATCGTTTGGGGTCAGGCTGACACCGTCGTGTTTCTGGACTATTCTTTTTGGCTAATTATGGGGCGGTTGTGGCGACGAACCTGGCAGCGATCGCTCACACAAGAAACCCTTTGGAGCGGCAATCGAGAAACTATCCGTAAGGCATTTTTCAGTCAGGACTCCATCTTGCTATGGATGCTGAAAACCTATCCCAAAAATCGTCAAAAATATCCTGAACTCTGGCAGCGATCTGAACATGCGCATCTATCTATAGTGCATCTGACATCGCCCAAAATGACGGAGGCATGGTTGTTGAGTTTGAGTCTTTCAATCAGTTTACTGGTGAGTTCAACTGATTCAAGCTACCGCCATTTTGAGCCCTATGTTTTCACCGCCTCACGCTGGTTCATCCGCAGCACAACTAACGCCAAAACCCCGATCACCAAGCCCCAAAAGGCCGAGCCAATGCCCAAAATCGTGATGCCAGAGGCCGTGACCAGAAACGTGATCAGAGCCGGTTCGCGTTCCTTTTCTGCCGCTAACGCCGTGACTAAACCGTTGCCAATCGTGCCCAGCAGAGCCAGCCCTGCGATCGCCAACACTAGCTCTTGAGGCAGCGCCGCAAAAATGGAGCCGACCGTTGCGCCAAACAAGCCGATCGCGATGTAAAAGACACCCACAGCGACGGCAGCAACATAGCGTTTGCTGGGATCTTCATGGGCTTCTCGTCCCATCGAAATCGCCGCAGTAATCGCGGCTAGATTAATCGCAAAAGCGCCAAAGGGAGCCAGCAGCAAAGTAGCCACGCCCGTCCAGCCAATCAGGGGAGAACTGGGTACGGTGTAGCCAGAAGCGCGAATGACGGCGACGCCGGGTACATTTTGCGATGCCATCGTGACGATAAACAGCGGCAGCGCCATCCCCATCAGGGCACTGAGGGAAAATCGCGGCGAGGTAAACACGGGCGTGGCCCACTGCAACTGCACCGCCTCTAGTTGCAAGAGCCCCTGGCTACCGGCAATTAATACCCCGAGCACCAGGGCGGCGATAATGGCATAGCGCGGCTGCGTGCGTCGCATCAGCAGGTAGAGGCCAAACATGGCGAACACCATGACAAACTGCGCTTGCATCGCCAGAAAGACGTTCAACCCAAACTGCAGCAACACCCCGGCTAGCATGGCCGCCGCCAGCGATAGCGGCAGATGTTGGATGAGCCGTTCAAACCAGCCGGTAAAGCCCACTAGCGTGATCAAAGCAGCAGAGATGAGGAACGCCCCGATCGCCTCTGGCATCGTCACATCGGCAGTCGTAGTAATCAGCATGGCGGCCCCCGGCGTTGACCAGGCCGTCACAATCGGCACCCGATAGCGCAGCGATAGGCCAATACTGGTGAGCCCCATGCCCCAACCCAAGGCCCAAAGCCACGAGCCAATCTCGGCGGGGGTTGCCCCCAGCGACTGCGCCGCCTGAAACACAATCACCCCCGCCCCCGTAAACCCGACCAGCACGGTGACGAAGCCCGCAATCACCGCTGAAATTGAAAAATCCTTCGTGATCGTCATGCCTGCTCCCTGGGTGCCATTAATCGGTTGGCCGATTCGCTTTAGCTTAGGGCCGCCTCGGGTTACCGATCTTGGACAGAATTGACCTTTTGATACTGACCAGGGGTGACGCCAAAGGCTTGCTTAAAGGCGCGGGTCAGGTGGCTTTGGTCATAAAAGCCGTGGGCGATCGCGATCGCCGCGATT
This sequence comes from uncultured Halomicronema sp., assembly GCA_937899725.1. Classification (GTDB taxonomy): domain Bacteria; phylum Cyanobacteriota; class Cyanobacteriia; order Phormidesmidales; family Phormidesmidaceae; genus Halomicronema. The sequence continues at coordinate 2,410 of CALCCA010000127.1, forward strand.
GAGTCCGGCCTTTGCAGGGCTTGCTTGGCTTGCAACAGTTGCCACTGCTGCTGATACTGATGGGGCGGACAGCCCACCTGCTGCCGAAAGCTGCGGATCAAATAGTACGGACTCAGGTTAACCAGCCGGGCCAACTCATCCAGCGTCACCCGTTCTGCATGGTGCGCCTCTAAGTAAGCCCGCACGACCGCCACGGCTTTTGATTCTGCGCCCGGTATGTGGAAATCCACCCAAGACGGGTCACCCCGCAGAAAAATCTGAGCCAGCAACTCCAGCAGCAGTGACTGTTGTTGCAGGGGTGAGGAGGGTAAGGTCAGGGCTTGAAACAACTCATAGAATCGCGATCGCAGCGCAGGTTCCCACACAATTGTTTCCTTAAAGTAAGGCATGCCGGGTCTGGCGTAGTCGAACTGAGCCAAGGCCCGTTCGATCGCCGCTAAGTCGATATAGATATTGCGAAATGACCATCCCGTGTCAGCCGAAACTGCTTGCCCGGTATGCACCTCACCCGGATTCAGCAGCTTCAAGCTGCCGGGATAGTGATGTTGATTGTCGCCCCGCAGTAAACAGCGGCCCAGCCCCCCTTCATTCACGCCAATCGTATAGGCCGCATGAAAGTGCTTGCCAAACTGCTGGGAAAACAGCGTGGCTTCAAACAGTTCCAGGCCAGATAGCGGGGGTTTCCACAAACAAGCGGATTCCGTGGGTACAGGCATCGTCGGGGCTCACGGGCGATCAACCGAAGCCCTCAAATACTGACACGAAAGTGTTCTGAAGTGGCGGTTACGAGCTGATCCAGGAACTGAAGGCATTGCGTCATCAAGGGATGAATGGATCTAAGCACTGGATTTGGTCAGCCCCCTTGTCCTGTATGCCCGAAGGGCTTTCAGCCACCAATTCTGAGGGACTTTAAGAATCGCTCCCCAGAATTGGGCAACAATATACTTGACGCACCAAAGTTTTCGACGACACCAAAATATAGATTGAATTTTGCTGCAATTCTAATAATACAGAAGCCGCTGTCTGTTAGTCTCTTCAACAAGAAACCCACCAGCGGCAACTGGTGGGCAGCAAAAACGGATTAAACGAAGAAGTGCTTACTTCTTTTTGCGCTTCTCACGTTGAGATAACGCCGATCCAGCAGCAGACCGCTCTGACTTGCTGGATGTCTTGTCCCTAAGGACTTTTGATGCATTTGAGGCCGCTTTCCGGCTGGTTTCTTTTTTAGGCATCGTTTTCCTCCTTAAAGGATTTGACTCTGAACAGACCACGATACCTTTGAGCGATTTCGCCGAGTTGTCGTGGTTGTTTTGATCCGAACTGGGATTAGGCGACCGCCTACGCGGACGCTTTTAGTCGTTGTACGTGTTCTACGTCGAATCGACATAGTCGTTTCTCCTTAGAGAATGAACATTGCCTCAGCTAAAGCCAAGACACATCAATATTATCTCAACGTTCTAAAAAAGATCTAGATTAGAATATCGTTGCTTTTTCGTAGCAAAACGTTGTTAAATATCTTTAAGCAAGCGTACCTGTTCTAGAATAATGAGGTTTAAAGGATGCCGTAAGCACCACAAGGAAGCTATGACCAAAGAGCAGGACATTGGCATAAGTGGCTTTACGCGGCAAGAGGCGCTTAGATTGACGCAGTGTACGTCTAGTCGTCTTGTCTACCTTGAAAAAGTCGGGCTAATTAATCCAACTCGAATTGGATCAGGGCGGAAACCGCTTGTTCTTTTTTCTTGGGATCAGATTGTCGAGATCAAGGCAATTAGAAGCCTAAGAAAAGATATTTCTCTTCAGACGATCCGTAAAATAATTGATTTTCTAAATCAAGCAGGATATGACAAAGGTCTAAAACAAAAGCGTCTTGTCGTTGTCAACGATGATGTTTTTTGGGTGAAATCAGACTTGGCTGACCTAGGAGAATGCATTGAGGCGCTGATTGTCGCCAGCAAGAAAGAGGGGCGAGTTGGACAGTATGTCTTGCTGGTTATTCCGCCGCTGGTAGATATTGTTAACGAGATTTGGGAAACAGCCAAGCAGTCAAATGTAATTGACTTTGAAAGCTTCAAGGTTAGAGCCAAAGCTCAATCAGCCTAGCGCAAGAACTGAGCTTGGCCTCATCCCGAGTTTGTCGCCAAGCTTTGCATGATGCCAGTAATGTTGTCGTCAGCGTATCCCTGGGCGATCGCCACTCGATACACCTCGCCCACGGCAGCAGCAATCGGCATCGCCGCGTTAACCGCCTGGGCTGATTGCACCCCATAGCGAAAGTCTTTTTCCACCAGGGCGATCGGAAACAGTGGGGCATGGTTGTTGGCTCGCATCAGCTCCGCCGCTAATTTCACCGCCGGACTCATAATCGGCAATTCCCCCAAACAAGCTAGGGCCGCATCATGAGATAGACCTTGCTGGGCCAGCACAGTCAAGACCTCGGCCAGCGCCGCCACCTGGATGCCAAACAGCGCATTCACCGCGAGCTTCATCGCGGTGCCCTGCCCCACGGCCCCCACGGTATACACTTGAGCCGCGCCAGCGTCTGACAAAACGGCTTGACTACGCGCCAGAGTGGCGGCGTCGCCGCCCACAAGATAGGTCAGCTTACCCACCTCGGCCTGAGGGCGAGAGCCCACCATCGGCGCATCCAAAAAGGCAGTTCCTTGCTGGTGCAGGACACCATCTAATTCCTTGACCCACTCAACGGTGAGCGTGCTCGATTCAATCGCGATCGCCGCTTCACTCAATGCCGCAGCGGCACCGGCATCGGCATCCAGCCAGACTGATCGAGAAGCCTGATCATCCGTCACCATGCTGATCACAATGTCGGCCTCAGCAGCGGCGGTTCGGGGCGTGGCGGCGAACTTCGCTCCTTGCTGCATCAGCGGCTGTACTCTCTCTGCCGTGCGGTTGTACACCACTACTGAATGCTGGGCGTTGAGTAAGTTCTGCGCGATGCGCGACCCCATCGCTCCGGTGCCTAAAACAGCGATTCTACTCATTGGGCAATCTCCTGACAGGTCTGTGAATTGAGCATAGGGACTGCAAGATAATCAATAAAGGCTTCCAAACGAACAACTCTCATGCAGCTCACGCACGAATCAGCCCTAAAATAACGGCATGGATGTCTCCACGCTGCAGCTATTTGTCGAGGTGGTGAGGCAGGGCAGTTTTGCCGCCGTGGCGCGAGATCGCCAGCTTGATCCTTCCTCGGTGTCGCGGGCGATCGCCAATCTCGAAAAAGAGCTAGGCGTCCGGCTCTTGCAGCGCACTACGCGTCAGCTGTCGCCCACCGAAGCGGGCCTAACCTATTTTGAACGCGTTGAACCGTTAGTCGAAGAGCTGCAGCAGGCGCTGGCAGTCACCACCGATATTTCGCAACAGCCCAAGGGCCAGCTTCGCGTCACGGCTTCCGTCTCCTTTGGGTTAACGTGCATCGTGCCGCTGCTGCCCCAGTTTGCCGCGCAATATCCTGACCTCACCGTTGATTTATTGCTGACCGACGCAGTCGTCGATCTGCTAGCCGAACGGGTTGATCTCGCGGTGCGGCTGGGGCGGCTGGCCGATTCGACTCTGATGGCTCAGCGCCTGATGCCGACTCGCTACAGCGTCTGTGCCAGTCCGGCCTATCTCAGACAGGCAGCACCGCTGCAGCAACCGCAGGATGTTGAGCACCACAACTGTTTGCGGTTTCCGCTTGCTGGGTTTCGCTCGCGGTGGCGATTTCAAGATCATGATGGCGGGCTCACCGAGGTGGCGGTCTCGGGACGAACGGTGATTTCCAGCGCGATCGCCCTGCAACAGTGCGCGATCGCGGGCATGGGGTTGGCCTTGCTGCCCCATTGGCTCATTGAGGCCGACATTCAGCGGGGCGATTTGGTCCGAGTTTTACCCGAGTACGCAGTCACCGCGACCGACTTCAACACAGCAGCCTGGCTGGTTTATCCATCGCGATCCTACGTACCGCGCAAGGTACGCGTGTTTATCGATTTCCTCAAGGCGGCGCTGATGGACTGATGCCCTGGCTCAATTGCTGCATAATCCATGTCATCGGAAAACGCTGTCTCAGCCGCACTTTTAGCGTCGGTTATTCGCCAGCCGCCTCTAATTTGAAGACCATCACCCCTAGCGGCGGCAGCGTCAAACTCAGGGCCTGGGGCCAACGGGGATGCTCCCATGCATGACTGTGCTGCCCCCCCGCGTTGCCCATGCCACTACCGCCATAGTCTGGTGCATCGCTGTTAATTAGCTCGCGGTAATAGCCCGGTTGGGGAACACCCACCCAGTAGTCATCGTGGGGTTGGGGGGTGAAGTTGCAGACCGTGACGATGAACTGGTCGGAATCGCGATCGCGCCGCAAAAAGGACACCACGCTGTTATCGGCGTCGTTGCAGTCAATCCACTCAAACCCCTGGGGCGAAAAATCATCGGTGTAGAGCGCCGGTTCCTTGACGTAAAGCCCGTTCAGGTCAGTGACAAACTGCTTGAGCTGTTGGTGCGGCGCGTGCTCTAAAAGCGGCCAATCCAGGTCACGCCAGGCATTCCATTCCGTCGTCTGGCCAAACTCCATGCCCATAAAGAGGGTCTTTTTGCCAGGGTGGGTAAACATGTAGGCATAGAGCGCTCGCAGATTGGCGAACTTTTGCCAATCGTCGCCCGGCATTTTTTGGAACAGGTTGCCTTTGCCATGCACCACCTCATCGTGGGATAGGGCCAGCACAAAATTTTCGTTAAAGGCGTACCACAGTGAGAACGTCACGCTGTTTTGGTGATAGCGGCGCTGGCCGGGAGACTCGCTGAAATATTTCAGCATGTCATGCATCCAGCCCATGTTCCATTTGAAATTGAACCCGAGGCCACCCACATAGGTAGGGCGCGACACATTGGCCCACGAGGTCGATTCTTCGGCAATGGAAAGGATGCCGGGATAGTAGCCAAAAATCACCGAGTTGAGCTGCCGCAAAAACTCGACCGCTTCTAGATTTTCGTTGCCGCCAAAGTGGTTGGGCACCCACTCGCCATCCTCGCGATCGTAGTCGAGGTAAAGCATCGAGGCGACGGCATCGACCCGGATGCCATCGATGTGGTATTTCTCAAACCAAAACAGCGCGTTGGCAATAAGAAAGTTTCTGACCTCATGGCGCGAATAGTTAAAGACCAGCGTGCCCCACTCTTTGTGCTCGCCTTTGCGCGAGTCAGAATGCTCGTAGAGATGGCTGCCGTCAAAATAAGCCAGGCCATGACTGTCTTTGGGAAAGTGGCCCGGCACCCAGTCCACAATCACGCCTAAGCCTGCGGCATGGCACTGATCGACAAAATACATAAAGTCTTGGGGACTGCCGAAGCGTGACGTGGGCGCAAAATGCCCGGCGACCTGGTAGCCCCAGGAACCATCAAAGGGATGCTCCGCGATCGGCAACACTTCAATGTGGGTGTAGCCCAACTCCTTGACATAGGGAATCAACTGCTGCGCCAGTTCGCGATAGGTGAGAAAGCGGGCTTCGGGTTTTTGACTCGCCGCTACGGCAGTGCCCTGGGCGGGTAGCTGCTCAATACTTTCGTGCAGCCAAGAGCCCAAATGCACTTCATACACAGAGACCGGCTGCTCTTGGGGATTGGTGTGGCGGCGCTGCTCTAGCCAATCTTGGTCGTGCCACTCATAGCTCAAGTCAGTGACGATAGAGGCGGTATCGGGTCGCACCTGCTGCTGAAAACCGTAGGGATCAGACTTGAGGTACAGGTGTCCTTCCTGGTTTTTGATCTCAAATTTGTAGAGTTCACCTACCTGCAGTTCCGGGATAAACAGATCCCAAACGCCGCCGTCGAGCCGCCGCATTTGATGCTTGCGACCATCCCAACTGTTGAAATTGCCCACGACTGACAAGCTGCGAGCGTTGGGAGCCCACACGGCAAAATAAACGCCGCTGACGCCCTGCACCTCCACGGCATGAGCGCCCATCTTTTCGTAAATGAGATGGTGGTTGCCTTCGGTAAAGAGATGAATGTCGAAGTCAGTCAGCAACGCCGATTTAAAGGCGTAGGGGTCGCGCATGGTGCGCTCATGGCCATTTTCGCTAACTTTGATCAGGTAGTTGTGGTCTTCGGTGCCGGGCAGTTCGCATTCAAAAAAGTGCGGATGATGGGCCGTCTGCATCGGATATTCTTGCCACTGCTCGGGGCGAATCACCCAGGCGGCATCGGCATCGGGCAAATAGGCCCGCACCACCCAGCGCGTCTCTCCATCTGGCTGCGCTAACGCATGGGAGCCTAAAACCTCGAAGGGGTTGCTGTGGCGGTTTTCGACCACGCTATAAACCTGGTCAGACGAAAGAGATGCAGTGGGCATGGGGGAATCAATAGGGGAATGTTAACGGGGTGAGGGTGAGGCCAGCCGACAGCGCGATCGCGGCTGTCAAAAAGCCGTCTGAAAAATACTTAGGATGCGGCTCACCTGAGATTAGCAAAGCACAGCGACGGCGCAAAAACGCAAGTCGCCCAAAAACCACCGTTTTTTACGAGATCGCGAATGATCGGGGCATCCGCCTAAAATCCGACGATCGCCCAGCACTCCAGCTAGCCTGTGTTGCGATGCCACCAAGGCTCGGAAATTCAATAATTATGGGTCAGTTTTCCCCTCTCGGGAGGGGTGCCGTAGGCGGGGTGGGTTCGATCCCAAGCACTCATGATCAACCCACTCCGCAGCCCCTCCTAGGAGGGGAAATGTGATCCTGCTTTGCCTCAAGATAAATTGCAGAATTTATATCATCCTCGTTCCTAAGTCGGTTCAAGGCGGAAACCCAATTCTCGAGAAGGGTACCGTCGGCGGGGCAGAGGGGTGCGATCCCCAGCACTCATGGTCAACCCACCCCTCTGTCCCGCCGAGGATGGGAAATGTGAGCCCACTTTGCCTCAAGATAAATGGCAGGATTTACATCATCCTCGTTCCTCAGTCGGCTCAAAATGGGCACCCCAATAAAGCCGATCGCCCGCCCGACGTTAAGTTTCCACCCCACCACCAGGGTGATCGCCCCCTCACGGTGAAGCTATGAGCAGGACTGTAAATTTACTTCGCGAGAAGCATAACTTTTGATAACCAGCCAACTTACTGTAAAGTTAGATACATAATATTCCTGTTTTGTGTCGCCCACTACATTTTGCGACCAGGCATTGATACCTGTGCCGCATACGGAGAACCCCCATGGCCACAGCCATTGACTATCCCGGCTGTTTGCTCAAGCCTCAACTCACGAGCGATCGCCCCCGCCAACGACCTCCCCTCTGTCAGATCCGCTACGGGCGGAATACTTGGGTGCAGCTGTTGCAAACGCCTCGCCGAAACATCGGCGCGCGGGCGCGGCTGCTCTGTCAAGAATCACTCTCTACCTGGATTGCCTGGATTCCGAACCATGGCGAAGTCGTTTTAGACAGAAGCCAGTTTTACAGTTGTTAGACTGCAGGGACATTTCCACTCGGTAGCGTGTGGGGAAAAACAGCAGTAATTTGCGCCCACGAGATGGGCGACGTCGCAATTTAGTGGTGAAAAGTCCGTTGAAATTGAAGCTGATAGCCGGGCTGCGATCGCTCTTTATCCTGAGCCTGGTGGGATTAATCAGCCTCAGCGCCGCAGCGGCCGCGATCGCGGGCGCATCACAATTCACCATCGACCAGGCGCGGCAACAGTCTGATGGCATTGAAGTCACCATTGCTGGAGTGGTGACCGTGCCCAGCGGCTGGTTTCGCTCCGCCAACTTAGATCAAGGATTTGTCATTCAAGACGCGACCGGCGGGCTCTACATCACCACCCCTCAGGGATTGCCGTTATCACTGGGAGAGTCGGTCGAAGTCTCTGGGGTACTGGGCAATGACGGCCACGGCCAGCGGTGGGTCAAGCTAAAGGAATGTCAACGGCGAGGCAGTGCACTCTCAACCGTCGTGCCCAAATCGGTCTCGGCTCAGGTGGCCGGTCAGCAGATGGATGGTCAGCTTGTCACGGTGCAAGGCAAAATCGTGCGATCTCTGCAGGATGATGCACCCTATGGCGATCGCCTGTGGATTGAAGACGACACGGGCGAAATTCAGATCTACATACCCAAATCCACCGCGATTTATCCCCAGAATCTACCGTTTTTGCAGCTTGGCCAAAAGATTCAGGTAACGGGGCTCAGTAGCCAATTTGATGATAATGACGAAGTGATTCCTCGCCGTCGTGCTGATATTCAGCTGGTGGATGGAATCAGGCGCTGACCTCTAACACCTCCTTGATCGGCAAAACGATATCGTGCTGCTGCGCCCCGGTGGATAGGGTCACTGAGGGCGCGATCGCCACTGCCAGATAAAGCGATTGAGACTTTAAACTAAAGATCCGGCTCCCTTAGTTAATTCCCCTTCGGAGAAAGCAGCAGAGTAGCGATATGAGCGAGACCATTAAAGCGATCGATAATCTCCACATCACGGGCTACGAAGAGTTGCCGCCGCCGAATGATCTGAAGCAGGAGTTTCGGCTTGAGGGGCGAGCCTTGAATACGGTGTTGGAAGGCCACCGGGCGGTTAAAGCGACCCTCGATCGTCAGGAATCGCGGCTCATCGTCGTGGTCGGCCCTTGCTCAATCCACAATCCGGCAGAAGCTTTGGAGTATGCCCGGCGTCTGAAACCCCTCGCCGACGAGTTGGCAGAGGATTTGCTCATCCTGATGCGGGTTTATTTTGAAAAACCACGAACCTCGGTGGGTTGGGAAGGGCTGATTTACGATCCGTACTTGGATGGCAGCCATCGCATTGACCACGGCATTCGGATCGGTCGCAAGTTGATGCTGGATATTGCTGAAATCGGCCTGCCGATCGCGATCGAGGCGTTGGACTTGATCTCCCCCCAGTATCTACAAGATCTGGTGAGCTGGACGGCGATCGGGGCGCGGACGACAGAGTCGCCAACCCACCGCAAGCTGGCAAGTGGCATCTCTTCGGCGATCGGGTTCAAAAATAATGTGGATGGTGAGCTGATGGTGGCGATCAATGCGATTCGCTCAGCGTCTGCCAACCACAGTTTTATTAGCGTCACGGGCGAGGGCAAGGTGGCGGTCTTTCGCACCGAGGGCAATCCCCATTGCCATGTGATTCTCAGGGGCGGCAAGTCACCTAACTATGATGTCGAGAGTGTGGCGGCTTGCGAAGCCGCTCTAGCCAAAGCGGGACATCAGCCCAACGTCATGATCGATTGCAGTCATGGCAATTCCCGCAAGGATTGGCGGCAGCAGCTAGAGGTGTTGAAAGCCGTTTCCCAGCAGGTGCAAAATGGGAGTCAGTCGATTATCGGCGTGATGCTGGAAAGCAACTTGAAAGAGGGCAACCAACCGATTCCTGACGACCCGGAAGAAATTCGTCCCGGTGTTTCGATCACGGATCCCTGCGTGGGCTGGGAAATGACCGAAATCGCGTTACGTGAACTCGCTACGGCAGTCGGGCCGGCACTGAAATCTAGGGCCAACTGAGCCAAATCCTGACGGTGATGTGCATTACAAGATGGCTCCAAGAAAACGCCAGAAACTGGAAAATAAGGGTTGGCAAGGGTGCAATATTAGGCGGCTGGCAACTTCGATTATTTACGACTTTTCCAGTACCCAGGCTCACGGCTACAATACATAACCGCCAAAATCAGAACGTAGTTTTGTTCAATTGTGTAAAGGACACCGTAGGGAAAACGACGCGCCATGCACCGTCGAACATCTTCATCGATGGCAGCATAGCGGGTCGGAGCTTCCTTAATCCGGTAGACCGTATCCTCGATCGCGTTGATGAATGCTTGAGCAACCTCAATTCTCTGCTCTGTATAGTATTGAACGGCTTCAGCGTACTCACCCAGCGCTTCAGGATGAAACCCGTACCTCATGGCTCAAGCAGCCGTCTCACCTGCGCTAGGGCATCTTCACCGGGAATGGGTTGAACAGAACCCTCTCGCACTTCATCTCTTCGACGCTTTGCTTCAGTTGACCAAACCGCTTGAATTGCTGAGTCAGTTTCAAACTCCAAGCTTTCCACCAATTTGTCCGCAAGCAGTGCTCTGGACTCATTGGGCAGGGATAGTAGCTCCTCAGTCAGTTGCTCAATTGACCGCATATTCCCTCCAAAGGCATTGAGTCGCAATACAAATATTCTATATCAGCCCATTAGCCTTCAAATGACTGACCCTGATAAGTCACCCATCCTCATAGGGCAAGACGTAAACTGCATCTTTGCCATCACGGGATCGAGTTCAGAGGACTCACTCGCGTAAACTTGGTTCAATTTGAGCAAGATTTGGTCACGGTTGTACCTTTGCAGATAGATCTGTAACGCTTTTGTGTAGAGCTCGCTGCGCGACATCCCTAACTGTTCAGCGATCGCCTCTGCCTGTTCAAAAACTGAATCTGGAAGCGAAATTGCAGTTTTCATAGTGACCTTAGCTTAGAGTTTCACTCTTTAGTTATACCTCAGTCATACCCAGGGCTATTTCATTCTGAAAATGCGTATGAGTGTGTCTAGGCCAAACTTACAATGTCTCTCGGCCTGAGCCATATTATCGAAATCATTGGAACGATAGAGATTCAAAGCAAAGTTACGGGCGACGGCAAAGATTTGCGGTAACTGATGCATCCGAATACGGGAGGCGTCTTCTCCCTGAGTGACATCCCGAACATAGTGCACCTTATTTTCGACGCCCCAGTAACCCCGAATTCGTTGAGCAAAGGCCTCCGCAGACTCGATAAACGAGGCCACATAGTAGCGAGTTTCGGTTTCTAACCGAGGCTGTCCGCCCTTCTTAAATTGGCGTTGACTCTCGACTCGGATCAAGGTCTGCAGTCCGGGCCAATCGGGGATGTGTTCCAAGGCTGTGCACAAACTCACCACCCGGTGTTCAATCCGTCCATGCCCCTTGCTGATGTCGGTATGGCTCGCTTCGGCCACAAAATGAGCCTGCACGCTCTTGTGCAGGTTGCCCTGATTCCCTTTCAACGCCCCGAGATAGTGATTGCCGCTCTCAACAATGAGGCGACAAGTTGGTCTTGGTGCGCGTTCCCTAGCGCCGGAAACCGGCGCGGGGTCGCACCGCTTTTTGAGTGCTAATGGCATCAAAGGCAAAGACCACTCCGTTCACCGCCAGGTGCTGGATAAATGCTGGCAACGCCTTGATTTCATTAGTTTTGCTGTCTACCTGATACGGTTCTAAAATGAGTCCTCGCTCCACGAGATAGACGCTCACCAACTGGATGGCGGGATGCGGCGGGGAGTCGGGGCTGTCGATTTCGAGTTGATAGGAACCCCGTAAGACTTTGCCATCCATCGCGAGGGTTTCGCCGGGTAACGGTTCTATCCCGAAGAACCGCGCCAGGGCCATGGAGTAGGCTTGATAATCCAGGGTCAACAGCACGCGCCGAATCGTACTGTAGGACGGGAGTCGTTGTCGGGGTGGGTTGAAGAGTTCAATCAGTTCACAACGGTAACTGTTTAACCAGTCACCGATCGCTAGAAAGCCCCGATTTCCAGCCGTTACCGCCAGGGTAAACAGGGCCAAACACAATGTCATTTGGTGTCGTTTTCCAGAAGCCTGGCGCATATCAGGGAGTTCGGCAAACGCTTCTAGAATCTCGATGTGTTCTGAGGAAGAGGGGGTAGGCAAACTCATGGCACATTCCAAGTCTCACTATAGTCTGAGACCCTAGCACACTATGGCTTCCGCAAGAATGAAATGGCCCTGCAGTCATACCAGAGCTGTAAGAGCTAGCATACTGGGATACCCGCAGATAGCCCTTCGGTACGTCCTGAGCCGAACAACAAAGCTAGTCGAAATTTATTAGAGAGAGTCTTTCCGCCCAACACGATGGTCTCTAAAAGGTGTTTCGACCACGGATACCTATATGAGTTAGGAAATGTCCGAAATCGCCTTACGTGAACTGGCTGCAGCAGTGGAGCCTGCCTTGAAATCTAGAGCAAATTGAACAGAGTAATCGTGACTCTTGGCGTGGCTAAATTGAGGGATAGACAGCCTTATAAAGTCCAGTCATATAGAGCTTTAAAGATCTGAAAGCTTTGAATTATCCCGCAATTTGCTAATGCCCAATCAAGGTGAGTTCTAACATTCCGCTTCACCCACCAACATCAATCTCTCAGACTCAACCAAGAGCTCAATATGGTCGGTGTGCAAGTGATTGTTATGCTTTGAATCCCTAGCTACACTGCATTTCGCACCATACATTAGAAAAGTCTTGCCTCTCTAGATCCTGTTTTCTTATCCAGAAATACAGCATTCCAGAATCTCCCCACTCCCAATCGAGGTTATTGTCACAATCTAACTGAAGTAACAGTTGCCAGTCTTGGACTCCATCTCTTAAAAAAGCCACTTCTGGATCAGAATCAATGTCATACTGAAGATAATCAAATCCATGAAAACATAGTTGACACATCTCTTCCATTGGATTTTGAATTTCCATCGGACTGCCAAACAACAGATGCATAGGTTCTCCGTATGAGGACTCATCCTTAACTAAAATAGTCAACTCATTCCTTTTAGGGAAATCATTTGGGACATCCTCTAAATATTCTTCCAGAAAGGGAGATGGCATCAAATATTCACTATCATCTTCAATGTCAAGTATTGCGTCAAGATATCTTGAAGATATCCAACCTGGCTCGAATGACAAACAACAAGAAGCATTGTGATCTATATCAACTATGTTTCTAAATTTATCAGCCATTCCTTCAGGGAATGAGAGTGACTCAAGATTAGAAATGTCTTTCAAATAGATAACTCTACAAGAGCCTTTAGAAGAAGCTCTCCAACCTGCTGGCCAATTTACAAAATCCCAGAAGAAACAAAGAACTCCTGACGATGGCAAATCCGGGAATCCTCCATAACGAGGAACTTCCTCAAGATAAATCTGCCCCAGAAATACTAGCGGAACTACTGGTTCTCGGAGCTTTATCTTGATTTCCTCTATCTTTCTGTCCCAGTATGCTTCTGTACCACATTCACGACCAGTTTTCTCTGCATACTCCATTTCATCTTGATGAAATGGAGTTGAATCCCAATGCGGCCACTTAAAGTCACGAGGTAATTTAGGTGATCCGCCAAAAAAAGATTTACTAAAATTTTTGTCTTTAGTGGTTTTAATTCGAATTGTAGGCTTCATACTCAATGTCTTTACATTTGACTATTCGGTATAACAATTTATTTGGAGATAACCTTTTCACCTAAAGTAATGGACTCTGAAAGTCATCAGGACACTTACATCATGAGGCTTTCGATCGCTTTCAATCCCATTTGTAGAGGGGTGATTATGTCGAACAACATTCTCTTTTTGCATCACTAGGCGATAGCTGCCACATCCTGTTGATGTAACGAGATGTCGTGGGTGGTGGCCCAGTTGGAAAGGTCGTCGAGGGCGCGATCGCGGTAGTGGCCGTAGCGCTCCCGCTTGTTTCGAATCTTGGTGGGCAATGCAGGAATGATGCCGAAGTTCGGCGGCATCGGCTGAAAGTGCTTCGGCTCTGCTGAGCTAATGAAGTCGATCAATGCACCCATCATCATGTTGACCGGTAGGGTCAACGGTTCCTGTCCCAGCGCCACACGCGCCGCGTTGGTACCCGCGAGCCAACCGCCCGCCGTCGCCGCCGTGTAGCCTTCGGTGCCGACGAGCTGGCCCGCCGCCAGCAGCGTGGGGCGCTGGTGAAATTGCAGCGTCGCGCTCAGCAGTTCCGGGGAGTTGATGAAGGTGTTGCGGTGCATCACGCCCATGCGAACAAACTCGGCATTTTCCAGACCCGGAATCAGGCGAAAGACGCGCTTTTGCTCGCCCCAGCGGAGATTGGTCTGAAAGCCGACCATGTTCCACAGGTTGCCCTGCTTGTCTTCTTGGCGCAGCTGCACCACCGCGTAGGGCTTCTTGTCCTTCAGAGCGGGATCCTTGAAGTGACCCAGGCGAGCGTCGAATAGGCCTACAGGCTTCATCGGGCCATAGCGCATGGTGTCTTCGCCGCGCCGTGCCATTTCTTCAATCGGCAGACAAGCTTCAAAAAACTTGGCGGTTTCGCGTTCAAAATCCTTCAGTTCCGCCTGTTCCGCCTCACAGAGCGTCTGCCAAAACTGCAGGTACTGTTCGCGATTCAACGGGCAGTTGAGATAAGCCGCCTCGCCGCGATCGTAGCGTGAGGCCAGGAAGGCCACCTCATGGTTGATGCTTTCACCCACCACAATCGGGCTAGCCGCATCAAAGAAGCTCATGTAAGCCTGCCCGGTGAAGCGCTGCAGGTCTCGCGACAGCGCGTCGCTGGTCAAGGGGCCGGTGGTCAGCACCACAATGCCGTCATCGGGAATCTGGTGTACCTCATCGCGCCGCAGCTCAATATGGGGATGATTCGCCAAGGTTTCCGTCAGCTCATGGCTAAAAACGCCGCGATCGACCGCTAAGGCCCCGCCCGCTGGCACCTGATGCTCATCGGCTTTGCCAATCACGATCGAACCCAATCGCCGCAACTCTTCATGCAGTAGGCCCGAGGCGCGATCGCTCGACTGGGCCCCAAAGGAATTGCTGCACACCAATTCAGCCAAATGTTCGCTGTGGTGAGCGGGGGACTGCTTGTGGGGGCGCATCTCATGCAAAATGACGGGCACGCCCGCCTGGGCGATCTGCCAGGTGGCTTCGGTGCCCGCGAGGCCGCCGCCAATTACGTGAATCGGTTTTATCGTCATGCGGTCGAATTGCTTAGTGAATGAGCTGGCGTTACTGATCACTAGTGTGCGTCATCTCAGCGTTCATCTGCCAGCGCCATGAACTCAGGTTGGCTGCGTGAGAATCGCGTGCTGCAGGCGGATCTCAGCGAGTCGCTCAGCCTGATCGCTGCGGGTGCCGATAGTAAATTCACCCACTAGCGCATAGTAAACCATCCGCGCCCGCACCAGCGCCTCAGCGGGGGCGAAGCCAATCTGCAAAAACAAGTCTTTTGTATAGTCCAAACGGCGTTGATCGACTTGGGCTAACAGCGTAGCGATTTTGGCATCATGGGTGGCCCAAGCTCGAATCGCATTCTCGACCCGACCATCATCTTGAACTGCCAGTTCAAACAGGTAGAGCAGTTTATTGGTCGCGTTACCGCCGAGTTCTTCCACCTGTTCAATAATGCTGTAGGTTTGGCGCTCCATCCAGGCCTGAAAGACCGCCTCCAATAGGTCTCCTCGATTTTTGAAATGCCAATAAAAACTCCCCTTGGTGACCCCCATGAGTTTGGCCAGGGGCTCGACCCGGACGGCCTCGACGCCACTTTTTGCCAACACCTCAAGTCCCTGACTAATCCAATCCTGCTGGGTCAGGCTTGAGGTCTCGTTTTTCTTGGCCATACGGTAGCGTATTGACATTAATAGCTTGCCTTATTAATCTATATCCATACGGCAGCGTATTGAGGAAATTTATGATGACTTTACTTTCAGAAAATAAGGCGATCGCGCTCCGCTTCGCTCAGGAGGGGTGGGCTACCGAGCCCCATTGGCGGCAGACCTGGGATGAGTTGATGAGTCCGGATGTTATCTATCATTTCAACAGCGCTGCAGCACCGATCGCTGGATTAGAAGCCAACAAAGCCTTTAACGCCAGCCTCTTTCAAGGCTTTCCGGATATTTATCAAACGATGGGGGATGTGATTGCGGAGAGCGATAAAGTGGTGTATCGCACCACCATCCAAGGCACCCAGACCGGCGAGTTTCTGGGGGTTCCCCCCACGGGTAAAGGGGTCAAAGTCAATGACTTTACCCTGCTGCGCATTGCGGGCGGCAAGATTGTGGAGTGGTGGTATGAGTGCAATTTGTTGGCAGTGATGCAGCAGTTGGGATTGATTGCCACCTAAGCGCCAGCCGTTCTCAGCTAGCTCACATCTCTGAAGTGGACTTTTAGGTGAGCTTGCTGTTGCTGCCTAGAGCCCTGGCAACCGCTCAGATGAAACGTTTGAACCATTAACAGCTGGGAGATCGCCACCTTGAGGGTTATTGAAACTGCCGGTTTTGCGGCGACCACACGAGCAATTCGACGCGATCGCCCTGACGCGTTACCAAAGCTGCCGGGCCAGTGGGCGGCTGCAGCCAGCCTACCAAGGCCGCTGATTGGCCCCACAGATCGCTATACAACAGCTCACCTTCTGGCGAGATCACCAGGTCAATAACGGTGGGATCAGACACCGTGAGTCCCAGACTGGGAGCCAGTTCGGGCGAGAGCGTCACCACGATCGCAGATTCCGCTTCGTTGAGCAAATTAACGCGACGGACGCTCGCCAGAGCCGGGGTCTGCTGCAGCGCTGTTCGCAGCGCGGTAGGCTCAGCCCCCAAGTGAGTTTGCAGGGTTGCGGCGAGGCGATCTCCCAGCTCTGGCTGACTTTGCCACAGCGACCAGAAAGATTGTGGGGCGATCGCGGCGGGACTTTGCCACTGGCCGGACGTTGTCACCACCCAGGACGTCCCCGATGCGGTGGACGGCCCGCTGGCCAAGAGGGCAATACTGCCCCCCTGCGCCTGCACGGCCCTGATTTGAATTGTTGGCCCAGTTTGCCCAGTCGTCGGATTCAGCAACGGCAGCTGGGCACCGGGACTGAGCCCCAGGGTTTGCATCAGGTCGCGTGCGCCTTGCGCCGACGCCACTGCCAGCGCCGGTAGCTGCGCCTGCCAGCCCTGCTGTCCATAGCTGGCCTGAACCGTGATGGTATACCACCGCTGCCCCGAGGTCAGGGCCAGCTCGTCGTCGTCAGGCGGCTGCCAGGCATTGAGGTTGGGGCGATCGAGGGCGGCGACGGTGCCCAGCAAGCCTCCTGCAGCCGCTGACGGCGCAGTTGATGCAGTCGTTGAGGCCGGACTTGCCGCGCCGGAGGAATTGCCCGTGGCGATCGCGGGGGCCGGCAGTGCTGGCGGTGCCACTTGTTGAGCGATCGCGTCAAACTCAGCTTTCAAGGTCGTCTGTTGATTAGGGTTAAACCAGGCCAGCGCCGCCTTTTCGTTCTCCTTTGCCAACAGCAGCAACGCCCCCCAGAGTCGCGCTTCCGGCTGTTGGGGGGTGACCTTGAGACTCGCGCTGAGCCGCTGCCACACCCGCGCCGATTCTCGCTCTAGTAGCGGCAGCACGGCCCGCTCAAAGCCCGGTTCAGCCGCTTTGACCGGGTCTAACGCCGCCTGCCACTGACCATCTAGCAGCAGGGCCAGCAGCTTTTGGCTGGGCTGTGACCAATCGCGATTCGCCTGGCTCTGACTAAATTTGGCATGCAGCATAATCAGCTGGCGCTGCTGTTCTAAATCGGGTGACCACTGCTCAGCGAGTTGGGTTTTGAGCGGCGACAGCAGCGCCTGAGCTTCTGACCATAGCCCCTGTTTAGCTAAAAACAGGGCATTTTGATAAGCCTCGGGTGCGGTGTCTGGCGGCAGCGGCAGCGGGGCGAGCGAAATTTCCTGCAGGCGAGTGGTCGTGTTGGCCGCATTGGCCCGACTCACGCGATAGAGATAAAAATCCGGTTCTAACCCAGTACTCTGGTTGACCAGCAGCTCGGGGAGTCCGGCCTGGTCGACGTTATGCCAGGCGGGCAGGCGACCAGCTGGGCTTTGCCAATTGAGGACAGACTGCAGTCGTCGGGTTTGGGCATCCACGTGAAGCAGTTGCCCATAGAGGACCGGGCTGCCCTGCCGGTGCCAGCGACCGGTGAGCGTTAGCCAGCCACCGGGTAAACCTTCCTCATGCAGCGGTTTGAGGGCTTCTAAGGGCAACCGATGAGTCGAGCCCATGGTACCGGTATCACCGCGCGCAATCGGGTCTAACACCTGCGCCTCAGAGGGGCCTTGTACCCGCAGCTGATCGAGCAGTTGCAGCGAGTCAGCCGCCGGACTGCTATAGAGCCGCAGTTCGACGATCTGGTCACAGTTACGACTACAGGGCGATCGCGTTTCGACAATTGGTAACAGTTGGAGACCCTGCAGTTCGGCCGCATCACTGAGCTGAGACAGATCAAGGAGGTCGCCCAAAGACTGCTGGCCCGACAGCTCCGCCTCAATATCAGCCAGGCTCTGCAGAGGGGCGTCGCCCCAGGGGCGGCCATCGGGCAAATAAGCGGTCAGCCACTGCGGCGGATGAGGACGAAAAATCAACACGGCACTAGTCCACAAGCTGAAGCCAACGACCGTACCGGCCCCCGCTAACAAGGCAGTCAACCCCAGCAGGCGCACTAGGCGAGCGATCCCGTTAACGCGAGGGGTGAGGGGGGTAAGCTGCGTCGGTTGGTGAGTTTTGGCCGGTTTAAACACCCAACCGGCAGCTAAGGAATCTTCAGGGGAGCGAGACGGGGGCATCGGCATGGCAAGCGCTAGCGAGCAGACAAGATCTGGCTATAGGTGTGCCCAGCTTGTTTCCAGGTATAATCCGCCTCAATCATAGTGCGCGCGTTATGCGATAGGGTGGCTCGAAGATCAAGATTTTCAAAAAGTTGAACAATGGCATTGATGTAAGCCTCAACCTCATTGGCCCGCATCGCCCGCTGGGGCACGTTTGCCCCGTCCACCGACAGACCTTCTAAACCGCGATCGCTGGCCACAACCGGAATGCCCGCTGCCATCGCTTCCAGCGTTTTGTTTTTGATGCCGTAGCCGGCCCGCATGGGAATCACGCACACCGTCGCCTGGTGCAAATAGTCCACCATCGAAGGGACGCGCCCAGTGACACTCACCCCCGGCAATGCCTTCAAGGCCATCACTTCAGGCGTCGGACGTGAACCCACCAGCGAGAGTTTCGCAGCGGGATATCGCTGACGGACCCGTGGAAACAGCTCTTGGGCCAAGAAGGTCGCGGCATCAATGTTGGGCAGGTTATCCATCGCGCCGATAAACACCAGGTGATACCCACCCGGATCGCGCGGGCGCTGGGGAAACAGGTCGAGATCAACGCCGTTAGTCACCACATGAACTGACCGCTGCGGGCATAGCTCTTGCATTTGCGCCGCATCTTCTGGCGTCGTCACCACCAGATCGGTGAACTTCTGGCAATACTGCTGCTCGTAGCGTTTCAGCAGGGAGAGGTTGAGGCGATCGCGCCAGGGCTTTTCGGCAGTACCCGAGGCAAGCTGTTGTTTACAGGTGCCATACACCGAGCTGTGAATATTGACGATGCGCCTCGGCACCGCTGCCTGCAGCCGAGCTGACACATAGCGCTCATTGACGCTGTGCTCACAGGTGAGGGCGTCAAAGGCTTGAGCCTTGACGGCGGCTTCGGCCCAAGCCTGCATCGCCGCTGAAAAGTTGGCCGTCACGCTCGGGGGCGTGCCCCCGATGAGAAACTGGCCGAACCGTGCTGCTTTGCCCATCACGCTACCCGAACTCGGAGACGGCGGTTTCGGAAACACCTGTAGATCGCTCACTGCGGCTCTGAGACCAGCAATCTCATCAGGGGTGACCGTGTCATCGGTTTGCGTGGCCAGGGTGACCTCGTGCCCCGCCAATCCCTTCAGCAGATTGAACGTGCGCACCTGCGTGCCGCCACGCGTGGGGGGAAACGGGAATGTGGCCGACAGCATCAAAATTTTCATGGGCAGAAGGGTAAGACCAATTCTCACTGATAGGGCTCCCGATGCAACAGGGCAACGCAACAGGAACGAAGGAAGCCGGGGAACAAAAGTTTGTAGCGCTATTGCCGTGATTCTGGATGGCAGCGTTTTGCGACAAGAACAATGGGACTAGACAGGCGATCGCCCCCCTAATTCGGTAGGCACTCAGGCTGATCTAGTATGCCCGCCTCACCCCACTGATATGAAGTCCGCACCGAAAAAATACTGACGCTAGCTGTGGATTCCCGCTGATCGGATGGGCAATTTACAGTAGGGCAGGCAACCTTTTCTAGTCGGTCAAGTCTGTTGCCTGACGGGGCCGCTGCCCCCAGCAGCTTCCATTCTCAACGCGATAAGGTCATCCATGGTCAAGGTTAGCGTTTGTATCCCCACCTATAATCGGTCAGAATTTCTGGCTGAGGCGATCGCTAGCGTGTTAGCGCAGAACTACGACGATTTTGAAATCATCGTATGTGACGACGGCTCCCAAGATGACACTCCCGAGTTGATGGCCAGCCTGCCAGATCCGCGCCTGCGCTACGTGCGCCATTCGCAAAACATTGGCAAAAGCAACAATATGATTTCGGGCTTTGAAGCGGCCCAGGGCGAATACTTCATTAAATTCGATGACGACGATCACCTCACCCCTGATTTTTTGCGCGCCACCACCGCGATTCTTGACCAGCACCCTGCGATCGATTTTGTCAGCACCGATCACTGGGTAATCAACAGCGACAGCCAACGTGAACCCGAACTAACGGCAACCAACTCCGCCCAATGGGGCCGCACGACGCTACCGGCAGGCCCCATTGCTGATCTGACGGCACGCGTGTTTGATCAGCAAAGTCTGCAAATTGGGGCCACACTGTTTCGCAAGCGGGTGCTGGATGAAGTCAGCTACATGCGACCCAACCTGCAAAACTGTGAAGACAACGACCTGCTGGTGCGGCTAGCCGTGGCCGGCAAGCAGGCTTACTATCTGCCCGAGCGGCTGATGGAATACCGCTTTCACCCGGAACAGCAGGGCATCGGGCGCGCCATCCCCTATCTAAAAGACAAGATTCAGTATCTCAATCTGTACGATTTTGCCGACCCAAAGCTGGAACAAATTCGCCAGCAGCGGCTGCACGAAACCCAGCTATTACTCGGACTGCGGCTGATTGAAGCAGGTGACACCCAAGCCGGTAAAGTCCTCTTGCAGCAGGGCAAATCTCATTCCGCTCAAAAGGCCAAAATCGGTCAGCTGATCGCTATTTTTCCGCCGGCGATGCGACCGGCCCTATTCTCTGTCCTGCGCCGCCTGAAGCCGACCCCCAGCTCGTCTTAGCGCCTGCCTGGACAGCCGACTCTAAGCGAGATGCCAGTCGGCCTATACCAATTCTCTGAAACTGGGCTACAGATCTTCCTTACGACTCCGCTCAAGGAACGTCGGCTGAGCGGAGTCGTCAGCCCGATGGGCAGGCCAGAGTGTCTCCGACTGGGAGAAAGCCGACTGGTCTGTGTCGCTGTAATTCGTAGAACTGGTATTCATCAACTCAGGTATTCGCCGCTTGGTGAACGGGGATTTGGATAAAAAAGTTGGTGCCCTGCTCTGGCGTCGATTGGCAGGTGAACTGTCCACCGTGTAAATTCGTGATGATTTTATAACTGATTGATAATCCCAGGCCAGTGCCTTTGCCAACCGGTTTTGTTGTATAAAACGGATCGAAGATTTTTGATTGCACCGCCGCCGGCATCCCCCCAGCGTTATCGCTAATCTGAACTAGGACTTGATGAGTCGAAGGCATTTTGGTGTAAATGCGGATCTGTAAAGGGGTCTCCTTTTGCGCTTCGCAGTCAATGTTAGCGGCTTTGTCTTCTAGAGCTTCGATCGCGTTCGTCAAGACATTCATAAAGACCTGATTGAGCTGACCCGCATAGCATTCAATGGGCGGCAGCTCACTGTAGCTTTTGGCGACTTCAATCTCTGGGCGACGATCAGTGGCTTTAAGGCGATGGGCCAAAATCATCAACGTACTATCTAAACAATCGTGTAAGTTGACCGCCTTGCACAGCGACTCGTCCAAGCGTGAAAAGGTGCGCAGTGATTTCACGATGCCCGCAATCCGCTCTGCCCCAAGGCGCATCGAAAACAAGATTTTAACAATGTCT
This sequence comes from uncultured Halomicronema sp., assembly GCA_937899725.1. Taxonomy (GTDB): domain Bacteria; phylum Cyanobacteriota; class Cyanobacteriia; order Phormidesmidales; family Phormidesmidaceae; genus Halomicronema. The sequence goes on from CALCCA010000127.1 coordinate 24,151, forward strand.
TTTTTGATGAAAGGCAGATCAATGGATTGATGCTCAGCCGCAATTTCGCGCGACGGCTCAGGATAGCTTTTTTGATACAGCTCGATCAAAGAGAGAAGGTCTTCGATATAGGCGTTAGCGGGTGCTAAATTGCCATGGATAAAGGTGACTGGATTGTTGATCTCATGGGCAATTCCGGCAATCATTTGCCCTAAGCTCGACATCTTTTCTTGTTGAATGAGCTGCGCTTGAGTTTGATGCAGTTCTTGCAGCGTCTGCTCTAGCTCAGTAGCCCGAGACTGGGCCAGGCCTTGGCTCTGTTCTAATTCTTGGGTTTGCTGTTGCAAGGATGCCACCAACTCGTGGAGTTGTCCCCGCATTTGGTTGAAGGCGTCTGCCAGGGTTGTGAGCTCGTCATTGGTGTTGAGGGCGATCGCCTGCCCCCATTCCCCAGCGGTGAGCTGCTGAGTTGCCGTGGTGAGCTGTTGTAAGGGCTTGGTGATCGAGCGACTAATAAACCGAGCCAACAGAATGCTACCGATGGCGGCTAAGAGCGCGGCGAGCAGTCCTTCTAAGAGCGTTTTCTGGAGCTTGACTTGCAGCGGTCGGGTAGACAGCCCCACACTCAGAGCACCCACCGTTTCATCGCCGACAATAATCGACTTACCGACAATCAGGCGCTGCGACTCCCATTCTGTAATAAGCACATCATCCGCCAAAAGCGCCTGACCGAAGCGATCGGGTTCCAGATTAAAAGTTTGCTGATCTGCCGCAAAAGCATCTGCCAGGATGCGTCCATCGGTTTGGTAGAGACGAGCCATGACAATAGACTGCTCGTTCTGAAAGTCTTGACCGAGGTTATTGACAATCTGACTGGCGTCTTCAAACTGGTTAAAGTACAGCGCATCTCTGCTAGCTACCGATAAAGTATCAAGCAGCAATTTTGCCTGTTGTTCCAATTCTTCACGAAAGTTAGCCCGCTCACGCACGAGCGAGAACCCACTGACCACTAAGACCGCTGCCACGGCTAAGCCACTCATGGCGGTTGTCAGTTTATTGACGAGAGAGCCAGCTGAACGCTGAGGACGACGGAGCTTCAGCATTTATTCAAGCGTCTGATTGTAGAGTTCCTCAAGGCGATCGATGGATTGTTCGACTGGAAACTCGTCGAATTTTGCTGTGTTTTCGAAACTTTCTAAGGTTGCTTGTCCTTCTGATGAGGCATCCATAGACAGCAAAACATCTTTAATTGCGTTGCTTTGCTCAGCCGATGTTTGGGCGCTGACCAAGACAATATGTCGGGCGACGGGGTCAGTCTCTAGCACAATTCTCATCGCCGATCGCACCTCTTCCGGTAGCGCAGCAAAGGTGCCGTTGTCCAAAGCTCCAGCATCGACGGCCCCACTGAGCACCAATTCAACAGTATTGCTTTCATCGTCGCTGAAGACAAAGCCAACCTCATTAGCTTGGAGGCGATCGAGGGCGGCAGATTGTTCCACCAAACGGAGTCCAGCGGCCTGCAAGTAAGCCAATGGCAGCATATAGCCGGATGTCGAAAAGTCGCTTTCCAGAGCAATTTGGGTGCCCGCCAGATCGGCTGTCGTTTGAATGTCGCTCTCGTTTAGGGTAAAGATCAGACTGCGATATTCAGCGATGCCTCCTTTCCAGCGACGCAGCAGCGGTTTTGCCTCGGTACGGGTGCTCATCACCATGACCGGATAAGGGCTATCGAAATAGAGATCGACCTCACCATTACTCAACCAAGTTTGCATAGTGTCCAAATCGGGGGCAATTTTAACGGTGGCTCGTTCAATGCCAACGTCGGTCAGACGGCTTTCTAAATAGTCAGCGAGGGGCTGATAAAGGGCGATTTTTTCAGCAGGACCGCTGGAGATATCACCGATCACAAGCACCTGATCAGCGGTCAATTCAGCTGCGCTAGCAACCGTCTCAAGGTCGGTGTCTGCAGTGCGGTTGCCACGACTACAGCTGACCGCAAGCGCCAAAATACCAAAACATAGAAGGCATTTGATGGGTTTAGAAAACATTGTTTCAATATCGTATTTTGAATGATTAGGAACCGTTTATCACGTTGTTAAATAAGTATGCCCCAATCACTCTTATTACTTTGGAAACTAAAGTTTCTTGCCGTATCGCAGCGGTAACAGCTCGATCCCCGGCTGTCGCCGCCCCCTAAAGCCCTCCGGGCCTGGCTTCGCTAAGAAAAAGGGGCTATTCAATACCTGGATTGAGATGCCCCCTTTGCTAAGGGAAGTTGGGGGAATCAAGCTTCCGTCAACAACGGTCAAAAACTTAATTTACGCTGTACTTATCGTACGAGCTTAAGATAATGACGATCGCTCAGATAGCGGAGAATTACTTGCTCTGGGCCAAGAGTGTCGTTGATTGCAGGGTGACTGTTTGCAGTGTGAGTTGCAACTTCAGACCCCACGCTGGAGACTGACAAGGGTGAAGCCGCGAACCGCTTTACTCTGATTTTCCTGATATGGGGCTTGACGTTGACCACAATCTTCGGTTGCAAGCCGCCTCAAGTCGTGATCGATGGTGGGGGAGAAACGGTAGGCGCTTCAGAGCCTGGCTGATCTAACCAGTCAATCTGCCGCGCCGCCTCAGGCAATTGGGCCTGGCGCTGGCCGATCGCCCGCAATTTCGCGCAATACAGGTCTAACGGCCCGCTGATGACGGCCACTGCCGGCGCACGACGGCGCATGATTTGCCAGGTTGATTTGGCAATATCTTTGATCAGCCAACGACCCAGGCGACGAACCACCTCTTTGGGCGGCATGGTGGGGCCGAGGTCAACGCCATGCAGTTCGTGCAAATAAAAGTTGGAGCGCCCGTACCGCCGCCACTGGCTGGCGAGATCCTTCAAGGTCGAGCGGTGGCGATGGCGCACCAGAGCATCTTGGGCAAAAAAGACTTGCCAATCGGTGGCCATCTGGACCCGCCAGCAGAGGTCAGCGTCGCCGCCCGTCGTGAGGTGGGGCCGAAACAGACCCGCTTGAGTAAAGGCGGCCTGACGAATGGCTAAGTTTGCCGTTTGCCCATAGGGATAAAAGGGGTGGGCATAGGTGTAGCGCTGAGTGAGCGTCTCCCGATACTCGGCATAGCTTTCCAGCAGGCTATGACCGGCCAAAGCGGCGATTTCACCAATGACCAAACCCACCTCAGCAGCTTGAAAGGGGGCGATCAGTTTGACGAGCCAGTCCGCATGAGGGCGACAGTCAGCATCAGTAAATACCAAAATCTCGCCGGTCGCCGCTCGAATGCCTTGGTTACGAGCCGCATAGGAGCTTTGAATCTGGGGCTCAGACAACGGCTGGATTTGCAGACCGAAGTCCTGCCCGGTGGCCTGCAGCTGCTGGAGCTGCGCTGCCGTGTCGTCGGTACTGTTGTTGTCAACCAGCAGATACTCGACGCGATCGCGAGGGTACGTCTGGCGGCATAGGCATTTGCCTAAATCAGGCAGATCGGCTGCGCCGTTGTAAATCGGCACGATGACCGAAATTTGCGGCCAGACAATATCGTTAGAGAGCTCAGGGGAAGACATAAGTTTGGCGTTCAGATAACGATTTTCTGAGAAAGCCATTCCTCCGTAGATTTCCCAGCTGGGCGAGAGGAGTGACAGTTGTCAGCGTGATCTTTCAAGCTAGGGGCTCTGCCCCGGTGCTGCCATTAGCCCCCTGGGTAGCGTAGCCTCGAGGCGTAATCAGCTTACCGGCATACAGCTGAGTGCTGCGGTTGCCGATGATCACAGTGGTCAGCATGTCGATCGCCGATTCAAGCATGTGAGCCACATCCGTCAGAACAATGTTTTCGTCCGGGCGGTAGGCTGACTGCACGATCGCGACCGGAGTGTCGGGCGCTCGATGCTGCACCAGAATCTGCTGGGCGATCGCGATCTGCTCTGTCCGTTTCTGCGATTTGGGATTGTAGAGGGCGATGACGAAGTCGGCTGCCGCTGCCGCCTGCAGACGCTTCTCAATCACGGGCCAGGGAGTGAGCAGGTCGCTCAGGCTAATCGCGCAAAAATCATGCATCAACGGCGCACCGACCCGAGCTGCCGCTGACTGCAGCGCCGAAATGCCGGGCAGGGTGGCGATGGTCGGAGTTTGACCGTCCCAGCCCTGAGCCTGCAGTGTCTCAAAGACCAAACCGGCCATGGCATAGATGCCGCAGTCACCCGAAGAGATGACCGCAACGTTAAGGCCCCAGTTCGCCAGGGTGATCGCCCGCTCGGCCCGCTGTCGTTCCTGCGTGATCGGCCAGGGCTCAACGATTTGCCCCGGTCGCAACAGGGGCCGAATCAGATCAACATAGAGGCGATAGCCAATCACGGCGTCAGCCTGAGCGATCGCGGCCTTGGCCGCTGGCGTGATCTGATCCAAGCTGCCGGGGCCAGTACCGACGAGAGCCAGGTGACCAATTCGCCCCGTATATTCCTGCTGGGCCTGGGCGATCGCCACGGTGACGGCCCCTGGCTGTGCCGCCGCCCGAAAGACCTGCTTGGTAACACTGAGCTGGAGGTCGCTCCCAGCCTCAGAATGTTGCTGGGCGGCTAAGAGTGCTGCAGCCTCAGCCACGCTAGGAGTACCGACCGCTTTTTCCACCACGGCGGAAGGATGAGGCACGATAATTTTGCTCAACGCTGCTGCAGTGAAGCACCGTAGCGGCCACTGTCGTTCCTGGCAGAGCTGCACCAGTCCTATTTCATCAGCTTTGAGATCAATCGTGGCAATCCCCGCAATCGCCCCCTGAGCCAGATGATGAGTTTGGCAGGCAGTGGCGATCGCCTGAGCGATTAGGGCTTGTGAGGTACCGCGCTCGCAGCCGATACCCAGCCATAGCACCCGCGGATGCCACTGCGCTTTCGGCAACTCGGCTTCAGGCGCAAACTGCCGCTGGATGGCACTAATCCACACGCGAGCCTGAAGAGGTGAGGACGCCTCCGCAGGCAGGGGCGGCACGTCGGGCCAGCCCAACTGAAAGAAATGATCGGCGGGTAAATGCTGCTGCCAAACTGCTGAACCCGCGTCTTGAATGACCTGTACCAATGCTTGCCGGGCGATCGCGCTGGCCACCCGCGTCCAGTCGCCGCTGCCCTTTGTCCAGCCAAAGGGTTGCCCCAATAGATCGATACCCGGCAGGTACCGATGATGAGCAGAACCAGTAATCACCGCTTGGGCATTTAATAGATGACTGAGGCGCTGCGTCAGGCGATCGCCGCCGCCCTGGTGGCCGCCACAGAGACTGATGGCAAATTGACCCGCTTCATCCAGCACCACTACAGCGGGATCTGTCTGCTTATCTTGCAGCAAAGGCGCGATCAGCCGCACGACCGCCCCCGTCGCCAGGCAAAAGATCAGGCCAGCTTGCTCGTTCCACAAGGTTGTGATCGTATTCTGTAGCGGCCCTGAGTAAACCTGTATCGTGATATCGGCAGTTGGTTCAAGGGCAGGGGCTACAGATTGAGGCACCCACAGCGTCGCGGGCAAGGCAGCACAAACGGGAATCAGCGATCGCGCCCCGGCCGGGGTCGTAGTAATAGCCGCAAACAAAGATAACAGGCTCCCTTATCTGAATCATCGCCCGATCAAACTGGCGTGCCCTCACTATCGCATCTGCCTGAGCGCGTTCGAGAGTCATTCAGCCGTCTAGACTCTACCCACCGCAAACGTGGATTTACCAAGCCAACGAGACACAGGCAACACCCGCATCAAAGGTGAGTATTTGCACTTAATTTTTCTTGGTAGCAAAATAAAATTCAACTTAAGTAAGATTTCCCACGTCAAAGTCACGTATACTTAATAAAGTGTTACACAACTGAGTTAACGGGACTAAATGTGCTGTTGACGGTTGCAAAGCAAATTTGTCGGCAGTGTGTTTAAGCGCCTCTGCAATTTTGGCCAGTACCGCCGGTTTCTGCGACTGCTCATAGTCTACAGAATCACACCAGCCAACTAGCGGACGCTTAACCGTCAACCACTGCCGCTGACAACAATGTTTTACCGAGTCAATTGAGTTTGGATAACTGTAATGACAACTAACCAACTGAATGCCGATTTCGGTCAGCCCCAGAGCTCTAAGCTGAGTGTCTTGGGAATTATCTTTCTCATCATAGGCGCGCCTAACGTATACGCCTTTTTTCAGCGCCGGGCCGACAATGCCAGCTATGGCGGCAACGGCGTGCCTCGCTATCTTTTCGCGGTTTTGTGTGCGATGGTGATCGCCGGCCTCGTTGAGCTATCTGTCGTCTAGCTCCGCCGTGCCTGAGGCAATAGGGTAGCGAACGCTTTGTTTAAGTAATGGCAGCGATGGATCAGCATTCATCGCTGCCATTGCCGATCTGCCCGTAGGTGTGCTGGTGAACGCCCAGCCACACTGGTTCGATTCACAACGAGGCAGATGGGGCGGGGCATGAACCTTGAGAGCGAGCGGCTTGGACCGGTGAACCGCGATCGCTAGCGCCCGTCATCACGGAGGGGATAGGTTGTCCGTCGAACCTTGACTACAGTGCTTACCCAGGGCGTATCGTGCCGACTTAACCTTAGGAAATTACCAGCAAAATAGCCATGCCGCCAGCCAGCCCCGTCAGCGTGGCGGAGGATGAGGCCATCGGCAAGCCAACACCGGCACAGAACTGGAGTCGCGGGTCACAGCGTGACACCTTTTGCGGGCCAGCAACGTCATCGATTAATAAACCAGGACAGATTTACTATAGAGAAGCCTCGCTGTCGCTTTGACAGGGCGTTTGTCCTCCGGCTGTCGATGGTTAGATGCGTTGGTGTATCCCCCCGGTCAATCTTGTGCTTCCTTGCGAATTCATCCTTCCCGGTCGGCCTGTTTCAAACCAAACCAAAGATAAATCAAAGCTACAGGCGTGGGTCAAGCGAGTTCGTCAGGCGGCCAGCCAGTCATGGGCCAGCGATCGCCCCAGCGACGAGTTTGTCAGGATTCAGCTGACCTATTATTTTGAGGCGCGCAGCGGCAACGAAGACAGCGTGCCCGACAGCGACAACATCATTAAACCCGTACGCACCGCGTTGGTCAGCGTCGTTTATGAGCATGACTATCAGGTGACAGATGTGGTGAGCCGCCGCAAAAATTTGAACGGCTCTTTTCGGGTCAAAGGCATGTCGCCGCTGTTAGCTGAAGGCTTTATTCAAGGGGTAGAATTTGTGCATGTTAGGATAGAACATGCTCCAGATCCGGCTGATTTAGGGTAGTGAGTTCTTGCAGATCGCTTCTATGAGTTATCGCAATCATCAATCTGGCTTAGAACATCGGCGGGTACTCAAACTCGCGCGCGAATATCGCAACGAAGGTTACGAGGTAACGGTGTACCCCGAGGCCACAGATTTACCTGAGGGGCTCTCGAAATGTCCGCTCGACATTATTGCTAAAGGGGCAAATCAGGTCATTGCCGTCGAAGTAAGAACGCGGGAAAGCTTGTCACTCAATGGGTTCGAAGACCTACGGCGGATGGCAGAGAAAATTAAGGAACTGCCGGGCTGGATATTTGAGCTGGTAGTAACCAATCCTCGCCAGCCTAAAGACGACCATTAATCCACCGAAACCTGGGTCGTGGGCAATCGCCCGACCAGGTTGGCGAGTGCCGCCAGCAGGGCATTGCCCCCCAAGATATAAGAGGCTCCGGCGACAGTGGGCTCCATTTGGGTGTTACCGGCCAGTAACCCCACCCCCAAAGCCGTTTGCAACGTTCCCATGGCGAGGTCTCGACGGCGGCGCTTTTTGGGTTTGCGGCTAAGCGGTTGCGTGGCCGGGTAGGCCTGAGCAATGGCTGCACTGAGCTGCTGAAAAGCTGACTGCACCTCATCGCTACTGATGAGTGGTTGATCGTGATCGGGCGTCGTGAGAAACCGCTCAATCAGTTGCTCTAGCTCATGCTGACTGACAGATAGAGGATGGACGGTTTTCAGTTCTATGGTGATTAAAGACGCGCCATCCTTGATCAAAGTTTCGCGCACGGCCTCGGCTGACTGACAATCAGCGATCGCCTGATAAATCAGCTTATCGATCTTATCGGCGATCGCCTCGTCAGCTAGATGCGCCAGCACCGCTTGTTGAGCTTGCGCGAGCTGCGCCTCGGCAGCAGGCAGGGGCACCTTTTTTTTGGTGAGCTGATTAACCGCTTTTTGCCAATCTTTTAGTGCCCGCAGCAACTGATCAATCTCCGAACCTGACGCCATGAGATGACTCCATTGAAGTAACAGATGTGAACCCTGAGGATGCCTCCATTGTGCTCAAAGACGCGACACTGTGGTCAAGGTTTCGCGCCTGTGGCGATGACCCATCAGCCAATATCGCTTATTTAGTTTGTTCTCACCGGGTGACTGCTGTCCGGGTAAAGGAACGGCCAGGATGGCCATCAAACAAGATGAGAGGGCAGCAACAGGGGTATGTCTGAGTGGGTAAGGGCGAGGCGATCGCTTTCTTCAGTACGGCTGAGCGCGATCGAAACCTCGTTGGGTAGGCTTCCCAGCCTGCCCCCACCCCACCAGATTACCGACCCTCCACCCCCTACCCTCTACCCATCCACCTCTCCTAACGAGACGCTATCTTCGCGCCAATCCCTTAGGCATAAAGACCAGCCACATACTCGCCGTAGCCGTTGTAGATGACCGTGGGCTGCTTTTCCCAATCAAAGGGATTGGTGTTGGTGCCGACAATTTTTTCCGTCATTTGAGACCAGCGGGGATGGGGCACCTCCGGATTTACGTTGGCCTCAAAGCCATATTCGTTCGGAGAAAGGGTGTTCCAGTAGGTGGCGGGCCGCTCTTGCAAAAATTCAATTTTGACGATGGATTTGCCGCTCTTAAAGCCATACTTCCACGGCGTCACCATGCGGATTGGCGCACCATGCTGCTTGGGCAGGGTGCGACCATAAATCCCGACCGCAAAGAAGGCGAGTTCGTTCGCCATTTCCGCGATCGTCAGCGCTTCGACATAGGGCCAGGGCAGGTTCTGAGCGAAACCCCAAGCGGGGCCAGGGGTGATTTCGGGATCATAAAACGAGGTAAAGCTGACGTATTTAGCGTCGCTGGTCGGTTCCACATCAGCCATCAGGGCCTGCATCGGAAAGCCCAGCCAGGGGACGACCATGGCCCAAGCTTCGACACAGCGAAATCGATAGACCCGTTCTTCGAGGGGAAAACGGTTGGTGAGGTCGTCGAGGTCATATTTTTTCGGATTCTTGACGAGCCCGCCGACTTCTAGCGTCCACGGGTCGGTGGGCAGGTTTTGCGCATCGGCCCAGATATTTTTGGTGCCGCCAAATTCGTAGAAATTGTTGTAGGTGCTGGCGTATTGCTGCTCAGTGATGGCGCGCCCCGCATCTCGAAAACCGGGGTGACGCGTCACGTTGTTGAGGGGCTGACCTAAGGTTTCTTGCAGTTCCGGAGCCATCTTGTTAGCCCGCTGACAGCCGACGACAGACACGGCTGAAGCGCCCATGCCCATGCCAACGATCGCCTTCATAAACTTACGGCGGTTCCAATAGGCAAATTCTGGCGTGATCTGGCTTTCGGCAAGCTGCCAAGACTTGGGAAGGTGAATAAAGCTCATGGGCGATCGCGAATAGGCTATCGCCTACCGATTGTTACACTTTTCCTACGGTGAAGGGGTGACATGATGCTGTATCTCGGCTGCGCGGTGTGGGCGTTTAAAGACTGGGTGGGTGACTTTTATCCGGCGGGAGCCCGACCTGCGGACTTTTTGCGGCTTTATGGCGATCGCCTCACGACCGTTGAGGGGAATACAACGTTTTATTCCATTCCGGATGCGGCAACGGTCGATCGCTGGGCGGCGCAAACGCCGGAGACCTTTCGCTTTTGTCCCAAAGTGCCGCGTCTCTATTCCCACAGTGGAGAGCTGATGCCCCACTTACCCCAGACGCTGGACTTTTTGGCCACCCTGCAGCGGTTAGGGCCGCGCCTGGGGCCGATGTTTTTGCAACTGCCGCCCAGCTACAGCCCCGAGCGGTTCAGTGACTTAACGCAGTTTTTGACCGAGTGGCCCCGTCAAACCGCCCCGATCGCCGTGGAGGTACGCCATTTAGACTGGTTTCGCCAAACTCACGCCGATCGGTTAAATGATCAACTACGGCAATTGGGGGTGGGTCGAGTCATGCTTGACAGCCGCACCATGTATGACGGTCAGGCCGATGGCCTGCCGGATCCGCAGTTCACCTCAGAGCGTCGCAAGCCTAACGTGCCCCTGCAGCCAGTAGTCACCGCCGACTTTTGCCTGGTGCGCTACATCAGCCACCCGGACTTACATTTCAACGAACCCTATGTGACCAAGTGGGTGCCGCGTTTGCAGGCTTGGTTAGCGGCGGGGAAGACGGTTTACCTATTTATCCACTGCCCCAATGAGGCCCAATCACCGGCGATCGCCCGCTACTTTTACGACACGTTGAAGGGCACCATGCCCAATCTGCCGAGTTTGCCCTGGGATGAAATTGAGCCGCCCGCCGCTCAACTTAGCCTGTTTTGAGCGGGCGGCGTGATCGTGAGCGCTGCCAAACCAGCAACGCCAGCAGGCCAATCGCGGCCAGGGCAGCGGTGAGCCAAATGGCCAGTATCGTCGAGTGCCGCACCGCAATGGCAACGTAGGCCCACACAAACACCAGCGTAAACGGCACGTCTTGGCGGGTAAAAATCACCACCGCCGCGATCGCCGCTGTCACCAGCACCATCACCACCGTCCAAGTGACGCTGCTGTAGTCGCCGCGCCAGCCGGAGTCGTAGAGCGCTGAGGCGACATTCACCACGGTGGCAACGGCGATCCACCCCAGGTAAAGACTGAAGGGGTAGCGCGCAAACCAGCGCCGCTGCCGGGTGGCGGCAGCATCGCCATACAGAATTAGATAGACGATCATCAAAGGCACCAAAATGCCCAACATGGCCAAAACGGATAGCCAGAATAACTTCAGCGTAAACAGAAAAATCCAGACCATCTGAGCCAGACAGGCCACAATCAATAGCTGATTGACCCGGCGAATCCCCGCATCCTGTCGCTGCTTTGGCCCCAGCTGGTAAACGCCATAGGCCATCAGCCCAAGATAAATCAGGCCCCAAATCGCAAAGGCATAGTTCGCCGGGGTGATCAACACGCCCGCCAGGGTCGTATTGGCAATTTCGCCCACGTTCTCGCCGCCGGGGGCATAAAAATTGGACAGCGTATTTACCGCCAGCGTGCCGATAATCGCCAACAAGGTGGCGATCGCCAGCCCCCAACCCGCTGCTGGTGTTTGCCGATCATCCATAGACTTACCTCACGGCCCTGTGTCATCTATCTTTATCGTGCCGCACTTTGCTGTCATCTTGCGCGAGCACGAGCGTCACCCTGGAGATCGCAAGCAACCCCGCAATTAGCTGGGGGCATTACGCAGAGCAATTGACACATCCGACAACCATAAACAGCCATCCGCATAGAAGGGGCAGATTTGATATGAGCCCCCCCGAGCCCCCAGCCTGGCCAAGAGACTTTATGGCGGGTCTGCCGCTCGCTGTCCATCACCTGTCTTCTAGCCAGCGCGGAGGCAAGAGTCTGACTGAGCCAAGACTGCCTCATCCCTCACGCCAAAATCCAGCGATTAACACGACTCGTTTGGGCTAGAGAAAAGTAGAAGGACTGAGTCAAAAAAGTTGGCATTAGAAGTCTTAAACAGGCTGATTCTCAGGTCTAATACTAGACATGAGAAAGCACTTTTACACTGAACTCAATTCCACCAGTGGCGATCGCCTTTCTCAAGCTGACAATAAGCTTTGTAATTCATCAATCAGCCGTTACAGAACAAATAAAGTCTTTTTAAGGCGTGAATCTCATGATCCCATATTCGGCCATACTACAGAGAGAGAGGCCTCTCTACAGCCAAACCAAACATAAAGACAGACACATTCAACTCTGAATCTCTAACTTTTGATAGAGGTTTGATTCGTGGGAAATCACTGTAAACTATGTCGAAACTGTTTTGAGGAAATTCATCATGAAAATGACTCGTTTGATGGCATTGCCTCTCATTCTTGGTCTATCGATGCTGACGATTGCCTGCGGTGGTCCGGAAGCCGGGGATGAAGGCATTGACGAGGGTGTCGGTGAAGAAGACGTGATGGAAGACGAGGGGGTCGAAGAACCGGAAGAGGCTGAGGAAGAACCAGCCGAAAGCGAATAAGGGCGATTGCCGACCTTTTAACCGTTTTAGAAAGGTCGGCAATTGGGTTGGCTCCTGAGTCATATCAGCAGTCATATTGGTAGCCACCGCCTCACCCAAGGCGTGGCCAGACCGGAGCATGGCTGATTAAGCTCTGAGGGTATCGACGTTTTCTAGATACCAGGCGTAGGTTTTTTCGATCCCGGTTTTCAGGTCGGTTTGGGCCTGCCAGCCCAGCGAGTTGAGGCGTGAAACGTCGAGCAGCTTGCGGGGCGTGCCATTGGGTTTAGAGGTGTCAAATACCAACTCGCCCTCAAAGCCCACCACGGCTTGAATGGTCAGTGCCAACTCTTTGATGGAGATTTCTTGGCCGGTGCCGACGTTGACAAAATCAACATCATCGTAGGTTTTCATCAGATAAATCAGCGCATCCGCAAGATCATCGACGTACAGAAACTCTCGCAGCGGTTCCCCGGTGCCCCAGACGGTGACGGTGCTCGCTTGATTAATTTTGGCTTCGTGAAACTTGCGCATCAGCGCCGGCAGCACGTGGGAATTATTCAGGTCAAAGTTGTCGTTAACGCCATAGAGATTGGTGGGCATGGCTGAAATAAAGTTGACGCCATATTGCCGGCAATAATTTTCGCAGAGCTTGAGGCCGGCAATTTTAGCGATCGCGTAGGGCTCGTTGGTCGGCTCCAGGGCGCCGGTGAGCAGATAGTCTTCCCGCATGGGTTGGGCACACAGCTTGGGATAAATGCAGGATGAGCCTAAGAACAGCAGTTTTTGCACCTGGTGGCGATAGGCGCTGTGAATAATGTTCGACTCAATCATTAGGTTGTCGTACAAAAATTCGCCGCGATAGACATTGTTTGCCTGAATACCGCCAACCTTGGCTGCCGCCAAAAAGACGTACGCTGGCTTCTCAGTGGCAAAAAAGTCTTCGACGGCTTGCTGCTGCCGCAGGTCAAGCTCACGACTAGAACGCACAACCAGATTCGCGTAGCCCTGCTGTTGGAGGGCTCGAACAACAGCCCCGCCGACTAAACCATTATGTCCGGCGACAAAAACTTTCGCTTGAGAATCCATAGTATGCATGTCTTGCCTAATACAGAATGGATAGATTGCGGGCCGATAGGTCGATGGTCGTGAGGCTTGAGTCAACGTCACAGCATGCTTCATGCCGATGGCGTCACCCCGCCCCCAGCCTCTGGTGACCCCCAGCCCTGAAAGCAATCAAGACTTTACTGTATAAAGATGCCCCGGCTGGGGATGATTTACACAGGGCTAGCTGCTGAGTCCGGTCGGAATGATCAGGCCCACCAGCAAACCCAGCCCGCCCCCCGCTAAAACCAACTGCCAGGTGGGCGTTTTAAAGCGAATCAGGGCGACCCACGACAGGACGGTGATCGCCCCCGCAATCACAACGAGCCAGAGCGAAGACCGCTCAATAATCGCCGTTTGTGCCAAAGGGAGGGTCGCGATCGCGATCGCCCCTAAAACGGCTGGGCGTACCGCCATTAAAAAGGCCTTGACATACGGGTTTTGACGCAGCCGTAGCAAGAGTGGTGCCCCTGCCATGATGAATAAAAATGACGGCGTAAAGATCCCGATACTCGCCACCAGCGCCCCCCATACACCGGCCACCTTGAACCCGACAAAGGCGGCGGTGAGCACCACCGGGCCAGGACTGAGCTGCCCGATCGCGATGCCATTGAGAAATTCACTCCGCGTCAGCCAATGGAGCTGCTCAACGACGTCATACTCGAGCAGCGGAATGATCACCAAGCCACCGCCAAAGATAAACGTACCCATTTTGAAAAAATAGCCCAGCAGGGGCCAAAAGAAGGGGCCAATCCGCTCCCAGCCCCAAAAGCTAGAGAGGGCTAAGACATCCGCCGTCGGGGTGGCAGCGGTGAGGCTAGCCATCAGCCCCAGCGGCAGCCAGAGCGCCTGAGGCGGCGGCGACTGACGGGGCCGGTAGATCGCCAGCCCTAGCAAACCCGCCAAAATAAATGCTAGCAGGGGGCTCAAGTTTCCGAACCCGACGGCGATGCCCACCGAGATCGAGATCGCCACCCCCTGCCAGTCATGCACTGACTTTTTGCCCAGCTTCCAGCAGAATCCCAAAATGATGGCAATCATCACCGGCGCGATGCCAAAGAAAATGGCGTCTAGCTGGGGTAATGCCTGAAACCGAAAGTACACCCACGCTAGGGTGACGACAATTAAGAAGGCCGGGGCAATAAAAGCCAGACCCGCGACTAACGCGCCGACCTGTCCGGCTCTGACGTAGCCTAGATAGATGCCCATCTGCGTCGAGGCCGGGCCGGGGAGCATTTCGCAGACGGCCATACCATCACTAAATTGGTCTTGCGTGAGCCACTGACGTCGCACCACGGCTTCATCGTTTTGCATCGCAATGTGGGCTTGAGGGCCGCCAAAGCCGATACTGCCTAAGCGGCCAAAGATTCGGATGAGTTCCCAGAGGCGATCGCGCAAAGAACTCGGTGCATCCGTTGAAGAAGACATGAAGGCTCCCCGTAATCGACAGTGCAACTCACCCGGCTCAAATTAGGGGCAGAAGCCCAGCAGTTGCTGATTTTCTATTGTGAGCGGCAGTGGGGCATTCAACTGGATGCCTGCAATACATTAGTCACGCGGTGGTCGATCGTGTTGGAGTGGGAGCATGAGGAGTCAGAGGCTGGGACAAGGTGGAGTCCGGGGGCCGGGCCGCCAGATGACGGGGTGGTTTAGCCAGTTGAGAGCAGGCCCATCGCCGCTAGCGCCGCACGCACCGCAAGGGCATTGATCATTGATTGAGACAATCGTAACAATTGGATAGACCGAGCCCAATAGCTCGCGAAAGCGAGGATTCCACCCTTAGCTTTAAACTACATCCATAGATTAAACGAGGCCAATCATGTCAATTCGATAGAATCTGGTCTATGATGCTGGTGACACATCTGTGGGGGAATTTAAGCCGTTGTTTCACGCTACGCTGCATCAACTCAAGGTTTTTGAAGCAACTGCTCGTCACGGTAGCTTTACCCGCGCGGCAGAAGAACTTTATCTCACGCAACCGACCGTTTCAATTCAAGTCAAACAGTTGACCAAGGCGGTAGGGCTGCCGCTGTTTGAACAAATCGGCAAACGCCTCTATCTGACTCAAGCCGGGCAACAGCTGCTCAATACCTGCCAGCAGGTCTTTGAAGGGCTCGAACAATTCGAGATGGCGATCGCCGATATCAAAGGCATGAAGCAGGGCCAACTCCGAATTGCCGTCATTACGACCGCTAAATATTTTGTACCGCGCCTGCTTGGCCCCTTTTGCCAACGCTTTCCGGGCATTGATATTTCGCTCAAGGTGACCAATCACCAAAATATTCAAGAGCGCATGGCAAACAATGATGATGATCTCTACATCATCAGCCAAACGCCTGATCAGCCCGATCTAACGGTGCACCCGTTCTTAGAAAATCCGCTGGTGGTGATCGCGCCGAAAAATCATCCACTGGTGGGCAAAACCAATATTCCCATTCAAGCGCTCAATGGTGAGCAGTTCATCATGCGAGAACCGGGCTCAGGGACCCGACAGGCAGTGCAATCGCTGTTTGAAGAGCACGATGTCGAAGTCAAGGTGCGCCTAGAGCTGGGCAGCAACGAGGCGATTAAGCAGGCGATCGCCGGTGGCCTGGGCATTTCCGTCCTGTCGGTACATACCATTATTTCCGAAGGCACTACGGGCGAATACGCCATTCTCGATGTTGAAAACTTCCCCATTGAACGGCATTGGTACGCGGCTCACCTGGCGGGCAAACAGCTGTCGGTGGTAGCTGACACCTTTCTCAAGTATCTGCTGGCCGAGAGTCATGACATGGCCCAAAAGCTGCTACCGGGCATTCAACTGGCGGCGGGCAAGCCCGATGACAATGGTCAGACGTTAGCTTTAACAGGGAACAAGCTGTCTTAACAGCGGGCGATCGCGATGTCATCAAGGATTAACGGTGGCCACCACGGCAGGGATGCTGCATTGCCTGCGTCCACAGGTCGCGTAGAGACGCATTGCACGCCTATCGTTAGCGCTCCGTGAGAAGCAACTGAAGATCACGTCTCCGATGGCCTGTCAGGATTGGGCAATGCCCAACCCTGACAGGCCATCGTTTGATCCTAGGGATGCGACTTGAGCACCGCCCCTTTAGTCCTCATAGATGCGAGCTTCAGGCGCATCGGGATTTTCTTCAAGATATTGGTCGAAGTTGCTTTTTTCGGGCTCTTGGTGCTGGTGCGACACCTCAGCCTGCATTTCTTCAACGGCATCCCAAGCGGCGGCACATTCAGTAGATTCTGTGCCCTTTTCTGCACAGATCGACCGCGCCTGGGCCCGGGCTTTTTCTAACTCATCATGAAACTGCTTGCTGTCAACACTCATGTTATTAACTCCTCGTGGCTTCAACGGAATCTGATGGAACTTCGACGATTCGCTTTGGCACAGGCCCTTAACGTTAATCGCTCGGGAGACGGCAGCGGTCTGTCGAAGTCGACGGGGTAACGCCTAGTCGGCAGCGATGATGCCCAATCCCTCGGGCACAAATCTCCACCAGGCTCAGGCACACCCAGCCTCACAATTTTGAAACAATACCGGACACTTTGGGGAAATCGGTATTTTCGTCGATTAATTCTAAATATTCCGGCTCCGTCAAGCCGACCAAGCCGGCTTCACCCTTCAGGTCATCGGTGCCCAAAACACTTCCACTTCTGACAGCACAATGATGCAGCCGGTCAATAAATCCTTTTGACTCGCCAGAAAGGTGTTGATAGCATCCGGCTCAGCCAAAATTCTCACCTCAATCGGCAAGTCAGACGCCAACGCCATCTGATTCGCGGTCGGAATCGCCATCTGCGGCCCAAAGCCTTCCATTGCCGCGATCGCGATCGCGCTGTACAGCCCTTGCTCTAACGCCGTAGCCACAATCGCGGTGTGCAGGGGACGCGTCCCTGACCGGCTGCTTTCGCTGGTGTAAATACTCAGCTGTTTCCACACTTGCATTGCTGAAGTCTCCTGCAGTCTGTCTACAGTCTTTTGTACTGCAAGCCCACAGCAATCCACCATTCCTGCCACAAATTAATGCGTTGCGGCAAAGTCCCGTAACATTCGATTCCAGACAGCGGTAAAAGCCGGCTTATAGCAGTTCTACAAATGACAGCGACACAGACCAGTCGGCTTGCTCCCCGCCGGAGACACTGCTTGTTGGCCTGACCTGCCCGTCGGGCTGACGCCGCCGCTCAGCCGACGTTCCTTGAGCGGCGTCGCAAGGAAGATCTGTAGTCCAGTTTCAGAGAATTGGTATAAGCACGACTGCATTCGGCGACGTTCACCATCATTCGCGGTTTCCAATCAAAAGGGTTCGACAAAACTGCCGAACCCTTTTGAAGCCTTTATTTAGACTGTAACTTTCAAACTTAAGACACAGTGTACTTAACTAGCGAGGTTGAAGATGATGCTTGCTAAGGTTTACGCCGCCTGACAACACAGTTGTTAATTGAAATAGCCAGAGAAATCTCTTGGGCTCAGTTCTGATGTTGTTTTAGCAAGATTTGAACAGTTTTGGAATCTCACCAGCACTCAAAGAATTAACTTTTGAGTGCTTGTATTAGCTATTTAGTTGTTGCTTTCTTATTTATTAAAGTAGCACATTCAATTTGAAATTTTGGCGGGTTAATGCAAGTTAATATCCGTTTAAAGGTAGTCAACTAAACATGAACTTTTAGCAATCAACCCCCAAGGTTGACGTGGGTCATTCCGCTGGCCGACCCGTAATGGCGCCGCGAAAAACCGGGCGGCGGCAGGTGATCGCAAGGAGAGTACTGCCAGCAGTCGCCCGGTCTAGGGTCGGTCGAAAATTCAGCCGAGCTAGAAATTTTCTAAAATGCGCTGCACGATTTGGACACCCGTTACCGCTTGCCAGCCAAAGAGACCCACCAACGCCACGTTGAGCGTGATGTGGGCGGTGCGCGCAATGTCATTGCCTTTTTGCATGAAGGGCACCAAAGAGGCGGAAGTCGCGATAATGCCAGTCATCCCCAATCCCACTAGCAGGTGAGGCCCAAAAAATAGCTTGCCGTTGTTAACGTAGGTGACGCCCATCCCACCAATACTGCCGAGCACCATAAATGCCAGTAGGGCTGACCCCATCCGATGATGACGGCTATTGAATTTGCCTTTGATGAGGGCTTTCTTGGCATCGCCTTCTGCCGATCGCGTTGCCCGAATCTTCATGCCGAGATAGAGGGCGTAGAGGCTCACCCCTAATAACACCCACATAATCACCGGATGAAAGAAATTCAAATACGGCTTGATTGGGTCCAGTGCTCCGAGGTCCATAGACTTTCCTGCTATTCATACCTTCATGAAAAATTATAGATGCCCCTTTCCGGAAGGGCTATCGATTGCCAGCGCATTTGCTCGCCGCCCCTAGGGCGCTAGCTCACGGTCAGGATCAGGTCAGGCTGACGGTGCCAACGCCCAATCGACGGCCGCCGCCGCGTGCAAGGCGGTGGTGTCAAACAGGGGAATGTCGAGATCGCTTGGTTTGACGAGCAGAGTGATTTCTGTGCAGCCGGCGATGATCGCCTCGGCCCCCATTTCTTTCAACGTGTCAATGATTTTGAGATAGGCGGCGCGTGAGGCAGGCTGAATTTTGCCCAGACACAGCTCGTCATAAATGATGCGGTGAATGATCGCGCGATCGCTGGCAGTGGGGATCTGTACCGTGAGGCCATGCTGATGGCGGAGCCGATCTTTGTAAAACGCTTCTGCCATTGTGAATTGAGTGCCGAGCAAGCCCACAGTCTGCAAATTCTGCGCCTTGATCGCGGCAGCCGTCGCATCAGCGATGTGCAAAATCGGGAGCTGAGTGGCCGCCTCAATGGCGGGCACGACTTTGTGCATCGTATTGGTGCAGATGACTAACCCCTCCGCACCCGCTGCTTCGAGTGACTGTGCCGCGATCGCTAAGGCTTGACCAGCGGCCGCCCAATCACCCTGACGCTGCAATACTTCGATGTCGTGAAAGTCGACGCTGTGAAGCACGACCTTCGCCGAATGCAACCCGCCGAGTTGAGCCTTGACGCGCTGGTTGATCTGCTCGTAATACAGAACAGTGCTTTCCCAACTCATGCCACCCAATAACCCAATTGTTCTCATGACAATGCCCCTAGCAACGGCAGCTGGTTCACGCTTTCCACCCCTTAGAGAGAGACGGTGTCATGGCAACACCGCTTTCCCCAAGGCTGGTTCAATTCCTGTTTTAGAGCCTATCAGGTTAAGCCTAGATGGCTGGCTCTCTGGCTAATACCAATTCTCTGAGATTGAACTACAAATCTTCCTTTCGACGCCGCTCAAGGAACGTCGGCTGAGCGGCGTCATTAGCCCGACGGGCAGGCCAGGCCAACCAGCAGTGTCTCCGACGGGGAGCCAGCCGACTGGTCTGTGTCGCTGTCATTTGCGGAACTGGTACAAATATACTGAAAGCGCCAAAGGCAACGGTTCACAGTTAGGATGCGGAATCAACAGCCCAGAATTGGTCGATACCGAGGACAAATAGGTCAGTTCGATGAGTCGTTGGGCCAGGCCAAGCGATCAAGGCCGTGGCCGATCGCGATCTCCGTCGTCAAAGCGTTGCGAGCGATCACATCTGCGATATAGTCAACCTGACATGGGTTAGGCACTCAGCCTGATTGCTAACCCTGCGCCCTATCAGAAAAGGAGAACGGCCTTGGCAGCAAGGCGCAAGGACTCATCTCCCAGAGTATTGGCGATTCTCAACGGCAAGGGTGGCGTGGGCAAAACGACCACCGCCGTCAATTTAGCCGCCATCCTGTCGGAGTCTTATTCTGTTTTGTTAGTTGATGCTGACCCCCAAGCCTCTGCCAACTGGTGGGTGTCACACAATGCTCAGCCCATGACGTTTGATATCACACAAGAGACAGATGCCACGCTTCTAGGCAAACTAAAGAAGGTGGATGATTATTCTTTAATTGTGGTCGATATGCCCCCGGCGTTAACTTCAGCCACCTTGGCCGCCGTGGTGCCGGTGGCCGACTACATTTTGTTGCCCACGCTCCCCGCCCCAATGGATTTGTCAGCCTTGATCAATACGATCAAAACCGCGATCGCCCCAGCTGGCATGGACTATCGAGTGCTGTTCACCAAAGTTGATTCGCGCCGTTTGGCCGAGGCTGCCGAAGCTCAAGAAACCCTCAACAGTTTGGCGATTCCCGTCTGTGAGACGGTCATTCGCACCTACAAGGCCCATGAACGGGCGGCCCTAGAGGGCGTGCCCATTACCCAGTGGCGCGGGGCTAATGTCAAAGAAGCCAAAGCCGACTATTACCGGGTTGCCGAAGAAGTACAGCAAGACTGGAGCCAATCATGACGAAGAAAAACCTATCTGACTTGCTGAAAGCAGAAGCGACGCCGCCGGCCGCCGCCTCAGAGCAACCAGCCGACGCCTCAAAACCGGCGGTGGCGAAGTCAACCACGGCGAAAAAGACTGCGCGTCGCGGGCCGTCATCGCGGGCTAAGTCGACGGCCCGCCGCTCCAGCACCGCCTCAAAGCAGACCCCCAAATCGCCCCCGACGGCAGCCGCCACAACGACGGCTACTAGCAGCAGTCGCAACGTCACCAAAGCGGATCTCGAAAAACAGGTCACCCAGCTCAAAGCGGAGCTCAAAACCGCTCAAGCCAAAGAATCGAGCCTCAACAAACAGGTCAAAGATCTGCAAGCAGACATGACCCAGCAGCAAGAACGGCTGTTTGAGCTGAAAGACACCTTAGAGCAGACAAAACGGTCGGCGAAAGCGGATAGCGACAAACTCAAAAAAGTCTCCAAAGAGTTGAAGGAGGCGA
Source organism: uncultured Halomicronema sp. (assembly GCA_937899725.1). Classification (GTDB taxonomy): domain Bacteria; phylum Cyanobacteriota; class Cyanobacteriia; order Phormidesmidales; family Phormidesmidaceae; genus Halomicronema. The sequence continues at coordinate 45,238 of CALCCA010000127.1, forward strand.
AGCAGGTGATTCTGAGAATGACGGAAGCCGCCGCTGCTGAGTCCAAACCTGAACCCGCACCGGTTCCCGAACCCGCACCGGCGCCCGCCCCAGCCGCTAAACCAGCGCTGGCGGTCAAAATGCGTCCTGGTGGCAGCAACGACATTTACCGAGGACGACGCTTGCCCGCCTACAAAAATGTGCCGGACTACGCGATCGACCACGGCGAGCAAAAGAACAAAATGCTCTCAGATGAAGAAATTGGTTGGGTTGACTAAGGATCGGCAATTCAAGCATGTGCCAGTTTTCCCCTCTCAGGCGGGGTGCCGTAGGCGGGGTGGGTTGACCTCACATCAAATTGCGGAATTGATTAAATCCTTGTCCCTAGGCAGTCAGTGGCATTGATGAGTGACTAGCCAGCCGCGTTCGGCGTGAGGCGGACGCCTGCCGTGATGGAGCCACGCCCACTTTCTAGCCATGAAAATACCGCTGCAGCGGGGCGCGATCGCGCTAGCGACGACGCGATTTGTCTGCAATCCCGCATTATGACCAACCATTTCCCCAGAAACCTCGGGGAAGATGTTTGGTCATGATGCGGGGGTCACAGCTGGCGATCGCGGGTGACCGGCAGCAACCCTCATAAACCTTGATTTCTTAGAACGTTTTCATCAAGGGCTAAATTTTATCGACTAAAGTCATCTCAAATTGTGAGCTGCAGCCCCTACCAAGGCTGTCGCCATTTTTTGCCGACGTTATCGACAGGATTAACTCTCTATGGCCAGCCCGACGAAAGCTTTTCAACCGTCAGGTCGCCTCTATTTGATGGTGGCGATCGTCATTTTTGGGGCCGCCAACGCGGTGACACGCCGACTGACTGACCTGGGCGGCGTCAATCTGGTAGATGGGCGTAACCCGATTTCATTTTGCAACGTGTTGTTTGTGGGCAATATCTGTGCGTTGGCATTATTGCTCGTGATTTATCAAAGCCAGCTGCGACCGGCAATTCTGAAACAGATTTCGGTCAAACAATGGCTCACGCTGACCCTGATCGCGATTCTCAGTGCGGCAGTAGTGCCGATGTTGATCTTTACGGCGCTGTCGGTGACCGCCGTCAACAACGTGATTTTGATTGGTCAGATTGACACGCCGCTGGTGCTGGCACTGTCGGTGTTGCTGCTGGGTGAGCGGGTCAACCGTTGGGTTGTGGCCGGGGCGATCGTCTCGTTTGTTGGCGTCGCTTTGACGGTATTGCTACAGCCGCCGGGCGGCAGCGACATGGTCGAGATGGCCATGGGCCTAGACATCGGCCGGGGCGAGTTGTTTACCCTGCTGGCAGCGGTGTTCAAGGCGATTTCAAACCTGATCAGTAAGGTCAGTCTGCGAGAGATTCCGCTCGGCGTTTTCAGCGTTTATCGCATGTTTATCGGCACGATATTCTTTTTTGTGGCGACGTTGATTCTCTTTGAGCCCGACCACTTTATGGATGTGACGTCGCCCTTTCTGTGGCAGTGGATGCTGTTTTATAGCGCTGTCATCGTCGTTGGCGGGCAGCTGGCCTGGTTCAGCGGGCTCAAACAAAGCACCGCGAGCGAAATTTCCCTGGCGACTGCATTTACTCCGATCGCGGGCGTGCTGGCAGCCTATCTGATGCTGAGTGAAGTGCCCACGACGGCCCAATTTATTGGCGGTGTCGTAATCATCGCGGGGATTGTGCTAAACCAAATTGGGGTGCGGCAGCTTAACCAAACCGCCTCAGCGCCCAAGCCAGCGCCAGTGGAAATGAGCGAAAAAGTTATGTTCAAAGGGGTTTAACGATGGCATCAGAATCTTCGGTATGGCAGCAAAAACCCTGGTGGTGTCAGCCCTGGTCGATCGTGCTGACGGCCTTTAGCGTCACGACTGGCAGTTGGCTGTTGTTTCATCGCTACTGGCTCACGGGCTTAGTCGGCCTACCGATGATGACCTGGATGGGGTTCTTTTTGCTGGTTTATCCGCGCCTGATGGCCGAGTCTGGACTGCTTGAGGAAAGCCTCAAGGCCTCTGCTCAAGAACCCTCGGAGAGTTGAACCAATCCGGCTAAAACCACGATGAAACGAGTACGAGAGAAAGCGTGCGATCGCTGCCAGTTGCCAGCGACAAAGCTCTATCGCGTGCAGCTGGATGCCTCAAAGCAATGGCAATTCCTATGCGATCGCTGCTGGCCCATCGCCAAAGACCACAATCCTCATTACGTTTACGGCGGCACCTGGAAAGCCCAAAAGCGCCACTGAGCCGGAATCCTTGAGTCCAGCTCAGTGGCGCTAATTTCATCGATGCTAGTGCTTACGGGGGCAGTAAAACTGCGGCGTGAGGACACCGCAATTCACACCCTTAAGCTGATTGCGAGGGCGATCGCCGTCTCCGGCGCATCGACAAACTGGTGGCTGCCAGCGCGCCCAGTCCGATGACGAAGCCGGGTTCTGGCACTGATGCCACATCAGGCTCTTCACCACCGGGTTCTTCGCCGCCGGGTTCTTCACCACCAGGCTCTTCACCGCCGGGCTCTT
>CALCCA010000128.1 GCA_937899725.1 uncultured Halomicronema sp.
AGAGCGAATTCAAGAGGCATTAAGTGTACCTCACGAAGCTGAGAAGCGCTGTAGTGAGGTGTATGAGCCGGAATAACCAGAACGCTGCCAACTTGAAAATGATGTCTTTGATATTGAGTGCCCAACCATTGCTCAACTTGAGTCGGTGCTTCTAAATGAATCAAGACTAAGTGGTGTTGAGAGGTGATCGCCGAAATTTCGGAGGCAGGATGGTGATAGTAGCTTAGATGAACTCCACTCCATTGTCCTGGCTGGCTTGAAAGCAAGGCTCCTGAAGGCAAGACTTGTACGACTTCACGATCTTGAGTGAAATCTATTGTCAGAGCACGATGAGTCGCTAGTTCTTGAGATCTAGAGAATGACTTCTTCACTACAACCAACGCATTTATGGACTCTTAAATGCAACATAATTTCATTTCAATTATGCCTCACCCTTATACATCTTTATCGGCTACCACTCACCTTCATCGTTAGGTCAGTCCATGCGCACAAGATGTTGAGGAATACTGACTGATAGATAGGCTACCGAAAGCAATGAGCACCAGATGAACAACCGATCTGAATTCAGAACAAATTTTAAGCTTATTGACCATATAGATAGATTTAACAGATCGCTTCAATGGGGAAAGCTAAACTCAGGAATAGGTCATCCAGGTAATCTTCATGACAACACCAGCCGAATTTAGCTACTGCTGGCGCGATGTCTTAGCTCAGCACTACCGCCTCAGTGAATTCAAAGAGCGACTGACGCGTCCAGTACAAGCCTGGCTGAACACCTGCGAGTGGACTTTGATTGCAGAAGGGGGCCAATCTCAGGTGCCCTTATTAGTGCTGCGCGCGCCCGGGCGCATTCGTCTGCGCGATCCTTTGTTACTTGATTTGGCAGAGAGCGCCCACCATAGTTGGGGGCCCATTGATCTCTCTTTGTTTTCTGCCGAGGCAACCGAACCCGTCCGCGTGTTAAGTCAAACGCTCGTTGACCTCAATCGTCATCAATAACTCAGCTTTAACGCGCTCACGGGCACCTCATCCCACGAAGGCACCGATCGCATCTGCACTACCCAGCCAGCTGCTTTTTGCTCTGGGGTGAGATTTGCTAAAAAAGATTCGTAACAGTCCTTTGCCTGCTGCTCATCCACGCAGGCAATGCAGGAATATAAAATCCCGCAAGGATCAATTTGCTCGTTCACCCAAATGACTGGCTCAGACATATGCGAGTTCAGCGATAACGCCAATCCTCATCCTCTCACAGATAGCTGGGGTTAAGGCGGACAGCCCCTAGCGTATGACTGACTGAAAAGTCAGGCTGAAATGTGAACAGGGGCCATTTAGTCAATTAGGCCGATACCGCTGGTGAAGGGTCGCCCGCAGCCAGGGTTGACACTAACTGCTTGACCTCCGCGATCGCCTGCAGTTGATAGTCGCTGGCTTCTTGCACCTGTGACAAAGATGCGGTCATATCGTCCAGTTTCTGGCGCATCCCGTCAGCTTTTTCCTGCAAGGGGGCGAGCAATTCCGTCAGCAGTTGGATGCGACCATCAATGACCCCCACCTCGGCCTCTTGAGTCTTGAGGTTGCCATCTTGCTGTTTCAGCTCTTCTCGGCCAGTCGTCTGTTCGTTGGACTTTTGTTCAATTTCTTGTTTCAGCGCTTCAATTTGAGCCTGTATTTCTTTGATTTCTGCTTCCGCCTGCTGCAGCGTTTCCGAGGTCTGCTGTCGTGAGCCGTCAATTTGCTTCAAGATCGGCTCTAAATCCACGACATTGACCGGCGTTTCTTCCGCCGCTAGCCCCTGACGGCGACGCAACACTGCTTGATGCTGACTCAGAACTTCTTCTCGCTCTAATAGATTACGTCGCTGACCGACCAAGGTTTCGTTCAGCATCTGATAGCGATCTTGCTCATCGGTGAGTTCTGCCGCTAGCTGCAGGCGATCGAATTCGTTAGCCTGCTCAATCTTCTGCTGCAGTTCGTCGATCGCCTGCTGTTCTAGGGTCAATTCCTCTTCTTGATCGTTCACAAACCGTGAAACTTTTTCCAAATCTTTCTCTAAATCAGAGACCGTCTTCTGTAGCTCTTCCAACGCTAGGGCATCGAGCGCCCCAACATCGACCTTATTACTCAGGCGCACCTTGTCCGAAGTGTTGAGCAGCTCATACACCTGCTGATACAGGTTGCTCTGCGACTGCAGCTGTTGGGATAACCCTTGCACGTTAGCCTGCTTACTCAATAACAGCTGCTGTTGAAATTTCAAATCAGCCCGCCGCGTATTTAAAGCCGACTCCGCATCATGCCATTGATGCCAGCGCTCGGTCAGGGCTTCGTGGTCTTGTTGCAGCTGCTGGCGTCGCTCTTCTAAGAGTCGCTGCTGGTCTTCTAACGATTGCTGGCGCTCAGCCAGTGTCGCCTGCTGCTGATTGACCAAGTCATAGGCTAAATTTAGCTGCTCGCGCACGCCCTCTGTTGGCGTCACGGCATTGGTCAAACGCTCTAAGGCTTCTTGCAGCTGATTGATCTGGGTTTCGTCTAAGCCGGCTTGTTGAGCTGCATTTTCTTGGCGCTCGTCAAACCGTCGCACCTCACCGTTTAAGTGATCCCACGCCCCCTGCAGCTCTTCATGTTTGCGGTCAAGATCTTCTTTGATCGTGTCGAGTTCTTGCTGAGATGCCTCGATTTCTTGACGTTGAGCATCCAACTGCTCTAGATCGGCTTCGGCCTGCTCAACCTGCTCTTGACGAGTTTCGAGCTCGAGCTCGCGGCGGTTCAGTTCTTGACTTTGAAAGGTCAAAGACTGTTTCCACTGGTCGATCTCTTCTTCTTGAGACTTAGATTTTTTCGCTTGGTTAGAAAAATTTTGCAAAATGCCGACCAGCGGCCGACCAGCGTCGTAATGACGCTGCACTTGGCGATTGTTGGACAGCTCTACCATCACCAACGCCCCAGCGTTGTAGTTGGCATCGTCAGGTGCCGCAATCACTTCTTCGCCAGGAACCCCTGTCCAGGTATCACCTCGTTGACAGGCTAGAAGCTTAAAGTCTGCCTTACCACCACCGATGAAGCCACCAGACTTTTTTTGAACCTCAGCCAGATAAAGCACGCTTGTCTTCCTCTTCCCGTATCGTGGTCACTGGGTGCCTATAACCTTGAGATGTTTGACTCAGAAGAACCGTTACCTGCAATACCAAATCTGCACTCGCAACCTCGGTAACGCTTCTAATGACACCTATATTCGCCCTGTTCTCGCAGCGGGTATGCGACTCCTGTCGCCTGCCCTTAAACTAACTTATGTTGCCCAAGATATGGGAAACCCGCACTACATGTCGCGACTGTCGATAATTGTATACGCCAATTCTGATCCCAACCTGTGAGTGTGTCAGGTTCAGTCTTTTTCGTCTCTCTTGGGGCCGTTTCTCGGTTCTGTGTCACCGACCTCGCATGATGGCCTCACCCCGGATATGACCACTCATGGGTCCGACGATCAAATGCCTGGGTCATTGCTGAGTTTAGTCATGAGGTGTAGTCCTGTTGCATCTAGCGACATTAGCCACGGTAGACCATATCATTGGAGACGATGGGCTAGGCTGCGAGAAGGCTGCTACGATTGGGAGCATTCTGCGGCGCATTGCACCCGCTCAGCGACTCGCTCAGCGGCCCTCACTTTCCCTCTGCGGACGGTGATGGGGCCTGCTGTTGAGCGATCGCCGCCTGCCGTTCAGCTCTTAGCTGTTGTTGCATTTAAGCTTCACCCACCACTGATCGAGAATTGGCTACATCCTATGCAGGGGCAACTCGCCGAAATTGACATTCGCAGCATCTTGCAGCTCATTGAGTTAGGGCAAAGAACCGGTGAGCTTTATGTTGAAGCCTATGCACCTGCCGCCGCACCCAGCTCTGCTTTATCCGCCGCCCAGAGCTATTCACCTCGGTCTTGGCTGATCTTTTTTCTCAACGGCCAGATTGTCTATGCAGGCGCGACTGATGGCCAGCTCAGCCGTCTTCAGGAATATTTGCATCGCTACAGTCTAGAAGCGGCTCTCAAAGACGTCGATGTGCCCGCGATCGCCACCTTTAACTCTCCCGAATACGGTTATCTCTGGGCACTGTTAGAGAATCACACCCTCACCCCTGAGCAAGGGCGCACCATTCTCAGCGGTATGGTGCATGAAACCCTATTTGACGTGCTGAGTCTGCACCAAGGCTCTTTTGTCTTCAAACTAGCCGCCGGTCTCAGTCCCCAACTCACCACCTTTGAGATCAGCTCCTTCATCGCTACCATCACCACCCACATTCAGGCGTGGAACCAGTTTTACCCGCATATTCAGTCACCGCATCAGTGCCCAGCGGTCGTGGATGATCTGCCCATCCATCGCAACGATGAGAAAACCAAGCGGCTGCTGAGTTGGATGGATGGGCAGACTTCGATACAGCAGATGGCGCGCTATCTCAACCGAAATGTGGTCACCGTTGCCAAGTCGATCTATCCCTACGTCCGGCAAGGGCTCATTCACCTGCCTCATATGGCCGCTGCCCCCACCGCTGACAGCGGCCCAGAAGAATGGCATGCCACCCAAGTGCCGCGCATTGTTTGCGTCGATGATGGTCTCACGATTCGCCAAACGGTGGAACAAATCCTTGATAGTCACGGCTACGAGGCGACCTCCATCGGCAATCCGCTGCGAGCGCTCAGCCTCCTGTTTCAACTGCAGCCTGATCTCATTCTGTGCGATATTGCCATGCCAGAGCTTGAAGGCTATGAACTCTGCGCCATGCTACGGCAATCAACCCGCTTTCGACAAACTCCGATTGTCATGCTGACGGGCAAAGATGGGTTTATTGATCGCGTCAAAGCTCGCATGGCTGGGGCTACGGACTATCTCACCAAACCTTTTGGTGCTCAAGAGTTACTGACTCTGGTGGAACGGTATGTCGGCTTAGGCAACCCGGCCCGACTCAACCCCGATCGCCTCTTGGCCGAGGCCATTAAAGATGATCCAGAGTTAGAAACGAACCCTTCGGCCTTTTCGTGATGATGGCAAAATAGCCTTGGTTTATGACTCTGACTGCTCGTGCCAGTCGTGCAGTGCGCTCGGTTGAACCAGTAACGGATGCGGCGATCGCCGTGGCCAACCCTTGCCAAATCAGAATTTCATCGCTAAATTTGCTTGACTTCACCATTATTTCGATGATGGTGGTGCTCTGTTCGGCTCTGCCCTGGGTTTGACCGCCCACAGTTTTGGGGCAAATCATGCTTCTGAGAACTGCTTCAACGGTTAGTCTTCTCTGGGTTTGATCGCTTATTAGAGTCTGATGAGAACCCGCAGGCCTAGCGACCCGCTAGCCAATCACATCTAGTTCGGAGGCAATCTTGAGTGGCGCGGCCCCAATCGCTATTCAGCTAAGCCATCACAAGTTAACCAATTAATGCAGATCGCAAGCATTTTGTAGGTTTGGGGTACCTTAAAAAGCACAGGATATTGATGCAGTTAGCAAGCTGTAGTAATTGCTCAGACCAGCCAATTAAATCTAAAAAATTGCATCAGGGAAGCCAATTTGCGAGTTGTTGAATATTATGAGCATGGTTTTAGTGGTGGAGGATAGTATTCCCCAACGGGAAATGATCACTGAACTGCTAAGGGGAAATGGCTTAGAGGTCGCTGCCGCAACCGATGGCGTTGAGGCCCTGGCACAAATTCAAGCGGGTGAACATCCTGATCTCGTCGTGCTCGACATTGTGATGCCTCGCATGAATGGCTATGAAGTTTGCCGCCGACTTAAAGCTGACCCTATTACCCAGCATGTTCCGGTTATTTTATGTTCTTCCAAAGGGGAAGAATTTGACCGCTATTGGGGCATGAAACAAGGCGCTGATGCCTACATTGCCAAACCGTTTCAACCAACAGAGCTGATTGGCACGGTCAAACAGTTGCTTCGAGCATAGTTAGTGAGGGATAGAGAAACAGATGGTCGGCAATCCCGATTTTTTAACGGGCAGAGGGCAAGAACAAGGCCCCGAGCTGCAAGAACTGGAAACGCCCGAAGGCGAACTTTACCTGCGCTTTTTTGTGACCTCAGGTGATGAGTTTGCCCTGCCAGCGACGGGAATTCGGCGCATTATTGAGCACCCTCCTGACAGAATTACGGCAGTTCCCAATGTGTCACCGCTTTTGTTAGGTACCCTAAATGAACAAGGTCGCGTCATCTGGGTCGCCGATTTAGGCCAATTTCTGGGTTATGCCACGCAGCTGAATACCGACCGGCCTGAGATCCCCGTCATCGCGGTTGAAGAACAGGGAACTATGTTAGGCTTGGCGGTTAATCAGATTGTTGGGACAGATTGGATGGATCTCGAAAACCTCAATCTTTCTCAGGGGACGCCTGATACGATGGCCCCCTTTCTGAAGGGAGAGTGGGCGATGGACGAAAATGACTCTGAGCGAGTGGTTCGGCTACTGGATCACGTCGCTGTTCTGAGGTCAGCTCGCTGGGCGGCCTAACCGCTGTATTTAGATTGCTTAAATGGCAGGAGAGAGGAAATGGCGTCGAGCACTGATTATACTCAAGCATATCAGAAAGCTGAAAGAGCCTACATGCAAGGCAGCTACGAAGATGCTGCCGGGATTATCGATCAGCTGGCTGCCGACTATCCTACGGATCCCAGTGTGCTGCTGCTCCGGGGGCATATCTATTGCTATGGCTTACATCGCTATAGCGAAGCTCGCGATCAGTATCAGGCGGTGCTCAACATCACATCAGACCCGGAGTTTGTTGACTTTGCCCACAACGGCTTGGCCTATGCCGAAGAGCAGTCGGCTGCCACGTCCTCTTACGGTGCCGATGATGTTGACGTTGAGAGCATGACCGATGGCAATGCCACGTTGGCTGACCTCTCAATTCCCCAAGAAGCTTTTGCCGAGCATGATGCGGGTGCGCCTGAGATTTTTGAAGAAGAAGATCTGACTGATTTCAATCTGAGCGCAGCTGAGGTGGATTTGGAGTTGTCAAACGACTTGACCGACGCCGATGATGCCTTTGCCAGTCCCTTTGATCTGCCTGCCGAAGACTTTCCTCCCTCCGTCTCTGAAGCTTCGTCGGCAACTGCGGATCCCTTCGCCGCTCCTAGCGTTTCCGAGCCAGACTTGGCCGATATGCCTGACGAGACGCCTTTTGGTGCCAACCTTGATTTGTCAGACATTGACATGCCCGTATCAGAAATGACGGGGGATGATCCGTTTTCGGCTTTTGAAAATTTAGAAACCGCTGAGACTGATCCTGAGCCGCTGGCTAACCCGAGTCTGATTGATATCGATGTGGCAACGGCTCCGACCGCCATGGAAGCGGAGCTCGACATGGCAGAGGAACTCGACTACGGCGACTACGATGACAGCTTGCTGCCGGAAGATGCCACGATGGCAATGGGCGCCGATGAGCAAACGCTCTTTATGGCAGAACCTGTGGCCGAGTCTCCCGATCTTGCTGAGGCGGCGGCCGAGGCCGCGATTGCTGAGGATTTTTCGAGTTCAGCTTACCCGCTCGACGACAGTCCGACGGGTGAAACCTACGATGACCTCAGTTTTACTGACAATGGTGCGGCGATCGCTGATGACAGCTCCAGCAGTCAAAGTAACGTCGATTTCTTAGATGAGTTTGATGAATTTGACGACCTGGGCAGCATTCCTGATTTTGAGCTGACGGATAGTTCCGCCGGGTTCACTAGCCCTTCTGCTGGGAGTTCTGGCTTTAACGCCAGCGATGACACGGGCGAGACGAGTTTCGGAGCCTCCGACTTTGCCCTCGATGACACTAGCTCCGCCAGTCTTGAGAACGAAGAGATGTTCAGCATCTCCGAAACGGCGGATCAGCTGCCGGCTTTTGCTCAGGTCGATGACGATGAAACGGCCTCAGCGCAGGTTGAGCAGGGCAGCTTAGCGTTTTTAGAAAACGCCTCTATTGATAAAAAGCAGATCATGATTGCAGGCGTGACGGGCTTAGTCTCAGCCTTCACCGTTGCCGCTGTTAACTTTATCGGTGCTAGTCTGTTGCCCGAGCAGAAGTTGCCTCGGGGCATTCCTCCGGCGATGGCGATCGCGGCTGGCCTGGCTGGTTTCGGCACGGCGGCCGGAGTCGGGCACCTGGCTAACCGCCGGACCAAACAGGGCCTAGAAAACCTGCAGGCACAATTTGCCTCAGTGTCTCAAGGCAACCTCAACGCTCGCGCCACCGTTTACGCGGAGGACGATGTGGGGCAGCTATCGACGGGCTTTAACCAGATGGCTCGGGTGATTTTGACCACTACCAGTGAAGCTCAGCGCAAAGCGCAGGAGCAAGAACAGGCTAAAGAAGATCTGCAGCGCCAGGTGATTCGTCTACTCGACGACGTGGAAGGAGCGGCCCGAGGCGATCTCACTGTTCAAGCCGAAGTGACCGCTGACGTGTTGGGAGCGGTCGCTGACTCCTTTAACCTGACGATTCAAAACCTGCAGGAAATTGTCCAACAGGTGAGTGCGGCCGCTCGCCAGGTAAGTAACGCCTCTGCTGAGAATGAAACCTTTGCGCGCAGTCTGTCTGCTGACGCACTGCGACAGGCGGAGGAGCTGGCTGTCACCTTAAACTCGGTGCAGGTGATGACCGACTCGATTCAGCGGGTGGCCGAAAGCGCCCGTGAGGCTGAAGAGGTGGCGCGGTCAGCTTCGGCCACTGCCCTGCGGGGGGGGGAATCGGTGGAACGGACGGTGGCCGGTATTCTCGAAATTCGCGAAACCGTGGCGGAAACGACTCGTAAAGTGAAGCGTCTGGCCGAATCTTCCCAAGAAATTTCGAAGATTGTGGCCTTGATTTCTCAAATTGCCTCCCGGACGAACCTTCTCGCCCTCAATGCCAGTATTGAGGCCGCGCGCGCCGGTGAAGCGGGTCGGGGCTTTGCCATCGTGGCCGATGAGGTGCGGCAGCTGGCTGACCGAGCCGCGAAAGCATCGAAAGAAATTGAACAAATCGTCTTGCAAATTCAAAGTGAGACGAGTGGGGTGATGACGGCGATGGAAGAAGGTACCCAGCAGGTGATTGAGGGCACCCGCCTGGCGGAACAGGCGAAGCGATCGCTAGAAGATATTATTCAAGTCTCCAACCGCATTGACGTCTTGGTGCGCTCTATTACCGCTGACACCGTTGAGCAAACCGAAACCTCGCGAACCGTGGCGCAGGTGATGCAATCGGTGGAACTGACTGCGCAGGAAACCTCTCAAGAATCTCAGCGGGTGTCAGGCTCATTGCAGAATCTGGTGGGCGTCGCCCGCGACCTGCTCACCTCAGTGGAACGCTTTAAGGTAGACAAAACGGAGGATACAGCCAGCTAGAGGAAATACAGCCACCGGTCAACTCTGCCGAAATATTAAGGGCTGTAAAAGTACGCATTTTCGACCCACTAAGATGTCTCAGCAAGGGTGTGTTTAGCCCAACCAGCTGACTGCAGCAGACATGGGGAAGTCAGTTTTCATACCGCGATCGATCAATTCAAGGGCACCACACACGAGCACGAGGGGGGATAGTCCGCCATGATGCCTGAACAGCAGCAAAGAATCCTGGGATACTTCATTGAAGAGGCGAAGGATCACCTAAATACGATTGAGCAGGGACTGCTGAATCTTCAAGCCACCATTCAAGATCGAGAGATGATGAATGAGGTTTTTCGGGCCGCTCACTCGGTGAAAGGCGGCGCTGCCATGCTGAGTTTAAACAGCATTCAGCTCACTTCTCACCGCTTAGAAGACTATTTCAAAATCCTCAAAGAAGCCCCATCGACCCAAGTTGATAGAACGCTGGAGTCAATGTTTCTCCAGCTCTTTGACGGACTGCAGGCGCTGTTAGAAGAACTCCAGGGGCCGTTCGGGTTAACCGAAGACAAAGCCCAAGAAGTCATGGCTGATGTCGAGCCGGTGTTTGACCGTCTCGAAGCCCATCTCAATACTTTAGTCGACACCACCGCGACCCCCGCCGCCGCCCCAGCGGCCCCAGTCGCCCCGGCTGCCCCGAAAGTACCGGCCTTGGCCACTGAGCGTGAAGATAGTGCTCTCAAGTTGGTGTTTACCAGCGATGTCCCCAATCATCTTCGAGAGATGCTAACGCTGTTTAAGCAAGCTGACTCCGCGTCTAGTCGCACTGCGCTACAGGCCTGCTGCGAGACCCTGAAGCGCAGTGGTGAGCAGTTTGACCTCACGGCTTGGTGTGCTCTGACGGCAACTGCGAGTCAAGCGGTTGGCAACCCTGAGCAAACCTATCGATCGCTGGCCCCGGTCGTTATCAAGGAACTCAAACGCGCTCAAGAACAGGTGCTCTCCGGGCAAGCTGAGGCGATCGCTGTATCAGCCGAACTGACGTCTCTGATGCCGGTGATGGTTGAGGCCGTAGCCCCGGCAGAGATAGACGATCTCTTCGGAGACATTCCGGTCGCCACCGAAGACGCTGATTTTGCCGATCTCTTTGGCACTGATGAGGCACCGGCAACTGCAGCGGCGGCTGATCTCGACTGGTTAGACCTGTCTGATGCCGAACCGGCTGCGGCGACTGATCTTGACAGTGATGACCTCAGCACCTCTCTAGAGGCGTTCGCTAACCCTGAGCCCAGCGCATCTGAGGATGCAGCCGCCCCACGCGAGCCGTTTGTGGGCGCTGCTGAACTCAATAGCCTCGCCGATCTCTTTGAAGGAGAAGTGGCCGAACTCGACTCCCCTTGGGAAGAAATTTCTGAATCCGAGGCGGCGATCGCCGATCATCCCAATCCCGACATTGATGTCGCCGATGACTTTTCGGACTTACTCGACGGGGCTCTGGACGAAGAAGCCTCAGCAACGCAGACCGACATCGCCGATCTCTTTGGCGATACGCCAGGCTTCGAAGCCACCGCTGAGACCACGCCTACTGATGTTGGTGAGGTGGAAGACGATCTCGCTGATCTGCTCAATCTCGAAGTCGCCGCCGCTCCGGTAGCGGCTGTTGACAGTGCCGAGTCGACCTTGGGCGATGAAGCCGACGACGACGGCCTTGATGTCTTCCTCGACAGTTTTTCAGAAGCCGCTGATGATGAGGCGGCAGATGAGACCCCAGTTATGGATGAGATCCCAGCTGTAGTCACGGACGCAGCGCCTGCCGAGGATACCTTCGAGCTGCTGGATGCGCCCGCATCTGATCCAAATATCGACTTTGATCTAGGCGTTGCTGAGGTGCTCGACGAGACTACATCCCCCTCGACGGCAGCGACGGACTTAGACAGCATAGACAGCAATGAAGGCTCTTTTGGGGCCATTTCTGACCCTTGGTCGTCGGATGATCTGCCAGCGGATGATCCCGCCGAAGATGCCCTTGATGCGCTTGACGAACTGTGGACCGAGGGGCAGTCTGAAGAGTCAGCGGATGAGACGCCATCAGCCGCAGTCAGTTCTGATGCAACCGACTTTGACGAATTCGCCGACCTCGATCTGGGTGCGGCGTCCGACGGCACAACTGACTCGGCGTCAGCGTCGCCCGTCCCCGAAACCGATGCCAGTTCAGACTTTGATGACTTTGCCGATCTCGGCTTGGATGTCGAGCCCACTGGGACTGTTGACTTGGCGGCTCCCGCTCCCACGACCGAGCTTGATGAGCTGGGTTTCGATGCCGCTGCGACCGACACCGATCTAGGCGACCTGTTTGGTTCCGCCAGCGATACCAGCGATAGCGATACGGGCGATATTGATGCAGCCCTATCGGCGATCGCCAGTGACGACGACGCCATTGATGCCGAACTGTCTGATATCTTCGCGGATACGCCGATCGGTGACGCCGCACCTACAGCCGCCACAGAGGCTGACTTAAGCGTGCTTTTGGATGAGACTGCGGCCAGTGACTGGGACGTCGCGGCTACCGCAAGCATTGAGGCTGAGGATGATTTTGGGGGGCTCTTTGACGATGAAGTCGCAGCGGCTGATGCTGAGGTCGCTGACGACAGTGATCTGGGTGAACTGATGGGTGAGGCGATCGCCGCCGAATCAGATCTTTCCCTTGACTTTGAATCTGCTGAGGCTGTGAGCGATGATCTAACTGATCTCTCACTATTTGATGCTGGTGCTGATAGCCCATCGCCGGTTGAGCCCGATGACCTCGCCGATCTCGCATTGTTTAACGAAGGTGCTATGGCTGAGAGCACACTGTTTGACGATGCGGCAGCAGCGACCCCAGATTTGCCAGACCTAGAGGAAGACCTTACCTCTACCGCAGCAGCGACCTCGGCGACTGATATTGAGCTGGATGCCCTCGATCCCATCGCTTCTAATGGGGATGATTTAGACGCTCTGCTCAACGCTGACGACGCTGCGACCGTGGACGAGGTGGCCATGGCGTTTGATGGGATAGTGACTGATGAGGGGGCAACCGATGCCGCCGCTGACCTTGATCTGAACCTTGCCGCCGCGGATGCCAATGATTTAGGGCTCAATGCCCTGAATGACCCACTCGATAGCCGATTGAGTGAATCGGCAGCTGAGCTGGATGATTTCAACTCAGATCTCACTGGCGATTTGTCTCTAGGGGGAGATGATGCCGCGATCGCCAGCAGTGATGAGACAGATGAGAATAGCTTTTTTGACGCTGAGCCCGCGGCGTCCGCTGCATCACCGGCAGTGACCGCAAGCGTCATCCCAGAAGATGATATTGAGGCCTTTTTTGCGACCCCAACGGCAACCTCAGAGACGGCTGCCGAATCGGATGAATTTGACGACTTCCTCTCTAGCCCTGAGGCCACCGACGCCACCAGCGATAACGACTTTTTAGCGGTTGAGAGTACGGTTTCTGATGAGCCTGACGTCACGACTGCAGCTCTTGATGCAGGCCTTGACGATGAGCTTGACGCTTTGACCGCGGTCAGCGAATTGACCGACGACATTGGCGAATTGGACTTGCTGACTGCCGATAACGCCGTTACTGAAGCGTTTGACCTGACGACTGACGATGAGCCAGCGGCGGTTGATAGTTTGTTTGCGATCGATGAGTTAGACGCAGCAACGGCTGAGTCTGATCGCTCCTTGGCGGCAGCCGACCCAGTGGACGTCAACGGCAGTATGGTACTAGACGACCCCGAAGCGGGAGCAGACAGTGCTGATTTGTCTGAAGTATCGTCCCCTGACGAAGCAGATAGCGCGCTGCTGGAATCTTCACTGTCAGAAGCTGACGACCTTCTATCCATCCATGATGTGATTGATGAGAGCGATGACCTGGAAACTGAGCTGACGGAGACTGCTGATTTAGGATTGGATATCAGTGCCAGCAGTGACGTTGGCGATGCCGAGGACTTGGTGGGTCTCGATGCACTGCTCGACGATGCTCCGACTGACGCTGCCAATGCCGAGTTGGATATCAGCGTCAGCAGTGACATTGACGATGCCGAGGATTTGGTGGGTCTCGATGCGTTGTTAGATGATGCTCCGACCGATGCTGTCGTTGATGTCGGGGAAGAGACCCGTCTCGATGATCTCGACGCGCTGCTAGAAGATGCCCCTGTTGTCAGTGATGCTGGTGAGGAGGCCAACTTAGATGATCTGGATGCACTGTTAGACGATGTTCCGACTGCCACCAATACGGCTGGCTTTGATGGCCTCGACGCGCTGTTAGAGGCTGCCCCCACGGCTGCTGAGACCGGTACTGATGAGGCCGACTTTGATAGCTTAGACGCGCTGCTCGACGACGCTCCTGTTGGCTCGCAAACCGCCGCTGGCTTCGACGAACTCGACGACCTGCTTGGGGCGGATGCTGCCAACGGGTTGACTGACGTGGGGGAAGGCGATGTCGACTTTGACGAACTAGATGCCCTCATTGGTGATGACTCTCCCCCTAAGGTGACCGAGGCAAGTACTGCCAACGCGGTCGCTGATGACGATTTCGGGGATTTAGAAAAGCTCCTCGAAGAAGCTGATCAAGCGTTGGGTGGCCCCTCCGCCTCCATTCGCTCCACGAGTGCTCGACGTGCCCCCCGCCGGGTGGGTGGCATTGTTGACCAAACGATGCGAGTTTCCGTCAAACATCTCGACAACCTCAACAACCTGGTAGGTGAGCTGGTCGTCAACCGGAATTCTTTAGAACAGGATCAAGATCGCTTCCGGCAGTTTCTCGACAATCTGTTGTTTCAAGTGCAGCAGTTAAACGATGTTGGGCAGCGGATGCGCGATCTCTATGAGCGATCGCTCTTAGAAAGCTCCCTTTTAGCTAGTCGGCAGGCTTTTCAGAGTGGTGGGCTTGCCCCAGCGCCCAATAAACACGGTGGCAACGGGGATGGTCATGCGACCGGCGCTAGCTTCGATGCTCTAGAGATGGATCGCTTTACCGGCTTCCATACCCTCACCCAGGAAATGATCGAACTGATCGTCCGAGTGCGGGAATCTTCTTCTGACATCGCCTACACCGTAGAATCGACGGATCAGATTGCGCGCCAGTTTCGGCAGGTCACCACTCAGCTACAAGAGGGGCTGAATAAGGCTCGCATGGTGCCCTTTGCCCAGACCGCCGATCGCTTGCCCCGCGCTGTACGAGATATTTCGATCAAATGTGGCAAAGAGGCGCGCTTGGTGGTCGAGGGTCGCGACACGCTCATCGACAAGATGCTGCTAGAGCGGCTCTATGACCCGATGACCCACCTGGTCAATAATGCCATTACCCATGGGATTGAGTCCCCCGAAGAGCGGGCTGCTGTGGGCAAGCCGCGTGAGGGCAAAATCACCGTCCGCGCCTTTTACCAGGGTAATCAAACCGTCATCTACATTGAAGATGATGGTGGTGGCATTAACCCAGATATCGTTAAGAGTAAAGCGATTCAGCGAGGCATCATCACTCAGGCCGATGCCGACCGCATGGATACTCTGGAGACCTACGAACTCCTCTTTCGTCATGGCTTTAGTACGCGCGATCGAGCTGATGACTTTGCGGGTCGGGGGGTTGGCATGGATGTGGTGCGCACTGCCCTGGCAGAAATTCGCGGCTCCATTACCATCGACTCAGAAATGGGCAAAGGCACCAGCTTTACCATTCGCTTGCCGCTGACCCTCAGTATCTCGAAAGCATTGAGCTGCCTGAATAATCAAGCGCGCATTGCCTTCCCGATGGACGGGGTTGAAGATATGTTCGACGTGCCTCGCGAGCGAGTGCAAACAGACGATGAAGGCCAAAACGCGATTCAGTGGCGCGACATGCTGCTGTCATTCCAACCTTTGTCCGAGCTGCTGCACTTCAACCGGGCCTTGGGTCGAGGCCGCGTTTATGGCGGTAATCAAGATGACAACATGGTTTCCATCGTGGTTTTGCGGAATGCCAGCACCTACATCGGCATTGAAGTCGATCGCGTGCTCGGTGAACAGGAAATTGTGATCAAGCAAATCGAAGGCCCGGTGCCCAAACCGATGGGGATTGCCGGGGCGACCGTGCTGGGTGATGGCCGCGTGATGCCGATTGGTGATGTGCTCGAACTGATTGACATTGCCCAAGGTCGTGTCCGTCGCGAAGCGGGGTCTTCGATCTGGTCGCAAATTGAGCTGCCGCCGGAAGAGACCGTTGTGGCCAAGGCCGAGCCAACCGTCCTGATTGTGGACGACTCCATTACCGTGCGCGAGCTGCTGTCGATGAGCTTCAACAAAGTTGGCTACCGGGTCGAACAGGCCCGCGATGGTCAAGAAGCCTGGGAGAAAATGCGCTCAGGGCTACCCTGCGACCTCGTCTTCTGCGATATTGAAATGCCTCGTATGGATGGCTTAGAGCTGCTGTCTCGGATGCAAAAAGATAGTTTGCTGAAACAGATCCCCATTGCCATGCTGACCTCGCGAGGGGCCGATCGCCACCGGCAAATGGCCGTTGACCTCGGCGCGAGCGGTTACTTCACCAAGCCCTATCTGGAAGAAGCACTGTTAGATGCTGCTCAGCGCATGCTGCATGGTGAGGTGCTGCTGGTCGGTGCCGAAGCAGAAGAGTCGCCGTAGGCGATTTCCCAATCAACAGATTGATGCGGCCAACTGGAGCGTTCCGGGCAGCCGGTAGTCGCTGCTGGGTTGTGCCACTGATTGTGCCCAGCCTGCATATTGCGAATCCACATGACAGCTCTAGGTCTCGGAGTTGAGCCTACCTGCGAGCTTTATTCACCTGGCGGTGCTCCCTTGAACCGGCAGCTAATTTCGCGGGGGGACTATCCAGGTGTCCCCAGTTTTGAGTATTCTCCTAAGTGGCTCATATCAGAACTATCATGCTGGATCTCACCGGAAAACGTGCCCTCGTCACGGGCATTGCCAACAACCGCTCTATTGCTTGGGGCATTGCGCAACAGTTGCATGCAGCCGGAGCTGATCTCGGCGTGACTTACCTGCCCGATGCCAAGGGCAAGATGGAAAAGAAGGTCAAAGACCTAGTTGAGCCGTTAAATCCCTCACTGTTTTTGCCCTGCAATGTGCAGGATGAAGCGCAAGTCACCGAGACCTTTGATGCGGTGAAAAAGCAGTGGGGACAGCTAGACATCTTGGTGCATTGCTTGGCCTTCGCCAATCGCGATGACCTGATGGGTGACTTTAGTGAGACGTCGAAAGCAGGCTTTCAGCTGGCGTTAGACATCAGTGCCTATTCGCTCGTGAGCTTATCCAGAGCTGCTAAACTCCTCATGACCGATGGCGGTAGCATCGTCACCCTGACGTATTTGGGCGGGGTGAAAGTGATTCCCAACTACAACGTGATGGGCATCGCTAAGGCCGCTTTAGAAATGAATGTCCGCTACCTAGCGGCGGATTTGGGCAGTAGCAACATTCGCGTCAATGGCATTTCAGCCGGGCCGATTCGCACGCTGGCATCCTCTGCAGTCGGGGGCATTCTAGATATGATTCACCATGTCGAAGATATTGCGCCGCTGCACCGCACCGTTACGCAAGAAGAAGTGGGTAAAGCAGCCGCATTTTTATGCAGCGATTTATCTAGCGGTGTCACTGGGCAGATTCTTTACGTTGACTCGGGCTACAACATCATGGGCATGTAGGCTGATGACGCAGGCGACGTTGGCCGCCACCTGGTGAGTGATGCTATTCCTATCGCCACCCAGCATCCCCTCATTCGCCACCCGCTATATTTGCCATCGGCGGCGGCTAACCTGTGAATTTTGCCTCAGCTCGATAAACTAAAGCTTTCGTGTGAGCACTTGGCCTTGAACGAATCCGCTCCCATGCCGTGGATGCGTGATTAGTGAGGTGCCAAGCCAGTGTACCTTATGGAAGTTTTGTTCTCCCTGGTGGCAGGGTTAATGATCGCGGCTGTCCTGCAGCTATTGCTGACCAACCTCGGCATCGCTCTTGGATTGACGGTGCTGGATTGGTCGCCGATCGCGATCAACGAATCAGCCCCGGACTCTCTGCCTTCGACCGCGGATAGGTCGGACGACGAGGATACATCGTCGTCATCTGAAATCGCTTTGCCCTTTACCCATTTGATCGGGTTTGGTGTGGCCTCTAGTCTTTCGCTGGTCATGTTTGTCGCGGTGCTACTGGCCACGGAGTTTAGCCAAATTGCTGAGCCTCGGCGGGGTGGCATTTTGGGGCTGATTTTGTGGTCGGCCTATTGGTTACTGTTTCTTTGGCTCAGTTCGACGACGCTTTCGGCCATTGCTGATTCAATTGTCGGCACGGCGATCGCGGGCGGCAGACGACTCATTACGACAATTCGGCGTAGCCTACAGTCACCATCCCCTACGCCGGTCGAGACGGCCTCACCTCAGTTGGCAGCGTTGGTGGCTGAAGTTAAACAAATCGCCGCCCTCAAACAGCAGTTACCGCAGCTCTTGATTAAGCAGCGAGAACTCCTCATTCAGGAGCTGAGCGATCGCACCGAGTTGTCAGCAGAGGAGGCGACCGCTGTGGTCGAAGAGCTGGAGCCCACCCTCACCCCGACCCCATCTATGACCGCTGAAATGACGACATCCTCAATGGCGTCGGGTCTATGGTCGCAGTTGGAGCTGCCCAGTTGGCAGCAGATGTTGCAGCGCCTGCTAGAGCAAGTTGATTTATCTAACCTGGATGCTGATACCGTTTGGCGTCAGGTGCAATCCTTGCGGGAGCAGTCAGACACCGCTGCCACCGACCATTCGCCAGAGTTTGCTGACGCCATTCTGCAGGATGCTCGCGACTATATTCGCCATGCCCCTGACTGGTCATTGCATCCCGAAGTCCTCAAAGAGGAGTTTTATGAACGGCTGTATGATCCCAAAGCTGCAGCCGCCTCTATACACCAGCAGTTGAGCCAACTCAGCCATCATCACTATGTGGAGTGGCTGCAAGAACGCGGGGATCTCGCTGCTGATCGCGTAGCCACCCTCACTCACCAGTTAAGCGAAGTACAACAGACGGTGCTCACCCAAGTTAACGAACAGCTAGAGGAGCCTGACTGGGAGCCCGCCTTGGCGACAGTGCAAGCCAAGCTCATGGCCTACTGTCGCTATACCAATTTAGATTCTCTCACCCCAGACCATCTGTTTACAAAAATTAAGACCCTACGCGAAGCGCAAGACCTGCCTGAACCCACTGCAGCCATGGCAGCTCACCTAGATTTAGCCGCTATCATGGCTGTCTTATCGCGGCGACAGGGCATCACCCCTGAGCAAGTGCAAGCCCTCAGTCAAACCCTGCAGGCAGCGTGGGCGGTGGATGATGCCGCCCGCGATCACGCTCTGATGGCGCGGGTGACGCAGATCTTCGAGCAGACTTTGCAAACGGTGGATTGGTCAACGGTTTCGCTAGAAGATCTGAAGCCAGACTTGCTGACGCAGTTGCGATCGCTAGAGCTGCAGGGAGAGATTGACTGGAGTGCCATTTCGGCGCGCCTGCAGTTACCCGCCGAAACTAAAGCCTCACTGACTAGCTGGCTGCAGGAAGTCGGTCAAGACCTCAGCCGTGTTCCCCGCCGCTGGATCGTGCGAGCCGGGGAATCTTCCCAAACTATTGCGCAACAGCTCGCGCGAGAGATTGGCCACTATCTCCAGTTCCAGGATAAAGCAGCTCTGCAACCGGCTCAGATGGTGAAAGATTTGACCCATATTTTCAAGGGTACGATGCGGCTACTGCCCAGCCCCCACCTCTGGCCTGACCTGTCTGATCTCAATCAAGCTCTCAATGTGACTGCCCTCCGGCAAACGCTTGAAAATCGTCGAGACATGACTCTAGAAGATATGCAACAAGTGTTGGACTGGTTTGAGTCGGGTTGGCAGCAGGCCACTCAACAACTAGGCGACTGGTCACAAGCACTGTGGACGGCAGCAGGCGATCGCCTCTACACTGACGCGGAAACTCTAGACGCGGCTCGCCAACAGGTCGTCGAACAAATCGCGGCCACTCAGCAAGCGCTGGAAGCTCAAGCGGCGGCTGTGAAAGCGGATCTGCAACGTCAGGCGGATGCGGCCCGGCGACAGGTCGCGATCGCGGCGTGGTGGTTGTTTTTCAGCCTTGTCTCTTCTGGTAGCGCTGCGATCGCGGCGGGCTGGTTAGCGGTCAAGTATTGATCTCATCTGATAGGGGCGATCGCAAAGCTGAATTGAAATTGAATGCGCAGCGGTTTATTCGCAGCTGCATGCTGCCCCTGAAAATTTGAGCAAAACGCAGACATTGATGATCACGACGGGATGCCTGCAGCGACCATCGATCAGCGCTGAAATCTTTTGATTCAGCAGCGTTAGAGCGCTTGCTTTTCCAGCAAAATAGTGACTTCCAGCAAGCCTTTTTCCAGAAATGAAGGCCACCAACCCAGAACGCCAGCCGCTAATCGTCGATCAGCCCCGGTTGTGTGGGCTCTATAAGTAGGTCGCAACATCCGATCAGACCGCCACATGATGCACCCTAATCCACTTTGGCAGATGTCTAACAAGTTAGTGAGAAAGGGCACAAGACTTGTCCAGCATTCAACCGAGGATATGACTCGCCTTCTGAGTCAAAGTTTCACGACGACACCCGTCACGAACAAAAAAGAGCTGCGAATCATTGGTTTGCGCAGAACTGGCAACCATACCGTGGCGGAATGGATCAAAGCCCAGCAACCGGGCCAAGTCGAACACCTCAACAATTTGGAAGTGAGGTGTAACCCCTATCGATATAAATACGAGAAAATTATTGACTTTTACCCAGAGCACACGCAATGGGCTCATAGGCATTATTTACCTTTAGCAAAAGGTGATTTTGCTGATCTAGATTGCCTTATCTGCGGTTATGAAGATCATGCATTACCGAGTATTTATGATCCGATTTTCGAAAATTTTCATGATATATATCTCGGGAAAAGTGATCAGAGATTTGAAGTTTTAATTTTAAGGGACCCATTTAACCTATTTGCCAGTCGCTTTAAAAGCAATATGTTAGATGTGAAATCTACCCGGTTCACCGCTGTAGAGTTATGGATTCAGTATGCTAGGGAGTTTCTCGATGAAACGCAGTATCTCAAGCAGAACAAAGTTTGCATCAATTATAATCTGTGGGTTGATGATGTTGACTATCGCCGAAATATAGCAAAAACTTTGGGGCTAGAGTTCACAGATTCCGGCATCAACCGAGTAGCTAGCCTGGGCGGTGGCAGTTCATTTGAAGGGCAACAGATGGACGGCAAAGGTAGCAAGATGCAGGTTTTAGACCGATGGAAGCATTTTGTTGATGACAACCGTTATCGAGAAATTTTCCAAAATAAAACTCTGCTTGACTATTCTCAAAGAATTTTTGGGGACATTCCGGGGACGGATGTTCTGCTGTAAGCTAACGCTCCTAGGTAAACATCCCCAACGATAATGTGCCTGCTCTTTACAGTGAAAAGACTTCGAGAGTTGCTTGAAAATAGCGTCCCCGATGGCAGGAGTTTGGTACTGCCCAACCCTTGCCGAAAATTGTTTTTGTTAGGGAGATTATTTAAGAGCAGACCTCTTACCGCCAGGGTTGGGTAACGCGGCTGAGCTGTTCATATTCGGTCGTAGACATGGCCCACCCGAGGGCTCCAGCATTTTGGCGCGCCTGTTGAGCATTCTTCGCGCCGGGAATCGGTACCACATTACCGCCAGCAATGAGCCAGTTGAGCGCTACCTGAGCCGGAGTTTTGTCGTGGGCTTGAGCGATCGCCTGCAGCGTTTCAAGCACCAGCGCAATTTTAGTTAGGCCAGATTTGCTAAAGCGAGGGTTGAGTTTGCGGGCGCCTTCAGGAGCTTGATCGTTAGCTGCCGTATATTTGCCGGTGAGTAGGCCTTGTGCCAGCGGACTGTAGGCCAGAATGTTGACATTCAGCTGACGAGCCTTGTCCAGCACGCCGTTGGTCTCAATCTGGCGATGCAGCAGCGAATACTGCACCTGGTTGACGGCGAGGGGCACGCCCTGTTCAGCTAGATAGTCGTGGGCCATTTGCATTTGTGCTGCGGAGTAGTTGCTGACCCCCACCGCTTTGATCCGTCCCTGTTTCACTTCATTGGCCAGGGCATTCATGAGGTCTTTTTGGCCCAGGAAAAAGTCTAGCGGCCAGTGCACCTGATAGAGATCAATGCAGGCCAGCTGTAGACGGGCCAAGCTAGCCGTCAACGTCTCTGAGACGGCTTGAGCTGACCAGCGCCACGGCAGGGGAAAGTATTTCGTCGCGAGGAAAACCGGCTGGTCAGTGCGCTGTAAAAAGCGCCCGATTAACCGTTCTGATTCTCCGAGGCCATACACTTCAGCTGTATCAAAAAAGTTGGCTCCGGCCGCGATCGCCGCCGCAAATGCCTCATATAAATCGGCTTCGGTATAGTCTTTGCCATAGCTCCAAAACAGGGAGTCGCCCCACGCCCAAGTGCCTACCCCCAGCGCTGGAATCGTGGGGCCATCGGGGGTTAGCGCGATCGCCTGGGGGGCAGACTGAAACGGTGCATTCATACAGTGCTCAATCAACCCAATCGGGTTGCTTAGAATCTGTGGATCGGACTCTGGCTGCAGCGGCAAGCTGGCTGGCTACGGCCCGGAAAAAATTGCTTCTTCTAAATCTTGACGACTCAGCGAATATTTGAACACCCGCTGCACGTCTTCGCTACTGGCTGGCGCGTTGAGATAGCGCACGAGAATTGAATCCACTTCCAGACTAATGTCGGCAGTCCAGTCAGTTTTTTCGACATGCCATTCATGGAGTTCTTCAGGATTTTGACGGCACCCTTGCTCGCGTAACCACTGCTCAATTTCCGACAGGGGATGGTTATAGAGAGGCGTCTCAGCACTGGGCATGACCATAGGGCACAAACACACGGTTATGAAGTGAACTTAAATTATTTTCGGAGAAAGGCTATTCGACGGCAAGGGTGGACGAGATTTCGTCTCATCCAGGGGGGGCATCGGTGGCGCGGTCGCGGGCGGCTCGGCATCAACTGCTGGCGCTAACGACGGTGAAACGGGCGCAATTTCCGGGGTTGGCGGAGCGGCTAACACTGCGGGTTGACTAGCATCGGGATGCAGCACGATGGTGCCTTTAGCCCAACCGACCGTAAAGACCAACACCAGACAGCCCACAAACGTCACTCCTAAGATAAACAGGGCAAACATTTCTCCCGGTGACAGCGGGCGATCGGTCGGGTCGAGATAGGCGCTATCTTTGACCGATTGGCGACGTTCTGAGGCGGGTCGGTTGAGGTAATTCGGCGCTTGCATGACGGATAGCTTCGAAATACCGATGCTGTAGTCATAGGTTAACCGCGACTGCGGGTTGCTCAGGGTGGCATAGGCCTCGTTCAACACTTTGAACTTTTCGGTCGCGATCGCCGCCGCCAGCGTTGTGGTATCCGGATGATAAAGCTTGCTGAGATCGCGATAGGCGCGACGAATTTCTTGCGGGGAAGCGGTCGGCCTCACCTGCAAGAGGGTGTAGTGATTGGGGGCGGTCTCTTGGTTGGTCATCGCCTGCCCTTACTAACACTGGGCCAATTCGTACTGCTCTCCGCGGGTGAGGCGAATTTGCGCGAGGGCAAAAACGACAGGAATCACGCGACCGTGGTTCGTCGCGATCGCCCGCCAGCCTAAATCAGCAAAAAACCAGGCCCACATGGCTGGTCCCAAAACGGCGAAAAAGCTGCGGGTCGCGGTGTATCGCGCCGCGTTTACCGCCATGCCCCGCGACGCCATACTGACGGCGACTCGACTGTGAATCTGCCCGGCCAGCGTCAATCCGCCCCGCTTCAACGTTTGAGCGGCCACCTGCCGCCGGGCCATCTGCACCGCAAACTGGCGAGCAATTTGCTGCAGCAACCAGGGTCGCACCACGGTGCTGACGGCGATCGCGCCGCTGCCTTTGACTAACAGCCCTAGGGGATTTTTCTGCAGTGGCAGTGGCAACGTCTGATATTCCGCACTGCCTACAATGGATTGTTGAACTTGGCGCTGCAGCAGGCGTTTTTCTGATTTAGGCAGTCGTTTCCAGGCTTTTTCCATGACGTGCAAAAACACCTCGGCCTCTAAATCAGTCGTCGAGAGGCAGTCGGAGTAGGCGATCCGCAGATGTTGGCACACCTGAATCAACGCCTGACGATAGGACACGCGATCGCAGCCCCCGGCAATCACTGTCAAACCATCAGCCGCCAAGTAGCGAAACCGCGCTTCGAGCTGGTTGAGCCAGGCCTGCCGTCCCGCCCGCTGCACGTCTGCCGGTTGGGGGGCACACATATAGTCCAAAGGGTTCAACTTGGGGCGAAACAATAATTCTGTCAGCGCCTGTAGTTCGTCATCCGTCGCGAGCTCAAGGGCAGAACGCAGTTCATCCACGACAAGGTACCCGGTTGTGTCAAATCGTCTGTCTTATTCTAAGCACTCAGCCGAAACCCGCGCAAAAGGATGCGAAATGTTCAGTACGGCTTGAATCAGGTGATAGCGTATGAAGCAGCCGTGCTCAGCAAAACAACATGACCCTTCAAGATGTGGCAGTGGTGGGGGCGGGCCTGGCGGGTTTGGTCTGTGCCCGGCGATTACAACAGGCGGGCTACGCCGTCACTGTTTTAGAAAAGTCTCGTGGCCTCGGCGGTCGCATGGCGACGCGACGCATCGACGGCAGTCCTCTCGATCATGGCGCGCGCTATGTGCAGCCCCAAAGTTCACAATTCCAGGCGCTGACGCAGCACTGGCTCGATCAGCAACTGTTGACGCCCTGGCAGCCCCACACCTATCGCCTCGATCTCATCGGCCAGCTCCACCCCAACCCCTTAACGGCTCCCTGCTATGTCGCCCCGGCTGGCATGTCAGCGCTGGGCAAAGCATTAGCCACTGGCCTCACTGTGCATCGGCAGCAGCGCGTCACCGCGATCGCCCTTGAAAGCGATACAACCTGGACGATCACGACCACGCGCACCGACGATGGCACTGCCCTCACCCACGACGCTAAAACGCTGGTCTTAGCCCTACCGGCTCCCCAAATTGCCGATTTGCTCGCGCCGCTACCAGAGATTGAAGAAATAGCTGAAATGAAGCGGGCGATCGCTGCCGTCACCTATGCCCCCTGCCTCACAGTGATGGCGCAATACACGTCCACCTCACAGGCCCCAGCTCCGCTGCCCTGTCCACCGACTGAACCCTGGATGGTTGAAGGTCACGTCGAAACGCCCTTCTTTTGGGTGGGGCTCGACAGCAGCAAGCGACAGGTGCCAGGGCTTAATGTTGTCTTGCATAGCAGCGATCGCTTTGCCGAACCGTGGCTAGATGCGCCCAACCTACAGCCCGCCGGAGAAGCGTTACTGGCGCAAGCGGGCAAGCTAATCGCCCCGTGGCTGGCGCATCCCGATCGCTGGCAAATCCATCGTTGGCGCTACGCCAGAGTCGAAACTCCCGGCCGCGATCGCATTCTCATCAGTTCAACCCCGGCACCGTTGGTGGCCGGTGGTGATTGGGGGGGCGATCGGCAGCTCGATACGGCTTTAGAATCGGGCTGGGCAGCGGCAGCAGCGATTCAAGCTCATTTCAGCGACAATCCTCTTCCCGACTTTCCCATCGGATTATTTTGAGATTGAGCCATCAAGGTTAATGCGCAATTTCAAACTTCGCAGACTTCATAGAGTTACGTGATTATATGGCGGTGTTTTGAGGGTGACGCTAGGCAACGGACACATGCGACTCCGACTGGTTCGAAAGCTAGCCCTTACCCCTAAAGTGGGCTTAAATAAAGAAAATTTATCGAAAGGCCCAAATCTAGACTGTTGATATCGCTTGATATTGCTTTTCTGAGTCCCGTACTCCATATCCACATTCTCATTTCATGACAAAATCAGGCAAATACCACGGGCAGCAGCTCAAAGCCCAAGAAGTCTTGCGTCTCTACGCAGCGGGAGAACGAGATTTTCGCGGCACCATTTTGAGGGGTAGCAACTTTCGTGGAGCCCATTTGTCGTGGGCAAATTTTAGCGGCGCAGATATTCGTGGAACTCTTTTCACAGAAGCACAACTCATTGGCAGCAATTTTTCAAGAACACATGCAGGCGTCACAAGAGGTTGGAGATTTCTACAAGTACTTCTATTGCTGGCAATCTCTACAGGAGCTTCTTACATCGCTATCGTCACTTCTATATTTTTATTGACCGAATTTATTGATGGAGATTTCCAGATTTTTTCATTAAACTCTTTTCCTGCAACTCTCCTTTTGCTCCTCAATTGTTTAATATGCCTTTACTTAATAATAAAAGGATATACCATTCAAACTGCTAGCATCATTGTGTTCTCTTATTCAATAACAGTTGCAATCTCTGTAGCGTACTGGAGCATGTTGAATGGTCAGCTAAGTGCAAATCATACAATATCAGCAATTGCAGCTTTTACAGGGATTAGCACCGTAACAGTCTCTTTCCTTTATGTGGGAGCAGTTCCCTTTACGGCGCTATTGCTATCAACAGCTAAAGTGACGATATTATTACCAATTTTAGCTGCACAAATAATGATTCTTTCTACAACTGGCATTTCAGCATTGGAAGCAGTGGTCTCTACACTCTATATGTCTTCAGTTGTTTTAATTGCATGGCGTTCTCACAATATTAATGACTTTTTCAATGCTTCACTGAGTTTCAATTTACCATTGGCTATTGCTTTTAATTCGATTCTTGGGGGGACATCTTTTAGAGGAGCAGATTTAACTGAAGCCGTTTTTGTTCAGGCACAACTTGGAGGGGTTGATTTTGTCGGCTCTACGAAAAGTCCAACAACTCTGACTCATGTCCGCTGGCATGGATCAAAAAAATAAAATTAGCAGCATTTTTCAGCTATTTCAAGATACCTAACCCTCGTTTTTTGGATCTTCTTACTAAATTAGAAGGAGTAGAGCAAAACTTCTCTTTCTTGGATTTGGAAGGTCTTCACTTAGCCGGAGCAAAATTACACAGAGCACAACTCAAAGGTGCCTTTCTGAATAACTCGATTTTTGAAGATGCTGAACTTCACGGAGCTAATCTTACCGAGGCCCAATGCATCGGCACCGATTTCACGGGAGCCCACCTCACGGGAGCCTGTCTCGAAGCATGGAATATTGACGACACCACCGTTCTCACAGACATCGACTGTCAGTACGTGTTCTTAAAAGCAGAGCCAGATGCCCGAGGCGATCGCGAACGCCGTCCCCATAATCCTGACAAAATCTTTCAGCCCGGCGACTTCGAGAAATTTTTCAAAGAAATGCTCGATACGGTGCAGATTCTCATCCGCAATGGCGTCGATCCTGTTGCGTTCAAAGCGGCCTTTGAGCAGGTGATGGTCACCGATCCTGACATCACTCGCGAATCAGTGCAAGCGATGGAAAAGCAGGGTGAAGATGTACTGCTCACCTTGAAAGTGCCGGAGGGCAATGACAAAGCCCAGGTCGAGCGCAGTTGGGATGACGGCTATCAGCGCGGGCTTAAGGCTGGTTACACCAGCGGCTTGCTCGAAGGCCAAACCCAGCGCGCCGATGATGTCAAAGAAGTCGCGCTAGGCTTCGGGCAATTACTGTCTTCAATTCAAATCACTAATATGAACAATCCGATTAATACCGGCGACGGGGGCTTCATCAACACCGGCAGCATGGAGGGCAACGTCGTCAACCTGGGCGAACTCAGCGGTCAGGTGAGTGTGCAAATTAACCAGCTCCCTGACATGGCTGCGAGTGCCGATCAACCCAATCTCAAAGACCTGTTGCTCCAGCTCAAGGCAGCAGTTGACGACGATACTGAACTCAGCGCCGACGAAAAAGTCGAGGCAC
The DNA here is from genome assembly GCA_937899725.1 of uncultured Halomicronema sp. GTDB lineage: Bacteria > Cyanobacteriota > Cyanobacteriia > Phormidesmidales > Phormidesmidaceae > Halomicronema. The sequence goes on from CALCCA010000128.1 coordinate 27,220, forward strand.
TGGGCGAGGTGGCGAAGCTGGCCAAGGCGGGAACGAATCCGCAGGAAAACGCGATGCAGCGCATGGCTAAGCGAGCGACGGATGCGCTGAAATCGATCGCCGAGCCGCTGAGTGAAGCCTCGAAGCTAGCGACAGTGTGCAAATCTTTGCTGCCGATGATTTTGACCCTGTTTTAGAGTTGCCTAGCCTCTAGAGTTTCCGTAGACCTGGCGGGGGCTATCCTCAAAATGGTCTGGTAAGGGTTTGATGCTGGCTAGGAATATCCCCACTAGCATAGAGACAGAGGGGCTAGTTGAGGTTTTGGCCATGACTTTGAATGCAACCGAGTATAAATACATTCAGCTCGACGAAGCGGGTACGGCAATCATTGCCAGTAGCTCAATGAAAGTGGTCGAGCTGATTACCTCTCATCTGGCCTATGGTTGGAGCCCAGAGGAGCTGCATTTCCAGTATCCCCACATCAGCCTGAGTCAAGTATATTCAGCGCTGGCGTACTACTGGGATCATCAACAGGCGATGGATGCCGACATGCAACAACGATTAGAACGTGTTGCTGTCCTCAAAGAAGAAGTCCCTGCTGCGATTACAGCAAAATTGCAATCCCAAGGGTTGTTGTCTTGAGCGTCCGTTTCTACATGGACGAAAATGTACCTAGACAAATCACCACCGGGCTCAAACTGCGCGGCGTTGATGTACTGACAGTTCAAGCCGATAGCCGCTCTGGCCTAGCTGATCCTGAAGTTTTGCAGCGAGCAACGGTACTAGAACGGGTGCTGTTTTCGAGGGACGATGATTTGGTTGCGATTGCTTGCGCTTTGCAGCAACAAGGCACACCATTTGCCGGGGTGGTTTATGCTCATCCCCAAACGGTCAGTATTGGCAACTGTGTCAAAGACTTAGAATTGATTGCCAAAGCGTGTGAGCCAACAGACTGTTGCGGACAAGTGCAGTTTTTACCGCTGTGAAACCTGCTACAGAGAGCTGTTGCCAAATCACCCGATCGCCCCTTTGCCAGTCAAAATAGGGATATTCCTCACTTGCGAGCATTCCCCTCTCACTGATGGTGCGACTTCAGGCCAGCCCAACGGATATTGACGATGAGGCGATCGCCCTCACCGCCGAACAGATTGCGGCGCTGGATGCCCTGAACGACTTTGTGCACAGCACCGAAAAGCTGTACCTGCTGACCGGCTATGCGGGCACCGGCAAAACCACCCTGCTACAAATTTTCGTCCAGGGGCTGCGAGAACAGGGGGACGATCGCACCATTGTGCTGTCGGCTTTTAGCAACAAGGCCACCAAAGTGCTGGCTCGCATGGCCGATCAGTGGCAGCTCGAAATCGATGCCATGACCTGCTGCAAATTGCTCGGTTTGCGGCCCGTCGTGAATGAAGACACCGGCAATCAAGAATTTCAGCTTGATCGCCAGCAGGGCAGCCAGGTTGATCGCTACCGCCTGATCATCGTGGACGAATGCTCGATGGTGAATGAGGAGCTATGGCGGCTGTTGGTCAGTGCGGTGTCGAACCTCTACGGCAGCACCCAGATTTTGTTTGTGGGCGACTCGGCGCAGTTGCCGCCGGTGAACGAGTCGGAATCCGCCTGTTTTCGGGAAATTTTGCACAAGTCAGAGCTGACCGAGGTGGTGCGCTATGGTGGCGCGATCGGCGTGATTGCCGAAGACATTCGCCGCAATTTAGAGCGCGATCGCTTGCCGCGCTTTCAGAGTGATGTGAATGACAACCAAACTGAAGGCTGCTTTGTGCTGCCCCGTCCCGCATGGGAACGGCTGATGCTGCGGGCGTTTACTAGCGATGCCTATCAAATCAATCCCGATCAAGTGCGGGCCTTGGCCTATACCAATCGCCGTGTGGTGCAGCTCAATCAAAAGATTCGTCGCGCCATTTATGGCCCCACCGCCCTACGGTTTGTGCCCGGCGAGCGGTTGATTGCGCTGAATCCTTGTTTAGATGATGAGGCGATTATTTTGCCCACCTCCGCCGAATGTGAGGTGCTCGAAGCGCGCCGCAGTCACGATGGCGAATGGCCGATTTGGCTGTTGTCAGTGCAGACTGAAGATGAGGAGTTTCGCACCTTGCGAGTGCTGCACGAGTCGGGGGAAAGTGAACTCAAGCTCAAGCTCGATCTGCTCGCTCGCGAAAAACGGTGGATGGAATTTTGGGACTTCAAACAACATTTCCACGAGGTGGATTACGCCTACAGTCTGACCATTCATAAAAGTCAAGGCTCGACCTTTCAAGACGTGTTCGTTGATCTGCCGTCAATGAACGCTAACCGCAACATCATCGAACGCAACCAACTGTGTTACGTCGCCTTTACCCGCGCCGCCAAGCGGTTATTTATTTATCCCTGACTCCCTGTTTTGAGCCAGGGCTGACGATGCCAGCGGGAGTCTTTGGCGACTGGGCACCGATCACCCGATCAAGCGATCGCCGCCAGGTTTAACGAGCGAGCGACTCGGATCCCCGAGAACAGTCAGTCAACCCGAGGTGCCAAAACGCCGCAAAGACCGCGATGACGCCTGGTATCACGTGAATATACGGCTTTAACAGCCTGATCGGGCTGGGCACTTTAGATAATGCAGGTCGCGATCAAGAGAGCTGGTTATGCCCAAAACAATATCAATCCGCAGCCGTATTTCGGGTGGCTACGCAATTGTGTTGGCGATCGCCTTTGCGGGCACCATGGCGGGCCTCATCGTCGGCCATTTAGCCTATGAGCGGTCTCTCAAGTTGGCTCAAGCAGCGACGGCAGAGCGCAAATTGATTGATGAAATCCAAACCAAAATTTTGTATCACCGACCTAATTGGCAGCTCGGCCCCTACATCGGCGATCAGGCCCGGTTTCGGCAACAGGGACAGGTTATGCTCAGTCGGCTTGAAGGTCTCCAACAAACTCTGCAGCAGCACAAAAAGCTGCACACCAACACGGAACAGCACCATGAGACTATGACTGAGCTGCAGGTGGCGATGGAAGCAGAGGCAGAAACGGGGCAATCGGCACAGGACGCGCCAGATGCCGCTGCTGCTCAAAGTCACGCGCCACATCATGACAAATATTCCCGTCGCGAACAGGATGCATATCTTAGTAGTGTGCATCCGTTACTGGCTGATTTTGAAACCACTGTCGAGAACTTATATATCGAGACGGAGCAACTGGTCAATGCGATCAACGACCTCGGCACAACGCCCCAAGGTGTCGCTCAGGCTCGCAAAAAACTGCTTGCATTTACTCAGGGGGCAACCTTTGCCAACTTTCTTGGCTTCGCCGATCAGCTGGAGCTAGCAAGAAGCCAGGTATCTCGCCAAGAGGAGGTTGCCGCCTCTGCTCAGAGACGAGCAGCAGTCCTGCAAGCGCTCATCATCCTGGGCAGTGCGGGAGTATCGGTGTTAATTGCGATGGCCGTTGCTTTGTATAGTAGTCGCACCATTACTCGCCCCCTCATGGCAGTCACCGACGTGGCTCGCCGCGTCACCGAAGAAAATAACTTTAGTTTGCGGGCTCCGGTGGGCCGCTTAGACGAAGTGGGTCAGCTCGCCACCTCGTTAAACTTGCTCATACAGCAGGTGAAGCAGCTATTAAGCCAAGTGGAACAGAGAAATACCGACCTGTCAGCAGCGTTGACTCAGGTGGAAGAACAACAAATTCAACTGATTCAATCCGAAAAAATGTCAAGCCTGGGTCAGTTGGTGGCCGGTGTTGCCCACGAAATCAACAATCCGGTGAACTTTATTCATGGCAATCTGGCTCACGTGAGAACGCATATCGAAGACGTCATGCTGATTATCCGTGAGCTAGAAACCCGACATCCTGCCGCGATCGCGGAACTTGAACAAACTCATGAAGAGGTCGATCTCGCTTTTGTCCAAGAGGATCTGAGTAAGATTCTCAGCTCAATGCGAGTCGGCACCGATCGCATTCGTCAGATTGTACTGTCGCTCCGCAACTTTTCACGATTGGACGAGGCCGAGTGCAAAACCGTCGATCTCCATGAAGGGCTGGAAAGCTCCCTGATGATTTTGCAGCATCGCCTCAAGGCCAAGCCTGATCGCCCAGCCATTACGGTCAATCGCCACTACGGTACGCTCCCCCCAGTGCAGTGCTATCCGGGGCAGCTCAATCAAGTGGCGCTGAATATTTTGACCAACGCGATCGACGCCATGGAAGAGCGCCATCAGCAACCGGGTGAAAGTCAGGCCTCGTTGGGAATTACCCTCACGACTCGCGAGTGGCAACCAGGCTGGGTCGAAATTGCGATCGCTGACACCGGCACTGGCATGACAGCCGCTACCCGAGAAAAGCTGTTTAGTGCTTTTTTCACCACTAAGCCCGAAGGCGTTGGCACCGGTATTGGCATGTCGATTAGCCATAAAATTATCACCGAGACCCACCACGGCCAGCTCGATTGCACCTCCACCGTTGGCGCCGGCACAGAATTCTTCATTCGGATTCCGATCCGTCAGCCAGAACAGCCGCCTGAGGTAGCCTCACCGCCCTCAGTGGCGATGGTGAGCTAGTCTTGGTTAGCCCGGCAGAAAGCTACCAGCGCGATCGCAAACCGTCCGCAAATCGAGATAAACAATATCACTCCGCAGGCAATCAGCTGCTCAGCTGCCCAGTGGTTTGAGTATCAGCCACTACAGAACTGCTGAGACGAATGAACGCTTAATAAAAGTGACCCTAAACTTGCGATATCGCCTGTGACCCGTTTAGCGTCCCAAGATTTGGATGTCGCTCGGCTTTTGTTTGACCTGAAGCGGTGCGGCGAGCTGGTGAATCGGTTTACAGGGTGGCTCCAGGCGGATGCGATCGCGGCCTGCGTCACTGATGAGCTGGTTGAAACCTTTGGCTGTGCGTTTGCCCGTCTTTGGCTGGTCGAAGCCGATCGTAGCGCCCTGCGGCTGATGGCCTCTTCGGGGCTCTACACTCGGCTCGACGGTTCGTTTGCGCGCGTGCCGATGGGTTCCTTCAAGGTGGGCAAAATTGCCCAGCACTGCATTCCCTTTCTCAGCAACTGCCTGGCCGATGAAGTCTGGGTCAAAGACCGCAGTTGGGCGATCGAACAGCGCATTCAAGGGTTTGCCGGTTTGCCACTGATGGCCCAGGGGCAGGCGATTGGCGTGCTGGCTGTGTTTAGTCACGAGCCGATGGGACCCGAATTTTTAGAAGTGCTGCAAATGCTGAGCCTATCGGTGACCGGTGCTCTGGCTAGCGCCGTCAATCATCAGGCCGCTCTCTCAAGCCGGGAAAAGGCCGCCGACTCAACTACCCTCTCAGAACAGCTGGGCAATTTGTTAGGGCGACAAAAGCTGAGCTTGCTCGGCACCGAACAGGCCCTGCCGCCCGCGCTGACCCAGCTCCTTTTAAAGCTCGGCCACCAACTGACCCAGTTATCTTGCCAATACTGTCGTCTGGTTTACGAGGCCGATGCCGTGATTTTAGAAGCCATGCTGGTGGATGCCCGGTCAGATTTAACGGATCAGCTGCAAGAAATCACCCACAGCGCTCAGCTTAGCGGCGGTACCCTACAGATGCAGTCAGACGCCAACCAGGCCATTGCTCAGGTGCGGTTGCAGCTGCCGCTACAGCCGCCAGCCTTCGCTCCCACCCGTCCCTCGCCCCTGTCAGAGAGAGAACGGGAGGTGCTTCAGCTGCTGGTGGCTGGATATCGCGATCGCGATATTGCCCAACAGCTCTACATCAGCGATCGCACTGTTAAATTCCACGTTAAAAATGTGCTCACCAAACTTCAGGTCAAAACTCGCATTCAGGCCGTTTACGCGGTGGCTCAAGCCGGCTGGCTCGACGGCCCCGGGATTCCCGACTCAGGCTAAACACCTCTCGGTCAAAGGTTTCGTCAAACCCCCATGATGTACCCACCCAGCGCTAGCTCGTCAGCGGCGTAGGCCGCACAGGTCGGTGAGGGATGAGACATCTGGTGCCGGAGGGCAATTCGGTCGGCCAGGTAGTGGGCATCGCGAGCTACACCGGAAAACCGGCCCGACCCCCAGGTATAGAGCCAGGGCAATCCCAAAAAGTAGAGCCCGTCGATGGTAGTGACGCCGCGATCGTGACTGGGGTAGCCTCGCCCGTTAAACACCGGCGCATCAATCCAGCTAAAGTCCATGAGATAGCCGGTGCCCCAGATCACCGTGCGAATGTTGGCCGCCTGAAGATCTTGCTGCAGCGGGCTGGTCGCGGGTTCCCAAACAGGCTGGTAGGCTGGCTCGGTTGGCGCGTCAAGATGGTTCGCGTTGATATAGCGGTCGATGGTTTGCTTAATGCTTTCGGCCACCGCGTCCGCTTGATCGAGATTGCGCTTGAGGTTATCAGCAAAGGTCAGCAGCGGCCCCTGAATATCGGCCAGCTTGCCGTACAGCTGCATGCCCTCTTGGGCAAAGTGGCGCAGGTCAATCTCGCGCCCGCCACCGCGCCCGGTGACGTAATGGTTGGTCTTGGTGCGCACCGCCTCTTTTTGTGGGTGTTTGTGAATGGGCAGGTCGTAGTAGCCCATCTGATCGAGCCAGTCCACCACGTCTTTGCCTCGATACTGGCGGGGCGATCGCGGCGCACTGCCCACGCACAAATGCACCTGCCGCCCGGCCAGATGCAGGTCTTCAGCGATCTGGCAGCCTGACTGCCCTGTCCCCACAATCAGCACGCCCCCTTCGGGCAGCGCCTCAGGGCTTTTGTATTGCGAAGCGTGTAGCTGCATGACAACGGCGGGTAATCGCTCGGCCATGCGAGGCACTTTTGGCTGGTGGTAGCCGCCCGTTGCCACGACCACCTGGTCAGCTGTGTAGTCGCCCAGGCTGGTGGTCACCTCAAAGCGACTGGTGGCCGCGTCGTACCGCACCTGGTCCACGGCCACCCCTTCATGCAGCGGTGGGTCGAAAGAACGCGCGTAGTCTTCGACGTATTGCACAATCTCATCGCGCTGCATAAACCCCTGCGGGTCGCTGCCCGGATAGGCATAGCCTGGCAGCGTGCACTGCCAATTGGGCGTCACCAAACAAAAGGTATCCCACCGCTTCGACCGCCAGGAATGAGCCACCTTTTCTTTTTCAAAAATTAAATGATCGATGCTGAGTTGCTTGAGGCAGTAGCTCATTGAGAGCCCCGCCTGCCCACCACCGACCACCACCACCGACGTATGTGAGGCCATAGACAAAAGTAGGAAAAGGATAGACAGAGCGATCGCAAATCAGGCAAAACCCTGATCACCCTCGTGTTTGCCACCATAGAAAGGTCATCCCAGGCTTCCTGTATCAGGCATTACTAAATGCTGAAACCTCGTTCGATAGACAGGCTCCGTTTCCCCGCAATCGACTCAGCTAGAATGCGAAACCTGCACTTTTAGACAGGTTTAGGCCAAAATATCGCTCTTTTGGCTCTAAACCAAACTGCCCAACTGTCCCAACTGTCAGGCTTTCTGACTCTGTAGCAACAGATACGAGAAAGCGGCGGGAGCCCGCCTATGGTGCTACCAAATTCATCTTGAGAGTGATTGAACATGCCTGAAGTAACCACCCCGGCCCATCAGACCGGCGACTTTTTTGTTGATTACGAAGAGAAAGTCTTTCCCGATGTGCAGGCAGAGCCTGGCGAAAAAGCCCTCGTCACTTTCCACACCGTCGCCTTTGAAGGCTCCATTGGTCTGGTCAATTTACTGCAGGCCACCCGCCTGATTCGGAAAGGGTTTGAGACCTCAGTGCTGCTCTACGGCCCTGGTGTGACGCTGGGCGTACAGCGTGGCTTCCCCAAGATTGGCGATGAGGCGTTCCCCGGTCATCTGGCGATGAACAACCAGCTGATCAAAGTGATGGAAGAAGGCGGCAAGGTCTACGCCTGTCGGTTTGCCCTCCAAGCCCTCTACGGCCACGGCGAGCCTTCGCTGATTCCTGGCATCACGCCGATCAACCCGCTTGACGTCCTTGATATCGTCTTGATGCACCGTAAGGATGGCGCATTTATTCTCGACACTTGGACGATGTAGAGAGCTGGTAACCGGCAGAGGCCGTACAAGGGGGAAAGTATGGACGCGACTCAAACGGTGAGGGCGGCGGCGGTGCAGTTATCACCAGTCTTGCATAGCCGCTCGGGGACGATGGAGAAGGTGTTAAAGGCGATTGACGAGGCGGCCCGTGAGGGCGCTTCGCTAGTGGTTTTTCCGGAAACCTTTGTGCCCTATTATCCCTACTTTTCGTTTGTACTGCCGCCGGTGCTGATGGGCCAGGAGCACATGAAGCTCTATGAGGAGGCCGTGACCATACCGGGACCAGAAACGGCAGCGGTGAGCCAGGCCGCCAGAACCCATCAGCTAGTGGTGGTGTTGGGAGTGAATGAGCGCGATCGCGGCTCACTTTACAATACTCAACTGATTTTCGACGCTGATGGTCAGTGTTTGCTGAAGCGGCGAAAAATCACCCCCACTTACCACGAACGGATGGTGTGGGGGCAGGGGGACGGTAGCGGCCTCCAGGTCTGTGAAACGGCAGTCGGTCGGGTCGGGGCCTTGGCCTGCTGGGAGCACTACAATCCCCTCGCTCGCTACAGCCTGATGGCGGCTCACGAAGAGATTCACTGCGCCCAGTTTCCGGGGTCGATGGTGGGCAACATTTTTGCGGAGCAGACGGAGGTGACACTGCGGCATCACGCGCTGGAGTCCGGCTGCTTTGTGGTGAATGCCACTGGCTGGCTGACGCCGGAGCAGGTAGCGGCGATTGCCCCTACCGAGGGCCTACAGAAGGTGCTGCAGGGCGGCTGCTACACGACCATCATTAGTCCTGAAGGGGGGCATCTGTGTGAGCCCATTCGAGAAGGAGAAGGCATCGCGATCGCGGATCTTGATTTTTCCCTCATCACTAAACGCAAGCGCATGATGGACTCCGTTGGGCATTACGCCCGTCCCGACCTGCTGCAGCTACAGCTCAACACCACGGCTTATCAGCCGACCAGCAGCCCGATCAATAGTCCGGCACCAGACGCTCCGGCTGCCACGCCCCGTGACTCCGATCCTGACGAACGACCCACGTCTCTCGAATCCATCGCGCCATTACCGAGCCTGCCGTAGGCTGCTCTGGCTTGCCTAGATCGCGAAAACATCTTCACAGACTCTTTCTCGTCAGGCTCAATTGACTGACGTGCCTACTGTCCTATTGACGTCTTATGAATTCACAACAGGTCATTACCGAACTCCAAACCCAGGGACTTAATCTGGTGTCCGAGACTGGAGCCTCGGGGCGTAAAGGCGGTGCCGGCCCATCGGATCACAAAGCCATTACCCTAGGCGAGACCACCGTGATGGTGCCGGTCTACACCGACGGCGCGGCACAGTCACCCTACTCCCTGCGCTCGACGCCCACGGGCGAACATCTGTTGGTCAAAGATCAGCAGCCCATTGCCACCCTCAACTTCCCTCGCCAGCCGCGCTTTTACGGGCTCAGCACCACTGACGGCATTCCCTACTGGAAGATTGCCCTGCTCCACAGTCACAACGTCCTTGCGACGACCGTTTTACAAACCTGTATCCGCTACGAAAATCGTAAAACCGCCTGCCAGTTCTGTGCCATCGGTCAGTCCTTAGAAGCCGATCGCACCATTGCCCAAAAGACACCCGCTCAGCTCGCCGAGGTGGCTGCCGCCGCCGTACGGCTAGACGGGGTCGAAAATATGATTATGACCACCGGCACGCCCAACGTCACCGACCGGGGCGCGGCCTACCTCACTGACTGTGCGACGGCCATTCGCGCCCGAGTTGATCTGCCGCTGCAGGCCCAGTGCGAACCCCCCGACGACTTTCGCTGGTTTGAGCGGCTGCACACTGCCGGCGTAGATAGTCTGGGCATGCACCTAGAGGCAGCCGACCCCGCCGTGCGGGCTGTAATCATGCCTGGCAAAGCTAAAGTGCCGCTGTCCTACTATTTCGAGGCCTTTGCCGCTGCCGTCAAGGTGTTTGGTCGAGGTCAGGTCAGCACTTACCTGCTAGCGGGACTAGGCGACAGCAAAGGAACCCTGCTAACCGTCAGCGAACAGCTGATTGCCCTGGGGGTTTATCCCTTTGTCGTGCCGTTTGTCCCCATCGTCGGGACCCCGCTGGCCCAGCACCCCGCGCCCAGCAGCGAATTTATGTATGAGCTGTATCAGACCATCGGGCAACAGCTCAATCAAGCCCATCTCTTGTCCAGTGACATGAAAGCGGGCTGTGCCAAGTGCGGTGCCTGTTCCGCCCTATCCCTGTTTGAAAATGACTAGTCCTCTACGGCAGACATAACCCTCCCAGGCCAGATTCTCGGCCCCCTTGCCCCCACGGCTCCCTCGCCATCGGCAACGGTCAGTGTAATCACGCCACAGTCTACTAGGCTCCGCGCCACTCCCTGTCTTACCATCGCCCAGACTCGCCCACCCACTCACCATGACTAAACGCACCTATAGCTTTAAGCTCGCCCTTTCAGAAGCCGACCGGGCCGACTACTTTCGACTGCGCCAAGCGATTTTTTGCGACGAGCAGCAGCTGTTTGAGCCGCATGATCGTGACGACCTTGATACTGTTGCTTACCCCATCGTGGCGATTGCCCACCAGCCTGACCAGCCCGACCAGGTGGTGGGGGTCGTGCGCATTTACGAAACCCAGCCTCGCCTCTGGTACGGCGGCCGTCTGGGCGTGCATCCTGAGTTTCGGCGGGTCGGGCGCATCGGCAAAGGCCTGATCCAAAAAGCGGTGACCACAGCCAATACCTGGGGATGCGATCGCTTCCTCGCTACCGTCCAACTGCAAAACGTCCGCTTCTTTACCCGCCTGCACTGGCAGAGCCTAGAGCAACTCGACATCGTCGGTCGTCCTCACCACCTGATGGAGGCCGACCTCGCCTTTTACCCGCCGACTGACCAGCCCCGCCCGGCCTTGCCTAACCGGCAGGTTGCCTAGCGTCGTGGAAGTCGATCTAACGGCTTTAATCACCTCGCTCCGGGGCTCCTTGAGTATTCTGGGCAAGCGCGATATTCAGACGGCAGCTACGGCCATTGGCCAGTACGCCCGGGGCGTTACTGGCGAGCCTATTCGTTTGGGCGATGATTGTGCTGCCGTGCCGGACGGTGATAGTTATCTACTGCTGGCAGCTGAGGGCATCTGGCCCCAACTCGTGGATGAGTCACCCTGGTTTGCTGGGTGGTGCGCGGTGATGGTGAATTTGTCAGACATTGCCGCGATGGGGGGTAGGCCTATCGCGGTGGTTGATGCGCTGTGGAGCCAGTCAGAAACGACCAGTCAGCCGCTGTGGGCCGGTCTCACGGCAGCGGCGCGGGCCTACGGCGTGCCCATCGTGGGCGGCCACACCAACTGTCACAGCCCTTACAACGGCTTAGCCGTAGCGGTACTGGGCCGGGCACAACAGCTGATCACCAGCTTCGCGGCCCACCCGGGGGATGCGCTGATCATGGTTGTCAATCTAGCCGGGCAGTACTACGGCGACTATCCCTTTTGGGATGCGGCGACGGCAGCCGAGCCTGCTCAGCTGCGACAGCACCTGGCGTTGCTGCCCAAACTGGCCCAATCTAATCTGTGCCATGCCGGTAAAGATATCAGCATGGGCGGCTTGGCCGGTACGCTGCTCATGCTGGCTGAAGCGTCGGGTGTGGGCGCCACGCTGGCGCTCGATCAGGTGCCGATCCCGAGCGATGTGTCGTTAGATCGGTGGCTCACCAGCTTCCCCAGCTTTGGCTTTTTACTCAGCGTGCCCCCCGCTAACGTGGCCCAGGTTGAGACCCTGTTTGCTCCCCACGGTCTGATTTGCCAGCTAGTGGGCACTGTGACCAGCGGTACGCAGGTATGGCTGCAGCACCGGGCTGAGCGTTGGCTACTGTGGGATCTGGCCACGCCACTGACCGGGTTCAGCTCCAGGGACGGGCGGTAATGTCACTCCGGATTGCCCTACTGACCTACGCCACTAAGCCGCGCGGCAGCGTGATTCACACCCTTGAGCTAGCGCAAGCCCTGGCGAAGCTGGGGCACCGGCCCCACGTTTTTGCGCTGGATAAAGACGGTCGGGGCTTTCATCGCCGCGTCACCTTTGCCGCGACTGCCATTCCCGCTAGCCCCTGCACAGGAGGCACTGACCAGCTCGTGCAGCAGCGCATTGGTGAATTTGTGCAGTTTTTTCGGCAGCATCTTCAGCAACAGCCCCAAGACTATGACCTCTACCACGCGCAAGACTGCCTCAGCGCTAATGCCCTGGCCCAGCTCCGGGCAGAGGGTTACATTCCCCACTTTGTGCGTACCGTGCATCACATCGAGGCTTTCACCAGTCTCTACCTGCGCGATTGCCAAGAAAAGTCGATCCTTCAGCCAGATCGCTGCCTGTGCGTCAGCGACCTCTGGCAGACCGCGTTGCAAAAGGAGTATGGCATCACCGCCCATCGGGTGATCAACGGCGTTAGCGATCGCTTTTCTTCCCAATCCAGCGGCGCAGAAGCAGCACTCGCCCAGGCTTACGGGCTGACCGGCCAGCCGATTTATCTAACGGTCGGCGGTATTGAGCCCCGCAAGAACTCGATCGCCCTGCTCAAAGCGTTTTGCCAAGTACGCACCCATCTGCCTAACGCGCAGCTCGTCATTGCGGGGGGCGCGACCCTATTCGACTACCGCGACTACCGCCAAGAGTTCATGGCCCTGGCCCAATCGCTGCCCGAGGGAACGCTGGTGCTGCCGGGAGTGGTGCCGGATGCTGACCTGCCGGCCCTATACCGGCTAGCGGATGCGTTCATCTTTCCCTCGGTGCAGGAAGGTTGGGGGCTGGTAGTGCTAGAAGCGATCGCCTCGGGGCGGCCGGTGGTAACCTCTAACCAGCCGCCGTTTACTGAGTTTTTGTCGGACGAGACGGCACTGCTGGTAGAGCCAAACGTGAGCGCGATCGCCACCGCTCTGCAGCAGGTACTCGACCCCGCTACTGCCCAGCGCCTTGTCACCAACGGCCCCCCCCTGATCCAGCGCTATCGCTGGCGCACCTCTGCCGAGATGCATTTGACCCTGTATCACCAGTTGGTGAAGCCGCCCTAAAGCCGCCCCGTAGTTGCCACTGGCTCTAGATCCCAAGCCGTTCGACACACCCACCTCTATTCTCTTACCGCCATGCCTGAAATTCATTTTCAAATTCAATGGCCCAATGGTCAGCAAGAAACTTGCTACTCGCCGTCGCTCATTGTCAAAAAATATTTCCAACCCGGCGAAACCTATACCGTGAACGACTTTCTCCAGCGTTCGCAGGAATCACTGAAAATTGCCAGCGATCGCGTCCAAGCTAAGTACGGCTTCCCCTGCGGTCGCGCCCTAGGCCAGCTTCAAAAAATTGAAACCGCCGCTCAGCAGTTTCTCGATCTCCCCGACGGTGAGGTGACCGTTCTGGCTTTTGAGGAATGAAACCGCTGTTTATCCAGGTTGGAACTGAGCGATCAGCCACGTGATCACTTCACTATGATCAGTTTGACGAGAACGTTGCAGTGCTTCTTCTAACTGCGTCATTGCAAACCCAGGGAGGACGCCAGACTGCTCGATTCTGCGGCTGCCCCCGGCTGCGATCGCAAACGCGATCACCTGCCGCTCTCTCACGTCAACGACCCAATACTCCCGTACACCTAGCGATTCGTAGAGCAATCGCTTCTCGCCCTTATCGTCGGCAACAGAAGAATAGGCAATCTCAATTACTAAATCCGGTGGCGGATACCGATCCAAGTCAACAATCGTGACATCCCAGGGAATCGATCGAGCTGTCTCCCCGATGTAGAAAGATAGATCGGGCTGAGCTTCGTCACAGCCGTTTTTGCGATAGGTACAGTTATCGTGACCGTCGAGCCGAACCTGCCTAAACGCGGCAAATAGCCCGACCGCCTGACTGGTCATGTAGTGATCGCGAGAGTGGGGATTGCCTAAGGGAACCATCTCAATTCTCATGCGACCATCGTGATAGTAGCCGCTGGCCTGCTTGCAGTGAGGATTATTGACCGCTTCTAGATACTCGGCCCAGGTTGCCCGAACCCACACATCGGTTGGGAGTGGAATCTTTAGCTGGCTCATGGCACAGTCTCGAGATTTTAGACCTATTTTAGCTGCCGTCCTCAAGACCAGCCCAGCGGCCAAAACCGAATGGGTGGGCCTGGTGTCAGGGGCTCAGGCGCTAAAGCTGCAAATCGGCGTGCCACTGCTGGGCGCGATCTCGAATCTCCTGCAAGTCTTCCGGCTGCATCTTGTCCAGATTTTTCAAAATAAAGCTCATGCGTCCTTGCGACTGCAGCTTATCGCGGTGGCGGTCTAAAAAGTCCCAGTAAAAAAAGTTGAAGGGGCAGGCATCATCACCCGTCTTTTGCTTGTGATTGTAGCGACAGCCCTTGCAGTAGTCGCTCATGCGATTTACGTAGTTGGCTGAAGCCGAGTAGGGTTTAGAGGCCAACACCCCGCCATCGGCGAACAGGCCCATGCCAATGACGTTGGTTTGCATGACCCAGTCATAGGCGTCAATGAATGCCGCATGGAACCAGTCTTCGACTGCCTGCGGCTGCAAGCCAGCGATGAGGGAAAAATTGGCGAGAATCATCAAGCGTTGAATGTGGTGGCCGTAGCCTGTGCGCTGCACCTGATTGATCACCTGATGCAGGCAGTTCATGTCTGTCTTGCCTGTCCAAAAAAAATCGGGAAGGGGGCGATCGTGCTCAAACCAGTTGCGATCGAAATATTCCTCGTCCACATGCCAATAGAGACCGCGCATATATTCTCGCCAGCCCATCACCTGCCGAATAAACCCTTCCACGCTATTCAACGGCAAGGCTTGTTCGTGATATGCCTGCTCCACGGCTTCGATAACTTCCAAGGGCTGCAGTAGACCGAGATTCAAATAAGGAGACAGCAGGGCGTGCCACATTGTGTCTTCGCCCGTCACCATTGCGTCCTGGTAAGGTCCAAAGGTGGTTAAACGAACGTTGATGAACTCGTCGAGCACCTGCAGTGCCTGCTCGCGGGTGACAGCCCAACGAAACGGCTCGATTTCTCCAAAGGTCATGAAGTCAGCGTTTTGAATGACTTCGATGACGGCTTGAGTGATGTCGTCTGGATCAAACGTCAGCGGTTTCGGCGTGTTGAGTTGGCCTTTGGGGGGCTTACGATTCTCTTTGTCAAAGTTCCACTGTCCGCCCACAGGGTCTTGGCCCGTCATCAAAATATCGAAGCGTTTGCGGCCTTCGCGATAGAAGCTTTCCATCAATAGGCTTTTGCGGCTACTGGCCCAATCCTGGAAGTCAGCAACGCTCCATAGGAAATGGTTGTTTGGGATAATTTTGATGTCGCAGGGTAAGTCCAGGGTTTGAAGCAATTGAACGAAGGGGCGATCGCTGGGCTCCATGACCTGCAGGGTGGTGATGCCTTGGTCTTGAATCCACTGGCGCAGCGGTGTCTCAAAGTCTGCAGCGATTTCATAGCTCACCGGCCAACCGGCCTGCTGCAGTTCTGCCGCAAAGTGCCGCATAGCTGACCATACCAGCACTAGTTTTTGCGCGTGGTAGCGACGTTGCTGCCCGTGCTGGCGTGACTCAATCATCAGTACGGGGGTAGATGATTGCTCCGTTTGACGATGGGCTAAGGCTGCCTGCCCGGCGTAGAGCTGATCTCCTAATACCCAAACGCCCGTCGTCATAGCTTGGCCTCACCGGTGAATGCTTTCCGTATTGTGACGAGTTTTGGCGATTGCTGTCCGTTTTTACTGGCTTGATGCGCTAACTGCTCTCCAATCTTTGGCTGCAGTCAGCAATCCTACTAACCTGCCGCATCGCTGATCGCCAACAGCCTTAGAGAAATCGAAAACCCTTGAGGGATAGGTGTTTCACCCAATCAGTTCGGGATCGATCCAGGGCTAATCGCTCCCGGCATTATCAGAACTCTACAAAGCAGCGACTGATGAGCGCATTTGTAAAGCAGCTACCAAGACTGCCCAGCCAGAAGTTCAGCAGAAGTGCCATCGCCGTCGTTGGGAGCCCTCCATAGGATTGATATGTAGTTCGCATTCCCGCTTAGGATATCCCTTCAATGACTGACACCGTAGCCACTCAAAATTCTTTTTCTATGAACAATGTCCTTCGCTGGGCACCTGCTGGTGCGATGGCGGCCAGCATCATCTGTGCCGCCGGCAGTGCCCAAGCCGCTCAGCTGTATGCCACTGACGTGGTCTATTACGACAACAATGGCACCAGCATGAGCAGCTATCGCGACAACGTTGAGAATGCATTAGGTTCTCCAGAGCTGACCAGCGATTCGAGCAACGGTTACAGCGGCAACAAAGACTTTCTCAGCCTGGGTATTAGCGGTCGAGCCGTGTTTGACTTTGGGCAATCCTTCTCGGGTGACGTGACCATTTGGGAAACGACCTGGGGCAACAAATCTAGCCAGAGGTCCTATGATGAGCGCATCGATATCTACTACGGCAACTTTGACTCAGTCACCAATTGGGAGTCACTAGCAGAAGACCTGACCCAGTGGACCTATGCGGGTGAGATTCTCAACATCGCAGACAACGCCTACAACACCGCTCAAGGTGCGACCAATGCTGGTGAAGCGCCAGACGGCATCTTCAACTATGTGCTTGTGGTCGATAAAACCACTCAAAAAGCAGACAGTCGCGATGGGTTTGATGTGAATGCGATTGCGGTCAACGGCGTTGACACCAAAGATGTGCCCGAACCTGCTTCTTTACTCGGACTGCTAGTGGTGGGTGCAGTGGGCGGCTGCCGTTTCCTCAAGCGTTAGAACCGTTAATCTTCATCAGTCTTGAGGGTGACTATATCTTTTCAACGGCGAGGGTCTACAGGACTCTCGCCGTTTCTGGTATGGGTGGCACTTATCTCGACTTTCTTGGTCATCTTGGCATTGAGTAACAGATCAGACTGGCAGCAGACTACAACGCAACCTTTTGACGTTTTTAGGGTCTCTTGTAGTTAGGCAGTCAAACTTAAAATTAGGCTTGAGACTGAGGATTGAAACAGCTGCGGTTCTTTCATCCTCAGCTTGATTTGCCTTTAGCCGCTAGCGATCGCACCATTCATGGGCTTTCTGGGAAATGTGCCTGATCGTTTCCTTTGCGGATTCTAGCGCTACTGTGCTGAAGTTAATAAAAATGATGGCAGAGTAGTTTTGCTGTATTTTTAAAATCCTGCCTTTGTCTGAAAATCGTCATGGAAATCGTTAAAGTGCTTTATCCGTCCGTTCTTAAAACGCTTACCGTACTGTTAGTTATCGGGACTGGGGCGGCAGCACTGGCAGAACCCTATGTGCCGCCCGCTGGTTTGGGTGCCCCCGGTCGTCGCGAGAGTGCAGGGACGCGCGGCTGTGCCTTTGGCAATCCCGCCAACCTGATTGCGTTGATGCCGACTGATAATGTGGGGCTCACGACAGCGGCTCATCCTCGGTTTTATTGGTATATGCCCACCACTCAGGCCAGTTTTGTGCGGTTTACTCTCGAAAGAATGGGAGAAGACACTGAAGGCATGGACAGTGCTGAAGAAATCTATCGCACGCAATTTGCCATCACGGGTGAGCCGGGCATCATGAGCCTAGAGCTACCAGATACCGTGAGCCTGCCAGCCCTAGAGGCGGGCGATCGCTACCATTGGCAAGTCGCAGTCTTTTGTAATCCCGTCAGCGAGGAGGGCGACCTGCAAATCGAAGGTTGGGTCGAGCGGCAAGCCCCTGATGCAGACCTGCTCGCGGCGCTAGAGATGGCTTCTGAGTCTGAGAAGGTGGCGTTGTATGCCAGCAATGGTTACTGGTTTGACGTGGTCGATCAGTTGGCCACGCTGCAAGCCGAGGCCCCCGAAGATGCTGATCTGCAAGCCCGCTGGGCCGAACTGCTAGAGTCGGTGGATTTAGAACACCTGGCCAACCAGCCCTTTGTCAGCGTCGAGTAGTCGCTAGTTGCTTAGACACTGTAGAAACCCAGCAGGCAACCATTCAAGCTAAAGGATGGGCAGCTAGCCACTGCCCGATGCGATCGCCCAGTGCCTGCAGCTCAGATGCCGACGTGAAATAGTGCACGCAGGCCCGTACACAGTGGGGATGTAGCAACGTGCGCAGCAGAAAGTTTTCTGCTTCCAGATCCGTCACGAGCTGGGTGTGGGCTTTGGGCGAGGGTGTGCCCTCGGCTGTCAGAATTTGAAACGACACGAGTCCGGAAAGCGGTGGCGTGGCGGTAATCATCTGCAGGCGAGGCTGCTGCTGCAGGTGCTGCCACAGTTGCGCGCTCAGCTGACAAAGGTGCTGATAGCGTTCAACCGCCGTGCCCCAGTCACGGTGTAGGGCCATGGCCGTCTGCAGGCCGACCATCAGCGGATAGTCAGAGGTGGCGACTTCATAGCGTTGGCCGGTGGGTTCCCAGCCGGTGGGCGTCGCTTGCGCATCCGTTGTAATGCCGCGCCAGCCAATAAAGGTAGGGGCGATCGCTTCACGCAGGGCCGGACGCACGTAGAGTCCCCCTAACCCGGCTGGCCCACAGCACCATTTATGCCCCGTAAAGGCATAGAAATCGACTTCGGTCGCGGCTAAATCGAGGGGCATCATGCCGACTGATTGCGCTGCATCTACCAACACCCAAACGGGCTGAGGCTGCCCATGGCAGCAGCGTACGATATCTGCCAATGGCAAGACCTGACCCGTGTTCCACAGTAAGTGACTGAGCACCAACAGTCGCGTCCGAGGCTGCAAAGCCGCCTCGATCACCGCGACCGGATCGCCCCCTTGAGCTGTAGCCAACATGGGGCAAATATCAATTTCGACTTGAAAGCGGCGGCTAATTTCCTCCACGGCGGCGATCACGCCAGGATGCTCACAATCTGTCAGCAAAATGCGATCGCCCGCCTGCCAGTCGATGCCCCAAAGCGGAATATTGCAGCCCACGGTGACATTTTCGGTCAGAGTAATGGCATCCGTCGGCACTTGCAGATCTTCTGCAAAAGTTTGCCGCATGGCCGTGGTCGTTTGCTGAATCCAGTGGTAGATGCGACCAGAAAATGGCCCTTCAGTTTGTACCCGGAGATGAGCCTGATAAATCGCGTCGATCGCCGCCTGAGGCATCGGTCCCTGACCGCCAAAGTTGAAATAATGTTTGTGGGCCAACGCCGGAAACTGCTGCTGCCACGGCTGAGCCGAGTCGGTGAAGTCGGAAGAAGGGCGAGAAACCATAGGCCTGAGAGAAACTGGCTTCTCTACTGTATCAGGGGATTTTAGGCCGCTACCGTTATCTGGCCCGGCTCTAACGGTGGTAATCTACGTGGATCGCAGGCTCAACTTCACGCTGTCAACCCCCATAATGCTGTATAACTGTCAATAGATTACGGCTCACTATTCAGGCCCGCTGCTATCCGTCAACGCTGTTCATCGCCGGACAATTGACGGTCCACCGCTCGACTACTCGTCTCACAATTTCATGGCTTTAGCCTCTCTCAGTCATTCACCACTGCTGCGAATGCGACCCCACCGGGCCGTTCAAGTGCTGATGCAGAATGGCCTCAAGCCGACGATGAGGATGCCTGATTTGATAGCTTGCCAGTTGCCTCCCTTTACCCGTTTTAGCGTTACTGTTGTCTGCTAGCTTTCCTTTACCACACCACGTTGTGTCTGGGGATGGCCACTCAACTCCCCCGACTACGCCACCGCGCTTAGACGCTGCCGACACCCCGCTAGCCAATATTCCTTCCCCCTCAACGTGGATCACCGATCATCTGTTGCTGCAGTACCAGCGCTGTGCTCGGCGGGCCTATTTAGATACCCATCGCGATCGCACCCAGGCTGATCCGCCCAGCGACTATTTGCAAAAAATCAAGCAAGACAGCGCTGAGCACCGCATCCTCGTGTTGGAAGATTATGACGGCTTTCAGCGGCCCCACTATCGGCGAGGCGACTGGCGAGCGGGGGCGCAAGCCACCATTGCCCTGATGGCGGCGGGGGCTGACTACATCGTCGGTGGGGTCCTGCTCGAAGCGGTGGAGCACGACACTTACCTGGTGAGCTGCCCCGACATTTTGGTCAAGCAGGGTGGCTGGTCGCTCTGGGGCGATTGGCAATATGCCCCTGTTGATATCAAACTCGGCAAAAAGCCTAAGCTTGATTATCAAATTGTGGCCGCGTTTCACGCCTCCGTACTGGCCCATAGTCAAGGCAGTTGGCCCCACGAAAGCTGGCTAGCCCTGCGCGAGGGCCGCTATCACTCGGTAGATTTAGAGCAGCAGTTGCCGAAGTTTGGCGAGGTGCTGGCCGCTTGCCTGGCCGATCTCAAAGGCGAGATCGCGCCCGAAGTATTTATTGCCCACAGTCGCTGTGACCTGTGCCAGTGGTTTAGCCAATGTTATCAAACGGCACGTGAGGTGTCACACCTTTCCTTACTGCCCGGTGTCACGCCCGCCCGCTATACCCATCTCAAAGCGCAAGGTCTAAGGACGGTGGCTGATTTGGCCCGTGCTCATCCGCGTCAGCTCGCGTACTTACCTGGGTTTGGCGATGCCGTCGCCGGTCGGCTAATTCACCAGGCACAGGCGACGCTCTATGACCGCGCGATCGCTCGCCTCCCCGCGAATACCCAACAGTTTGTGCTGTCGCCTCAAGATCTGCCCAGTGCCGACGTCGAGCTGTATTTTGATATTGAAGCGGCCCCCGATGTCGATGTGATTTACCTGCATGGGGTGCTGGTGGTGGATCATGGGCATCAAACCGAGCAGTTTCATCCGTTGCTGGCCGAAGCGGCGGATCAAGAGCGGGATGCCTGGGAACAGTTTTTAGATTTGGTGCTGCAATATCCTCAAGCGCCGATCTACCACTTTTGCCCTTACGAAGCGCAAACGGCTCGTAAGCTGACTCGCCACTACGGCAGTCTGCCCCCAGAGGAGCTGCAGCGCCTAATTAATCGCTTTGTCGATATTCATTGGTGTGTGACGGCATCGGTGACGCTACCGGTCGAGAGCTACGCCCTCAAACATATCGCTCGCTGGATGGGTTTTGAATGGCGCGATAGCGAGGCCAACGGGGCGCAGTCGATCTGCTGGTATAACGAATGGCTGACCAGCGGCGATCGCACTTACCTAGATGCCATCCTGCGCTACAACGAAGACGACTGTCGTGCCACATACCACGTCAAACAGTGGCTAACTGAGTTTGCTCAGCCCCACTGGCAAACTAGCGCTGCCACCTATCTTACGGCCTCGGCATAACGATGGGCGATCACGCTGAGAAATATTTGACAAAGTGTCGTTTCGCAGACAATATAGAGATCGTCCTTATTAAGGGCCTGTAGTTCAATTGGTTAGAGCACCGCCCTGTCACGGCGGAAGTTGCG
>CALCCA010000129.1 GCA_937899725.1 uncultured Halomicronema sp.
CGGCATCGACGGTGAGCGGTGTGGCAAAGGCGGTGGTGTAGCTGTCGTCATCCGCGACCGGAGCGGTATTTTCAGGCGGCGGTGGGGCATTGGTATCCCTGAGCGTCAGAGTCACTGAGTTGGCGGCAGAACTAATGGTGTAGCCGTCTCTCGGTAATACCGAGAAGGTCATTTGCTCTTCACCGATGTCATCGTTGCGCAGCGGACCATCGGGATCCGTCACGGTGCCATCCTCAGTGCGATCGGGGTCGTCGAAAATTGGCAGCGTGACGGTGGCAGTTTGTTCCAAAACGGCAAAGGTAAAGCCGCTATTATCGGGAAAGCCGCCAACTAACTGACCGCCGGTGGCCGAGGCTTGGGGCGGCGGGGCAAAGATATCAAAGTCCCCCAGGGCAAAGGTTTCACCCGTGCCAATGTCAACCAACAGGCCGCTAGCGGGAGGCGGCTCACTCAAGCTAATGGTAAAGGTGACTTCTGTACCTTCATCTTCTACGAGAGTCGTGACATCAGAAGTCAGACTCACTTCTGGCAGGGCAGGCGGGGCACCGACGGCCACAGTTACCGTCGCCGGGCCGGAATTATCAGTTCCATCATTGGCTTGGTAGGTGAAACTGTCGTTGCCGCTGAAACCTGCGTTTGGAGTGTAGGTAAAGGAGCCATCGCTGTTGAGGGTGACGCTACCGCTACCGGGGCCACTGATCAGAGCGGCGGTGAGCGCATCGCCATCGGCATCGGTATCACCATTCAGCACGCCGTTACCCGCATCAATCGTGAGGGCCGTATCAAAGTCGGTGGTGTAGCTGTCACTGTCTGCCACTGGAGCAGTGTTGGCAGGGGGTGGGGGTGGGGTAACTTGACTGGGATCATCAAAAATCGTCGTGGTGGTGGAACCGACCGTGTTGACGGTGGTGCCAGGCGAAACGGCAGAAGCCGTCCAGGTATAAACATCGGGACCATCAGGGGTAAAGTCATTGAACACTGGCAGGCTAACGCTGGCAGTCGGGGCAATGATGGTGACTTCAAAGGCCGAAAAATCGAGGTTAGGCGAAACATCGACGGGCTGACCCGCCAGCCCGGTGAACTCCAGGGCAAAGAGGTTCCACTGACTGATAGCATTCGGGCGATCGGCCTCGAAGCGAACGACGCTGCCACCAGGTGGAATGGGGCCGTCAACAGTAAAGTTAAAGCTGAAAGGAGTGCCTTCACTTTCGATTAGCGTGTTGGTGCTGACGCTAAAGTTGACCGTCTCAAAATTGCCGGGATAGCTGGCCTGTAGGGTCTCAGAGAAGATGAGGGGGGTGTTCACCTGACCGTACTGGGTTTCTAACACCCAGTTGGTTTGGTCTGCCGTCTGCCCCACCCGCTGGGCCGAGGCCGCTAGGTTAGCACCGGTCAGTTGGTGCAGTTGCTGGAGGAAAAGCTGCCCCAATGCTCCGTGGGCAACCTGACAGCCGTATAGCAAGATATCGCGACCTTGCAACACAGTGGCCCAAGCCTGTAGCTGCTGGGCGTAGTGGCTCATCGTGGCGAGGGTGAGCTGGCTGCTGCCGAGTTGCAGACCCCCGGCAGTGCCGTGGGACACAATGTGCAGGCTGGAGACCGACTGCCGGGCTTGCAACGCGGCGGTGATTTGGGTGATGCCATCGGCTGACGCATCGAGCACGAGCCAGTCAAGCGAAGACAAGTCAGCTAGTAGCTGAGGTAAGTAATCGACACTCGCATCCAAAATGACAAGAGCCTGATCGGTGGGGCGATCGCCCTTCAACTGGGTCGATGTAGGTGAAGTCAAAAGCATCGAAATTAAGTCCTGACTAAAGTGACTAAGGGGTAATGAAATCGGAACCAAACGAACGGTTGGACCGGCTTTTGGGCGGAAGTTGACAAACAAATCGGCAAACGTCCTTAAATTCGGACTGGTCGATCAGCCATCAGCATTAACTTCGGCAACCAAAAGGTGGGGGATGAGAAATGGCGCGCGCGATCGCCGCTGCTGGCGGCAATCCAACCACTGGCCTGAGCAATCCCGGCAATGGCAGCGAATGCTCTTGGGTAAGTGGACTTGCCGCCAGCAATCGCAAAAATTTTTAGGCCATCATGGGGAAGAATATGCGCGATCGCAGCCCTCGCCATGACGTTCAAAGCACTTGGCACGAACACCCTGAATCTTAAAATCCTCAAAACCAGAAAAATTAGTGCGTATAAAATCCCACAAGCCATTCGAGCCTGATTGGGGCTGCAGTCTGCACTAAGACAGTACGCAGATGAACGGGAATCCTGGAATCCACCTCCTTATTAGGAGTAGCTCTCAATAATCTCTTGTAAATGCTATCACGGCATTTTCGGATTCTCACATGAGATGTGTAAAGTTATAGTGAAGCGCTGCGTATATCCACCGGGCAACGGCGGTTTGAGAAAAAGGGCGCATCGTTTGCCAGTTTGGGACTTTCTTCTAAGACCCTGGCCATACCAAGAAGTTCCAGGGATGACAGGCAAAGCGCCAAGTTCATGGTTGGTTCATGAACTTGGAGTGAAGACAATCGTATCTATTGATTTTCTTTCTTATTAATTAAGCCACTTTGATGACTTTGTGACTTTTGCAAAGTTTGCAAGTTCACGACATTATTCTCTCCAGGAACTCTGATCGGGTCGGGCGATCGCGCCAGATCCAGCCGCACCATTCATCCGACTGCCTCAAATGAGCCCAGCCGGATGAATGGTTCAAGTTAGTTTGAGGGAACAGGTGACAGAGAACAGATGACAGGCAAGACTAACGCTCTATTCCCTGTTCCCTACTCCCTATTCCCTATCTACGCAAACACGCCGTCGAGACCGGTAACGCCCTGCACCACACCGATCAGCTCATTGCTGTTGGTCAGCACCAGGGTGTCGTCACTCAACTCAAAGAACCTTACGCCACTGGGTGTCAGCCCACCCAGCTTGATCTGGTCAACGCCGATCTCAAAGTCGGTGATGGTGTCCACGCCCTGGGCGAGACCTAGGACGAACTGGTCGGCCCCGGCCCCACCCGTATAAATGTCGTCGCCCTGCAGCCCATCGAGAATATTGTCCTCGGCATCGCCCACCAGCGTGTCGGCTGCGTCGGTGCCGGTGAGGTCGCCGGTGGCAGGTGGGGTGTCGCCCTCGGTGAGGGTAGCAGTGAGTTCGTAAGGGCCGACAAAAACACCAGCCTCGGGGAATGTCCAACCGCTACCACTTCTTGTATCGAAAGGATTATAGTTGCGATTGCCCAATTGACTCACACCCACATAGTAGGTAGCTGATTCTGTTGCAGTGTACTCAATAAATGGATCACGGGAGAACGCTTCACCAGGGGCAGCACCATCATTATTGGCCGCCAGCTCGTTACCGTCTGCATCAAACAATCGCAGCTCAGTGTCGGGAAGCTGTCGATTATTTAATGGTGGTAACACCAAATCTAACCCAGCGTAATCGAGAGTATCCCACTCACTAGAATCAATATCTAAACTGATAGTTTGTCCAACTTCTAAGTCAAAAGAGTAAAAATCGACATCCTCGGGTAGGTCGGCAAAGCTGAAACCAACAGTCCCATTTAAAGAGACGGAAGAATTCTCAGAGCTTAGCCCCAAAGCATTAGCTTCAGGTATGGTGCCATTATCTTCGTTTTCTTCCGGTACGCTGACTTGAGTCAAGGTATCAGCTACGGTGAATAGAGCTTCAGTTGCTGCTGGATTGAGTTCATAGCCTTCGCCAGGTTCTAAGGTAAAAGTGACGGTTTCATTGCCTTCGTTTATCCCATCTTCAAGAACGGGTAGGCGAATGGCCGCCGTTTGCTCGGTAATCGTGAAATCAAAGCCATCGTCACGCACTCCTGCGATGGACCCCCCTGTGACCTCAATCGACTCTAAATCGAAATCGCTCAAAGAAGATGCACTGACGCTAACCATTAAACCCTCTGCAGGTGGGGGCGCACTGAGGCTAAAAGTATGAACGCTAACGGTGCCTTCTGCTTCAACTAAAACGGTACTGTCTTCGTCACTTTCAATGAAACCTGTCAAACTCACCTGAATCTGAGAATCAGGGTTATCGGCAATGGTGAGGTTGATTTCACTGGCATTTGGATCAATGGTGTAACCTGCCTGAGGCTGTAGCGCAAAATTCAGAGCCAGAATTCCTTCTATAAAAGAATCTGGAGGTAGAGGCGAATTAGCGGTTAACTCATCGAAGGCTGATAGCGTAATGGTGGCCGTTTGTTCGGTAATGGTAAAAAAGAAGCCAGAGGAATCACTATTGGGAATTGGGAAGTTGCCGCCCTCAATTTCCGCCTCTAAAACATCAAACTGGCTAAGGGCGCTACCAACAACTGGGTCTTGCTCACTGTCTAGATAAACCGTTACACCCTCTGTGGAAGGAGGTTCAGAGAGCGTGAAGGTAAGCGTGGTTTCGGTGCCCTCTGACTCAATGAGTTGTGTTTCGCTAACAGTTATGCCGACTTCGGGAACAGTATTTCCATCTTCAGTAGACACAGGAATATCGGCTACCGAATTGTAGTAAGTCACCTCGATCGTCCCAGCATCGGGGTCGATTTCGTAGCCCTCTCCTGGCTGCAAGAAAAAGGTGACATCCTCCGCACCATCGGTTTCTAAAGGCTCGAATACCTCTAAAACATTTCCTAATTCATCTGGAAAAAATGAAACAGGGTTAGCCGCTTCATAGTTGACGGTCATTATCGGTTCTTCGATACTAAGCCGAATACCCGTTGGGATACCCTCCTCGTCGTAAAATGCGCCCAATGACTGTCCACCAATTGTGCTGGGGAGTGAATTCTGACCGTTAAACGAAACGTAGTCGAATAGATTAGCATTGCTATTAAGGACAAATTCAATTCCTCCTTCGGGAATTTCTCCCTCTGCTTCAATCGTAAAAGTGACGCTAGAAATTCCACCCTCTTCAACGTGTTCCACGACTGCGCTAGTGAAGTTGCCCTCACTATCTGAGGTAGCGGGGTTAGCACTCAAAGAGAGCGTAGGAGGACTGTCAACGTTAGGGTTACTAACCGGTGGGGTTGGTGCACCAGTCTTGCGCGGATTTTCTTCCGTCAGCAGATTGATTTCGATGTCATAGTTTCCAAAGAGGGCATAGTTACCACTACCTGTTCCCGGTATGAAGGGATCGTACTGTGGGAGTGGGTAGAATTCTTCATTGAAATTTTGAATGGTATTGGCTACACCAAAAGCTATGTAGTAAGTATTGTCTTCAGGAGCGGTAAACTCAAAATAGGTATCAGTTTCGTTTTCATCAAACTGGTCGATGCCGCCAAATAGCTTATCTGGTGCAGCCGCAACTCCAAAAACGGTGTAGTCCAGAAGGCGATTTCCTTCGGCATCGAATACGTTTGGTACGAAATCAAGACCAGCGCCAAATGGATTAAGGTTACCTTCAACCTCAAAGGTTTCAATTGAAATTGTCTCGCCTGCACTCAAGTCTACTTTGTAGAGATCAGTATCTTCGCTAGAGTCAATGTATGTGTAAGTACCGTCTTCATTGAGATAGCGATTTCCAATGTTGAAAGATATAGAATCACTGCCGGAGAACTCAGGATTCTCTGGGGTAATTTGAGTATCTATCGCTGTCGAAATGGTATTGCTCGGTTCAGTCGTGACTCCCCGTGGAATATCCGACTTGGTATCCACTAAGTTAAAACTGTCTCTACTGTAGTCTTCAACAATCGCGTAACCATTACCTTCAGCCAAGCTAAAGCTGGCGGTTTCTCCTGTTTCCGTTTCTCCATCATCAGCGATCGCCAAATTCACCAGCGTCGTGTACTCCGTCATCAGCAGGTCAAACCCACCCTCACGCACCGCCGAAATCTCGCCGCCTTCCACCGACACATTCGATAGGTCAAACTCATTTAGATTCGGTGCGTCAACCGACACCAGCAGGCCGCCTTCAGGAATCGTGCCATTGGTTGCCAAGAACGCATGGGCGCTAACTGTTCCTTCATCCTCAATCAGATAGCCCGGCCCCGTAAACAAGCTCACCTGCAGCCCGTTGGTCGTGGGCGGGGTTGGAGGAGTTGGCGGTTCCGGTGGCTCGGGCATATCGCTAAGCTGGCTGACCTCATCAACGAAAATCACTAGACTTTATCGGAAATAAGAGAGGGGTCGATTTAACCCACCATTTCCCCTG
>CALCCA010000130.1 GCA_937899725.1 uncultured Halomicronema sp.
CGATGCGTCTGATATGAATCATCCTATCGGTTCAATTTCCGATAAGGTCTACTGACTTTTGGGCAGCCTATGCAGCAGTTCTACCCAGCAAGCGTCATCGAGCGGTGGGCAAAGAGACAGGAAAAACCAGCTACATTGAGCGATTCAACAACACCTTGAGGCAACGAGTGTCTCGGTTAGTCCGCAAAACCTTGTCTTTCTCCAAATCCTTAGAGAATCACATTGGTGCCATCTGGTATTTCATCCATCACTACAATGCATCATTACTTGTGTAGCACTACCGACAGTTTTTGCACCATCCCACCACAGAGATTAAGCTCAAAAAGGCCAATACCAAAGTACTAACCCCGCTGATAGGACATCGACAATACCAACTGCAGCAGCAAGCCCTCGCCCCAGGTCAAAACTCTATGTCGAAAAGCCCACCGCGTTTAGCGATCGCATCGGTCAGTACGGACATGCCTGGATGGCACAAAGCTGATTTACTAGGTTCAGCCAAGCATCGTATCAGTGAAAGATGGCGCTTGCATCCCAGCCGACCTAGCTGTTTATGGCGGGTCGTTGTGGCGGCATCACTATGCTTGGTAGTTAGGGTTGAGCCAACATTGCGGCAGCGACTCACCCGAGGGAAACACTAGTTGCGATTTAGAAAAATTCTGCGTGGGCTGCACCTCTTCTCCGGCTTTTTCTCGGCCTACAATACTTTCTTTAGAAGGATCAATCAGCTCTTCAGAGTTCATGACTTGAATGAGTGTATTGTCTTCGCGATTTTTGACCAGCATGATAAAACTCTTGACAACAAAAACAGGAGAGTTTGGTGTCCTCCTATTGATAGTCAAAGTATCAAACCCCTCAGTCTTTGACTTCTGTCTAGAGGCATGAAGAAGAGACCATACAGCATCTGCCTCCAACCTATAGATGTGAACCAGATACTCCTGAAAACACCACCCACCACTGCCAGACTCAACACCTGCCTTCATCTGTCAAAATCATGGTTGCCCCCCAAAGCTGAGAACTTCATGACCTTGACCTGTGAAAGCCTACTGTCTACTCATCCTGACAGCTGGCGTGATGCCACTGTTCATCCGTTTTTGACGCAGTGCCAAGCAGGCACCATTCAACCGGCGCAATTTAATACCTGGCTGGTGCAAGACTATTTATTTGTTACCCACTTCACTCGATTTGTGGGACGCGGCTTGGCGGCGGCACCAGTCAGCCATTTTGAGGTGCTGCTGAACGGTTTAATGGCGCTACAGGCCGAACTGAGCTGGTTTAGAGAAAAAGCCGCTGAGCGATCGCTCAACCTGCAAACCCCGCGCCAGCTGACCTGCCAACGCTATTGCGATTTTATGGGCAACTTGGTGAATGCGCCCTATGCCGTGCAGGCAACCGCGTTGTGGGCGATCGAATATGCCTATAACCAGGGCTGGCAGCTGCCTGGCCCCATGCCAGCTCCCTACGACGAGTTCGCTGACCGGTGGGGCAATGCGGGCTTTACTGACTATGTGAAACTGTTGGCGAATCAGGCCGACGAGGCCCTTAACATCGCCTCTACCGACATTCAAACCGCAGCGGCAGCCGCCTTTTTACACGTCGCCCGCCTGGAACAAGATTTTTGGCAAATGGCCTACAGCGCTGAGCCCCCGACGTGAGGATGCGGCGTCGCATCCCCAGCGACTCTGACGTCATCGATCGCTGAGACCCAGCGCTTATTTGTAGCCATATCAGCAAAAGGGAGTACTCTTAAGGCGACTGGCTTAGAATCAAACCCCATCGGTCAATTTCCCTTGTCCGGCGGTTTATCATGTATTTTTATTTCATAATGGTGATTGATTTTGGTCTGATTCGCCAAAATTGCCTCCAGCAAGCATTTTCAGCGGTATGAGAGAGTTTATGTCCTTGCCTCAACCCACCCTCGATGTGGAGCCCTCAGAGCGGGTTCGATCGCTGCGCCAAAAGCGTGATCAGCGACATCGGCGATCGCTGCGAGCCGCTCGCTTTCGAGCCGTGGGCTGGGAAATGACGGGACGCCTCGCCGTCAATTTAGGACTGTCTTTAGTGGCCCTGTCGGCTTTGGTCAGGCTGGTGCCCTATCACCACACTCAGCTGCAGGTACTCCACGAAGTCGAAACCTCAGTCGAGTCGATGCGATCGCAAAATCAGCGACTCTTGGAAGACTTTAGTCGCTCTTTTGATCCCGCCCAGACCAGTCAGGTTTTGCAAGAAAACGGCGCACGCGAATCAGCACACCACGTACCGATCGTGTGGGTAGATGCACTCCCTCCGGAAACTGAAGCTGAAAGTGAACCGGTAGAGTAATCCGTTGAAAGTTATTGCAGTCGCTAGTCCGGTTAGGCCAAGACTGCGAAGCAATTTTACCTAGTACGCCACGACAGAAGTCAGACGACCCTTCCAGTTGCTCTACCCCCTTGCCCCCACAGCTTCCTAGCTATCGGCAATGGTGGGTGTAATCACGTCGCAGTCTACTAGGAGCGCTCACCCCGTTGGATGCACTCCATACAAACATGGAATAGGGCCACGACCAAAACGACTTCAACCCCAATTTGGAGTCTGGCGGGGGCAGAAATCAGTCCAGCGAGGACGAGTACCGCGCCCACGATCAGCGTCACGATGAGCAGCGCCTCATCATCAAACAGCTTGAGCCCCGCCCAAAGGGTGCCAAATCCTAGAATCCACAAGATCAAGTAATTCATTTTAGGGGTCGCGCTTATTAGGCCACTATATGACGGTCTTGAGTGATTGCGACGGGGTTGTTCGACCAAGACCATCATGCAAACCGTGGTTTTGATGCGGTGCCGCCGGCGGTGAGATTCAGTCGGCGATAAAAATTCCAGTTCTGCAGCTAGATCAGGTTTAGACCTGCCGCGATCGCCCTTTGTCAGACCAGTTCTCAGTGATCGGCCTGCCGATGCAGTCTTGGCAACGCAGGGGAGCCAAGGAGCAGGGGAGCCTTAGTTTTAGAGAATCGGTATCAGACCCTCCTACTGTGCGCGATCGCCGTGACCGTTAGCCTGAGAATCCTTTGGCGCTGACGGCACCTTAGCGGCACGATGTTCTGGGTATCGCGGCGCCAGTCCTGGATCCGACAGACTGTAGCGAGGATAGCCACAACCGCGCGCCGTTCCCTGGTAGGTAAACAGAAGTGAATGCTATGTCGGGTGGGGGATTGGCGTGAAAATGAGAAATTGGCAGCTGGGTCGAGGGTTGGGGCTAGCGTTGGCCGTGATATTGGTGTTGGTCGGGGCGGCCGCCGTGCGCAGTCAGACGCCGGAGCCCGTTGTGCTGGCGCGCACCGGCGAGTTTTGTGTAGACGATGCCGCCTGCTTTAATCGCTATCACCCCGATATTCCCCCAGCGGCCACGGCGGAGCCAGGACAAACCATCGTATTTGGCACCCGCGATGCTTTTGATAGCGCCTTTGGCCCGGGCTCGACCCCAGAAGATGTGGTGGCGGCTGATCTGTCCCTGGTGCATCCGATGACGGGGCCAGTGTATATCGACGGGGCCAAACGCGGCGATGTCGTCGCGGTCACGGTGCAGGATGTAGAGCCCGATCCCTACGGCTACACGGTGATTGCTCCGGGCTTTGGCTTCCTGCGGGATCTGTTTCCTGATCCTTACATTGCCAACTGGAGCCTCGATCGCACCGCTGCTGTCTCTGCCGAAATTCCCCAGGTCAAAATTCCCTTTGCGCCCTTCACCGGCTCGATGGGGGTGCTACCGGGTGAGCCCGAACTGGAGACCTTCTTAGCCCGAGAAACTCAGCTGGGCGAAGTAGGGGGCATTGCCCTGGCCCCCGAACCCACGGGAGCCCTGCCCGCCGATATCTGCGGCCCTGAAGGCAGCGACAAAGCCCGCTGTATCCGCACCATTCCCCCTCGGGAAAATGGCGGCAACATGGACGTCAAGCAAATGCAGGTGGGCACGACGATTCTGTTTCCTTGCTTTATTGATGGCTGTGGCTTGTTTGTGGGTGATGTGCACTATGCCCAAGGCGATGGGGAAGTGTCGGGTACCGCGATCGAGATGGGGGCTACCGTGACTGTAACCACCGCCATTCGCGAGGGATTGGGAACTCAGGTCAAATCACCCCAGTTTGAAGGGGGCGATCAGCTCAAGGCCCTGGCCCCCGAATCGTTCTACGCGACCACGGGCATTCCGATCAAACAGGCGGGCGAAATTCCTCCTTATCACACGTACTTAAATAGTGAGGTGATCGAGCCCCTGAGCAATTTGTCGGAAGACCTGACCCTAGCAGCCCGCAATGCCCTGATCGATCTGGTGGATTACCTGGTGGCTAATCATGGGCTGACCCGCGAACAGGCTTATGTGGTGGCCAGTGTCGCGGCCGACCTGCGGATCGGGCAGCTGGTGGATGTGCCCAATTACCTGGTGTCGGCGGTGCTGCCGCTGACCATTTTTGAGGAGCCCGCCGCTTCCCGAAGTGGGGTAGAGGTGGCGGCGGGGGTGACGCCATGAACCGTCGTGAATTTTTGCAAGGGGGCATGGGCGCGATCGCCCTGTTCCCCGTGCTCGGCCATACCCCGTTTCCGCAGTGGAAGGTCTATCGCCAGCTTCACTTATTTATTGTGGTGGATCGAGAAGACGCGTTGGCCTGTGATCTGGGGCGGACGATCGCCCACACCCTAGCCGATGCACTGCCTGAATCGCGGGCGATGGTGACGCGGGCGCGCGATGCCTTGCGAGTGGCGAGCTTGCTCAGTACGCAGCAGTTGGATGTGGCCCTGGTCAAGCGATCGCAGTTCACGGCCTGGCAGCAACAGGCCAGCCCCTACGACCAGCTAGCACCGACTGATCTGAAGGCGATCTTTACGGTGGGAGACTATGTGTTGGTGAGCCGCGATGACTTTCTCGCGGCTCACGCCACGCTGATCAATCAAACGTTGCAGTCACATTTGTAGTGGAGTAAGGTTCGCGATCGCGCTCCACTGTTTTGCCTGCAGCGATCGCCTCCAAACCGTTGCACAGTGTTAATAGAAACGACGGAGCCGTATCCAAGGTACCTGGGTTCTAGACCAATGCTCTGGCAGAACAGCCTACTAATCTTGCTCTCGCTGCAGCTGCTGTAAAAGGTACTGGGTGGTGGGGTGGTCGGAAAGGATGTCGGTTTGCCCAGCCGCTTGCACGGTGGCAACGAAGTTGCCCAGGCGGTTAATGGTTTCAATCATGTAGGGATGCCCAGTCCCGACGGAATTCACAAAAATGCTGAGCGCCTGTAAAAACATGGCTTCGACATCAGCGAAGGTGCCTTGCGCCAGCCGCAGTGATGCTAAATTGCCCAGATTGACACCGACAGTGGGGTGATCTTCTCCCAAAGCATTGACGCTGATTTGCAAGGCTTGGATAGCCAGGGGTTCCGCCTCGCTGTAGCGACCCTGCGATTGATAGAGTGCCGCGAGATTGTTGAGGCTGGTGGCGACAGCGGGATGGGACTCGCCCAATAGCGC
>CALCCA010000131.1 GCA_937899725.1 uncultured Halomicronema sp.
CCCATCCATCTACTCCCCCACTCCTCCCATGCTAAAAACCTCCGACACCATCGACACCCGCCTACCCGTCACCATCATCACGGGCTTTCTCGGTAGTGGCAAAACCACGCTGCTGAACCATATCCTGCAAAACTTCGATGCCTTTCGCGTCGCGGTGCTGGTGAATGAATTTGGTGACATCAATATCGACAGTCAGTTCCTGGTCACCGTCGAACAAGACATGGTGGAGCTGACCAATGGCTGTATCTGCTGCACCATCAACGATGACCTGATGCAAGCGGTGTATCGCGTGCTAGAAAAGCGCGATCGCATTGATTACCTCGTCGTTGAAACCACGGGCGTTGCCGACCCGCTGCCGATTACCCTCACCTTTCTCGGTACCGAACTGCGGGACATGACCCGCCTCGACTCCATCCTGACGATGATTGATGCCGAAACCTTTGCCCCCGATCTATTCAACAGTCAGGCGGCGATGAGTCAGGTGGCCTATGGCGACATTCTGCTGCTTAATAAGACTGATCTGGTTTCATCAGAACGCCTCGAAACCGTAGAAAAAGGACTGCGCAATTATCGCGAAGATGTCAAAATTCTCCACACTCAGCATGGTCAAGTGCCCCTACCGCTGATTATCGATGTGAAGGTGGGCGATCGCGGTTTGTATCAAGCGGTGGCTCAGGCCGATGCCGAAAAAGCCGCCCATGAACATGAGCACGACCATCACTCCGAGCACGAGGCTCACGATCACGGTCACCACCATGAGGCTCACGACCACCATGGGCACCACCACAACCATGACCATGACCACGAACATCATCACCATCACTCCGACCACTTAGATAACGATGGTTTTGTGTCGATGGCGTTTCGCGCCGACCACCCCTTCTCCCTCAAGAAGTTTCAGCAGTTTCTCGACTTTCACCTGCCAGACGAACTCTTTCGCATGAAGGGGATTCTGTGGTTCAAAGAAAGCCCCGCCCGTCACTTTTTTCAGCTCACGGGTAAGCGGTTTCAGCTCGAAGACTCGCAATGGCCCGGGTCACCAGGCACTCAACTGGTTTGCATTGGCCGCAAATTAGATATCAACGTGATGGAAGAAAAGCTCAAGGACTGTATCGCCGATGAAGACTAGGTTTTAGTGGTCTGTCAGGTCTCAATTTGTGGGGTTGTTGACTTTCAAACCGATGGCAATCCGGATTGATTCCTGTAGGGAAAACGGGCAAGATGCCCGTCCAAACAAGACACCTGCGCTTCAATTTTGAGGACGCACAAATTTAAACTTGGCGCTGCACTATAGCAAGCCGCAATTTGATCCGGTCACTCTAGATAGCTGAAATCACCATCTGACGAGCCTTTTAACTCCGACTTCCGACTTCTGCATTCCGACTTCTGCTATAGAGCCTGTCATCATGTAGGCGTCAAACCCTTTCAACACAAGGGTGACAGACCCTAGCAGGTTGAGTGGATGCGGGCGCGGTAATGTTTGTTCCCAAAGGTTTCTAGAATCAATCGATGACGCGCCCTTGGTTCTAAGTATTGAATTTCACCTGTTCCCTATTCCCTTTCACCCAATACCCCTCCACCCATGTCCCTCACCCTCACCAATACCCTCACCAACTGCAAACAACCTTTTACCCCCATCCATCCGGGGCAGGTGACGATGTACTGCTGTGGGGTGACGGTTTATGACGACTGTCATTTGGGTCATGCCCGGTCGTACCTAGGTTGGGATGTGCTGCGGCGATACTTGCAATGGCGGGGGTACGCGGTACATTACGTGCAGAACTTTACGGATATCGACGACAAAATCCTCAACCGGGCCAGAGACGCAGGCACAACCATGGCGGCGATTTCAGAGCGCTACATCCAGCGCTACTTTGAAGACATGCACCGCCTGAATGTGATGGATGCCGATGAGTATCCCAAAGTGACGGAGCATATTGAGGCGATTCATGAGTTGATTGGCCAGCTAGAGGCGAAGGGCTATGCCTATGCCGCCGAGGGCGATGTGTATTATCGGGTGGAGCAGTTTGCTGACTATGGCCAGCTCTCGGGGCGATCGCTCGCAACCATGCAGGCCGGAGCGAGTGGTCGCGATCTGGTTGCTACCACTAAGACCAACCTGGCTGACTTTGCCCTCTGGAAGGGCGCTAAACCTGACGAACCAGCGTGGGATTCTCCTTGGGGGCCGGGGCGACCGGGCTGGCATATCGAATGTTCCGCGATGATTCGAGCCCGACTGGGGGCCACCATCGATATCCACGGTGGCGGGGGCGACCTGGTATTTCCCCACCACGAAAATGAGATCGCCCAGTCTCAGGCCGCCAATGGCAAGCCCCTGGCCAACTACTGGCTGCACAACGGCATGGTGACGGTAAATGGCGAAAAGATGTCAAAATCCCTGGGCAATTTCACCACCATCCGTGACTTGCTGGATGGGGCTTGGACAGGGTATCCGCAGCTGGTAGACCCGATGGCAGTGCGGCTGTTTGTGCTGCAGGGACACTATCGGAAACCACTGGATTTCACCCAGGATGCGATCGCGGCCTCAATCAACAGTTGGCAAACGCTAAAAGCTGGACTCCGCTTTGGCGACCACCACGGAGCCGCGTTGGCATGGTCAGTCGTCAACCTCCAATCTTCTCCCCCAGAACTCAGCCCAGATAACCCCTGGGTCGCACGGTTCCAAACCGCTATGGATGATGACCTGAACACGTCCGGTGCTCTGGCGGTGCTGTTTGAACTGGCCAAAGGACTTCAACGGGAGGGGAACCGCCTGGTTCACGAAGGAAAACCCCAGCTCAGTCCTGATCGGCTCTTGGAGCAGTGGCAAACCCTGATGCACCTGGCCCAGGTATTGGGGTTAGAGACCACAACCGACAGGGATGCTGATGCAGCGGCGGGTGACTGGGATGAGGCGGCGATCGCCGATCTGATTCAGCAGCGCCAAACGGCTCGGCAACAGCGTGACTTTGCCACGGCGGATGAGATTCGCGATCGGTTAACCGCTATGGAGGTTGCAGTCGTTGATCAGCCGGATGGAACAGTTCGCTGGCATCGGCAGTAAGTTTTAGCGTTTTTGGGTTTTCCAAAATTGAGCCATTGTTAGGCAGCCTATAATCGATGAAATAGAACTCCTCTGTTGCAAAGGTATGATCGCGATCGCACCTATCAAATCTTTACCAGACGGTTCAGTGGCCACGATTCCAATGAGCTGGGCAGATTACCAGCAACTGGCTGCCAGCAGAGGCCAGCGCAGCACTCCGCGTCTCAAATACGCCGATGGATATCTGACCCTCAAAATGCCAACCTTTGAGCACGGCCAGCTAGATGCCATGGTGGCTGATTTGCTGGTGGCTAT
Source organism: uncultured Halomicronema sp. (assembly GCA_937899725.1). Lineage (GTDB taxonomy): Bacteria > Cyanobacteriota > Cyanobacteriia > Phormidesmidales > Phormidesmidaceae > Halomicronema. The sequence continues at coordinate 3,359 of CALCCA010000131.1, forward strand.
CCTCAACCAGCAGCTTCGCGATTACGTGCGAACGACACCCGTTACTCTGCAAATTCCCGAACAGGCAGGCATCGAACCCGATCATTGTTTTTGGCTCAACAACTGGGCCACTGTGAGCGGCAAAAGTCGCATTGACTTGGCCACCGACCCGCCACCCGACGTTGCGGTTGAAATAGATGTGACCAACTTCACGAATATCGCCGATTACGAACGGTTTAAGGTGCCTGAAGTCTGGCTCATTCGAGGGGATGTTCTCGCCATTTTTGTCCTGACATCTAATGGATACACTCAAGCCGAGTCGAGTCAATTTTTCCCGGATACTGCTATCCCGAAACGCTATCAGCAGGTGATTGCAGCCGTTGTTGAAGGAGCTAGTCCTCCCAGAGCCATTCGATCAGTTGTCTAAATCGCGAGAGCAATACACACAGAGCACCGCCAGCTTATGCATCGTTGAAACAAGCCAATCACTGCCTTACAAGAGTGCTGATGCGATCGCAGTCGGATTAGTTGATGGTGCGATCGCCGCAGGCCGGTCTTTGACCATCACTGACTTGATCCAGCAGCGCCAAATAGCCCGACAACAGCGCGACTTTGCCACAGCAGATCAGATTCGCGATCAACTAGCGGCAGTAGGGATCTCATTGGTTGACTAACCGGATGGCGAAGTCCGCTGGCATCGACAGTAAATCAGCGATAGCACCAGCAGCTCTAGGCGTGCAACGGAGGGATGATTATACTGAACTCGTCCATCTAATCACCCATATCGGGGTATTAGGCTGACGGATTTCCACCTAAACACCCAAATCAGGCGGTTAGGCTGCAAGATTTCCACCTAATCACCCATTTAGGGGAGTTATGCAGAACGAGTCTATCCAATAAATCGTTAGGCATCATAGATGCACGAAACCAGCACTAAAGTTCAATCTCTTTCCATCACGGAGATCGTGATCGAGTTTCAGAAAGCGCTAGTTTCTCTATATCCAAGATTCGAAACTTTAGATCTTGCCGGCCATGGCGAAGGTTATGACGAAAGCGAATCAATCGAAGAGTTCCTTTGGCAGATAATGGTGGTAGGTAGTCTACGTTGGCGCGGAGATCTTGAGGAAGATGATGTGCTCCCGAATTATGGCTTCCAAATATTTAGCGGTCACACACATGAGTTATCTGTCGTTATGGAAGACTCGCGGTATGGGCGTTTCATCAGTTTCAATTCGGCTAGACCATTTGATGACCGGCCATACGCATTTCTGTGTTTCGTTGGACCCGGAGGCTGTGTACTAGAGGCGAGCGTAAACCGAGTAGCGAGGTTCGAGCTAAGAGAAGCTCAAGGTGACGCCTAACGTGAAGCTGGAGCGGACGTATTGACCGCGCCCTTCCTTCGCTTCCGCTCCGGTCGGTTGCCGTCAAACGCCACTCAGCTTTGTAGTTAGACGTCTTTACTGAACGCAGACGCAGTGCGACGAGATTGTCAGACGGCTATTCATTCAGGAGGTAGTAAGCCGATACGCCGTTGTAGTGCTCTGACATCAGCTCTCTACAATAGATTTGCACCAAGAATATAGGCATATAAACTGGCTGGTTCAAATTTGAACCTTATGTTCTTATACAAAAAATCATCATCACTGATAGTTTTACTGGTGATTAAAATTGGCTGAGATACACCTGGATTCTTCTGTGCAAATGTTATGCAGTTATCCAACTCAGAGTGTGAACTGTGAGGACGATCGCTCCACTTAACTTCGACAATCCAAGAGGGTGCCTGATGAGCCTTGTCTAAATGGACAATGTCGATTTCTCCCGCTTTCCAACGTGCATAGTAAAGTTCAATCATTTTACTGTGTTGCCATTGGCTAAATATAGCAGTTTCGGTCATGGCTCCCATCGCTGTAGAGTCCATTTCAAGCTGTCCAAATAATGCCGCTCGCATTGATGGATTAGTTAAATAAACTTTGAAGCAAACTGCTCTTTTAAACCTTTTTGCATTTTGGTCAATTCTCTCCACACGACGAATTAAGAATGCGGCCTCTAGGTATTCGAGATAACGCTTGATAGTGTTTTTAGCCACACCAGAGGATCTTGACAATCCTTCTAGGCTCACTTCATTACCTGAGTTATATGCCAAGGTCGTAAAAAGCCTGTTCAATTCTTGAATGTCACTGATACCATAGAGACTTGGCAAATCTCGCAATAAGACTTTATCAATGATGTCACTTTTAATATATTGACCAGGATCTTGCCGGATTGTTTCAGAAAAAACAGCTTCGGGATATCCACCAAAGTTTAGATAGTTAACAAACTCTCTATTTAATTCCGCAATATCTCGCGACAGATACACATCTTCCTGAGAGTGATAACCAGAATTTTCAAAATCATATTGCTCAGTCTCTATTAACTCATCCTCTCTGCCAATAAACATTAAGTACTCAGCAAAGGTTAGGGGCGGTAAGATATAGTCACTAAATCGACCAGCCCCCGATTCATTACTCTTCAATCGTAAAGCCGCTGCCGCAGAGCCAGTAGCCACAAAACGGTAATTAGGAAAAGAATCAACAAGAGATTTAAGGTGTATTTCCCACTCACGTAAATACTGAATTTCATCAAAAAAAATAAACAGCTTTGAATCACGTTTGTGATTGAATAATTCTTGAAAATAACTGAGTATACGCTCCAATGAAAGCCCAGTATAAATTGGGGTTTCAAGAGATACATAAAGAATATTTTCTGCGCTAGCGCCAGAATCTAAGACCATACGAATACTGTGATGAACCATGACAGTCTTACCAACTCGTCTCGGTCCCATCAAAACGATTGCTCGACGTACGCTTGTATCTAGAATGTTTTCAGAAAAAGTCTCAAAGTATTTTCGCCGAGGTGTATCTTCATAGATAATCTTCTCCTCGCCCCCTTCTTCCCACCAAGGATTATCAAACTGAAGACGGGATAGAATATCTGCCTTTGCGATCTCCAGCATCAGACTAAAATCAATCTACTAACCTTAGATTACCCTTGAGAAGCATTAAGGTCAATCAATTAATCTTAGATAGGCTATAAGATTGGCTGCGATTTATGCAGAGAGGCGTATTTCTGCCTCAACGCCTAACACTGCATGGCAGCGGACGGTCAGAGTTTATGAAAGGAAAGCATCAAGATAACCTGCCGCCGCTGCACTTCACCGTTACACATAACCCAAAATGAACATTGGAATCTACATCTACGATGAAGCAGAAGTTCTCGATTTTTCGGGGCCATTTGAGGTTTTCTCGACTGCTTCGAGAGTCTCCAGCACGCCCAATCCATTTGGAGTGTTCCTGATAAGTGAAACCGGTAAAACCGTTACTGCTCGTGGCGGCTATGAAGTGAATCCCGCTTACAGTATTTCCGATCATCCCAAAATCGATGTCCTGATCGTTGTGGGTGGCGTGCATACAGGAGAAATGAAAAAGCCTCCTGTTTTGCAGTGGATCAAAGAAGCCTCTCAGAAAGCAAAGCTCGTTGCGTCAGTTTGTACCGGTGCTTTCTTATTAGCCGAGGCGGGAGTCCTTGACACCCAAAAAGTAACGACCCACTGGGAAGATATTCCAGACCTTAAAACCAGGTATCCGCGATTGGAAGTACTGGAAAATCAACGGTGGGTTGATGAGGGAACTATCATCACGTCTGGCGGCATCTCGGCTGGCATTGACATGAGCCTGCATTTAGTTAGCAAAACCCATGGATTAGCTTTAGCGGAAAAAACCGCTAAGCAAATGGAGTTCGACTGGACAAAAAACACATAGCGTCTCACATCAGCGGGACGGAAGCACTCGTAAAAAGCCCAGGTTGTGGTATGGGATTTGATTTTTCAGGCTCACTCTGGCTTCTGAATCATTCGCTCCAACTGACGCTGTTTTGCTTTGGAGTCAATGCCTAGCAATCGTACATAGTCGCCGGGGTGATCCGCTAAGAACTGTTCCACCTGGGTCAGCACCTGGGCTTCATGGCTACTAGCGATCGCCGGGCCGCTCTGCCAAGACCCCACCTTAAATCGCCGCACATCAGCAAATTCCAGACCAATGTGGTTTCCCTGGCGGAGTTGTTGCCGGATGACGTCTACGATGTCTGCCGGTAGCGGGTGAGGAGCTGCCTGGCCATTTTGAGGCATCGCCCGAGCGCCATTATTGGAGCCATTACCGGAGGCCGAATTCGGCAAAGGGGTGGCGCAGATACCATCGTTGGCACAGCGATACCCGGCCCGTAAGGCTTGATTGATTTCGACTACGTGGTGAGAGAAGGTGCGATCGCCCTCATTAGCATCCGGTAGTCGATCAGCCGCCTGTTGAGTCGTAATTACCATCCCCGATGGCACATACTTGCCGGGAGGAATCTCCACATCCTGAATCAGGGCGTGCATCATCACAATGCACCCATGACCCACCTGGGCATTAAACACTGTCGAGCGAAAACCAATAAAACACTCATTGCCGACATAAGCCGGGCCATGAATCAACGCCATGTGAGTAATGCAGGTGCCTTCGCCAATCCACACCGAGTAGGCTTGCTGGTCATCCCCCAAGACCCGCCCCTGCTCTAAGCCATGGATCACCACCCCATCCTGAATGTTGGTATTCGCCCCGATGTAGAAGGGAGTCCCTTCATCCGCACGAATGGAAGTATTGGGGGCGACAATCACATTTTCGCCCAGCTGCACATCTCCAATCAAACTGCACTGAGGATGGACATAGGCAGAAGCGGCAATTCTCGGCTGATCTTGGTCATGGTCCCAGGGTGTGGGTGGGGCCGGTTGATGACGGAGCGGCATGGTATCTTCCTTGGTTCAAAGTTGAGTCGGATTCGGCGCATCCCCATAGACGGCGACGGGGTCAAACGTCTTGGCCGTTTCCGTCAGCGCCAGCACAATCGGCTGATTAGCTGCAACCCGCCCCTCACCAGAAGAAATCTGCCGGTAAAAACAAGAGCGATAGCCGACATGGCAACTGGCTCCTGACCCAGCCACTTCGACTTTCATCCACAGGCAATCCTGGTCATCGTCAATCAGTAATTGCTGTACGGTCTGCACTAACCCACTGGTGGCTCCCTTGTGCCAGATCTGCTGACGACTGCGGCTGTAATAGTGGGCTTCACCCGTTTCCAGGGTTTTCAGTAAGGCGGCGTCATTCATGTAGGCATGCATCAACACCTCGCCGGTTGCAGCCTCCGTGGTGATAACCGGAATGAGCCCATTAGCGTCAAACTTAGGCGCCAAGAGCATCCCTTCTTCGACAGCTTCAACTGAGGTGCGGGCAGCAAAGGGTGATGACATAGAACAGAAAATAACAATGACAATTGCCGGTCTAAAGCAAATTAGGCCGCCTCAGTTGTGCCTGAGAACGTTAGTTGGTCGTTGATTCAGGAACTGCGGAGACCGCTTTCTCGGCTTGCTTTAAATTTGCGACACCAACTTTACCGAGAGTTCATATTGGTCTCAGTATATATCGCATATTGTGAGAATGATTATCATTCTAATTATGTAGAGGTTTTCTCTATGCTCAGTTTTGGCAAGTCAATCATTGCGCTCACCCCCAAACAGGGGGGTGCGATGGTCTTCCGAACCGGCTCCGCCATCGCAGTCGGCACGGCCCTAAGTCTAGGCACCCTGGCTCCGGCTCAGGCAGCGACCTTTCGCCTTTCATGGACGGGGCAAATTCTGGGTTACAGCGCTGAGGGGCAATTTAGCTACGACGATGCCCAAGCCTATGAAAACGGGATTGTGCGAGGTGATGATTTAGACGCTTTTGACATTGCCTTCTTTGATCCGCAAGGCAATCTGATTCAAGAATTTGAGGATAACCACCTCACCTATGCCGGGTTCAACTTTAATTTCGACACCCAAACGGGTGAAATTCTGCAAGATGGCTCTTTCAATGAGCCGAATGGCATTGATATTGGCGAATATACGGTTCTGTTCGATGACGCTGGGGAATTCATTGGGGCAACGGGGCTAAATTTTTGGTCAGCGGCTCCGCTGACTGAAGATGGAGAACCCATTCCCCATGTTCACTTAACTGATTTTGGCGATGAGTTTCCTGACCTGCCGATCGGGTTTGGCCCCCATCTTGATGTGGCTTTCTTTACCCGTACGCGGGCACAGCTTTTGGACGATCCGGGGGCAGGCGAGCAACTTGGCCAAAGGATGATTGCGACCAAAGTGCCTGAACCGGGTGCTTTAGTCGGGCTGGGTGCGATCGCACTGCTATTGGGCCGCTTACACCGACCCCGGTCACTTTCCCCAAAATCTTGATTCACATCGCTCTAAACAGCAGTCAACCCACTCATTAATTCAATTATGCTGAGAACTATCTTGTGCGTCAGCGGTGGCGCGATCGCGCTTGGCGCTCCCATCCTCTTTCAAGCCCTGCCTGCTCAAGCCCTTGTGCCTCATCGCTATCACGTGACTGATTTAGGCACATTGGGTGGAACGTCATCTCTGGCCTACGGGCTTAATGAAGCGGGTAATGTTGTTGGCGTCGCGGAAGACGCTGACGGGATCAGCCGCGCGTTTGTTTGGTCCGACGGCACAATGACAGCTTTGCCAGACCTAGGCTTTGGTGGTGTTGCCTATGATATCAACAGTCTCGGCAATGTCACCGGAGCCGTCGATACCGGGTTGGACTATGCTCGCCCGTGGGATGGTCGCAGCAGTAGCGTTGACAGCGTGGCGCTGTGGCAATCAGGTCAGCTGGTTAATCTAGGCAGTCTGGGGGGTATTCCCCGAGGTGAAGGTCGGAGACTCACAGACGATGGCTGGATTGTTGGGACAGCCAGTGCGCCTTTGCCGTCTGTTCCCGAAGAAGATATTTGGCAGCGGGCCTTTGTTGCTCTGCCGGATGATTCTTCACTGCGTGATGCTGGGACTTTTCCTGGCGATATTCGCAGTTTCATCTTCGATTTGAACGGGACAAAACAGGCACCTGGCTTCAGCGTCAGCGACAATCGTGGTGGTCCAGAGGCCACCCAGGCTGGACTGTGGCAGTTTGACATAGATGGCTCGGTCCAGTCAATTACGCCGCTTGAGCCCCTGGCATCAGCGCAAACTAGCGTGGCTTTAGGCATTAACGAGGTGGGTGAGGTGGTAGGTCGTAGCGCCACCGCCGCCGGTCAGAACGTAACGGTTTATTGGGGTGCAGGCCAAACTTCGCCTGAACTGTTGCCAGTCCTGTCTGAGAATCCCGGTAGCTATGTGCGAGCATGGCAGATTAATGACAGCTCCTTGGTCGTTGGTGAACTACGCGATGCCACCGATGCAGAGCGGTTTGCAACCCTTTGGACACGGGATACCAGCGGTTGGGTCAATGTTGACTTGCAAACGCTCATTCCTGCCGACAGTGGTTGGGATCTCTCTGGTGCGTTGTCCATCAATAACTCGGATCAGATTGTTGGCTATGGCACCTTCGACGGAGAACAGCGCGGTTTTCTGTTGACGCCTGTCAGCGTGCCTGAACCGGGTTTGTTATTTGGAATGGGTGCGATCGCGCTGTTGGCTCTACGTTTACGCCGCACCTCACCAGCAACTCACTAAGACCTGATAACGGTGAAAAAACTATCCGAGACTTCCATGCCTAAATCTTTTTTCCGAATCGCTAGCTGGACGTCCGCTCCCCTGATAGGGACATTGCTGTTAGCACCCTCCGCTGAAGCCGCTATCTTCTATGCCACAGGGCAGCGTCTGACCCAGGCTGTTCCAGGCGTTCACGATGATATCCGTGAAAACTTTTTGTTTGCAGTTGATTCAACAACCGGCATTGCCACCCCCGTTTCACCTGAGACCAGTGGATTGCCGTCAGCCTTAGCGGGAACAGCTGATCAGCGACTGTTAGGCTATCAATTTAGCGGCCAACTGGTGGAAATTGATCGAGACTCTGCCACCCAAACCCCCATCGGTGAACCCACTGACCTAGGTGCCACCAGTTTTGACATCCTGGAGGATGGTAGAGGATTTATTGTGCCTTTTGACGAGAGTTTCAATACTCAACAACTCCATCAAATTGACGTAACCGCAGGAGCAGCCATTCCGCTGGGCTCATCTCAGGCGGTTGGCGATGCGGTTGACAAGGCCCGCGGCACCCAGTCGGGTACAGCCAGCCCTTTTGTGATTAGTCTGGGGTCGGTCGATAATAGCCTCTATGGTATCGACCTTGATACTGAGTCCTTAATTCAGTTTGACCCAGAGACCGGAGACGCTGCTGTTGTCGGCGAGGTGGGCGCTGTAATCGCAGATGATCGCGCCGTATTTAGCGGTTTTGCCGCGTTGACAGGGGTTGACACCGATCGTGATGGCCGGTTTGATACCCTCTTTGGCAATGTCAACTTTATTGATGAGGACAACGATTCGGCAACGCCCGTTCAGCGCCTGGGTGGGATCGCTCGCTATGACCTGAACAATGGCTCTTGGGATCTAGTGGGAACTAACCCCGGCGTTATTTTCTTTGGATTTGGAGCCTCACCTGCTGCTGTACCTGAACCGGGTGTTCTGCTGGGTCTTCTCAGCGTCGGCTTCTTGGGCTGGTGGAAAAGGCGGTACCCCCCGAACTTAGACACCCCAGAATCGGTTCAGTTATCTTGGCCACAAGGTAACAAAGTTAGATGGAGGCACTGGGGCAATATCCACTGCCTCCATCTAACTGAGCACTCTATCAGCTAAGGAGTGTATTCTTCGCAAGCTATAGCCAGCGTCCTCCCCAGGATAGAAGCATCGAAAATGCAATGGCCGCGATCGCCTGCCGAGCCATCAGGCCCACCGCAAACCGCACTGACTGTTCGCGGGCAATGGTCAGTGCGGTGACTAGACAGGGCAGCAATACCCCCGCCAGGTACACGCCGGTTAAAATTTGCAGCGGCGTCAGCACTGCCAGGGTCTCCGGTTCGGCAAAGAGTAGCAGTCCGTCTTTACGAATCGAGGCCAAAATGACCGGTACAGCCGCCTCTGGGGGCAGACCAAACAGCCCCATTAGGGGATTAATCCATCCCGCCAGAAGGGTGATCAGACCGATCCAGTCCAGCACCGAGGCGATCACCGTAATCACCAAAAAGATCGGAATCGCATTAGTAAAAAACTGCTGCAAAGTGCCTTGGGTTTCGCGCCAGATGGCCGACCAACGGGGCATTTCCAAAAACGTGCGCCGTTCAATCATGAGGGTGTTGTAAGGGGAACGGGCGGCTTTGGGCGCAGTCAGGCGGGTGTAGATCAGGGTGGTCAGGGTTAAGTAGCCCAGGTAGGGCACGACCAAACCGGGCAAATTAGCGGCACTAAACACTCCCAGGGTGGCTCCAAACTGGTAAGAACAGGCGGAGCCAAAGGCGATCGCACTCACACAAGTCTGGCGAGAACAACTGGAGCAGGCGCGAGTGCTGATCACGGCGGGCACATTACAGCCAAACCCCATAATCACCCGCACCAAATCTCGCCCGGATAGGCCAAACGGTCTCAGCAGTGGATGCAGCGCCACGGTTATGCGTTCCACTAACCCGCTGGCCTTGTATGCGCCTAAAAACAGGGCATACAACATCACCGTCGGTACCGCCCAGACCAATAGCAGCGGCCCCATCGTGACTAGGCCATAGCGGCCAATCAAAATTGCCTCTAGCAGCGAGGGGGCCTGAGATAGGACATTGACCAGCGGGGCCAATCCAGCTTGGACAAGGGGATCCAACACCCCCGCCACCCCATTGGCGACCCCAACGGCGATGACCGCCGGCAACAGCAACAGCAAGATGGCCAGCAACCACCCCCAGCGCGGGTGTTCCAGCCAGGTAGGCACGGGCTCGATCCGCCAGCCCGCTGGAATCGGCTGCCATTGGGGGGAAAAGTAGGCCGGCGTCTGCAACGCCTCTAGAATCTGCTGGCGTTGACTCGGGCTTAAATGGCGCGCATCCACGGGCATAAACCTGACCTGAGAGGTTTGCTCCCAACGGCCCAAGGTCTGCTGGGTGAACTCCGAGGGCAACACTTTATCCCAGAAGGTGACGACCACCAGCCCTTGTTTCCCAGTGACTAGGGGTAGCAGGTCGGCCAGATCCTCATCGATATGGGTCGCTTTAACGACTAACAAAATCCGGTCATGGACTTGGAGTTGCGCCAGGGCTGTGCGGGTGGTGGTGGTGTCGGAGCGAAAGAGAATGCCGGGGGTGTCGATCAAGGCATCGTCTCGGGTCTGATAGGTCTCGCAGGCGATCGTCGAGCCCTGAATATTAGTGCTGGTGGGCGATCGCCCCGTGAGTGCTGCGGCCAGTTCAGATTTGCCAGTGCTTTCTTTGCCGACAATGATGGTGGTGCGTTGGGTGGGTGGGGCGGTGGGCATGGAGTGGATGGGGAAGGGGGAGATAGGGAGTGATGTGGGGAGTGGATGAGTTGGTGGGGTGGATGAGTCGGTGAGGTATGTGGCTTGGCGGTCATTGGCTATTGGGTTCTGGGTTTCGGGTTTCGGGTGGCATTTACTCGCTAATCCCTAATCCCTAAGCTCTAATCCCTGTTCCCTATTTCCTGTCCCCTATTCCCTGACTCCCAGCTAACAGATACAGTCGTTGCTGCAGCAGGAGAGATCATCGAGGAAAAGTCCGGCCTGGCGATATGCTTCCAAGGGAGCAGGATCGAGGCCGAGGCGATCGGCGATCGCGTTGGCAATGACGGCAAAGCGCTGACGAAATTTGTAGATGAAGCAGAAAATCAGGTCGCCATGGCGGACGGAGGGACCGCTGACAAAGAGACCTGGGGTGAGGGTGGATTCGTCATTTTCCGTGAGCGCGGCATAGCCTTCGGACCAGTCGAACAGGGGGGCAATCTGTTTCAAACTGGTGTCGAAACCGGTGCAGAGAATCGGGGGATGGGCCGTTACCCACTTCTGATATTCGCTGTGGACCGCGTAGCCACCAGGGATCGGTTCGACCGCTTCGATGGAGGCGTCACTGACCATGTCCAGGCGACCGGTGCGGTAGACAAACTCCAAACGCTGCAGGGTGTAGGGCGATAGGGATACACTGGGATCCGTGTCCGGATCGGCCCAGGCTCCCGTGCGATCGAGCACGCCAACTTTCTTCCCCAAGGCCACTAAATTAGCCGCTGCATCCATGCCACTTTCATAGCCGCCAATGATGATGAATTCGTCGCCCTCTAGATCTGTCCACGACCGAATTTGGGAGTTGTGGAGGCAGTGCTCTGCGCCTGGAAAAGAATTTAGGTGGGGATATTGATACTCTCCAGCGGCCCAAATCACAAATTGAGTGCGGAGGTCTCCGGCTGTAGTCTGCAGATTGAAGCCTCCCTGGGCCAATGGCTCAACAGCCTTGACGTCAACCTCAGTCTGAATCGGTAAGTCAAAGTGATCGGCAACGGTCTGTAAGTACAGGGCGTATTGCTTGCCGCTGATATGCTCTTGCCGAAAGGCGATCGCGGGCGAGGTCTTTAAGGTCACGGCATTCAGGTCGAGCAGGCCAAAACCATGGCTGGGAAATGACGGGGTGATGAGGTTCATCTCCTCAGGCCAGCGGCTAAAGGAGGCGCCGACCTGGTGTCGGTCTACAATTGTGAAACGCTCTAGCCCCAGTTCTTGGAGCACGACGCCACAGCCGATGCCTGCCGCTCCGGCACCCACAATCACAACATCATAGGACTGATTCGTTTGGGATTGGCTCACGCTAGTTTATCCGGGTGACAAGACTACTAGAATGATAATCATTATCACGACTTCAGTCTAGGAGCTGTCGGGTCACGGTGACCTGGGCCGACCAATGGCGTCAGCCCCCTCTCGCCGGGGCACTCAGCGCGAGTTCATGCCCTGGGGGCGATCGCTGTCGGCGTCAGCTGGCCGCTTGCAACGCCATCAAACGGGCCGCCTCAACATGACCAGAGTGGGCGATAGATCCATCGTGCTGTCGTGTAACAAAGGGCTGATTATACTGAATGCGTCTACCCAATGACCCACGTAGGGATATTAGGCTGACTTAATTTCCACTAAACATGACTCTTTCCCGACAATACGGGCTAGCAACCATGCCATATCCATCTGAACCCTCTGCTGAGCCCGGCGTAACGACCTTCGATGAGTTTGTGCGATTGGCGGATTATTCTCTGATGGATACCTTAAATGCCGATCCTGACGCCACAGTCGATGGGGATGATCACCGTGCCCGCCAGGTATTTTCGGGTCATTTCGTACCGGTGACACCCACGCCGCTGGCAGAACCGGAATATGTCGCCCATAGCAGCACTTTCTTTAAGGAACTTGGGTTGAGCGATGAGCTGGCGCTGGATGAAAACTTTCGCCAGGTATTTTCGGGTGATCTCGCTGCGGCCCATGAGCCCATGCGTCCGGTGGGCTGGGCGACGGGGTATGCCCTGTCGATTTATGGCACCGAATATATCCAAAATTGTCCATTCGGTACGGGTAATGG
>CALCCA010000132.1 GCA_937899725.1 uncultured Halomicronema sp.
GTTTCTGAAGCCGAGTCGGGCGAAGCGATTCCCCGGCTTAGGTTAACCATACCCCAATCTCGGCCTCAAACGAATTTCTCACGGTGAGCACGGGGTCAGCACCCCTGACCTGCGCTATGTCCAGCGCAAGTTTGTCTCCAAAGCCGCACTCTCTCAGGCGATTGGTGATGTGGCCAATGCTATCTTTCGCGTCAGATTGCCTCATATTTGGGGTGAGGCCACCACCGCCTGCGCCTCTGATTCAAAGCAATTTGGCACCTGGGACCAGAATCTGATGACCGAGTGGCACGCTCGATACAAGGGACGTGGGGTCATGATCTACTGGCATGTAGAGAAGAAGGCGGTCTGTATTCATTCACAGCTCAAGCGCTGTTCTTCTTCTGAAGTGGCCTCAATGATTAAGGGTGTGCTCCAGCACTGCACCCAGATGTCGGTCGATAAAAACTATGTCGATACGCATGGCCAGAGTGAGGTCGGCTTTGCCTTTTCCCATCTGCTGGGCTTTCAGCTCATGCCTCGGATTAGGAACATTCAAAAGCAGAAGCTTTATCTGCCAGAGAAAGGCCAGAAGCAACAGTTTGAAAACTTGACGTCAATTATCAAGCGTCCGATTCGCTGGCGGCTGATTCGGCAACAGTATGATGCGATGGTCAAGTTTGCCACGGCACTCAAGCAGGGCACCGCTGACCCGGAAGTGATTCTCGCTCGCTTTACCCGCAACAATGCCAAGCACCCGGTTTATCTGGCTTTGGCTGAGCTAGGTAGGGCAGTGAAAACGATCTTCTTGTGTCGTTACTTGCATGATGAGCGGGTCAGACAAGAGATTCAGGAGGGCTTGAATGTCGTTGAGAATTGGAACAGTGCCAACGACTTTATTTTCTATGCCAAGAATGGTGACTTTACTGCAAGCCGGGTGGTGCTACAGGAAATCTCTATGCTCTGCCTGCATTTGCTCCAAATTAGCCTGGTCTACATCAACACGCTGCTGATTCAGCAGGTGCTCTCTGACCCGGAGTGGATGCAGCGGATGGGACCGGATGAACTACGGGCGTTGACGCCGCTGATCTACGCTCACGTCAATCCCTACGGCATTTTTCGGTTGGTCATGGCTGAGCGGCTGCCGATTGAAGCGATGGCGAGTTGATGCCATCAAAAAATGCGATCGCTTTCAGCGGGCCTTGCCATCGCCTGCGCCTATGCAATGGGAAAAGCTGTCTCCGAAAATATAAGCCGAACTTATGAAACTGACCCCTATTTTCGGTATTTTGGAGGCGGCTCTGCGCTTATGGCACTTCGTTGCAGCTACGCTTGCAGCACCCCATATTGCCTACCTTCAGCGCCCCTCTAACGAGTTTTCGATGTTTCAGACGACGGAATACCTCTTATGTCACTTCGTCGTAGCTACCCTGCAGTTGCTCCTAACATGAAATAACTCTGACGCTAGAGAGGAAGCTGGATACAAAACTCGGTTCCTTGTCCCATCTCGGATTGTACGCTTAAACTCCCGCCATGCTTTTCGACGATGATTTGCTGCGCGATCGCCAACCCTAATCCAGTGCCCTGTCCCACACCTTTAGTCGTAAACAAATGATCAAAGACTTTCGCTTTGATATGTTCTGGGATGCCAGTGCCATTGTCAGATATGGTAATTTTTACCTGCTGCTCTGCTAGCGCTGTACAAATGGTAATTCGATTAGGATGCTCTTTGAGTTCACCAAGACTACGATGGTGACTGGCCTCATCTAAGGCATCAATGGCATTAGCTAAAATGTTCATGAATACCTGATTGAGCTGACCAGGAAAGCAATTAATTTCAGACAGGTTGCCATAGTTAGTCAACACTTCAATGGCAGACCGTTTTTCATTGGCTTTGAGGCGATGACGCAAGATCAAAATGGTACTTTCAATACCCGCTTTGAGGTCAAAGGGTTGTTTGGTTTCTGTATCGGCCCGAGAGAATGTCCGTAAACTTTTGCTGATAGATTTGATGCGATCTCCGCTATCTTTCATTGCCCGAATCAGCTTCGGCAAATCTTGGCGCACGTAGTCGAGATCAACGTCTTCGAGTTCTTCCTCAAGTTCGGCGCTGGGATTAGGCATCTCTGCGGCATAGAGATCAAGCAGTCTGAGCAATTCACTAATGTAGTTTTCCGTCGCGCCAACATTTCCCAAAATGCAGCCCACCGGATTGTTGATCTCATGGGCAACACCTGCGACTAAATTGCCCAAAGCTGACATTTTTTCGGTCTGAACTAATTGCGTTTGAATGTCCTTTAAATTTTCGAGTGCTTTCTCGATATCGATAGCCCTGGCTTCAGCTAGGTTCGCCATTTTTTCTTTTTCTTGTAAAGTCTCCTTCAGTTTTGTTTGTTGTGCTGTCAGCTCCTCCATTAAGTTACTCTTTGTCTGCAGTAAAAACAAATAGTCAGCCGCTGGGTCATAGGTCGCAAAGTCTTTAAGCTTAATCCCAATTTTCTTAAGATAACTGATGTCAGTAATGATCGGCGCACCTAAAAAAAGCAGAACATCCTGCTCATCCAAGTGCATCATCTGACCTTTCAACACCATATCGTTATGGCGTGATTTCAGGAGAAATAAGCGATGGGATTGATGGCAGATAGCAGCAAAATCAGGCTCAATCTGAGGCCGTTGAATCTGGAAAACATCGTTCAAGTGACAGCCCAAAATATTTGGGATCAATCGCTGTAAAACTTCCCCTGCCTGAATGACAGAGCTGTCGGCACCAAGTGCAAAGTGAAAAGGAAATGCCTCAGAAAATAGGTTTGGCGGTAGGTTGATTTCAGGCTTCATAAGTCAGAGCAGTTTTTGGCAAAACAAGGCAATATGATCTGGCCATTTATTCGGGGGTTTCTGCCTCTTTGGGGGTGTAGTGAATGACAAACTCGTCGTGATCTGCGCCTTCCGACGTATGCTGAACTTGAGTGACCTCAACGTCAGTATGCAGCCGCGTGCCCAATCCTTTCACCAATCCAGTCACCATAGGCGAAAGGCCCTCTCGTTGAGAACGATAGTGAAGATGCAAAGTTTGTGCTGTTGTTTCTTCGCAGTCGAAGCTGGGAGGCTGTAACTTTTGGAAACTGACGCCCACACGGGTGTGGAGATCGTCCAGATTTTGTAAGAATTCGGGAAGGGTGTCGCCGCTCATTTCCATCAGCTCGCCGTACCCCTCCTGAGCTGTGTACTGCACCCAAAACTCTCCAAAGGCCTGCATAATTTGAGATGGGGAGAGTGCTAGCACGTCACTGGCAGCTTTCACTAACCGATGAGTTAGATCATCTGGGTATGCTTCCATACTGATAAAGCTATCAGCCTCTACTTCGGCCTTATGCTTAATTTTCTCCCAAGTTTCTGGGCCATGATGGGTACAGATCATGTCATGAATGGCTTTATTTACAAGACCGTACATATCGTCTTCTCCTTTGCCTAGTAATGTGCAGTACCCAATGTGTAGTATTAGTTTTCCCCTAGCAGTCTCCAATAATGCGCAGTGTTTCGATCACGACGATACATTGCGCGGTAAACGAATACAGAATGTGGTGACCTCCCACCCCAAGCAGACGCACTACGCTCAAACATAGAACAGCAGCTGCCTGAGATCATGGCCAGCTTTATCAAAGTATTGCAAGAGCAGTTTGGCTTTAAAGAGCTTCGAGTAGGCGGATTTACAGTCGTTCCAGCGACCACGAGGGTAGCGGCAGCGATTGCGAAAACAGAAAATAGAGTGTTTTGCAAAATGATGTCTGCTTCGGCAGCGCAATGATGTCATCCTCGGCGTCGAGTGACATCTGCTTCGGCATCAAAATGATGTTTGCCTCGGCGTCAAAGTGATGTCTACTTCGGCAGGTAATTTTCCAACCGGTCATCGGTTCTGCTAGGCGTAGTGACAGCGGTGCGATGTAGATAAGTCGAGTGTGACAAGGAGGCAACCGCCAAATTAAGAGTGGAGATATTCTCCCAGCAGAACCTGTCCTGCTGTCCCCACGTAACAGAGTCACTGACTCCGGTCATGCTGACGTTAGTAATGATGTCAGTGGAATGCAGACCACGAACGTATCCTGACCTGGCAGCCTAAAGCTGGGAAGGGGCTAGGGGAAGTCCGAAAGGGTTAACACCAGTGAACCGTTGACGAAGCTTCGTCATCTACGGCATCAGTGAAATCAGGCTGAAACACTGAGACCAAAAGGTACGTGGGTGGCTTAGCGGCTCGCTTGTCCGCTAGGCGATAGGTCACATGCCCACCGGAGTAAAGACGGAACCCGACCCGGACGCATCTCACACACTCGGAACTACAGAAGCCCGATGGATTCTCTGATGCGAGTCGGAGTAGACAAACCGTAAGGGATGCACAATTATCCAGCGGGTAAAGGATGCCAGAGAAAGCGAAGGCTCTTGTGTAATGCGAGAGATAGGGGTTCAAGCTTTGCCCCACATCGAAAGATGGCAGACTTCTGGCGGGTCTTTGACGATAAACCGGGGTAAAGGAACCGTATCCATTGTGAAAGATAGAGTCCTATTGGACATCGGAGCAAGGAAGCCTCTTCAACACTGGGCCACCGTCGACTGGGGCCAGGTGAAGAAACGGGTGAGGAACCTGAGACAACGCATTTATCGTGCGACTCAAAACGGTCAGTGGAATCGGGTGAGAAGCCTGATGAAACTGATGCTACGCAGCTACTCCAACCTGCTGCTATCAGTACGGCGAGTAACTCAAGAAAATCAGGGGCGAAAGACAGCAGGTCTTGACGGCCAGACTGCCTTAACCGCTGAACAACGAGTCCAACTGGTGAATCGACTGCAAGACCATTCGCTTTGGCAGGTACACCCGACCAAACGGGTCTACATACCAAAAGCGAATGGAAAACCCAGACCGCTGGGAATTCCTGCTCTCGAAAATCGAGTCGCCCAGACGATAGTGAAGAATGCATTAGAGCCTCATTGGGAGGCCCGTTTCGACGGACATAGTTACGGCTTTCGCCCTGGTCGCAGTTGCCACGACGCCATTGAGCAGTGTTTTCTACGACTTAAAGGTGGCCGTGACACTTGGATCTTAGATGCGGATCTCAAAAGTGCATTCGATAAAGTAGATCACCGCTTTATCCTCGACACCATAGGCCTTGTGCCAGGAAGAGAACTGATAAAGCAGTGGCTCAAAGCAGGCTATGTAGAGGCTGAGATGTTTCATGCGACGCCTGAGGGAGTACCTCAGGGTGGGTCAATTTCGCCCTTGCTGTTGAACATTGCCTTGAATGGGATGCAGGACTTGTTGTTGTCATTTACAACAACCCGAACCTACCAGCCTTCTTCAAAGGCAAAGTCACAGTCACCGCGTAAACGCACGTCACCAACCTACG
>CALCCA010000133.1 GCA_937899725.1 uncultured Halomicronema sp.
GCCTCCGCCAGTGGTGATGGCACGGTGATTCTCTGGAATTTTGACCTCGAGGATTTGCTCGACAGAAGCTGTGACTGGTTCAGCGACTATCTGCAAAATCCTGCTGTGCCAGACGCCGAAAAGCGGGCATTGTGTCCTGATCGGGTCGCTCCGCTGCGGCAAGCGGCGAGTCCAACGAGGTCGCCGTTTGGGCAGGTGGTGGGGTGGGTGCGGCAGTGGTTTGACCTCTCCTAACCTCTACTTGTCTTTGGCGCAGCCTGCCCGGAGGGCTTAGGAGAGGGACCGGATGTATTTAGACGCTTCTGTTCACCAACCAGAATGTTCATCAACCTCTCCTTAGTAAGGAGAGGTGCCGCAGGCAGTGAGGTTCCTCACCCCACAGGTTACAAATGACCTCTCCTAACCTCTCCTTATCAAGGCGAGGAACCGGAAGTGCTTGAGTATTTTTAGTTGCCAACTAGAATGTCCATCAACCTCTCCTTATCAAGGAGAGGTGCCGCAGGCGGTGAGGTTCCTACCCTCGCAACGCACAAATCACCTGGGCAATCTGCTCGGCACTGGTCTCTAAAAGGGTGATGGATCGCGAGGAGCCTTGATTTGAAAGGATTATAGCCATTCTCCCAGGAAATGCCTGGAATACTTACCTCACAATGCTTTTCAAGCTCTATCACCCCTCAACAGGACAGTGCCATCTGCTCAATCACCGCTTCCAAATGCTCATACACTTGCTGATTCGTACAGCGAAGAAATTGAATGCCCAAAGCCGCGATCGCACCACCGGCCATCGTCCTAAAAATCACCTGGATGCCGGGCATCGCGGCGCGGCTGGCAGCCACGGTTTTTAGAGTTTGGCGTGGCGCGATGCCCGGCCGGGGTCATGGCGGCGATCGCCGTGACCTCAAGGTATTCGTTTATTCAGGGAGTTCTTCAAGGGGGGTGGCGGGTGACTCCACTGGGTCTAGGGGCTCATCGGTTGGCGACATCGGATCAGCGCTCGGGTCTAAGGGCTCATCGGTCGGCGACATGGGCTCTTCAGTGGGGCTGATCGGATCACCGGCAGGCGATTCTGGTTCATCCATCGGCGTGATCGGATCTTCAGCCGGAATATCTTCGAGGGGGGCGTCTTCAATCGCCCCGTCTTCAATGGAACCATCTTCAATCGCATCGTCTTCAAGGGAACCGTCTTCGGCGGCACTGATGGGGGGCTCACTGGCCATCGAGCGGGCGATCGCAATGAACTCTTCCTGTGAGGACGAATCAGCCAGCGTGGCGATCGCATAGGTCAGCCCGTCTTGCTGCCACATCACCAGTTGATTCATCGCCTCCCCTGCGCCCCGCAGTAGATAGTAGCCCTCAATGCCGGGGCCTAAATCAACGGGGGTGACGTTCTCACCGGTGGGTGGCCAGTTGTCAGCCGTGGGTTCGACATCAGTCACGCCGATCAGGCCAACGGCACAGCTGGGGTCGGCACAGTCAGGGGTGAGCCCCAAACTCACCACCACTTCTGTCTCAGAGGCCTGACTAATAAATGGATACAGTTCACTGTCTGAGGGCAGGGCGGCCGGTAAGCGAAACTGCCAACCGTCGGGGAGTTCTTGCTGCAGATCGTCCAATATGGGCTCAAAAAGTGGATCAGGTGCCGCCTGAGCAGCGAACAAAGCACCCGAATATCCGAGCAAAAGCGCTGCTAAACCGACTCGATGGGTAAATTTTCTAATCATGTTTAGGTTTCCTAATCGGGACTTCAAGCGCAGCCTCAAACCGCCCTCACAAGTGGCTGGGTCTGGGCAACTGCGCCCCTAAACAATGGCGTTGTCGGTAAATTTGCCACATCATCTAGTCGGTTTCTGTAGAGCGACCAATGGGTCAGGGTGAACTGGCCGATCAGCTGACTCATGAGGATATGGGGGCGGCAGCGATCGGGCTCCCTGTCCTAATCGTTGCCAGCCAGCCTATCGGCAGCAACGCGTTGGGCTTCAGGTAGTGCAGCATCTTTGACCAGTTGGTCGATGTGCGGTCTGTTTTGACTTGTGAAAAATACACTTTATTTAGGCACAGATGCCTGAGTTATCTAGCCGATGGCGGGAGACCCTGGTGCAAGATTCACTCACGATTACGCAGTCAATTGAGAGCGACGCTTCTGGCCGACAAGTTAGGGACGTGTTGGCAAATCTGGCGACTCACCATGATTGGCACCCCACCTTTCGGAGCGAGAGGGTTCCGGCTGCTTTGCAAGTGGCGGCCCAAGCTCGCCGGTGTGCTGCCCCCGACACGCCTCAAGAGCGCGTTTTCACCATTGAAATCTGGCAGTTACAATCCCAACGGTGTTGGTATGGCAGGGGGGAGAGCCAGAGCTCTTCGCCGGCATTCATCGCTTTGAACTACAGGCACTGGCAACGCATCAGACCCGACTCGTGAGCAGCGAATCCTTCTCTGGGCAGATGACAGCGGATATTCTGCAGACCAGTCGCGCCCTAATCGAACCAGAATTTGCGGCGTTTAACCAAGCCCTCAAGCAGAGAGTTGCAACCGTGTATGAATGACTCGCAAAGCTATGGCATTGGTTGGGGCACGCTAGCGCTGATCACCGCTGGGGTTGCTCAAGGTAAAAATCGCAGTGGTGGCAACTGGTTTCTA
This sequence comes from uncultured Halomicronema sp., assembly GCA_937899725.1. Classification (GTDB taxonomy): domain Bacteria; phylum Cyanobacteriota; class Cyanobacteriia; order Phormidesmidales; family Phormidesmidaceae; genus Halomicronema. Next base: position 2,638 of record CALCCA010000133.1, read on the forward strand.
TTGTCATTTTTGCTAGGCCCGATCGCCCTTTTCATTCTCGTCGCCTTTTACGACAGGCTTGAGCAGTAGCCTGCTTAAGCCAGCACAGAATAGGAAAAATCAGCTCCGACGATGAGGTTTAGCTTTATGAGAGCGACTGAGTCGCCCTGGGCTGATATGGCCGCAAGCGATGCCAATCACCTGCGGACTCAGTCCTTAAAGGCGGCGTTGCTGGGCTCAAATATAAGTTGCTCTCGAATAGCCGATCCACACTGTTGGCGATCGCTCTGTCGCAAGTGTGGATTTCCTTCGGTCGCTTCGTATTTTGTCGGGCGATCTAAGAGAATAACGTTTAGCTTTCGGGAATTCTTTAAGCGCAGGTGCTTGGGGAGTTCAGACTTCTCCGCCAGTGCCCTAATATTCTCCGAATGACAGGGTTATTTGCCCACTCGCTCAGAAGTGTCAGGTATATGCTGAACCGTCACCCTCAACTAGACCCGTCACCCTTAGAGGTGGCTAATCGAACGCTGCAGCAAAAACTTGTGCAAGCCGAGCAAGCCTGCTTAGCGCTAGAGACGCTTGAGCCCCAGCAGCGTCTGCTGCTGGGGCAACTTTTGCAAGAGGCGCAGATTGCTCAGGCAACCTTAGAGCAGCAAATCGAGGCGGTAATTCACCCTGATCGCCCGGCCCAATCGGCTCCCGTGACTTCCTTAGAGCCACCCTGTTGGTCACCGTCTGAGACCGCGAACCCAGCGATCGACTCTGAGGCTGAATTGCGCGAGCAAGCGCAGATCTTGCGCAGCACCTATGAAGGGGTCGAGCATTCTATCTGCATTATTAATGTGTCGGCAGAGGGGGAGTTTCGTTTTGCCGGTTGGAATCCCAGCACGGAAAAAATGACCGGTATTTCGAGTGCTGCCACGGTCGGCAAAACCCCAGAAGAGTTGCTGGGAGAACCGCATGGAGCAATCGTTCGGCAAAACTATCAGCGTTGTTTAGAGGCGGGACACTCGATCAGCTATGAAGAAACGGTGCCCTTTCAAGGACGTGACATCACCTGGTTGACCACCTTAAATCCGCTTAAAGATGCTCTCGGCAAAATTTATCGAATTGTGCTGACCACCTTTAACATCACTGAACGCAAAGCGGCTGAGGCCGCGCTAGAGCAAAAAGAATATCAATATCGCAGCATTTTTGAAGCGATTAACGACGGGATTTTCATCGTTGAATTAGACACGGGCAAAGTTGTCACAGTTAATCCGGCTAACTGTAAGATGCACGGCTACAGCCAGTCTGAGTTTATGCAACTCCAACCATCCGACTATATTCATCCTGACTCGCTGCCCATATTTACGAATTTTATTGCAACCGTTAAGGCGGGGCGGCGTTTTGTCGGTGAAGCCGTCGATCTGCATCAAGATGGCAGCCTGATCAATATTGAGGTAACTGGGGTGCCCTTTTGTTATGGCGATCGCCCCCACGTTTTGTCAGTAGTGCGAGATATTAGCGAGCAAAAGCAGCTAGAGACCGATCGCGCCGCCGCTGAACAAGCTTTGCAAAAGACCAATACCCTGCTGAATTCTTTACTGGAGACCATCCCTGGATTTTTCTTCGCCAAAGACCTTGAGGGTCGACATATGGCGTTGAATTCCAACTTGGCCGAGTTTTTTGGTAAGCCCATTGCTGAGGTCATTGGCAAAACCGACGCCGACCTGTTTGCCCCAGACATGGCGGCCGCAATCATGGCTAAAGACCAAGCGGTGATCAGGCAGGGGGTAGGTCAGCGGTTTGAAGAAGTGATCTCAATTCATGGGGTCGATTGCACCTATCTCACCATCAAAACTCCCCTGCGTGATGCGGCAGGAACGACGGTCGGCCTGCTGGGTTTAGCGCAAGACATTAGCGATCTGAAATCGATGGAAGTCTCACTGCGGCAAAGTGAGCAGCGGTTTCGCGATGTGACGGAAGCCGCCGGAGAATATATTTGGGAAATTGCGGCCGACGGCACTTATACCTTTGTGACCGATCGCGCCAAAGCGGTTAAAGGCTATGACCCGGCTGCACTCATCGGGCATACGCCCTTTGAGTTTATGTCCCCAGAAGATGTGACCCAAGTCGAGGCCATCGTGCAAGCCGCCGCGATGAACAAATCGGCGTTTACCCTCGAACACCGCAATATTCTGCCCTCAGGCGACATCGTTTGGGAAGCCGTGAACGGTGTCCCGGTGCTGAATGAGCCGGGAGAGATTATCGGCTTTCGGGGCACAGGGTTGAGCATTACCGATCGCAAAGTTGCCGAAGCGGCGATCGCCGAGAGTGAGGCCAAGTTCCGGCGACTGGTCGAAGGCGCCAATGACCTGATCTACGCCGTTGCCCCGGATGGCACCTTTACTTATCTCTCACCGCAGCTAACAAAAATGTGGGGATATGAGGTCGCTGATTTGCTCCATCAATCCTTTACCTCCTTAGTGCATCCCGATGATTTACCCCCGGTGCTCGCCTCTCACCAGCGGCTATTTGAAACGGGCAAAAGACAAATGGGGCTAGAGTTTCGCTTGCAGCATCACGAGGGGCATTGGACGTGGGTCACCTGCAGCAATTCGCCCATTAAAGATGCGACCGGTCAGGTCATTGGCTTTCAAGGCATTGCCCGCGATGTGAGCTATCGCAAGGTAGCAGAAGCCAAACTGCAGCAAAAAGCGGAAGAACTTGAGGCCGCCCTGCAGGAGCTGCAGCAGACCCAGTTGCAAATGATTCAGAGCGAAAAAATGTCTTCTCTTGGGCAACTGGTGGCGGGCGTTGCCCATGAAATCAATAATCCCGTTAGTTTCATTTATGGCAACATTACGCCGACCGATCAGTACGCCCAAGATTTACTCAATCTGGTTAATCTCTACGCAACGCACTACCCTGAGCCTCTACCGATTATTCAAGATGAAATTGCCGCGATTGATCTGGACTTTTTGAAAGAGGATCTGCCGAAAACCTTGTCATCAATGAGAATGGGGGCCGATCGCATTCGTCAAATCGTCAACTCACTGCGCAATTTCTCCCGACTCGATGAGGCTGATTACAAAGCGGTGGATATTCATGCAGGCCTGGATAGCACGCTGGTGATTTTAGAACATCGCATCAAAGCCGCCCCTGATCGTCCGGCGATTCAAGTGGTCAAACAGTATGGTGAGCTGCCGCTGGTGGAATGCTATGCGGGGCAGCTCAATCAGGTCTTTATGAACATCTTGGTGAATGCTTTAGATGCGCTGGAAGAGCGCGATCACGATCGCACGCCAGCGGCCATGCAGCAGTGTCCTAGCACGATTACGATTCAAACTCGGTTAGTCCACGGCGATTGCATTGCCGTCCACATTGGGGATAATGGCCCGGGCATTCCCAAGACAGTGCAAAATCGAGTGTTTGATCCCTTTTTCACCACCAAACCTTGGGGCAAAGGGACTGGCATGGGCATGTCAATCAGCTATCAAATTGTGACTGAAAAGCATGGCGGCACTCTGGAGTGCGTTTCAGCTCCAGAGCAAGGCTCAGAGTTTGTGGTGCAGATTCCACGTCGGCAGCATCAGAGCAATCCTCTGTCGTAGCTCAGCTGGTTATCCCAATTCTCTGAAATTGGACTACCGCTCTTGCGTTCGACGCCGCTCCAGGAACGTCGGCTGAGCGGCGGCGTCAGCCCGACGGGCAGGCCAGGCCAACCCGCAGTGTCTCCGACTGGGAGAAAGCCGACTGGTCTGTGTCGCTGTAATTTGTAGGCCCAGGATTACACCAATTCTCTAAGTCTGGACTATATAGAGAATTGCCGTAGCGCTCCCCAGCCGCTTGAATCAATGCGGTGAAGTCCGGTCGAGCGGTCTGAGACGTCGCAACGAGTCCGCTCACCCATCGCCTACGAGGCTTCGGTACCGAGATCGTGCTTAATGGGAGCATCTGCTGGCAGCTCGGCAAACTCCTGAATATCAACATTCATCTCGTCGCAGGCTGATTTTAAGGCAGCCTGAAAAGCCGCAATGTCATCGCCATAACCGCAGCGATCGCAAGCTTTGGCGAGACCACTGGCGACATTGGCTTTCGCACAGTCAACCAAGATGACGCCGGTGAGGGGAACGGAGCTAGCCATCGCATTTGCTTCCTGACGAGTTTTGACAATAACGCGAAGCGATCACAAAGAATTTTTGCAGAAATCTCGCTGAGGAATGATTTTCGCGCGGAGTTGGTGAATTGAGTGGGTACTTTGTGAGAGGCGATCGCTCTGCGTGTATCGCCGTCCCCAATGCCTCTCTTATCATTAGATTATTGAAGCTTGCCGCCCTATGAAACGCCTAAAGACTTTTGGTATCGTCGTTTTGCTCAGCACCAGCGCTTTGCTGGGGTGTGGTCAAAAAGAGGCGGCGGTAAAATCCCCCGCCACTGAGTCAGAAACGCCGACTGCCGGAACAACGGAGACGGATGCCGATGCCGCAGAGACGGTTGCCGATGGGACGACCGCCGGAACGCCAGATGCGTCCACAGTGGTTGAAACTGCCATCAATCCAGCACAATCGGCGACCTTAAAGGCGACTGAGGCCGATGCCCAAATCAATTTGCGCGAGCGACCGACGACGCAGGCGACGTCTAAGGGATACGGCTTGGTGGGCGATCCTGTGCAGTTGATGAAGGCGGCAGAAGGTGAACAAGGGCTGACCTGGTACTACGTCAAATTCGACGGCTCTGGTGCCGAAGGGTGGGTTCGTGGTGATTTTATCGATACGTCAGGCCAATCTGCTGGCGGTGGCTCGGCCGCAACTGTCAGTGTTGATGGCTTCACGACCGATGAGTTATTTGCGGCGGGGAGTGGCGGCTGCGGGATGACACTGTGGACCACTAACGCCGGGATGGACGACTATATTTTCTTTAACGGGCTGCCGCAGGAAGACATGTGGATGAAGCTGGATGGCACGATGACCAAGTTTCAACGCACCGCAGCGTCAGGTGATGAGTTTTATGGACAGGCCAACTTTCAGAGTTTTGTAAGTTTAGACGGCACTACTGAGGTCGAGGTGACGGTGACCGTGGGTACCGAGAAAGGATATGAGGCAGTCAATATTGAGCCGGGCACGCTGAGGCTAAATGACGCGAACGGTGTCGTGGAGAAAGTCGTCGTTGGTGATGCCGGATGCTAAGGCGGGTTTGAATGTTCAGGATGCACTGGCTGGCAATGTTCTACCTCTGTGTAATCCGGCAAAATTGGGGAGACCTCTATTCTGTCATGCCCCTCATGTTTCTCGAACCGGTTGGTTATCCTCACGGTCCCACGACTGATATGGTCAAGCATGGTAAAGGCGATGAAGACAGCGGCATTCCAAATCCGGCTCGGGTGTTGCCGATCAGCCCCACCACGATGATTGAGGGACTCAAAAAATATCGTCATCTAGAAGCAATTAATCAAATGGTGCTAGAGGAACGGCAAAGTCCGCGGCCCGTCGGCGGGTGGTGTGTATTGAGGCATCTGAGATAGACGAAATGTGGAGCTGTGTCCAGTCGAAGCGGCAGCAACGCTGGCTCTACGCGCCATCGACCATCAGAGTCGTGAAGTGTCCTCAGCCCCCATGAAGATACCGCCCTCTCCGTCCTCATGGTGTTGCTCACTCTCCATCAACTAGACTATGATTCTGATGATTTCAATAGAGAAACTCATCAAGAGGGTGTTAATACTCCTTTTTCTGAGGGAATAAAGCTTAAAGAGAAATCTAAATCTCTGACTTTAGGCTCATATATTCTTCTTATACTTTTTTTCGTAAACAGTGGATCTTAAACCTGCGACCATTCGAAATCCTCTGACAGTTTCACCCCAGACTCCAGTACTAGAAGCCATCGCTCAAATGAGCGACTGCTATCAAGTTTCTGATGCAGCTGACAATCAACTTGACGATCCTTTTGGGGCAGTGCGCTCGAGCTGTGTCGTGGTTGTGGACAATGAGCGAGTGGTCGGCATACTGACCGAGCGCGATGTCGTCCGTCTGAATGTGCAGCAACAACCGCTCAATACTTTGGTCATGCAGCAGGTCATGTTGTCTCCCGTCATCACCCTGCAGGAATCTGCCTTCACAGATGTCAATACGGCGATTCATCTACTGCAACGACACCATGTACGTCATCTGGCCATTCTAGACAACCAAGATCATCTAGTGGGGTTAATTACCGACGAAAGCCTCCAGCAATCGATCAACGCCTACCAGTTACAAACAGAACAGCATATCCGACAGCAAGTTGAAGTCCGTCTGCAAGAAACTGAGCAGCGTCATGCCAGTTTAATTGCCGCAGCACCGGTAGCTATTTTTCGCGCTGATGCTGCAGGGCATTGTATCTACGTTAATGAGCAGTGTTGTCAGATTACCGGTTACGCGCCAGCAGCTTTGATAGGCAAGGCATGGCAACCTTGGATTCATCCAGAAGATCGTGACCGGCTGATAGCCCAATGGCGGCAATTTGCCCCAACAGGAGATCCTTTCCAGGTTGAGTGTCGTTATCAACGCTCCGATGGTGATTATCGATGGGGCTATGCCCAAGTCGTTCCTGAACACGATTCAGAAGGACAGGTCATTGGCTATGTCGGCACCCTAACGGACATTAGCGATCACCAACAAACTGAAACTGTTCTGCACAACATCGTTGAAGGAACCACAGTCATCACTGGACAAGACTTTTTCCCAGCTTTAGCGAGCTATCTTGCCAGCGCCTTAAGTGTTTCCGCTGTCTTAGTGACCGAAGTGGTGGATGAGGAACTGCGGTCACTAGCCTTTTGGGCCAACGGTGGTTTGCAGCCAGCCTATCAATCTCATCCTGCGAGAACTCCCTGTGGAAGATCTTTACAAGCGGGGCAGTTTTATTGTGCCGGTTCAGTGCAGCAGATGTTTCCTGAAGACTCAGGTTTGGTTGAGATGGAGGCAGAGAGCTATTTAGGGATTGCCTTACAGGATAGCCAAGGGAGGGCCATTGGTAATCTAGGCATCTTTCACCAGCAACCGATTCACTTGCCAGATCAGGCAAAACAGATTCTGCGAGTGTTTGGGGCTCGGGCTGCCGCTGAATTAGAGCGGCAACGAGCCCTCACTTCATTCGAGCACCTGAATCAAGAACTTGAAACCAAGGTTGTCGAACGCACGGCTAAACTGCAGCATAAAGAAGCCCAGATTCGGGCCATTGTCGAGGCGATTCCAGATTTACTCTTGCACGTTGGGCGAGATGGCACTTGCCTCAATTACCTCCACTCGCCTAACTCAGTGGGGGAATTTCTGCCCATTCAACAGGAGCTTGCAGAAGTTTTGCCCCCCGCATTATTGCAACAACAGCTCTATCGAATTGACCGAGCAATTACCACCGGTACCTTACAGGTCTATGAACACCAATTCGAGAAACAGGGACGCTTAGTCCATGAAGAAATTCACATTGTGGCCATCAACTCAGCGGAAGCGCTCATCATCGTGCGCGATATTACCTATCGTAAGCAAGCCGAGCAGGCACTACAAGACTCTCAGCAGTTTGCTCAAGCCGTGCTTGATACGATTCCTCTGCCAGTGTTCTGGAAAGATCGCAATTCGGTCTTTCTCGGCAGTAATCAGCCCCTGCTCGAGGCGATCGGCTTATCATCAGCGGCAGAGTTAATTGGCAAAACAGACTTCGACTTTGCCGCCACCCAAGCCAATGCCATACACTATCGGGCCGATGACCAAGCAACCATGACATCTGGCGAGGCCCAGTTGGGCATTGAAGAAACCCTCATGGCCTCTGAGGGTGAACAGCGATGGCTGGAAACACACAAAGCTCCTCTACGAGACTGGGCTGGCAATGTAGTAGGGGTTGTGGGAACATTTCAGGATGTGACCGAACGCAGGCAAGCAGAAGACAAAGTTCGCACGCTGCTGAATCGGGCCCAGTTACTCAACCAAATCAGTTCAGAAATCCGAGACTCTCTCCATCTGGATCGGATTTTACAGACCTCGGTGAATGCGATTGTCACCAAACTACCGGCTGACATTTGTACCTTTGCTTGGTATCAAGAGACGAATGGCACCAATCTCTGGGAAGTGGTCAAAGAACAAAAGAAACCTGAATTGCCGACTTGGTTAGGCACTCATCAACTTAATGAATTGCCGACGCTTCTAGAGCATCTCTTACAGAATCACCTTTGTCAGGTGGATAGTTTAGCTAAGTTAGAGAGCTTATCTCTCAAGACATTTTTAGAGAATGCTGGGATTGCCGCCTACTTGTGTTTGCCAATTCACACGACTGATGGCAAGATTGGCAGTCTGCAAATTGGACGTATTGAGAATGAACACCCTTGGAAAAAGGGAGAAATCCAGCTTTTGCAGGATATTTGCAATCAGATTGCGATCGCGATTTATCAAGCGAATCTCTATGAAGAATCTCAAGCTAAAACAAAAGAGCTTCAACGTTCTTACCACGATCTAAAAGAGACTCAATTACAGCTAATCCAGTCTGAGAAAATGTCTAGCTTAGGGCAGTTAGTCGCTGGGATTGCCCACGAGGTCAATAATCCAATGAGCTTTATCTATGGCAACTTGCAGCCAGCCTCAGAATATGCTCAGGATTTAGGCAAACTGATTCAAATTTATCAAGAGACTTATCCAACTCCTCCTCCAAAGATTTCCGCTTTCATCAAACAAGCAGATATCAAATATATTCTGAGCGATTTTCCTAAGCTTCTCTCATCAATGAAAACAGGGGTGAATCGTATCCAGGATATTATCCAATCCCTACAAACCTTCTCTCGATCAGGTCGAATAGGTATTCAATCAGCCAACCTTCATGAAAATATCGATAGCACTTTAATGGTTTTGCAAAACCGATTGAATGGTCGAGCGGGAAGACCGGAAATCGAAGTCATTAAAGACTATGGAGATTTACCGTTAGTTGAATGTTATGTCGATTCATTGAACCAAGTCTTCATGAACTTGCTAGTCAATGCGATCGATGCGATTGAAGAACAGCAGGTAGATGCTGAGCCAGATTATGTGGGGTGCATCACCATTACAACCAGATTGGCCTCAGATAATAAAATCACTATTTCAATTCGAGACAACGGCAGTGGTATGTCCCCGGACACACAAGCTAAAATCTTTAATCCCTTTTTTACCACCAAACCAGTTGGGGTTGGTACAGGTATGGGATTATCTGTTAGCTATCAAATCGTGACGAGTAATCACCAGGGACAACTACATTGCTATTCAGAAGTTGGAGTTGGAACTCAGTTTGTTATTGAGCTGTAGGAATCTATCTGTCAATTAGGTTGGGGGTATCACGCGGGGCGATTACGCCCTTAAGATTACGCCTTTAAGGCGACCATTTCAGTCTTCAGGCTCCCTTTGCGCCCGATTCCCGAGCCATCGGCAATACGCCTCAATTTGGTTGCAGTCAACTAGTGGTACTGACTGCAACCCTGTGGCCCATGGCCCCGCCCCCGCGAATCATCCATCGCGGCAGTTTGAACCTATGATATTCATACTTGCAGCAGGTCTTGAGCATGAACCGGAAGGCAAAAATACTACGTCATATTGACCGTAGTGGACGCGGCATCGAAATTGGCCCTAGCCACAATCCGGTTGCTCCTAAAAGAGACGGCTATCAGGTGCATATTATCGATCATATGAGCCGTGAGCAGCTGATCGAAAAGTATCAGGCGCATGGCTTAGACCTGAGTCAAATTGAGGCAGTCGATTTTGTCTGGCAAGGTGAATCCTATGCGAAGCTGACGGGCAAAACTGATTACTACGACTGGATTATTGCCTCCCATGTGATTGAGCATGCCCCTGATTTAATCAGCTTTATCAACAGTTGTGATGAGGTGCTCAAAGCGGATGGTGTGCTGTCTCTCGTGATTCCTGATAAGCGCTACTGTTTTGATCATTACCGGCCCATCACAGGCTTAGCTAAAATCATTGACAATCATTTGCAAAAGTCGATCAACCACACGCCGGGAACGATCGCAGAATACTTTTTGAATGTGGTGTCTCAGTCAGGTCAGATTGCCTGGAATGCGGAAACAACCGGGGACTACCAGTTCGTTCATTCTATCGACAACGCGCTGGAGGGAATGGCCTCGGTGATGCAAGAAGACGCTTACATCGATGTTCATGCCTGGTGTTTTGTGCCGCATTCTTTTCGGCTGATGATGCACGATTTATTTGGTCTCGGCTTGATTACTCTGAAGGAAATTGACTTTTATCAGACGGATGGCTTTGAGTTTTACATGACGCTGGGTCGACAAGGCGCGGGCATTCAACAGTCGAGGATGGATTTATTGAAGCAGGTGGATGCCGAAATTGCGGTGGGCATGCAAACGCCCTCACGGTGGCGTCAGCTATCGGTAAAGAAATCAGTGAAGCAAGTGGCTAGGAGCTTGAAGGCGCGGTTGCGATCGCCCTGATGGGCATGGGTGGAGAGGCAGGGAGACGGGAGTCACGTATTCCTGTGGTGGGGTGAAGCAAAAGGCGGTGTTTGCCGGCTGTCTGCGATCGCCCAGAGCCGCTTGAAAACAAGCACGGGTAACGAGAATTGGCCTATGTATAGAGTTGGAGAAATTTTGGTCGCTAAGGCTATAACGTAGGCAGGCGAAGCGATCTGAACCCATATTTCTGGCCAATCCGCGCTAATTCGAAGAGGTATTTGCCATAGACGTTGAGATGCCCATATCGGGTGGGCCAGATCGCTTTGATGTCTTCATCGCTAATCGACAATTCCTCATGCTTGAGTTGTCGGAGTACCTGCTCGATATAAACCGTGTTCCAAACGATGATCGCGTTCGTGACCCAGTTCAAGCAGCCCACTTGGTGGCGCAATTCCTCATCTTTCTGACTCCGCAACTTACCTTGATTCGCCAAAAACAGATGCGAGCGGAGACTATGGAGCGCCTCCCCCTTGTTGAGCTGACGATTGAGCCGCCGCCGATTCGCCTCATCGGCGTACCACCGCAGAATATGAATCGTTTTGATCAGTTTGCTGTACTCCTGAAGTGAGCGCATGAGGGGATGCTTGCGCGGAAATGCCTGGAGCTTCTGAAGCATGAGCGAAGCTGTCACCCAGTCCAGCTTCATCGAGCCAGCTAAGCGCAACATCTCATCCCAGTCATCGATAATTCGCGCCGTCTGGATCAGGTCTGAAATATGGGCTTTGAGTTGAGGATACAGCTCCATCTTGACGTTGACTGTGCGGTAAAGCTTTTGGTCAGCCAAGTCCCGAATGCGGGGCGAAAACCGAAGACCCAGAAGGTCGAATAAGGCAAAGATCAGCTCCGTATAGCCTGCGGTATCAGTGGTGTGCTCAACGATCGGGAGTTCCGTCTCGTTATTGAGAATCGCGTCGAGCACGTAAGTCGCATCTCTCACGGTTGCCAGAATCGGTTTCGAGCCATATTGAGAGAACTGGTCGCTCGTCCAGCTATAAAGGTAGCCTGATCATCGTTCCCACCACCAATGACCACTCGCAAACCTAACACAATACTCGTAACCTAACATCTCTGTAGTGCTAGTCCCGTCTAGTTTCACTTCCAAAGCTAGTGCAGTGTCAACTCTAAGAATTAGGGTGAGCAGTTTCTGAAAGCTTGATCTCTAAAGCTTCTAGAAAAGAGCAACCCTAAAATTCAGTCTTGACAGAGCACTAGTTTCACATGCATCACCACTTGCACTCTCCCTCTGCTATCAGACTTAAAAGTAAACTAACCCTTCATTTACATTGTAGAGCTGTACTGTATCATCTAGACCGACAGCCAGCACTTGACTGTCAGGTGACCATATTGCCCCGTGCAAGTGCCCATCTAGCTCGAAATGTTTCAGCACAGTTCCGTCTCGTCGCCGAATAGTTATTGTCTCAGTTTGAGCTCTGCGATTCCTTCCCTTAATGACTAATAGCTCACTATCAGGCGAGATATAAATCCACCTAGGAAACTGCTGTTCACTCAGTAATTCAAGTCCTGTTGTGTCTGGTGTAGACGCGTCATCCAAAGGTTGAATGTCGACCATAAATCGGTCATTTGAGTTTTCTGAAAGTCGTAAAACTACTTTGAAGGTGCGATCAGGTGAAACTACGTCACTGCTACCTCGACCAATCGGATCACCCGACGGTGTCTGGGTGACTAAGGCTTGCTGGTCGTCTTCGGTCAGATTCAAGACTATCCCGTCACTGATTCGTATCTTGCGTTCGTCACAGATTAGGTGCTGATTGTCCACAGCGAAAGTCATGTGATTACAGGCGTGTACAGGAACTCTCCAAAGACGCTCGCCATTAGACACATTCCAAAGGTAAGTAGCCGTAATATCCTCGTACTTAACGTGAGCCGCGAATAGAGTTTCGTCTAGTGAGAAGCTTCCGCTGATGGGAAGTAGCGCGCCGGGTGGCTTACTCAGTGAGTAGTAAGTTTCATCTGCTAGGAAAGATTGTCGAAGAGTGCCGCTGTTGGTGTTGACTAGAGCGATCGCAATACCATTCTTGGGCCTGCGAGCTTCGTCTTGTGTTTCGACGATTCCCGGTATCGCAATCAGCTCACCTGTCGGAGAAAAGGCAAAGGGCTGAGCATGAGGCTGATAAGGAGTTGAACCCGTAAATGATTGAAGCAGAAAAAACGGACTCTGTAATTCTTCGGAATTGACTGTGATGGTTTGGAAACAGCCGCTGCGCTGAAGATATCGATCAAGCGGTTGGCAGGGGGCCAACTTTACGACAAGCTGCCAAGCACCAAGCCCAGCTAATCCTAGAGTAGTTAAAACCTTGAGCCAGAAGACCCGATTCGACAGAAAGTTAGTCATGTCAAGTCCCAAGAACGATTAGCAGAATTTTTGCTAGCCTTGATCTCAACTCAATAGCTTCACAACTAATTCCAGAAAGTTCCGATAGTCCTGGTTGAAGCGAAGCTGCGACATAGTCTGAGAACGCACTACTCTTTTTGCCATCGGTAGCTTCTGAACATCCTCAGTCAACAGCGCCTCTGTCCAGGTTTGCTGCTCTGGTGTGAGCTGCTCCAAATGCTCATACAATTATCGTTGCGCTTCAGTGTATACCGTCTCAAAACTAAGACCTAGCTCCCAAGACATGAGCCAGCTCTTTAATTCTGGCAATAAAATCGATAGCAGCTGCACCTGCCTTCGCTGGCGGCGAAACGCTTCGGGTGGAACAGTTTCTAGCTGTTCGACATAAGCTTTTAGTCCCAACCCAACCTCAATCGGGCCATCTCAATCGGGCCATCCCAATCAGCTTCTGAAGCAGTATCAGTGGCGTTGTCTTCTTTTACCCACACTTCATCATTAAGCAAATCCAGCAGATTGCCCGTTTTTACTAGTTGCTGAGCTAGTTGCTGATCTTCCATAGGATTAACCGTCTAAGATCGCAAGGCCATGTACCCGAAGTATACCAACCTGTCTCTGTCTGGGTCAGGGTCACAGTCGAGCATATTGTAACGGCAATAGAAGCCTTCTTCGGCACCAGGCAGAGAGTGCAGACCAATGCGGCCCTCATAGCCTGAATTACGTGTTCATCCGTTCATAAATCGCAGAAGTTGAGGGTGAGTAGCGGGTCAGATAGTTGAAGATCCAAAACTTGATGCAGGAATCAATGAAGACGGGCACGGTGGCAATAAACCCATTGATGAAAATTTTGCTTTCAGGAATGCCGAAATGTCCGAGGATGCTTTCTAAAAACACTTCCCAGCCTTCTGCTGAGTGGAAACCGACGAAGATGTCAGTGATCAAAATAAAGAGAAACACCTTCATCGGATCCCGCAGATTAAGAAAGGTGCGATTAGAGACGGCTCTGATCAGATTAACCTGTCGTCTGCCGACGAGCACCAACCCCACAAAAACCACAAAGGCAATCACATCGGCCAGCAAATTTTTTAAGCCGTTGAGTTCACTTTCTCTCGCTTCGCGCCAGATATCGAAGGCTGATTCTTGCAAATATGCCTGCCTGATTTCATCATTCATTTCGTCGTAGTAGCCCAGCAGCGTGGCGACTTCGAGCTTTTCTTTGGCAAAGAGATATTCGCGGGCAAACTCTTCTTGAATTTCCTCACTCAGACTGATTTCGGTGGGATTGACGTTACTATAGCTGCCCATCAGGGGCTCAAAGAGCAGGTTGCGGGTCAGAATTTGAATCGAGAGAGGAATGATCAGCAGCACCGCCAGCCAGCGCAGGGCCACACGATTTTGCTGGCGCTGTAGTCGCAGTTGACCGATGAGCTGCTGCTCGTAATCACTCTCTGTTTCTTTGTTGGGCGATCGCAGGCGGGGCAAAAAAGACTCGCGCGGGCGATCTCGATCGGCGGCCAACATGGGCGGGTCGAGGGTGACCTCTTTGACCGGCATCGATTCTACAGCGGGCATTGGAGTGTCTAAGGCAGCGTCACCCGTCAAAAAAGTAAGGGTGTTCCCGGCAGTGCGATATTTGGCCACCACCGATTCGATGAATTCTAGCTGGGCCAGCACCGGCTCGCGATCGCGCTGCACTTCATCCTCAGATGCATCCGGCTTGGCCTCAACGGGCGGCGCCGTGGCGGCGGTGTCGAATAAAAAGCTATTGGCTTTGAACTGGGTCAGGTTGAAGCGAATTTTGAGGAGCTGGCGATCGCGCAGGCTAGCAGCATAGTCGGCGACGGTTTTGCTTTTATCGGGCGCGTCGGTAATTTTCTGACCGTCAAACAGTTCGACTTCTAACTTTTGAATCGTTAACGCCCCCTCGTAGGCTGCTTCTAAAGCTTTTCGACGTCTTTGGGTGAACCAAGCAAAAACTTGGTTAGAAGCATTACGAAATTCCATATCCTTCCTGCGAGAAAGTCGACCCAGGCAATTGCCCTCAAATATAAGGGCTCGGGCTCGGTTCTGAACGTTGGTCAACCCCGGTGACCGCCAGAAGGTGATTTTTTCTTGTCACGGTAATGCTTTCTCTCTAGTGGAAATGACTGAGACAGATTCACTAGAGAGAAAGCACAGGGATTCGTGATCAAGTGAAGCAGGGACTTCGGCGTCGTTTTCGGATGACCGAAAACCTCACCCTCGATAGGGTCCAAAATGCTCTGCAAGAGGATAGTGCGCAGCTGATTCGCTCAAGCTTCACGAAGGAGTAGGAAGAAAAACTCAAAGAACATTTCAGCGCCATCTAAAAACTTGCCGAGCAGCCGTTTGAGCCTCTCTGGAGATTGACAATCCTCGGGAATGAGTTAAATCCAGAAATCCACGAAGCCTTAAACCTAGGCAATACCGCCATAGCGAAAAGCGGCCATCTCTAGACAAGAGATGGCCGCTTTTCGTTGTTAGTCGCTGATCAGTTGCTCGACGTTGTGAGTCGCCGTAGCCACACAGCTTACCTAGGCAACAGTGCTATCACCTTGACGCTTGCGGAGGCCGAGGCCACCAGCCACGACAAAGGCACCTAGTCCCATCATCAAGCCTGGTTCTGGTACCGCTACACCATCAACTTGGAAGTTGACCCCGTCGCCAGTGCGACCATGGCGCTCACCTAGATTGAGAATAATCGACTTAACGTCGGTGAGTGTGGTTTCCTGGACGTTGCCGTTGGGGCCTTTGTTAATGATGCCTGTGGCAATCTGGTCGCCATGGCTATTAAACGCAGTGTAGCTAGTGCCACCGGCTCGCTCAGTATCAAACCAGTTCACCGTCAAGTCGCTAAGCACCTTGCTAAAGGTGAATTCGAAGGTGCCCACTTCAAGCTGCCCATCTTCCACTAGCGGCGCATTGCCAGTTGCGTCCATGGCTACAGGGCGAAACCAGAAGTCTCCAGAGCCGTCAGAAGTGCCGATATCGGTGGAAAGAAACTGGATAGCGCCATAAGTATTGTTGGTGCCAGCTTGGTCGACAAACAGGCGACTCTGGGTGCCTGTCGAGTCATCCGTCAGGCTCACAATGGACTCAATGGTGGGATCTAGGGTCAGATAGCTACAGCCACCACCCAAGCAATTGCCGAGACCAACGTTTACTTCACCTTCTTGTTGAGGCACGAGGGAGCTGGCTTGGGCTGACGGCGCGATCGCTCCCAGGCCGACAACTGACGCCGCTAAAATCGGAGCGACGTAGCCAACCTTTGTGAGCGCGCGAAAAATTGAATGTGCGATCATCGTTTTAATGTTGAGTTTGCGTGTGCAGGTCATTTCCTAGCTGATCAAGGTTGATGTCTATAAAAAGTCATCAAACACAACCGTGATCAACACACCCTTGTAACTAAAACAACACTAATCTGCTTTTGAACTACGTAATATGGCTAGAGGTCACAATTTACAGCACCTTGAAGCAACTACCGACTCCATAAAGGCTTTACCCAAATGAAGGAACTTTCTCTGAGAGCATTTCAGCACGAGAAAGCAGTCGAACCTGTATTTAGGGTGTATGGCTTGGTTCGGCAATCACGTAGATCGACTCAGGTCGCGATTGCAGTCATCTGGGGGTAACCTGACTAAATTTCGGTCGGTAATAAATGCCTGGAAAAATCAGCAAGTTCACTCGATCAGTTGCAGTGCTCATCAACGGTTCTAAATCAGCGGTCGGCACCTGGGGGATTGCTGAGAGGTTGTGCTTCTAGCATCGGCAAGGCTGGTGGCTGTTTTGAGTTTTCTGTTGTCCAACACAGGCCATAACTTAGGCCCGTGTCATCGCTGTACCAAGTGAATCCGGTCAGGCTATCAAGACCATCAATATTAGCGGTAGCGGTCATGACGATAGTTTGTGGGTTGAGCGGTTTGATGGCAAACCTGTAGGGTTCAGTACCGTCAATCGGCTTGTTGTGGTCTTTGATGCGCAAATCTGCTGCCTCGCTAACCGCATCAAAATCTTCTAGAAACCTTTCGTTCTCCCAGTAAGAGACGACTTGCAGTGTCGCTAGTGCACCGATCACTTTCCGAGCGGCGTTTTCACGGCCCTCATACTTTCCAGTCGGGGTACCGCTCAGGGATGGCAACAGAATCCCGACCGACGTTGCGCCAATACCAACAATCATGATGGCGGCTGCCATCATGATGATCCGAGCCTTAGAAAACCTCATTCCCCTTATCCCCTACCTAGGATGCAGTTAAGGATAAGGTTACCCATGCAGGGTTTTGCTCTTGACTGCGCTTAGGGCATGACCTCAAGCCGCATAAAGATCGACCTCATTCTCTAACAAGCTTAGATGCCGAGCATTTCAGACTTTGATTGAGTGATTTTCCAATGCGATAGGGTCGCTAGAATCTTATTCCTCTGCACACACCCTCGCCCCAAAATGGCCGCTTCCATAACTCTCTAAAACGCGCCACCGATGAGCGGGGCTGATCGAACGAAAGGAGCTCAATAGTCACTTCAAACAGAGACGTGTCTTCAATAATGCCAATAGCTTCTTTTTGTGAGTAGTTGCGGTATACGCAACCAATCTGATCAACCAAACCCCTTCCAAAAAGAAGCTCTGATATTGCCGCACAGATTCTGGACTGATTTTGGACTAAATTTGACACTAATTCTCAATGAGCCAGAGAAGGGCGATCGCAGCTACCCGCGATCGCCACAATCGTAGTCGCATCCCGCTCAGAAATCATCCGCAGAGCAATCTCCAAGGAGTAAGCTAGTCTTTCAAGAAGTCTCTTTGCTCTATTCCTAGGACTCCAAAAGCACCGATCGAGTCTCATCCTGCATCACAGATTGGCCTAGATGTCGCTACCGCTGTATCAAGTGGTGACAGTTAGATCTCAATGAACTGCCCCTTGAGATCGGCATGGGTTGGCCCCCGACATCCTCCATTCGAGCAAGGGCATTAAGTCTCTCAGCAAGACTCAACACCTCCAAGCAAGGACTTGAATTGAGCGTTTCAAGTCCTTTATTGAGACTTTTAGAATGTATTGGCACCGATTTAGTCTGTGGCGAAAAGGGATGGTGGGGTGCGGGTGCGATCGCTGAGCATGTCGCACGGCTCATCATCACCCTGTAAACACGATGGTTCTTCCGAAGTCAGCAGATCTATTCCGTTGTGTCTAGCTCAGAGTTTGCTGATTCAGCGTTCAGCAGTTCACGAACTTTTTGGAGCAGCTTTTTCATCAAAAATGGCTTGCTGAAAATTGTTATGTCAAACAAACGAAATACTTGCTGGTCAATCGGCTCAAGCTCCCGAGCTGTCACGACAACAATGGGCAAAGCGCTCCCTTGTTGTTGTATTTCTCTCAAGATCTCCATCCCATCCTTGCCGGGTAGCCCTAAATCTAGCAGCAAGAGATCAAAATTTTCTGCCAGCACCTTCTCCAAAACCGCATTGCCGTTTTCGGCTACGTCGGTCATAAATCCTGAGCGTTTAAGGCCTTTTTCGATAAAAGCTGCAATTTTCGGCTCATCTTCTGCGATCAAAATGCGACTCATACTCTCTGATAGGGTAATGCGTACTACAGACAAGCAACCCTATGCTGATAAATTCTCCGCTTAATAAAAATTTACGGGTTGCTTCTCTACAGTAAAAATGGCTCAGTTAAGGCCAGCATTGATTGCAGATGAAAGTTTTCTCATGGGCGGAGACGATAGCCCATGCCTCTAACCGTTTCAATCAGGCCATCCCCGAACTTTTTGCGCAAATATCCCACATAAACATCAACAATATTAGAGCCGGGCGCATAGTCATAGCCCCAAACCGTGTCCAACAGTTGCTCACGACTCATGACTTGATTAGGGTGGCGCAAAAACGTTTCCGCCAGGGTAAACTCACGAGCTGAGAGATCAATTATTTGACCCTCGACCTGAAGCCGCCGCGTCCGCAAATCAAGCACTAAAGGCCCGACTGCTAGCATATTGCTCTGGCTCTCATGGGCCGCCGTCACCACTGTTCGCAGCCGCGCCCGCACCCGTACCAGCAGCTCTTCGAAGCGAAAGGGTTTGGTCATATAATCATCGGCCCCCCGCTCAAAGCCGCTGATTTTGTCTTGAATATCGTCCCGTGCTGTCAAAATTATGATCGGGGCTAAAAACCCCTGGCCCCGCAGGTCTTCAAGCAATTCCAGGCCATCGCGGCCTGGAATTCCCAGATCTAAAATCATCAAATCGATTTGACCATCTAAAGAGATTGCTGACGCTTCTTCACTGTTACCTGCCACCGAAATCGTGAAGCCATTGGAGACTAATCCTTTTTTCACAAAGGCGGCAATTCGCACTTCATCCTCCACAACCAGAATGTGAGTCATTAGCTCACCATCCTGACCTGGGGAGCCACCGGGGCTAAGCGCTCGATCGGCACAATCAAATTGAAGGTGGAGCCCACATTGACTTGACTGCTGAGTTCAATATGGCCACCATGGGCTTCGGCAATCGTTTTGACGATCGCCAGTCCTAAGCCTGCCCCTTCTGACCGGCGATAGGTATTAGCCACTCGGGCAAAGCGATCAAAAATTCGGGTTTGGTCGGCCAAAGAAATGCCCTCGCCCGTGTCGCGCACCCAAAACCGAACGTGACCATTAATACGCTCAACGCCCAGCTCAATCACATCGTTGGGGAAGGTATGCTCCACAGCATTTTGCGCCAAGTTCACCAGGGCCCCCGTCAGCCACTGACGATCAGCCACAAACTTGCCCGACCAGCGAACGCTCAGTTGCCAGTCGCGATCGCCCAGCGGCTGAATTTTGGCAAACACCTCGGGCGTAAACGCGCTCGCCTGCAGCGTTTCTAATTGCAAAAAGTCAGGCCGCTCTGCCTTGGCTAAGAGCAACAAATCATTCACGAATCGTCCCATTCGCGCTAACTCATCCATGACCAAGGCTAGCGTTTTCTGCTGCTCTTGAGGGTCATCATCCATCAGTTCTAAATGACCTTGAATGATAGTCAACGGGGTGCGGAGTTCATGACTGGCATCGTTAATGAAGCTGCGCTGTGTATCAAAAGCCTTTTGCACCCGATCCATCATGGTGTTAAAGGTTGTAGCCAAGTCGGCGAGTTCGCCTGACCCATGAATCTCTAACCGCTCCGACAGATTCGTCTCATTGATGTCTTTAGCTGTTTTGGCCAGCTGTTGCACTGGGCGCAGCAGTTGATAACTGACTAGCCAAGCCAGCAAAAATGACACCCCCACGACGCCTCCAGCGACTTGGGCAAAAATGTAAACACCTTCTAGGGCCTCAGCCCGTTCTCCGGCTGACAGGTGCGCGGCGATAAAGACCCCCATCGGCACGTCGTTGACCTCTAATACGTGGGTCTTGTATAAAACATTGCCGATTGCTGGCTCGCCGGTCGGCACGTTCGCTTCCACCGGCTCTTGCAAATTTGCCCACTCCTGAGCCAACTCAGAATCAACCAGCGCCGTCGGCAAGATCCGCGGACTCGACTGATAAAATTCACCCCTGAGCGTCACGATGTGAAAATTGTCATCTTCGGGCAAATCATCTTCCAGATACGTCTCAATAAACTCCAGCAGCGCCTCCTGGGTTTCGGGGCTGTCAACATTCCAATCGCGATAGGATTGCTGAAATTCTTCGAGTTCTTCTTGCAGATCGGCTCTTACCCGTTCATCAACCGCTGAGAATAAGAAATAACGGAAGAGGGGCACCGCTGTGGCTACCACTCCCAACATCGTCACGGCGTAAACCAGCAGAATGCGAGTGCGGGTTTCGCGTCTAATCTTTTTGAGCCAGTGACGGAGCGACCATAAGGGTAGGCTCTTTGACGCGAGTGGGAGCAGCATAGAACTTCTCATACACAAACCGATACAGGGGGCTAACGATGTGGAAGTGTGAGTCATGCCCGGAATGATGGCCATCTCTCATCGGACTAACGCATAGCCCCTGGCATTTCCTTGCGCGCAGCGTGGCCAGAGGGCGTATTGCCGGAGAGATTTGCACTCGGTTTCCCCAAAACCAGGGATTAGGGGCCAAAAACGCAGGCAATTGCTTGAGTTCTGCCTCAAAGTCTTTGAAGCTTCTTCAGGTGGGTGATCAGATGTCCTGAGGCATTAAAAGGTTCCTCAAGAGACTGGCCAGCGATCTCGAAGGCGACACGTAAAGGTGACGCCTGTCGGCAACCGATGATCACCCCTGCCCCGAGCAGTACAAAAGATTCAGCCCCAGGCGTTGCTGCGCTCTCAACTAGCCGCAGCGGCAGCAATTTGTTCTATTCGTGCCATAGTGACTCGATTCAATCGTAAGTATAGATCTCCGCAATTTTAACTAAGGAAAAGCCCGATTTTTCTAAGAATCTTCTCATCAAAGATTAATGAGCCTTCATGAAGTGGGTCTCACAAAAACTTCATCTTTTCTTTAAAGAAGGACTGCAGAGTAGAAATATCGAACGATAACCGTCCCTACTCCCAGGCTACACAAACCAATCGTTGGGGCATCACATCAGTTGCGCTTCGTTACTAAACCCGACTTTGTGGCCCTGTTCTGGGTTGTCGATTATCACCCACCTGTGTTCCCACCGTTCAATTTTGCTCCTTCCACACTCACTAAGGGACTTACGTGATGAGGTTAATGGTCTATTCCCACGATGCGTTCGGATTAGGCAATATCCGACGCATGGTCGCCATCTGTGACTACTTGCTCAAAGCCATTCCTAACGTCTCGATTTTAGTGGTTTCAGGTTCACCCGCTCTGCATCAGCTCCGACTGCCTGATGGGCTCGACTACATTAAACTGCCTTGTCTGGGCCGCGATGCCCAGGGCAAGATGGGGGTTAAGTTCCTCCGAACTGAGCTGACCGACACGCTCAAACTCCGCAGCGAGCTGATTCGCACTGCGGCCACGAACTTTCAGCCTGACGCCCTGCTCGTCGACAAAAAGCCCAATGGCCTCTGGAAAGAGCTGCAGCCCACCCTAGACTATTTGCAGCAGCACTCGCCCCAGACTCGGCTCATCCTGCTGCTGCGCGATATTCTCGACAGTCCGGCTGTGACGATCGCCCAGTGGCAGCGTGAAAACTACTACACCCTGACCACCACCCGCTACGACCAAGTGTGGATTGTCGGCAGCCCCCATGTTTTTGATGCGCCCAGGATGTATGAGTTTTCGCCCGAGCTGCAGGCCAAGACCCGATTTATGGGCTACATTCGCCGGGGTCAGGGGCAACGCTCAGCGGCGGCGGTGCGGCGATCGCTGAATGTCACTGCCGCTGAGCGGTTGATATTGGTCACACCGGGCGGCGGCGGTGATGGGTTTCGCTTGGCCAATACCTACCTGGATGCCAGCGCCGCGATCGTGTCTGATCAGCCTTTAATCAGTCTCATTGTCGGCGGCCCAGAGATGCCGGCGGCGCAAAAGCGGCACCTGCGGCAGCGCATTGAGTCGCAGCCATACCTGCACTGGTTGGAATTTACCGATGATCTGGCCAGCTATATCACGGCTGCCGATTTAGTCGTCTCGATGGGCGGCTACAACACCATCGGCGAAATTTTGTCACTGCAGCGACGCGCGATCGTGGTACCCCGCATTGACCCCGTCGAAGAGCAGTGGATTCGGGCTCGGCGGATGGCCGCATTAGGACTGTTCACCACGATCCATCCCGATCAGCTCACGGTGCCTCATCTGACTCAAACTCTGAGCCAAGAACTGCGAGCCCACTTGCCTGCCCCCGGTTATCTACTCGATTTCAATGCCCTGCCCCACATTACGGCCGCACTGTTGGGGCTCGTCCATGCGCCGCCGCGCCAGCCCGAACTGGTTGCCTAGCGCATTGGAGCTACAGGGCTATGTTTTCCGTTTGCTGTTCATTTCCTCACTGCTATGACTGCTCAAAAAACTGTGATTGGGTACTTGCTCAAAACCTTTCCCAAGCTTTCTGAAACGTTTATCTTGAACGAAATTTTGGAGCTCGAGCGACAAGGGCTCAACCTGCACATTTTCTCGCTGCGCCGCCCCGTCGATCGCCGCCAGCATCCGGCTTTGAGCCAACTGCAAGCACCCGTCACCTATATTCCTTCTCTACTGCCTGAGTGGCATCATGACGAAGAAACTCAACTGATCAAAAACCAGGTGGCCTGGGGGCAGCGTGACCCTAATCAGCTGATGGCAGCCCTGCAGTTTTACGGCGATCGCCCCGAAACTCGCCGCTTTAACGAGTTTTTGCAGGGTTGTTATCTCGCCACCGAATTAGAGCGCTTGGGCATTGAGCATCTGCATGTTCACTTTGCCAACATTCCCGCTGCTACCGCCGAGATGGCCCAGCGCTTGAACGGTGTGCCCTTTAGCATCACGGCCCATGCCAAAGACATTTATCTGACCGAGCCTGTCGCCCTCGATCGCCGCCTGCGCAGCGCCGAATTTGTGCTGACCTGCACCGATTACAATCGTCGCTATTTAGCGTCGGTTTCCACTTCTGACACGCCGATTCACCTGTCCTATCACGGCATCGACCTGTCGCGGTTTACTCGGCCACCGGGTGGGTCACCCGTCGCGGCGGCGGCCCCGGCAGCTCGACCACTGCAGCTGCTCTCGGTTGGCCGGTTTTGCGAAAAGAAAGGCTTTGCCTACTTGCTAGAAGCTTGCCAGCAGCTGCGGGTCGCGGGAGTGAACTTTCACTGCAACCTAGTGGGCTATGGGCCGTTGCAAGCCGCCCTAGAAGCGCAAATTCAAGCTTTGGAGCTGGCGGAGCGCGTCACCCTGGTCGGCCAGCTCACCCAAAACCAGGTGATCGAGCAATACCGCCAGGCCGATGTCTTTGTGCTGCCCTGTTTGGTGACCGACGACGGCGATCGCGACGGCATTCCCAACGTGTTGTTAGAAGCGATGGCCTTAGGCGTACCGGTGGTATCTACCGCGATTTCGGGCATTACCGAGCTGGTGCAGTCTGGGCAAAACGGCCTACTCATTCCCGAAAAAGATGTCGCCGCGCTCACGCTAGCCCTGCGACAACTCACCCAGGATGCCGCGCTCCGTGAGCGACTCGGCCAAGCAGGGAGTCGCACCGTACACCAAAATTTCACCCTTGGGCACAACGTGGGTCAAGTCAAAGACTGGCTGCTGCACGCCTTGCGCTCCCCCGCTCGGGAGCCGCTCCGGCCCACCACCCTCTCCCCCACTTTGGAGGCGGCTATCCGATGAAACGCTTACTGTTTTACTGCCAGCACATTCTCGGCATCGGCCATCTGATGCGCAGCATGGAAATCGTCAAAGGCCTCACTGCTGATTTCCAGGTGTGCTTTATCAACGGCGGCGAAGCGATCGCCGATTTCCCTATTCCCCCTGGTGTCGAGGTCGTGCAGTTGCCGCCCCTCAAAACCGACGATGAATTTTCAGAACTGCACCTGCCGCCGGGGTTTAACAGTTTACCGGCGGTCTTCAGCGCTCGCTGTCAGCAGATGACCACCGTGGTCGAGCAGTTTCAGCCCGACATTTTTATGGTGGAGCTGTTTCCCTTTGGCCGACGGCGCTTTTCTGCCGAGTTGATTCCGGTGATTGAGGCCGCCCGCGATCGCGGTGCGCACATCGTTTCTAGCCTGCGTGACATCGTGGTGACGAAACAAGACCAGGCTCGCCACGAAGCCAAAATCTGCAAGCTGATCAACCAATATTTTGACTTGCTGCTGATTCACGGCGATCCGGAGTTTATGCCGCTAGAGCGCAGCTTTTCCCGCGTGGCTGACCTGCGCTGCGCCGTCCATTACACCGGCTATGTGGTGCAGGCGGCGCCCCCCCAGCCGCTAGCCACCGAGGGCGATCGCCGCGCTCAACCCAGGGGCTCCTCACCAACGATTCTGGTCTCCGTCGGCGGGGGCCGCTTTGGGCATCAGCTACTGCACTGCGTCGCCCAGGCCAGTCCTTATCTGCAGGCACAGATTCCCCATCATATTCACCTGTTTGCTGGGCCGTTTTCTCCTGACAGCGTTTATGAACCCCTGCGAGAGCTGGCGCAAGCCTACTCAAACCTGACCGTTCAACGCTATACGCCTGACCTGGTCAGCTATATGCAGCAGGCCGATCTCTCGATCAACATGGGCGGCTACAACACCACGCTTAACGTACTCAAAACCGGCACCCGTTCCATGCTGCTGCCCTTCACTGGCAACGGTGACCAAGAGCAAATCATCCGGGCCGAACGGCTCGAAGCTTTGGGCGTCGTGTCGATTATTCAGCCCGCCGACCTGCAGCCGCAGCGGCTAGCGCAGCGCATAGTCGCGCATCTGCAAACCCAGCCCACTCCCCTGCAGTTTGATTTGAACGGGGTGGCCCAAACGGCCCAGATTTTGCGTGACTGGGTGGCTGCCTCGCCAGTAGCCGAACGGCGCGCGCGCGCCAGCCTCGCCACCGCCACCTCAGTCTGCACATCTTTCCCCTAAACATTCCCCTAACTGGACTAACCCCCATGACGACCCAACGTATTTGCATCACCACCTTAGAATTTCCGCCTGATGTGGGTGGCGTCGGTGAATCCGTCGCTCGCATTGCTCGCATGATGCAGGCGATCGGCTACGAAGTGCATGTCGCGGTGTTTCATTCCAAACAGCGTAAAGCTGATACCCTGCGGCGATCGCAGTGCCTGTCTAAAGTTCAAGACGGCCTCTATGTGCATCGTCTATACCCCGCCATTCGCTCTGAAAACCCCATCGTGCAGGACTTCCTCAGCGAAGTCTATTTCCTGTTAGAGCAGCTGCATCAGCAATTTCGGTTCAGCTTGTTTCACGGCTTTTTTATCAACGAAACGGGCTTTTTGACGACCCTGCTGGCCAAAGAGCTGGGCATCCCCGTGATCAACAGCGTGCGGGGCAGCGACCTGCATAAGCACGTGTTTAACCCCAAGCAGCATGGTCAGGTGACGTGGACTTTGGCAAATTCTGACTGGGTCACCTGCGTCAGCGATGCCCTGAAAGCGCGAGCCTGTGTGCTGGTGCCCGAACTGCGCTCCCGTGTCACCGCCTTTTGGAACTCGATTCAACCGCTGAATCTGGCCCACCTGCCCACCGCCACGCACCACGATCGCCTGCAGGGCACCGTCATTGGCTCAGTCGGCCGGTTTCGCGATAAAAAAGGGCTGGAATATTTGCTCGATGCGGGGGCTGAGCTGGCTCGCCAGCAGACCATCACCTTGTTGCTGGTTGGCGATTACGCCGATCGCGAACGCACCTATTGGCAGCAGCAGGTGGCAGACAGCCCCCTGCGCGATCGCGTCATTCTCACCGGTTTGGTTGACCGCCGCGAAGCCCTCGCCTACCTGCCCTACATCGATATCTTCGCCGTACCCTCACTGCATGACGGCTGCCCCAACGCCCTGTTAGAAGCCATGCTGGCCGAACGGGCGATCGTCGGTACCGATGTCGATGCCATTGGCGAAATTTTGCGCGATCGCAGCAATGCCCTCGTCGTGCCTCCCGGCAATAGTCAGGCGCTGGCCTATGCCCTCTGGCAACTGCTGCAATCGCCGGCCCTGCGCCAAAAACTGGGTCAGCAAGCCCGCGACACCGTCCTGACTCAACTTGCCCCCAACGTCGAGCAAAAAAATTGGGCTCAAGTTTACCAGCGGGTTTTGCAGCCTGAGTCTGAGCCCGTTTTTGCGCTGTCGGCCTAAGGCCTTGGGGCCGAACTGCTCACTTCTGCTTCGGGCGTGGGAGGTCGGCCCTCCGTTTTTCGCCCCAACGCCATTGCCCCGATCGAAAATGCTCTGCTCACTGTCAACCTATCATCCAATTTGCTATGCATCCCAACATCACCCTCATCATCTCGCCACGCGAGCGCTTTAGCCACACTCGCCAAGCGCTCGAAAGCCTCTATGCCAACACCGAGCTGCCCTTTCAGCTGGTTTATGTAGACGGCGGCTCGCCGCGCCAGACCCGCGACTATCTCCAGCAGCAATCCATTGAGCGCGGCTTTGAGCTGGTGCGCACCGAAAGCTACCTGGCCCCTAACCAGGCTCGCAATCTCGGCCTAGCCAAAGCCACCACTGAATACGTCGTCTTCATCGATAACGACGTCGAAGTGGCCCCCGGCTGGCTGCGTCACCTCGTCGCCTGCGCGGATGAGACTCAAGCGACTGCTGTCTGTCCGCTCACCTGCATTGGCCAACCCCTCGGCCACAAAATTCACCTGGCCGGGGGCGAAGCCCGCATTGTGTTGCAGGTCAAAGGGGACGATCGCCAGCGCCGAGTCCATGAAAAGCATTACTTCGTCAATCGCGCCGTAGCCGACGTACAAGACCAGCTGCAGCGGCGTCAGTGCGAATTTGCCGAATTTCACTGTGTGCTCGTGCGGCGATCGCTGTTTGACACCATCGGTCCGCTGGATGAAAACCTGCTGAGCACCCGCGAACATATCGACTTTTGCCTCACTCTGGCGCGGGTCGGCGGCACCGTTTACTGCGAGCCCGCTGCCGTCGTCACCTATGTACCAGCCGTACTGTGGCAGCCCTCTGACCTGACCTTCTTTATGCTGCGCTGGAGTGACGAATGGGAAATTCGCAGCCTCAAATATTTCCGCAAAAAGTGGGACTTACCCAAAAAAGATAAGTACTTCCGCAAGCGCTATCGCCGTCTGGGCTACCGGCGTCATCAGGCGTTTATCAAACCCTGGGTCAAACAGCTGCTCTGGGGTCAAGCGCCCCCCGCCGTCATGCGCCCCCTGATTGCCGTCGATCACCAACTCAACCGCTGGCTCAGCGATCGCTACTATCGTCAGCATCCAGACCGCGTCAAATTGCCCAAACGCCCGGTCGTCCCAGCCAGCCCAGCCCACGATCTGGTGGCGTAGGGTGCGTCATCGCAGCGCGTGACGCACCGCAGCTCATCTGCTGCTGGTGCATTAGGCCAATGCCACAACACTCCCGACATTACCCTGCGATTTAGAAATCAGTCAAAGCTATGCCCGCCATAGCTTCTAGACTATGCCTACGCGGATTAACCGCATCGCCTGCGGCACCTCCCTCTGTTAAGGCTACTGCTTATACAGAAGTCTCTAGTTTGTCATTTTTGGCGATCTATCCCCCTAAATCCCCCAAGTTTGGGGGACTTGAACTTCGATCTCCCCGCAGAATTGGGGGACAAATGTAGCGTTTTAAGGAAGCCACCGAAATGTCTATACTTCGGAGCCTCAACAAGGAGAAGCTGATAAAAATCTGCAGAAGAATTTGCTCTGATTGAGACAGAAGTTCCGGTTCCTCTCCTAAGCCCTCTAGGCAGGCTGCGCCAAGGGTAAGGAGAGGTGGCCGGTAAAACTGCTACTGCAGATGGGCTAACGCCGCAATACCCCTATACCGTTGTTTTATCACCATGCCTAAACAAAAAGCTCAAACTCTGGGGGCCGCGTTGCCCAGCCTAGGCAAAATCCTGCGCCATTTTTGGCCCTATCTGCGGCAGCAGCAACAGCTGATTGGCACCGCCTTTGTTGCCCTCCTGGCCGAAACAGCCATGCGCCTGCTAGAACCCTGGCCCCTCAAACTGATGTTCGATCGCGTCATTCTGCCGGGGTTTCAGGCTGACTCGGCGGTTTTGCCAGGGCTGTGGAACCTGTCGCCCATGGCCCTGCTTACGGCATTAGCGATCGCCCTGGTGCTAATTGCCGCCTTGCGCGGCATGTTTGCCTATGTCAGCGCCGTCAACATGGCCGTCGCGGCGACCCGCATCATGACCGACATTCGCAGCACGCTGTACAGTCACCTGCAGCGGCTGTCCCTCTCCTTTCACAACCAGGCTAAAAGTGGTGACCTGATTACCCGCGTCACCTACGACATTGAGCGCCTGCGAGAGGTCACCGTGGTCGCTGTGCTGCCGTTGCTCGCCAATACGCTCACCCTGCTGGGCATGGTCGGCGTCATGTTCTTTTTGAACTGGGAGCTGGCCCTAATCGCGATCGCGATTTTGCCCCTGTTTTTGTTCACGACCCGCCATATGGGCGGCAAAATTCAGACCGTGGCCCGACGACAACGCAAGCGTGAAGGCGCGATGGCGGCCTCAGCAGCGGAGGCGATCGGGGCCATGCAGGTGGTGCAGGCACTGTCGCTAGAATCCATGCTGGAAAAATCCTTTGCCAAGCAAAACCAAAAGAGCCTGAAAGAAAGCGCCGAAGCGCAACGCCTGCGAGCCGGGCAGGAACGGTTAGTCGAGATTCTCGTGGCCGTGGCGACGGCCCTCGTGCTCTGGCGCGGCGTGCAGCTCACCATTCAGGGGGCAGTTACCCCCGGCGACCTGCTCGTGTTCATCACTTACCTCAAAGTCGCCTTTAAGCCCATGCGGCAGCTGGCAAAATACACCGGGCAAATCGCCAAAGCCACCGCCTCGGGCGAACGCATCATTAGCCTGATGGAAATTCAACCCGACGTCCGTGACTGCCGGGGCGCGATCGCCGCGCCGCCCTTTCGCGGGGCCGTACAGTGCCAAAACGTCACCTTTGCCTACCGCCCCGAGCAGGGCATTTTGCGCAACCTGAGCTTTACCGTGCAGCCAGGAGAGCAGGTGGCGATCGTCGGCCCCTCCGGCAGTGGTAAATCAACCCTCGTGAGCCTGCTGCTGCGTCTCTACGACCCGATCGCTGGCGGCGTGCTGATCGACGGTCACGACCTGCGCGAATATACCCTCGCCTCCCTGCGCCCCCAGATCAGCATCGTGCTGCAAGATAGCGTGCTCTTTGCCACCAGCGTCGGCGACAACATTGCCTACGGTAACCCTCACGCTACCCCCGATGACATCGTGGCCGCCGCCCAGCTCGCTAATGCCCACGAGTTCATCATGGCCCTACCCGATGGCTACGACACCCCCCTTGGGGAACGCGGTGCGACCCTATCCGGCGGGCAGCGCCAGCGCCTCGCGATCGCCCGTGCCGCCGTCCGCAATGCCGCGATCGTCATTCTGGATGAACCCACTACCGGCCTCGATAACGCTAGTGAGCACCTCGTCACCGAGGCCCTCCAGCGCCTCACCCAAAATCGCACCACCTTCTGGATTTCTCACAACCTCCACACCGCCCAAGACGCCGATCAAATCTTTTATCTCGAACAGGGCCAGCTACAAGAACGCGGCACCCACCCCGAACTCATGGCCCTCAACGGTCACTACGCTCGGCTCTATCGCCTGCAAGAAAATCAATCCGCCTTAGCCGTCGGCACTTCCTAGCCTGAACCCTCGTCACTCTCCCTACCCTCACCCTTGGCTCCAGTGCTTCCTACCTTGCCCCCACCCGCTACCCGCTATTCCTCACCCGCTACCCTCCTCACTCCCATGATTGCCCAACTCCGTTCCCCCTCCCCACCGTCAACCTTTCTCCCCGGCTACGATTTCCCGCCCGTAGCTCCCACCCGCACCCGCGTAATTTTGCTGCGCCATGGTCGCAGCGATCGCAACGACGCTGGCTGCTATCAGGGCAGCAGCGATGTCGGCCAGCTCACCCCCAGTGGCCTGGCCGCCTCCCAAGTGATGGGGCAATACCTGACCCGCTGCCCCATCCAGGCGGTTTACGTTAGCCCCCTCAGACGAGCTAAAGATACCGCCGCTGCCCTTTTACCCCACCTCACGACCCCCACGCTCAAACGCGTGAGCACCCACAACCTGCTGCGTGAGATTAGCCTGCCGGCATGGGAAGGTTTGCGCTATGAAGACGTGCGATCGCACCAGGCAGCGGCCTACCACACCTGGCAAACCGCGCCTCACGAGTTTCAAATGCGGCCGGAACGGGGCGAGCCTTGTTACCCAGTGCATGACCTCTACCAACGCGCCCAGCAGTTTTGGCACACCACCCTGCCCCACCATCACGGTCAGACGATTCTTATCGTTAGTCATGGCGGCACCAACCAGGCGCTCATCAATACTGCGCTGCAGCGCTCCCCCCAAGACCATCACAGCCTACAGCAAACCCATAGCGGGCTCACCGTTTTTGATGTGGATGCCACCCCCCATCAGCCCGCTCAGCTGCACCTACTGAATCTCACCCTAGGCTCTGCCCCCAGCGCGATCGCTACGCCCCACCTGCCCAAACTCAAAGCCGGCAAGCACGGCGTGAGGCTATTGCTTCTGCCCTATCAGCCCGGTCTCAGGCCCGACCCCGCTCTGGCCTCACTGCTGCGATCGACCACCATTAGACTTTATCGGAAATAAGAGAGGGGTCGATTTAACCCACCATTTCCCCTGA
>CALCCA010000134.1 GCA_937899725.1 uncultured Halomicronema sp.
GAGGGAGAAAGCCGACTTGTCTGTGTAGCTGTAATTCGTAGAACTGGTATTACACAAGCATGCGATAGTTTTGCGCAAGCTTGGGGTCAATCTACCTTTGGCCAATGCCTTCTCGGTGATGTTTTTAGAGCTGTTGCTAGAGCCTGTCATCATTTAGCGGCTGAGTCCTTATGCTGAAAGCGGTTCAGCCGCTAGCCAGTTTTACGGAACGGGTGCGGTAATGTCCAGAACGTAAGGCTTTCGGGCTTAATTGATGACGCACCCTAAGGTTGCCAGTTTACTAAAGGAAGAATCTACAGATCTCGCGCACTACCATTTCTCGAAGAAGACGGGTGATGTTTCAGAACCGTGGGCGGTGTGGGTGAGGGCGATCGCGGCTCTGCTTACGCTGCCGCCTCGCTGGCTACCCCACAAGACGGGCTTGGACCCCGACAGAGAACGCCTGATTTTGACGTTTTTTGCTCCAGAATGGAGCGGTGCATTCGCTCTGTTGTTTGAAGAAGTGTAAACGTCTGTGGGGGCAAATGCTCTGAAAACTCGCTAAAGACGTTACACAGACTACGAATTCCTTTCCTGAGAAGACTGGAATCTGTACACTAGCAGTGATAAGCAGTCATCCATCCCTGTCTCTTATAAAAATATGTCTGTAGTTAGCCAAGTTATTTTGAACGCCGATGATGAGCTGCGCTATCCCACCGCTGGCGAGCTTCAAAGCATTGAGGCTTACCTGTCCACAGGTGAGCAGCGCATGCAAATTGCTCAGACTCTGTCTGAGAATGAAAAAAAGATTGTTGATAAGGCCAGCCAAGAGCTTTGGCGGCGACGGCCTGACTTTATTGCCCCCGGCGGTAATGCCTTTGGCCAAAAGCAACGGGCGCTCTGCCTGCGTGACTATGGCTGGTATTTGCGCCTAATCACCTACGGCATCATTGCGGGCGACAAAGACCCGATTGAAAGCATTGGCCTTGTAGGCGTCCGTGAAATGTACAACGCGCTCGACGTGCCGGTGCCGGGGATGGTCGAAGCCATTCGCTGCCTCAAAGAAGCGTCTTTAGGCTTGCTATCTAACGAAGAGGTCACCGAGGCTGAGCCTTACTTTGATTACATCATTCAGGCGATGTCTTAATTCAGGCATTGCTGAACCGAAGTATGAGTCCGGTGTTCGAGACTGCGGGCAAGATGCCCGCTCTCAGCGGTCAATGGTGCATCAGCTCGTGTCATTTTTCTGTTTGGCGATTCAATTCATACCCAAAATCAGCAACGCCTTAATTCACGGTGTCATTCTTGAGCGTGACACCGTGAGGGTCTCTAAAATTTGGGCATGGTTCGATTTATTAAGTGCTACTTGCACTGGATGATCGAGCCATGCCTATTTTGTTGGTGTGAGGTGGCTAGGGAACTGCGATCGCCCTCGGCAAATTTGATCAAACAAAACTGACGCCGATCAACCAGTGCTGCTGAGGATGGCCGCTGTAGATAGCTCATGCGTCAGTTCTGTCACAGGCAACTGCTCTGTTATCGTCGGTTCCACATGTTTAGGCCATGATGACTGGGCCTTGACAGGGGTAGCCTATGGCGACGTGACAGCATTGGTCGATGATGTCAGTGGCCAATATCGACAGCGAGAGTTGAGGGGAAAACTCTGGCACAGCGTATCCAGATTGCTATCACCGACAAACGTGGCCTCTTGCTCTTCAAGCCTGAATATAACTGCCTTGATCAGGTCATTATCGGTGTACCCAAGGGCAAAGAACCCGGCTCGAATATCGACATCCTCGGGTAAGTTGACGGCACCATCGCCGATAATTGCACAATCGGCTTCTTGAAAGCCACGACCATTGGCGATCTGCGGTTCGCTCTGGCAGGCGTCGGGGGTAAATGACAGATATTCAGTCCGTTGCTCTTGAAAGTCATACAGTTGAACGATATCAATCGGAATCGGAATCGGGGAGGCGGCTCCTAAAGCCCCACCCAGTATCCGATCAAGGGCGCTGTCAAGTCTTGTGGAGTGATAGGCCGTTAGTTCGGTGCTCTGATTGACTTCATCTCTCTGCAGGCTGATCCAGATAAAGTCGTCATCAGAGCCGGTGGAATTTAGTTGAACCTGAATTAGTTGACGATCAGAGAGAGCGATGGATTCCCCTGAAGCAGGATTGCTAGATTCATAACTCCCACATCTAGAATTTTCAGGATATCTTGAGCAAAATTCGTCAAGCTCAACGGTTTGGGCCAGGGTCATTGGGCTGGTAGAAACTAACGCGATAAACGCCCCTGCAAAGCTTTTGAGAACGGTCTGGCTGATGCTGAAGTTCATTTCAGGCATTCCTTGAGGACGATGGCATCGAATCATGGCGTTATTCTCCAGGTGTGGGATGTTCGAGAATTTATTTGAGGAAAATCAAAGTGGCTGATGAGCCGACCCTGAGGGCTTAAGGCCTGACGAGCTGGTACAAAACTGAGCTGACCAGTGCGCTGATACCTAATCTCTAAAACAAGACAAAAAATCTGCTTTCCCTGCCCCTGTCGGCAGTGCCCACCAAAGGCAACGCCGGACTAGGAAGGAGTGCGATCGCGATTCAGAGATAGCGGTATCAGGAGTGTCACCCCCAACAGATGGCATGGGTTTAGAAATCATGAATCTGCCGGACACTTTTGCTCAACTAGTTTGTATTCAACTTGTTGCTTATTCTTTTAGAGGTTATGTTCAACTTGTTGAGTATGTCAAGCAATTAGTTGGCCCGTTGATTTGTGGCCTTGGCGCACACGGTTTTGATCGTGTTCTCTGAGCCTCCGGCGGGTGGTTACGACATCAGCAAGTCGTTTTAAAGAAGCGGTAGCTGCTATTGGTAAGCAAGTCAGCAGCCGATTTGCCGCGAACTCAGCCCAATGAAGGGCTAACCTTTCTTCCCAAGGCTGCTGATTATCAATCGCTCGTGGAACCGCTCAAACAGTGCCTTGCCAAGATTGCATCGGGAGTCCGATCACCTAGATGTGGGATGAGTTGGCTGCAACTTAAGGAGGCATGCTCACCAAAAGGTGCTGGCTAAAAGAGCGGCCTGAGTGCGATCGCGCAGCTGCAGCTGGCTGAGAATGCTGGTCACGTGATTACGTACAGTGCGCTCAGAAATAAAGAGCGTTTGAGCAATTTCGCGATTGCTGAGACCGCTGCTGATCAGCTTGAGCACCTCTTGCTCGCGGGGCGAAAGGGCCGCTAGGGCTGGCGGCATCAATATTTCTGGTGAGTTGATGGGGGTTGGGGTGAAGGTTTTTTCAAATAGTCCTGGCCCCATGTGGGTGTAGCCCTGGTGCACGGCTCGAATGGCCACCGCCAGATCGGCAATGGGCGTTTGTTTGAGCAGGTATCCTTTGGCCCCGTAGCGCATGGCTTGCTGCACGTAATCGTCATCATCAAAGGTGGTGAGCACCAAGATTTTGATCCCCGGAAACTCTTCACAAATCTGGCGCGTCGCGGCGACCCCGTCGATCTCGGGCATGCGCACATCCATCAAAACGACGTCTGGCTGACGCGGCGTATTGTAGAGGCTGGCGACCTGCTCGACGGCCTGTTGGCCATTCTCGGCATCGCCGACCACAGTTAGATCAGGCTGGGCAGCTAGCAGATTAGCCAACCCCTGGCGAATAATGGTTTGATCATCGACCAGTAAGATGCGAATCATTGGTTTACTCATCGATCTACTCAAGCCAGGTGAACCAGGGCGGTGGGCAGGGGCAAAATGACGCTGATGCGGCAGCCTGCGCCAGGAGCACTCCAAATCTGGCAGGTGCCTTCTAGGGCGGTGGCTCGTTCGCGCATGCCTCGTAGGCCAAAACCAGTCGTGTTTTTGCTGGGGTCAAAGCCTTTGCCATTGTCGAGCACCTGCAGGTGGAGTCGATGCGATTTTGTGAGTAATCTGACCTGCACCAGCTGCGCTTGGCTGTGCTTAACGGTGTTGGTTAAGGCTTCTTGAACGATGCGGAAGAGAGCGAGGCAAACGTCTTCGGGGAGGGCGTCAGGGAGTTCTACTTGATAGTCTGGGACAATATTGGCGGGCTGGCAGATCTCTCTGATTAAGGTCGGAATGGCTTGGTTGAGGGGGGCATCCTGCAAGGGGTCTGTGCGCAGGGCTGAGACCGATTTAGAGACGTCTCGCAGGGCGCGGTAGGCCGATTCGGTCGCTGTCGTCAAGTAGTCGCGAGCGCGGTGGGCCTGGGGTGGCAAGAAGAGCAAAGCATTTTCGAGCAAAATTGTCTGAGCCGTGAGGGAATGCCCCAGAGAATCGTGAATCTCTCGGGCGATACGGTTGCGCTCTTGCAGAGTCGCCTGGTTTTCGACTTTGACGGCATAGGCGCGCAACTGAGCGTGGGCGATCGCCAAGTCTTGCTGACTGCGATAAACCGACAGCAGCGCATTGACCAGCAGCAATACGAATACCAGCACTAGCCCAAAAAAGATAATCAGATTCGTCTTAATGGCATTTATTTGCCAGTCGGTAGGTGGGGTCCCCAGCTTTTGCACGATGAGGGGGGGCACGGGGATGTCTCCTCGGGCAAAGACCACCATGCCGTGTAGGGTAAACACAATCACCACGACGGCTACTCGCCACCCGCCCTGTAGCATTTGGCAGCTCCGGATCACGATTACCATGCCGAGGAGTGGTAGCAGCGGCGTCACTGTGGACGATTGCCCCGTGTAGAGCGTCAATATGAGCAAGCTGCCTAACTCAATCACCGTGTAACTGAGCTTCGGTAACCATCGCTGCGGCAAGTGTAAGCCCATGACAGCGATTCCCAAAATCAGGCTAATTTCCACCCAAGCCACTCGTTGATCGGGGAAGAGCGCCATCGAAGATAGGGTGGCTAAGGCCGCCATCCCCAACAGAATCCACTCCACATAAAGGAGCTGTTTAAAGGGGGCATGCGATCGCCTGACATCTGACTTCACGAGAGGAACTCCGCAGTGCAACATCCGCCGGATATAGGCCAGCGGTCAATAAATGAGAACCCGTGCCCCAGGGTTGAGCTGAACCGGCTTGAGACCGGTTGACGGGCGGCAAGACCCGTTATCCTCACCCAAAGTTCTCTCCCCAACTGGGAGAGAACTGCGAGAACGCTCGACTGCCCTCTGCCATTACGGGAGAAATGGCAGAGGGCAGTCGAGCGGGTCTCTTTGAGCATGGTGAGGTGACCAATTAGGCCGTCATCTAGGGAACACATTTCAACTTTACTGGTTACTCCCTGCCGACAGCTAGCGGCGAATGTCCTATTCGCCCGGCTGCCGCTTAGGACAATTCTCCCAGTTTGAGTTGCGACATTTGGCCTACCGACTTTGGGAGATTTGCTTCAGGTGCGATCGCGGTCACGCCCCCTAGGATTGGCCTATCCCACAGGGTTCGATTCAAGTTTTTGAGTTCACACCCTGAAACTCAGGAGTCTACGTTCTATGGGAGTTTGCGTTCTATCCTCATTTTGGAGAAATCAAATGAGCTTTAAAAAAGCTTTAATGCGAACCACATCTAAAGTGTTGCTGGTCAGCGTTGGCGTGGGGGCTCTGCTCATCGCCACCCCGCGTTTGGCCGTGAGTCAATCCGCTGGAGCCAACCGTGAGGCCATTCGATCGCTGAACCTGAGCCGGTCGCAGATGCAGGAGCTGCGGGGCGTCATGCAGGGCTATCAGTCTGAACTCGAGGATATTTTGACCTCAGAGCAGCAGCAGCAGTTAGCCGATCTCAAGGAAGACATGCAGGATGAGTCTGCTACCGATGACCCCCCTGATCTCGTCACAGAGCTTGACCTCAGTGCAGATCAAGCCAGCCAGTTGGACAGTCTGCAGGTAGACATGACAGACGCTGTGCAAGGAATTTTATCGGCAGAACAGTTTGAAGAGGCGCAAGATCTCGGCTTGCTGGGCTTGTAGCGAGTCCTCGTCACTCACCTCAGTTTCTTGCAGATGACACTCCCTCACGCTCCTCTGGATGCCTGGAAACTGGTGCCCAGAGGAGTTTTCTGAAAGCTAATCCAAATTCACTCTCTCCCTTTAGGGTGCATCAACCCAGAGCGAGGCGTTGCGGCAAAACGCTGCGCGATTGCTAACGTACCGCCATCCATACTACCTTCCCGTATCTGAAATACTGTCTTTGATCGTTGTGATATGAAAACAGAGCACTCTTTGTCGCCACCCAGCCAGACCGAGGAGGCGATTGACCTGCCCGAGCCCTTGCGCCCAACTCGCCGCCGTTTGCCGACCTGGGCGATCGTGTTGGGGGTGTTAGGGCTGATCTTGATGGGACTCATTGGGCTGCGGCTACTGCGGGGGCCGCGCGCCACCCGCGAACAGTCCTTGACTGCACTAACTCAGCCGGTAGAGACCTCGCCTCTCACGGTGCGAGTTGAGGGCACTGGTAGCGTGGTGGCGCAAGATACCGTTAACCTCAGTCCTAAAATCGCGGGTCGCCTAGAAAGTTTATACGGCGAGCAGGGCGATCCAGTGCAGGCAGGCGAGATCCTCGCCCAGATGGAAGTGGGCACTTTGACCGACGAACTCAGGCAGGGTCAGGCCCAGCTCGCTCAGGCCGAAGCCGACTATGCCAAAGCGCTGGCGGGCAATCGCTCGGAAGACATTCGGCGGGCTGAGGCTGAGGTGACTGCGGCTCAATCTCAGGTGACTTTGGCCGCGACGCAACTGGTGCGCTACCGCGAGCTAGCCGCCCAAGGGGCGATTTCCCAGAGTGAGCTGGATCAGTACGTCACCGAAGCGGATAGCGCCGCCGCGAACTTCGAGCAGGCTCAGGCTCAACTAGAAGAAACGGCCAGCGGCTCTCGCCCTGAAGACATTACTGCTGCCGCCGCTGCCGTGGCGGCTGCCGCCGCTCAAGTGGCCGCGGTTGAAACGCAAATTGAAGAAGCGGTGATTCGCGCCCCCTTTGACGGCGTCATTACTCAAACTTACGCCACTATCGGGGCGATTGTGACTCCGACCACATCGGCTTCCGCGACCGCGTCGGCGACCTCGAGCTCAATTTTGGCGATTTCCTCCGGGCTGGAGGTCGAGGTGGATGTCTCGGAGGCCAACATCGCCCAAGTGCAGGTGGGCCAATCGGTCGAAATTGTCGCTGATGCCTTCTCTCAACAGGTGTTTAGTGGTGAGGTTAAGCGCATCGCTCCGGAGGCGGTGATTGAAAACAACGTGACCCTATTTCAAGTGGTGGTGACGCCTCTGACGGGTCTGGATCAGCTGAAATCGGGCATGACGGTCGATGCCACCTTTATCGGCGAAACGGTGGTCGATGCCTTGATGGTGCCGACCGTGGCGATCGCCACCGAGGCCGGGCAATTGGGCATACAGATTGCGGATGACGAGGGCAATCCTACGTTTCAGCCCGTCACGGTCGGTCTTACCCAAGATGGCAAGACTCAAATTTTGAGCGGGCTAGAGGCGGATGACCAGGTGTTCATTGATTTACCGGAAGTGGAGCGTGAGCGTCCTTCTTTCCCTCCCTAAATCTCAAGACTTCGGCGTTTGAGTAAGACTCAGAGCCGCCGAGATTCCTCCCCGGCTCTCGCCAGCCGCATACCAAGGGTGCAAGGGTGAACCCCAACAGCGCGGTGTCCATGTTTTGGAGAAAGTCGATCATGATGTTTAGACGACCTGACCAAAAGAAAAACCATGTTGGGTAGGCTTCCTAGCCTGCCCTGACCGACCGGTTTGTAGCTCCTCAACCGACCGGTTAAGAACGGCCAGGATGGCCATCAAACTTGCCCGTAACAAGCTTGAGTACAAGCATCCCGCAAATAGCCTCGTCCACCCAAGGGTGTAGAGGAGCCTTGATTTTTACCCCTCAATACGATGGCCTATAACCTCTTTGAAAATGCCACGATGGCGATCAAAACCCTGGGCGCCAACAAGCTCCGCAGTGGCTTGACCATGCTGGGCATTATTATCGGCAATGCTTCTGTGATTGCGATGGTGGCCGCCGGACAGGCGGCCCAGGGCTATGTCACCCGCCAATTTGAGTCATTGGGAACGAACGTCTTATTTGTCACCCCAGGCGATGCCCAACGCGGGCCCACAGCGGGAGTGAGTCGGGCTGATACCCTCACCCTGGCGGATGCTGCAGCGATCGCTGCCGAAGTGCTCGCCGTTAGCGAAGTTTCACCAGAAAAAAGCCAGCGTCTGCGGGTGACTCATGGCGCTGCCGAAACCCAGGCCAATGTGCTGGGTACGGTTCCCGAATATTTAACCGTGCGTCAGGTGACGCTGGCCCAGGGGCGGTTTCTGAGCCCCGTGGATGCTCAGAGCAATTTGCCGGTGGCGGTTTTAGGGAGTGAAACGGCCCAAACTTTATTTGGCGATCAGGATCCCATTAATCAAGGTATTCGAGTCGATAACGTCAGATTTATGGTGGTGGGGGTGATGACTCCTCGCGGCTCATCCTTTGGCCAAAACCAGGATGAGACAGTCTATATTCCGATTCAGGTCATGGTTAACCAGATTACGGGTCAGGGCGTCGGCAAAACTAGCCCGACGGTGCAAACCATTGCCGTGTCGGCCCGCGATGCCACCAGTGCGAGCGCGGCCATCTATCAAATTACGAACCTGCTGCGGCTGCGCCACGGCCTGTTAACTCAGGAAAACGACTTTACCGTACAAAGTCAGCAAGATTTGCTCGACACGGCGGCCAGCATTACCGACATTTTGATCCTGGTGCTGGGATTTACTGCCGGGATTTCGCTGCTAGTAGGGGGCATCGGCATCATGAACATCATGCTGGTGTCGGTGAGCGAGCGCACTCAGGAAATTGGCCTGCGCAAAGCCATTGGCGCGAAGGGGAGCGATATTTCGGCGCAATTCACGATCGAATCGATCATCTTGGCGGTGATTGGGGGTGTGATTGGCTCCAGCTTAGGCATTGTCTGCATTGTGATTTTGACTCTGACCACTCCTTTAAGTGCAGGTATTAGCCTGTCGGCGATCGCGATTTCATTCACGGTGTCGGGCAGCACCGGGCTGATTTTTGGCCTGTTGCCGGCTCGCCGTGCTGCCAACCTTGACCCCATTGTGGCCTTACGGAGCTAAACCTATGCCCCTGATTAAACTGCAACACATCAGCAAAACCTACGGTGTTGGCGATCTCGAAGTGCACGCGCTGCAAGATGTCAGCCTGAGTATTGACGCCGGCGAGTATTGCGCCATTGTCGGGTCATCGGGCTCCGGCAAATCGACTGCGATGAACCTGATCGGCTGCTTAGATCGCCCTTCTCAGGGGCACTATCGCATCGATGGCATTCCGGTCGATACGCTGGAGGCTGATGCCCTCGCCGACATTCGTAATCGCAAAATTGGCTTTGTGTTTCAGCAGTTTTATCTGCTGCCGCAACTCACCGCAGTCGAAAATGTGATGCTGCCGATGGTGTATGCCAATGTGCCCCTGCCGCAGCGGCGATCGCGGGCGATTAAGGCCTTACAAAAAGTGGGCTTGGGCAATCGCCTGGAGAATCGCCCCAATCAACTTTCGGGCGGGCAGCAACAGCGAGTGGCGATCGCGCGGGCCATTGTGAATCGTCCCAAACTGCTGTTGGCTGATGAACCTACCGGCGCGCTCGACTCCCAGACCAGCCGGAGCATTTTGGAGATTTTCAAAAATCTCAACCGCGATGGGATGACGTTGGTGATGGTGACCCACGACGAGGCCGTGGCGCAGCAGTGCGATCGCGTCATTACCTTTCGCGATGGTGAAGTGCTGAGCGATCGCCCGACGGCACCAGTCGCTATCACCCCTGTGAATCAGAGATAAGGGATCTGCGCTTAAATAACATCCCATTTGTGGAAACGTTTTTTGTAGGGGTTTGGCATGCCAAACCCCTACGATCGGTACGTTATTTTCAAGCCAATCCCTAAGCATCCGTTTTGTTCACTGGGCGAGGGCGGCACGGCAGCGCTGGCTTTGCATCGACCACTGGGAGCCAGCGATTTGTTTAGAACAAAGCTACTATTGGGTGGCAGGTGTGACAACGTTGCGCTGGCTACTGGGCAGGACTGGGTTAACCTTGGCGATCGCTCGCTAGATTTAGCGTTCTGAGAATGCTGCTAACGCTCCTGGTGGATGTTTTGCCCAAATCTCAAGCTGCTTTTAACCCGCTTGACTGCTAGTCTTGTGGCAGCATAACCCCGGTGGGTAGTCTGACCGCCGCAGTTACCCCATTGATGGAGTTCCAGAGCATGATGGATTTTTTGGATCGCGTCGAAACCTCGCAGCGCATTGGCAAAGTGGTGAAGTCGAATTCTCACTGCGACTACGTCATTCAGGTGGACGACAGCCATGATGTGGTGACGCCGCCGCAACCCGGCGACTATGGCTTTGGTCGCTTCGTCGCGCTAGAAGATGGCGATCGCCACTGGGCTGTGGGGCTGATTTATAACTCGCAGCTGGTCAATCCGATGTTTCTCAATAACGGGCCGCGGCTGTCGAGCGAGCCAGATCCGATCTTCACCCCCGACCTGATTA
Source organism: uncultured Halomicronema sp. (assembly GCA_937899725.1). Classification (GTDB taxonomy): domain Bacteria; phylum Cyanobacteriota; class Cyanobacteriia; order Phormidesmidales; family Phormidesmidaceae; genus Halomicronema. Next base: position 10,503 of record CALCCA010000134.1, read on the forward strand.
GCGAAACCCGCACGCTGCTGGGTGTGGTGCTGGTCGGCAGTTTGGAGAATGAGGGCGATCGCGTCTACGGTCAGCACGGCATTCCTAAAGAAGTGGTGCCTGTCAACACCGATGTCTACAGCCTGGATACCGAAACGGTGCACCACTTTCACTGCAGCGCTGACGGTCAGCCTCAGTTTCGCTATTACAGCCATTTACTACGCTCTGGCGGCTTCTTTGCCGCTCAGTTGACGCAGCAGGTGCTAGCCGAATTGATTGACAGCAACCTGTTTGTCGGGGCTGACCAGCGAGCCTTGACGGTGCTGTGCAAAGAACTTTCCTGGAAAAATACGATGGGGGCGATGCGTTAACAGCCTAGATAAGTCGGTAGCCATCAATCAACATGGCTGGGGGTTTGTTGTGGCAATGGCCCAACGCACCGCCAAAGATGGCTTTGGTGCGCAGGCTAGGCGATGCAACACCCACGATAATTAAGGCTGTCTACTGACCGTACGAATTTCCAGTGTCGCGACTGCGCCGGTCACTGGCGCTAATTGGCTGTCGATGCCAGCCTGCAGCCGGGCAACGGCATTTACGGATGGTTCAATGTAGCGCTGCTATTGTACTTCCTGGCTCTATCGCCGCTTGAGAGAGCAACAGACGTCCCAAGCTCTGAAAAGGTTTCCTATGGGTTCTTACTGTCGATACGGAACCCTGTTCTGATACCGAGTAATTTTTCTATACTGAGAGTGTGAACGGGGCGCAAAATTGCTCAATACACTGTCAAGTGAGAGTTTTGCTCCCAATAAAAAACCGACAGGACTCCCGTGTGTCTGTCGGTCTGTGTGTGTTCCCTGTAGATGACTCGGCTAGAGTTGAGTCAATATCAGTATGTTCAACTAAGTAGTTTTATCCAAGGATCTCTGTCACCCGACAAAGTGAGAGTGATCACACCAATTCTCCAGATAAGTCAAGGTTGGTGTGACCCATTTATGCAGGGGGAGTCCTACCCTGCCAGGGCGCTGCTAGCAGACCTGCTTTTACCCTGGAAATGGGCGGTAAAATAGGGCGGATTCTCAAGTTGGATACCCTGAATGGCTGCACCTTTTTCCCCCGATGAGATTGCTTCAGAGGGCATCAAACCGGACGAGTACGAAGAGATTGTCAGACGACTGGGTCGTCACCCCAATCGGGCTGAGTTGGGCATGTTTGGGGTGATGTGGTCAGAGCATTGCTGCTACAAAAACTCGCGACCGCTGCTGGGTCAGTTTCCGACGACGGGCGATCGCGTGCTGGTTGGCCCCGGCGAAAATGCCGGTGTGATTGACGCGGGCGATGGTCTGCGGGTGGCTTTTAAGATTGAATCGCACAATCATCCGTCGGCGATCGAGCCGTTTCAAGGAGCAGCGACCGGGGTCGGCGGCATATTGCGTGACATTTTTACGATGGGGGCGCGACCGATCGCCGTGCTGAACGCGCTGCGCTTTGGTGATTTGCAAGATGCGCGTACGCGGCGCATTTTTAGCGGGGTGGTGTCGGGCATTGCCCACTATGGCAACTGTTTTGGTGTGCCCAACGTCGGCGGTGAAATTTATTTTGACCCGGCCTATGCGGGCAATCCCCTCGTTAATGCGATGGCGATCGGCCTGATGGAAACGCCGGATATTGTGAAATCGGGCGCGTCGGGCATTGGTAACCCGGTGCTGTATGTGGGCTCGACCACGGGCCGTGACGGCATGGGTGGGGCTAGCTTTGCCAGTGCCGAACTCAGCGATGCGTCTCAGGACGATCGCCCGGCGGTGCAGGTGGGTGACCCCTTTCTCGAAAAATCGTTGGTGGAAGCTTGTTTAGAGGCATTCAAAACCGGCGCGGTGGTGGCCGCTCAAGATATGGGGGCGGCGGGCATCACCTGCTCGACTTCAGAAATGGCGGCCAATGGCGGCGTGGGCGTCGATGTGGATCTCGACAAAGTGCCCAGCCGGGAAACGGGCATGGTGCCCTATGAATATCTGCTGTCAGAGTCGCAAGAACGCATGCTGTTTGTGGCGCATCAGGGGCGTGAGCAGGAGCTAATTGAGATTTTTGAACGCTGGGGACTGCATGCTGTGGTTGTGGGTGAGGTGATTGCCGAACCCATTGTGCGCATCCGCTTTCACGGCGAGATTGCGGCTGAGATTCCGGCGAATGCGCTGGCGGATGACACCCCCCTATATCACCGGCAACGGATGGCTGAGCTGCCCGACTATGTAAAGACGGCGCGGCAGTGGTCAGAGGCTGATTTGCCGTCGTGCGATCGCACCGGGCTGCACTGGAGCGACATGCCACAATCCTGGACAGCAGTGCTCAAGACCCTGTTGGACAGTCCTAGCATTGCTTCCAAGCGTTGGGTCTATCGGCAATATGACCAACAAGTGCAGAACAACACCGTGCAGCTGCCCGGTGGCGCGGATGCGGCAGTGATCCGCCTGCGGCCGCAGACGGGCGATCAGGCTCAGGCGTTTGTGAATACGCGCAAGGGGTTAGCCGCCACGGTCGATTGCAATGGTCGTCACGTGTATCTCGATCCTTACGAAGGGGCCAAGGGGGCGATCGCCGAGGCGGCGCGTAACCTCAGCTGTGTCGGGGCTGAACCCGTCGCCGTGACGGATAATTTGAATTTTGGCAGTCCGGAAAAGCCAGTGGGCTACTGGCAATTAGCGGAGGCGACCCGTGGCCTGGCCGATGGCTGCCGCGATTTTGCGACGCCCGTCACGGGGGGCAACGTCTCGCTCTATAACGAGACTCTCGACAGTGATGGCAACCCCACGCCAATTTATCCCACGCCAGTAGTCGGTATGGTGGGGCTGCTCGCAGACGTCACCCAGGCTTGCGGTCAGGGCTGGCGACAGGCGGGCGACACGATCTATCTGCTCGGCTTGGGGCTGACGGAGGCGGTGGCGGCACCCGATCTCGTCACGCTGGGCGGGTCGGAATATTTAGCGGTGCTCCATGGCACAGTGGCAGGACGACCCCCGCGCATTGAGGTGGAGCGAGAACAGCAAGTGCAGGCGGCTTGTCGTCACGGCATTCACCAGGGGTGGATTCAGTCGGCCCACGACTCTGCGGAGGGGGGCTTGGCTGTGGCCCTGGCAGAATCTTGCATCAGCGGTCAGGCGGGGGCGCAAATTGAGGGGGCGATCGCGGCTGACTCTATCCGTTGGGATCGGCTCTTGTTTGGTGAAGGCGGCGCGCGCATTATTGTTTCCGTCGCGCCGGAGGCGATCGCCGACTGGGAAGCCTACCTGGCCGAAAATCTGGCAGGCAACTGGCAAGCAATCGGCACGGTGGGCGAGGCGGACAGTCCGCTCCAAGTGGTCATCGATGAGCACACGATAATTGACGCGGATTTATCTGACATCACGTCAGTGTGGGCAACCGCGATCGAGCGCCGCTTAGAATAATCCAAAATAAAAAATACGCCATCTGAAGAACCCGGTTTCTGGAAACAGGTCAACAGTCTAGGGCAAGTTTTTCCTAGAAACCGGGTTCTTGGCTAGGTGATTTCTTGGCATCATCTACAACAGATGATGTGAGTCGACTGTCGCAACAGGAGTTGTCAGCAGGTATTATTCTTCAACGCTGAGGCGGCGGGTGTCGATGAAGATGCCATCATCGCTGATCAAGACGGCAGAAACCCAGCGCTGATCAGGCTTGTCGGAGGCGGTACCAATTTTAAACAGGCCGCCCGCCGATAAGGCTTCGAGGTTAAGCGGGCGGGGCGTTAAAAAGTCTTCAGCAGTCACGCCTTCGTTGACGGCGACCCCCAGCAGCAGGCGATCGCCCAGTGGCTCTGCCACAATGGCGTCAAAGCTAAATGCCTCGCCCGGTGCGACCGTTTCGGCCAGTCTGACATCGACTGTCGGGGGCATGGTGCCTGACATCAGTTGGGTTTGCTCTGACAAAATGGTTTGGGCCACAACTTGTCCGCCCGCATAGTTTTGGCGTGATTCCACCGTCGAGGTCAGGGCTAGGTCACGCCCGTCGATTGATTGCGTACCCGTGATGGTGGTGAGCGTTTCTGCGACCAAGATATCGCCGTTTGTTTCCCAAGAGAGCAGCTCAACATCGTAGGCCAGGGTCGAATACTGCGCCCAAAATTCACTGAGGGTCGTCTGATATTGGTCACGCGTAAAGTCATCTGGCCCGATGAAGTCACTGCCATAAAGGGCCATGAGCTGCTCAATATTTTGGGCATTGGCCGCTGCCTCAATGGCTGCGATTGCGCTCGTGAGTTCGGCGGGGGCGGTCTCAGCGGTCTCAGCTTGGGCTGACCCCGATAGGCTCAAACTGCCCAGCAAAGCACTCGCGCAAGCGACAGAAACGACCGATTTTTTGAACCCAATCATCGACAGTACTCAACGTCTCGTTTTCGCCTCTTACCTTAGCGCGGAATGGTAAGGCCAGTGGTTAACCAGTAGACAGTCAGTGAGCCGTCGTTATGCCGATTCTCCGGGATCAGACTCCGAAGGCAAGCTTGGCAGTGCAAGGGAGATCAGGGGCAAGGGGGCAGATTTATCGTGTTGTTTTAGAGCCTCAGCATGATGGGGCGATCAGGAGCAACAGCACATGGTTAGCTGATTTACAGACAGCTTGAAGGTTGCGGCGTGAACTTCGTTGAACGATGCAGACTCGCCTGCCGTGGCAAACGTGACGCCACCATGCCAGTGCGCCTGCTCCCTGGCCCTCTGGCCCCTTGCCCAAGACAAGGTGAGCCGCAGTCTCCTAGCCATCGAGCCATTTTGCGAACACGGTACAATAAGCACCTAGCGAATTTACGAAGCGATGACGCAGCAACTCAAGCAAGAACTGGCGTCCATGATCGGCCCCGCCGAGTGGCAAACGCTATTGCCCCATGCGGCCCGCGACAGCGTTGTGTTGGTCAACCCTGGTTTAGACCTGGCGGATGTGGGTGTCGCTGTCGCCACCGACAACGTCAGTTCTGTGCAGCGGTGGATCAGTGAAGCGTTGATTACGAAGCCCACGGTTGAGCAATTGGAATATTGGGAGCGCGATCGCAGTCGGGAGTTTCAAGCCTTAATTGTGCAGCCCTATGTGCTGATTCAAGGCACTGAGAGCGATGATGCCGTCTAACCGCAGCAAAGCTCGCATTTCCTTTCGTTTTGATCGGCACACGGCCCGATAAGCTGAAATAAATCTCGTTACGAGCGCACTATCCCTATGGGTCATCGCGTGTCTTCGCAGGCCAAACCAGTTCGGCGACTGAGTTTCTTTCGCACGCCGCGGCCCTGGCTGGCTGCCTTCTGGAAGTTTTCTCGCCCCCATACGATTATTGGCACCAGCCTCAGTGTGATTGGGGTCTTTGTTATCGCTTGGACGGTGATGCCAGAGGGGGCACTGACGCCAACTCTGACTCTGTTTTCGCTGCTGCTGCCGTTGATTGCCTGCCTGGCGGGCAACGTTTATATCGTTGGGCTAAATCAGATCGAAGACGTCGAGATCGATCGCATCAACAAGCCGAGCTTGCCGATTGCCTCGGGTGAGTTTTCGCGCCAAGATGGCTGGGGCATTGTGCTGTTAGCTGGGGCGCTGAGCGTTTTTCTGGCGGTGTTGGGGGGCTGGTGGTTGCTGACGACGGTGCTGCTGAGCTTGATCATCGGTACTGCCTATTCTATGCCGCCGATTCGCCTCAAGCGGTTTCCCTTCTGGGCTTCGACCTGCATTTTGACGGTGCGCGGTGCTGTGGTAAACCTGGGGCTGTTTTTGCACTACCGGGGCCAGCTGGGGTTGCCGCTGGGCATTCCAGGCAAGATGTGGGCGCTGGCCGCCTTTGTGGTGGTTTTCAGTATCGTGATTGCGATCTTCAAAGACATTCCTGATCTAGAGGGCGATCGTCGCTACAACATCACCACGTTTACCGTGCGGTTGGGGCAGACGCGCGTGTATGAGATGGCGCGGTTGATTTTGAGCCTGTGCTATCTCGGCATGATCGCCGCGACGCCTTGGATAGAAGGAGTGAACTGGCTGTTTGTGCTAATCACCCACGGGGCGCTATTGGGCCTGTTTTGGTGGCGTAGCTATCGCGTCGCCATGCCTAATCAGGCAGCGCCGGCCACGACGTCCATGTCTTTCCCGGACTTTTATCAGTTCATCTGGAAGCTCTTTTTTCTGGAATACATTTTGTACCCGATCGCCTGCCTGTTGGGTTGAGGCGGAAACGCTGTCCTCGTTGCTGGCGGCCAGCTCAAACTTATGGTCTGTGGGCATTGCCCACCCTCCGGCTCCGGCATGTCCTTAATGTTGCCTGCCGACTCCCGCATTCCGCTGTCCTAGGTATCGGCTATGAGTCTCTTGCCAATACTGACAACATCATCTGTGGCGTAACCCAGACCCCGATAAAAGTCCAGTACCTGCCGATTGGAACTGCGAATAACAATATTGAGTTTGGGACACCCCATTGAAGTTAAGAGACGTTCGACTTCGGTCATCAGGGCTTGGCCATACCCTCGCTGCTGAAACGCCGGGGCCACAGCCAGATAAAACACGGAACCGCGGTGGCCGTCGTAGCCTGCCATGGCTGAGGCGATGAGCTGTCTGTCTAGCTCCCCGACTAACAATAAGTCAGGCTGGATGGATATTTTCCGCGTGATGTCTTGATCCGGGTCATTCCAGGGGCGAGTCAGTTCGCAAGCTTGCCACAGAGCGATGAGTGATTGTCGATCTTGCTCCCGGAACTTTCTGATTTCCATCGTTATTTTTGTCTGGTCAGATATCCACCGTCTGATGCCTCTGCTGCTGGGCGATCGCCGCCGGGCAGCCCTCTCCTGATTTACAGCAGGCCGCGATGGCGAATAAAGACGAGAATCGTCGCCCAAGCGCCGAGGGCCACTTTGAGCGCAACCAGAATATTGAGCAGCGGAATCCAGCCGCCGCTGACCAGTGTGCCCAGCTCACCGGTCGGCAATTCTAGGCCCATTAACGACAGCACTGCGATCACGATGAAAATCAGTACCGAAACTTTTTCTAGCGTGGCGGCGCGCCAACGTTTATAGATGGCTTCCATCCACTGCGACGAAGAGGTGATGGCCACTAGGCCGATCGCAGTGCCCCCCGCCACCCCGGCGGCAAACCCCCCACCCGGACTCAAATGGCCGCGAATGGCGAGTTCGATGCTGACCAAGGCGGCGATCGTGGCTCCGAGTCGGGCCAGCACAATTGAGGGGGCGTCGTCGAACTGATAAATCGTGCAAGACGGCTGCTCATCGGCGAGCAAAAACCGGACTCCCATGATGGCGATGGTGAAGACGACCACTTCAAAAATCGTGTCGTACAGCCGGTTGCGAAAGATAATGCCTGACACGGCATTGGCGACGCCGCTGTCTTGCACTACTAGCTCAACCATCGGCAGTTCAGCCGTGTCGATCGCCGGGTTGGGGAACACCAGCATTTGTATATACAGCGCGATCGCGGCCGCGACATAAACCCATCTCATGGCTGACTCTCCCAAATATTGTGCCTAGCGTCTGGCGAGTCGCTAATATTAGCGGCGGTAATTTGTCGCGAGCGACAAAAACTGACGCTAGCCAGGGTAGGCGGCACACCGTTTTGCACAATTTCCAGGAGTCTCGGCAGTCGGACGCTGAGGTGGTAGGGCGCACTCGCTGTCGACTGAGCGGTTGTCGGGGTGAGGGTCTCGGTCACCGCTGTGCAGGTGGCATGAATTTCTTTTTTTTCTAAGGCAAACTGGAGCGCCTGGGGGCTGGCATAGGGCACGATTTCGAGACGCAGATAATGGCGACTCAGGGCTTGACGGAGTGCTTTTGACAAGGGCTGAGCGAGGGGGGGCTCCTGTGAGGCGGGCTCGTCGGGGTTACAGGGCGCGGCGGCCAACAGGCCTAACCGTAGGCTCATGGACGATCGCACCGCAATGGCATACAGCGTGATCGACAGCATCGTACCCACTAGGGCTTCCGTCAAGGCCACATCGGCGGCCCCAAACAGGGCGTACACGAGCGCCGCGACGGCCCCCACGATGCCACGAATCACCAGGGCATGATACGGGTTTCTCTGGGCGACCAACATGCCCGCCGTTAAGGGCAGCAGCACCGCGATCACGACGATATAAAAATCTTCAAACATCATCCCCCCCGGTGCTGGAGCAGTAGGCCAACACGTATCCCAAGACCGTATTCCAAATGGCTAGAGAAATCAGGGCTAGCACCAGCAGCGGCCACTCACTGGGAATTTTGAGCAGCAACCCGACCACGATACTCATGGAGCCCAGCGTATCCGACACCGAGAGGCTGTGCAGCTTGAACAGGACTGAGCGTTCTCCTAAAAGCGGCAAGGTGCCCCAAAACCAAAAGATAATGCCCGAAACAATCAGGCCATAGCTGAGAACATCAATCATAGTTCGTTCATTCGTCTGAGGACGTGGGCTAACAGCATGAGGGAAGCATTGCCAACGCTTAAAATGAGCACCCCGACGAGGCCAATCATCCAGTCGTCACGTAACACTGAAACGACCAAAATCATGATGGAAGTCTTGGTGGCAATGCTCGCAAAAGCGAGCATAGTTTGCCAAATATCCTCATCTTGCCAAGCTTCATAGATCGGAATAAGCAAAGCCAACGTCATGGCGATTAAGATTCCATTCATAGGGCCAGTGAAGCCTGCTGGCTAAAGGAAAAACGCATCTAAAAACCTCATTAATTAAAGACCAACCAAAATTAAATTAGTGATGTTTAGCTGTTGATTCTCTTGACTTTTGCTCGTTTACCCTGCTTGGCTTGCTGCCGTCGCCGGACTCGATGAACTTCATACAAACCGTTTTCGTGATATTTCAAAACAATGGTTTTGGGGGTAAACGTAATCAGAAAGATATCTAAAAAAATTAAACCTGGTGTGCGATTGGGTTTGACATGCTCCATCACAATATCTTCTTTAGCGTGGGGGCGAAGCATGATTTCTACGGCTTCGAAATAAGCTTGGGGAATGGCCACTAAAATTTCCCATAAAACATGTAGCCAATCCTTCAAAGCTGCCGTCAATGTCCGATTTCTGGGCAGCACGAGGGCGACGCAGACGCCAATGATGATATTGGCTGGGCGAAAATCAGCGGTCAGCAAAAACCAAATAACCAACCGTAAAACTAAATCGAGATAGCCAATCATGCCGCCACCATGCCTAACAACAACAGCAGCATGAGGCTCATGCCGCCAATTAAATGCTCAAATCGCTCGATGCCGGTGGGGAGTTTAGGGAGCCCTCGACGCAACCAGAGGCCGTAGATCGCCCAACCAGTGGCTAGGGTTGCCAAAGCCATCAACACCTTGCTGAGGCTATAGATTTCGAGGTGCTGACCACTGGCCAGCACCAGCCCACCCAACAGCAGCCCGATCGCGCACCCAAAGCCAACTTGAGCGCTCCGTTTTTCTGACTTGTCCGGGAGCTGAAAGGGGAGAAAAATAAACTTGGCAAAGGCGATCGCTGTGCCCAGAGCGGCCAGATTCATGACCCAGGTGATGGTCGGGGGCAGATCTTGCACGGTTAACGCTTTGGCCTCAAACCCCGATAGCAGCGGCATGCCCGAAATCGAGAGGGCCGCGATCGTGACGGCCAGCCACTGCCAGCGTGCCATCGGCGTCCGCTGCAGCATCTGAAATTTGCGACTGGGGAGGTTGCCCGCGAGCAAAAAGAGCACTGCCTTGGCCAACCCGTGGGTGAGGGCGTAAAAGCCTGCTACCGCTGGATTCGCCAAGACAAACCCCATTTGAGAAATCGTACTAGAGGCCAGCATACGCTTGGTATCTTTCTCAAAAATGGCGTAGGTCACCCCCAAAAAGGCCGTGCCCATGCTAAATAGCTGCACCGCTGGAGCCACGTTATCAGCCATGAGCGCTAGGCGCACGAGGGGAAAGACGCCGGTTTTGACAACGGCCCCTGACAGCATTGCCGAGACGGGGGTGTCGGCCTCGGCATGGGTCAGGGGTAACCACAGACCGGAGACAAAGATGCCGCCCTTGGTAAACAGGCCAATCATCAGCAGCGCGATCGCCGCCGGGGGGGCGTTTTGGACTGCCGTAAAGGCAAATACCCCTGTGGTCTGATATACCAGAGCCGCCCCCATGAGATAAAACAGCATGGCGGTGTTGCTGACAAACAGGTAGCGCAACCCCACCCAAATAGCGCGATCGCTGCGGGGGTAGGCCATCAGCAAAAACGCGGCGATGCCGATGACCTCTAATGCCACGTAGAGGCTAATCAAGTCAGCGCAGATAAAGACGGCGTTAACGCTGCCGTGCAAAATCACCGTTTGCGTATAGAAAAACTTTGATTTGTTTTTCTGCCAGCAGTAGAGCACTACGGCGGCGGTGACTAGGGCATTGGTTAAAACAAAGTAGCCGCTGAGCCCATCCACCACCAGCGTGACGCCAAAATTGTCGATCAGTTCGATCGTCAGGGGGGTGGGAGCAACGATGTGCCAAAGACCGTAGGCCATCGACACGCAGGCCATGCCCAAGGCAAAAAACCGATTAGATCGGGGCAACAAATAGCTGCTGAAGCCGATGAAGAGGGGCAGGGCAATCCAAACAATGGTGGGTGTGTTCATGGTGTGTTGCTCTGCTCGATCTCGCTGGTCTCTAGCGTGGGATTATCGCGTGACAGCTTCATGACGCCCACCAGCATCAAAGCTTGAATCGAAAAGCCGATGACGATCGCCGTCAAAATTACCGCCTGAGGCACCGGATCCGCGTAGGCTCCCGCTTGGGTACCGGTCACAATCGGAGCCAAGAATCCGCCCCGCGCCGCCACCAGCACATAAAACGCAATCACCCCAGTACTCATCACATCCATCGAGAGGATTTTCATGATCAGGTTGCGCTTCCAAATAATGCCGACAAAGCCAATGAGAACAGTGGCAAAGACCCAAGCCGCCAAAATTGCCTGGGCCGTCATCGGCAGGGTTAACGGGGGAGGAGTCGTCATGAATAGCAGGCGATCGGTGAATAGGGGGATGGAAGCTAGAGAGCAAAGCTCAAACATAGGCCGCAATAATTCATAGACTAAATACTATCATGACCTTGTTTTCCATTAACTGAAGTCTAGTGAATTTTATTCGGCGGTAGGGCAATTCGCTCTCCTCTTTCCCAATCCTGCCATCCCTGGTTTGATAGAACTGTTCTGTCTGAGAGCTTGCAACCGATGCCCCTGATTAAGGTTCAAACTTCGCTGCCCACCCCTGATAAAGCGGACGTTGAGGCTATGTTGAAGGCGCTATCCAGCAGCCTAGCTACTCACTTGGGTAAACCCGAAGCCTACGTGATGACGGCGTTTGAAGGGGACGTGCCGATGACCTTTGGGGGCTCGACCGACCCCGTTTGCTACATCGAAATTAAAAGCGTCGGCACCATGGGCGCTAAAACTAAAACCATGAGTCAAGACTTTTGCGCCCAGGTAGAAGGAACCCTGGGCGTGCCCCAAAACCGCACTTATATCGAGTTTGCCGACGCCGCTGGTGCCATGTGGGGCTGGAACGGTAAGACCTTTGGTTAAAACGGCACGTCGCTGCCGGGAGACGAAGAGGGCTTGGGCTTATCCCCTTTCGGAGACTGACCGTTCTGCTCGCTGGCGGCCTCCTCATTTTCGTCATCATCTAGGTTGACGATTTGGCCGTTAAAAAACTCGGCAAAACTTTTGACCGCTCGATCTAAATCGGTGCTGGGCTGCCAATCGGCTGCCGGTGTGGCGGTGGGCGATGCGGCGGATGGCGCGGCGGCGGGCGGTGGGCTCGCTGCTGGACTGGTGGCAGGCCGATACGGTGCGGCTGGAGGTTGGTATGGGGCCGGTGTGGCTGCTGCCCCGCCACCCAGGGATGGCGGGGCCGGTGAGGGGCCAGAGCCGGCCCCAGACGATGGACTGTCTGGCGGGGCGTCGGCGACCTCTAACGTGACTTTGACCGGTTGGCTAAATAACTGCTCAAAGGCTGCTTCAATATTGGCCACGCGGCCCTGCGCCATTTTGAACAGCGGCTTGGATTTGATGCCAATGCGGGCCACGCGCCCGTCGTAGTGGATCAGGTGGCCCTGCTGCTGCAGTAGGGCTCGGGTACCCATGGGCTGCAGATGGGCGATCACCTGGGCCCAGGTGGCGACCAGTTCGGCGGGCGTGGTCGCTGTGTTGTCCGTTGTGGATACGTCAACGTTGGGTTCGGCGATCGCGGGCGGTTCCGCCGCCGGTTCACTCGATGGCGAGGTCTCGGGTGGCTGGGTCTCGGCCGCAGTGGGCGGTGCCTGGGGTGGTGTGGTCGGCACGGTCGGCGGCAGTGCTGGTGCAGCAGCAGCGGGCGGCGGTGTTGAGGTGGGTACCGCCGGTGCCACTGGTGGCGTGACTGGGGGTGACGTTGGGGCCGGCACCGGTGCTGCGGGTCGCGCTGGGATCGATGGCGCGGCAGCGATCGCCCCCACCCCGGCTGACACCTGCGCCGATGGCAGCAAATTCATCAAGGTCACCTCTAGCCACAGTCGCGGCTGAGTCGTGTTGCGGAGTTGCGTTTCGGCTTCGCGCAGAGTCTTTTGGCCGGTCAGCAGCAGCGGCAGCGCCACCGCCTGGGCAAAGGTTCTCATGGCTTCCCAGGTGGGCGGCGTCACGGGGACGAGATCAGCGCGATTGCCCGCCGTTTTCGCAATGATCAGGTCGCGATAAAAGCCTGCCAGATTTTGTAGCACAATCATGGGTTCGCGACCCCGATCCATCAGGCGGCGCACGGTATCGAGGGTGGTGATGCTGTCGTCAGCGGCGATCGCCTGCACCAGCGCCAGCAAATCGCGCTCGGGTACTGCCCCCACCAAATCCCACACTTTTTCAGCCGTAATCGGCGGGGCGAGCAGACTCAATTGATCCAGCAGGCTTTCGGCATCGCGCAGTCCGCCTTGGGCCACCTGAGCCACGAGCCGGAGGGCATCGTCCGTAATGTCGATCGCCTCTTGCTGGGCGATCGTGGTTAAGTGGCTGACCATCGCTTCGAGGGGAATGCGGCGAAAATCGAACCGCTGACAGCGAGAGATGATCGTCGGCAAGACGCGCTGCGGATCGGTGGTGGCGAGGACGAAAATGACCCGATCCGGGGGCTCTTCCAGCGTTTTCAGTAGGGCATTGAATGCGGCCGTGCTGAGCATGTGGCACTCATCCACCACATAGACTTTGTAGCGACATTGGACGGGCGCAAACTGGGCGCGTTCAATCAGTTCGCGAATGTTATCCACGCCGGTGTTGCTGGCGGCGTCGATTTCCACAATGTCGAGAATAGAGCCGTTGTTGACGCCGCGACAGACCTCGCACTGGCCACAGGGCTGCGGGTTCGGCGTCTCGTAGGTCAAACAGTTCAGCGATTTCGCTAAGATCCGAGCGCTTGAAGTTTTGCCCGTGCCGCGCGGGCCACAGAATAGATAGGCTGGGGCAATGCGCTGCTGCTCTAACGCATGGCTCAACGTTTGGGCGATCGCATCCTGCCCCACCAGTTGCGTGAAGGTTTGCGGTCGATATTTGTGGTGCAGCGGCTCATATCCCATAGCTCTAAGATACCGGGGGGATGGGCAAGACGGGGTAATCCTCATTCTCACTGATCGGACTCCCAATGCAAGCTGAGAAATGCGAGGGAGTAGCAGGGCGAAGGGGCAGGGGAGCAGAGGGGCTCGATATGTCGTCTGATTCCAGAGAATTGGGATAAAGACGCGGGGCTGGCATCAGTTAGTGACTTAATGGGTATACCGCAACGGTTTCAGCCCCTAACCGGCGTTTGTAGTGTGGGCGCGAGAAGGCTGGTTTCACCAGGGTTGGGAACTCACTGGTGACGGGCGCTATAGCGGCTGAAACGGTTCCTGTTCGGCGAGAAAGGCTTGCCAGTCTGTCGTCGCTTCGGGAGCAGATGCCACCCCGCGCTGCAGCAGAATGACACCATTGTCGGCGCGAATGAGGCCGTACTCGCCGCTGTCGATCCAACTGTTGACGGCGGGAATGAACGTTTCAAACCGATCGCGATCGCGCCCAAAGGCCACCTGATAACGCCGCAGTCGCCAAAAGTCAGCGGCGACGTAATCCACTGTTTGGGCGGCTCCTTGATCATCTTGATAAACCGTCATGGGCATCCGTAGCACGGCCCGTCGCCCCGACATATGGGGCACGAGGTAGGTTGTCGCTGTGACGCTCGCCTCGGGGGGAATCTCTGCCAGCAGCTGGTTGATGGACTGCGATCGCTGCCACTGCAGCGGCAACGGCACATACACCCAGGGCTGAAACGAATCGGGCACGACCAAGGCAAAAGCCCGACTGGGGTTCGTTAGCGGTACCAGCACTAGGGAAATGATCAGGCAGGCGGTCCAAAAGCGGCGAAAATTGCGCGAGGGCGATCGCGGCGTGAGCGCATTTAAGGGCTGAGCAAAGCGGCGCCAGCCCTGGCCTGCCCACCAAATTATTGCTCCGTAAAACACGCCGGGCACGACATTGAGGGCATAGCGCAGGCTGATGTTTAACCCTGACGAGCCATCTGTCAGCGTTAGCTTGAGTAATGTAGGACCCGCCATGATCCACGCTGCTGGCGACAGTGCGGGAATCAATGCCAGGGGCAACCAGTGACCGGCCAAATAGGCCAGGGTGTCATCCGGTGGCGATACCAGCTCCCGCAGCAGCAGACCCGGCTGGCTGACCATGGCCCACAGCACCTGCAGAGTCGAAGCCTCGGTATCGTCTATATATTGACCAAACTCTTCAATCATGAAGCGCTTCGAAATATCGTCGGAAAAGATGGGCATAAAAATGTTCGTCACCAGCACAAAATAGCCGACGCTCGCCGTGCAGACGGCGGCGCCAATCCACGGATGGCGGCGACTCGCCAGTAGATAGGCCCCGACGCCAAACAGCACAATTGAACTGTCTTCTCGCACGGCCAAAATCGTCAAGCACAGCAGACCAAACACCCACCAGCGCCGATATTCCATCGCGAGCAGCAGCCCAAAGACTAAAAGGGGAATCTGGCCCAAATCGTGAAAGTTGGCCAGGTAAGGATTCAAGACGGCGATCGCCCCATAAAAGCTGATCATGATCGCCAGCGACAGCCGATGTTCTAAATGCTGGCGGGCAATGAAATAGAGCAGCAGTCCAGCCACGGCGGCAAACGCGGCCTGCAGTACTGAGAGGGTGACCGGCGAGGGAAACGCGGCATAAATTGGCCACCAGATCAGCAGCGCTGGGGTGAAATGCTGCCCCAGTCGGCGATAGTCGACCCGCGGTAGCTCTCCGGTATGAATCACGTCGGTGGAAAGCTGCGACGACAGCGTGCTTTGAAAGAAGTTGCCGTGGGTGTTGTTCCAAAAGACCTGGTTGAAAATGCCCTGGTCGTAGGAAGCGTAATAGGTGAAATAGCGATGCAGCAGCAGCCCCGCGAGGAGGATGAAAAAGGCCACCGCGATCGCCACTACCCGCTTCCGATCTGGTTCCTTACGCCCATTCAGGATCATTGCCTATCGTCCTTACCCGTCAGCCGTAAAACACTCTGCCCCGTAGAATACCGTCTCCCTGTTGCTCCAGGTAACTTTGGTCGAGTTCAGGATGGTGCGCCTCTCGGCCATGGTGTCTAGCTGCATGGTCTGCCCTAACTGAAAAGTGCTGGGTCGGTAATGAGCGCTTTAATGGAGAGAGCGACTGATCTGTAGGCTCCTGATGACCCCCAAAGACCAACTCATTCAAGAACTTGACGGCGTATCCGACTCGTTGACCGCCCAAGTCTTGGACTTTTTGAGATTTCTTAAAGCAAAACCGAGCACCGTGGTGACAACGTCATCTCAGCCTCAAGCGACGCCGGTGCCGCAGTCGGCGAAGACTGCGGATACGGCTAAATCAGCGAGCGGTTTACCCACGATCAAGGCGATTTATACCGATGGAGCCTGCTCGGGCAATCCGGGGCCGGGGGGCTGGGGCACTGTGCTGTATCTGGCCGATGGTTCGAAGCATGAGCTGGGTGGGGCCGATCGCGCCACCACTAATAACCGGATGGAAATGCAGGCGGCGATCGCCGGTCTGCAAGTCTTTTTGGCATCAGGACAAACGACTCCCGTCGAGCTGTATACCGACAGTGAATACGTCAAAAAAGGCATCACCCAGTGGATCGCCGGTTGGAAGCGACGCGGCTGGCAAACGGCGGCCAAAAAGCCGGTACTCAACAAAGATTTATGGCAGCAACTGGATGAAGTGCACCAGGCAGTGGCGCAGCAAACCGGAGCCCCTGTGCAGTGGATTTATGTGCGCGGCCATGCCGGTAATGAAGGGAACGAACGCTGCGACACGATCGCCCGCGCGTTTTCTTTAAATCGAGACGTGGCTTTAACCGAGCATCCCGCCGCGATCGCGTGGGCAAAATCTGGCGCGTAGCCTGTTCAGCGATGCCAGTAGCGTTGGTGTTAGTCGCCAACGCTAGCATTGAGCACTGTCCGCAACTTAGTCAAGGATTGCTCACAGCTTACAACTAAAGATAATTCACCCATTGCTGAAGAAAAATCATGATCACGGTAATTTAGGCTAGCAAGTAAATTCAAAGATAGAGATACGTCACTGGTTGCTCAAGAAATGACTGATGCTCGACCTGTGGCCCCTTGCAATCAAAGACCTAGAATGAATTACAGACCTGTCTAAGGAATCCTATGGCTGATTCAGGTGTGAGCGAGATACTGGATACGACTGAAAACTTACCTCGAGAAGCGCGCGTCAATCAACTGCGAAATATGATTGATACCTTGAAGATTGCTGATGCGATCGCCAAAGAAGGGTATCTGATTACGAGTTCAGAACTAGCCGATTTGATGGATGTTAACGCCAGTGCGGTGACCAGCCGGGGTGAATATTGGGCGTGGCGTAATTGGTCAGTGTCGCGGGTGCGACGCGAGGGTAATCAAATTCTTTGGCAGCTAGAGCGCATCGACTAGCCCGTCACGCCCGGCGGTTTTGATCGTGATTGCCAGCACACTTTTAAGACTTTGAACACTCTCTGAATGAAATATTATCCCCTTGCAGAATCTCGTTTCTGTAGGGGGATAGTTGTGTCAGCCTGCAGTCATTGATCTGTTATTTGTCAACCTCGTTGTGAGGCGCAATACCAGTTCTGCGAATTATTTATCAGCCAGCTTTGTTCCTCAGGAAGCAATTGCGCGAATGACTGCGCTCAGTCGATGTCGCTTGAGGGCAGTCCTGGCTGGGTTGGGCGCGATCGCTCCCGCAGCCATGGCTCTGGCAACTAAGTCTCTCCTGAGCTTTAGCACCGCCTGCTCGGAGGTCGGAGGCGCGGAGATCCGGCCCTTAGCTGGCTGATGCCAACCGATTGAACGGAGCAAAAAGGGAAGAGCCATGGCCCTTCCCTCCTCGTTTTTTTGGCTGGTATGAACAGTCAAAACTACTGCAGACCGTGGTGGACAACGACGCCTAGAAGTTCCTCATAGGAGACTAACCCGTCTTGATCGCGATCGATTTTTTTGAGTTCGGCAGTCAGCTCAGCACGGTCTAGAGGAATGACTAATTTATCAATAATTTCAAACACTTCTTTGGTGGATAGCAGCCCATTATCATTCGCGTCAAATTCGGCAAACTTTTTGAGCAAGACGTAATGGGGCACCGAAACGGCTAAAAACTCCTCAAACTCAATGACCCCGTCTTTGTCAGAGTCAATTGATTGAAACCTCGACATCAAACGCTTGATTTCTTTAGCGAGAGCGAAGGCTAGAAATTCTTCCAGCTCAATTTTGCAATCTTTGTTGAGGTCAATGCTGGCAAAGTCTGCTTTGGCCACCTCTAGACGATGTTGGGGCAAGTGTCGAGCCGCTTTTGGCACACAGTTATTGAGATAGTCTTGGCTCATGCCGGTTAGTTTCTCCTAGACAAAATTGCTGGCTGGCTAGGAGTTTATCACTGGATTTCACTTCTGATGGTCTCAGGTTTGGCAGGTCTTAAGCCGATGGGGCTGATTGAGAATTCGCAAGCGAGTGTCAGCGTCATGATCCCACTGCCGTTGAGAGCTTAGTCCGCCGCCATGCCACCGTTGTGAGCGATCGCGGCGGCCGGTAAAGCCCGAGCTGCAAGATAGGGATTTTGATGATGTACGTCGTGGTTGAGGGTGGCGTTAGTGACGGTTGCCCCAAAGACAAGGGTGCTGAGCTGAACGGCCCATAACGGCCAGGGCAGGCTAAAGGTGCCGTATTCCCCGCGTTGATGATGCACCAACCGAAAGAAGGCGAGATCGCCTAACCCATAGACCAGTCGCAGCGACAGCCAAAACCATATAAATAGCGAGCCGCCGAGGACGGCGAGGGCGACTAAGACCATCAGCTTGATAGCGAGATCAAAAGCTAACTGTGGGGTCAGCCCGTGACGGTTAATCCACCGTAGAGCACTTTGTTCGGGTGAGGTGAAGGCGTTGAAAATCGCTTGCCCCCAGTTGCCTTGAATGTGATACAAATCCGGGTCACTCGCATGGGCTGGTGCCGCATGGTGGGCAAAGTGCTGTGTGCGAATTTCACCATAGCTGAGAGAAATCACCGACAACGGTACCGGGCTCACCCCCATTAGACAAATAAACCGGTTGAGCTGCTGTTCGTCATAGATATGCAGCAGTTCGTGGACGTTGATCATCCAGCGGGGCAGCACCAGCAGCACCATGAGGGGCAGCGCGATGGGGGGAATAATTTGGGCGATCGCGAGCGCATAGCCCCCTACTAAGACTGCTGTTCCCACCATGCAGCGGCGACTGTAGCCGAGGGCGTCGAACTCAGTCACCATATATTCAGCCGGAAAGGGGCTAGTCAGCGGTTGCGTCGTCATCGGCTACAGCAGTCTAAAGCTTGATGTTACGTCATTTGCCGGGAGGATTGGCGCTGGGGGATCGCGAATGGGCGGTGCCGCTCATTGCTTGACCATCGCGCTCGATCTCAGGCACTCCAAGTTGCTCACCCTGTGGGATAAGGCGGTGCGATCTGACAGCCCTGTGAAGATCGCGCCCCTGCACCGCATCGGTGTCTGATTGATCGCAAGACGGCAGACTCGAGATCGTAGAACAGCCTACAATCATGCCCGTAGCTTGGTTGACAGGATGGCTTGACCGATATGAAACATGCAAGGGGAGAGGGTGAAACATGAATGGGGAGAGTATGACGCCTGCACGCATTTTAGATACTGATAAACAGCAGGTCACAGCGGTGATTAAACACTTGGTCAAGCCGGGCAGCGAACCGGCCTACGAGCAGTGGTTGCGCCAGATTTCGCAGGTGGCTCGACAGTTTGCGGGCCATGCGGGCGTCACCTTTATGCGGCCTCAAGATTCTGTCTGTCCCGAATATGTCATCATCCTCAAGTTTGACTGCTATCGATATCTGCAGCAGTGGCTCGATTCACCTGAGCGTCAGCATTGCCTATCGCAGGCCAAACCGTTGATTCAAAAGGATGAAAAGGTAGAGGTACTCACCGGTTTTGAAACCTGGTTTACCCTGCCTGGCAAACTTGTGCAAACCCCACCAAAACGCTACAAAATGGCTTGTTTGACGACTGGGGCCGTCTTTGTGGTCGTGCAGCTGCTCAATCGATTGCTCGCACCTGTTTTGACTGGGCTCCCCCCATTGCTCAGAGCGCTCATCGTCACGGCTATAACGGTCGCTTTGCTCACGTATGTGATCATGCCGCGCTTGACTCGATTGTTTTATCGCTGGCTGTATCCCCAACGTGGGTAGCAGGCCAGTCGCTAATTTGTGAGGTGTGCGCTCGTCTCAGTCAGCGTGCATCTGCATCAACGGCTTACAGCGCGATATCCTCTTCATCAAGCTGTCTGTCTTGCACCGGCTGTTTAAACAAGGCTAAGCCAAAGGTCATAGGGCCGACCCGCCCGATAAACATCAGCACGATCACGACTAACTTGCCTAAAGGCGTCAGGTCGCCGGTAATGCCTCGCGATAGCCCCACCGTCCCCAATGCCGAAGCGGCCTCAAACAGCACGTCTTCAAAGGCTTGTCCCTGCAGCATCAACAAGCAGAGACTACCTCCTAAAAACATTAAAAGGTAGAACATCACTGCCGCAAAGGCGCTCGTGAGACTACTCACTGGAATCCGCCGCTGACTGATGGTGACGTTTGGTTGTCCTCGCAGTGTGGCCCAAACAGCTCCGATCGCCGCAGAGACAGAAGTGGTTTTTAAGCCGCCCCCGGTGCCTGACGGCGAAGCCCCGATAATCATCAGTATGAGCATGAGCAGAACCGAACTAGCCACCAGATTCTCAATGGGGTGCGTGTTGAATCCCACTGTGGTCATAGCCGTCATCGACTGAAACCATGACGATAAGAGACGCTCGCCCAGCGGCAGCGCGGTCATGGAGGCATCCGCAAAGAAGAGATAGCCCCAGCCGAAAATCAAAACGCTGAATGTTGAGTAGAGAATAATCTTGGTGGTCAGCGTAATTTGTCGCTCAGAGTTTTTGAAGCTCAGCCAAATATCAGAGACGACAATAAACCCAATTGCGCCAAAGATACTTAAAACTGTCACTACAAAGTTGACAAGAAGATTACCTCTGAAGCCCATTAAGCTATCAGGAAAGATACTAAAACCCGCTGTACAGAAGGCTGAAATTGAATGAAAAATAGCGGCCCATAAAGAGTTGGGTACCTCTTGCTGCGAGAAAGCAATATACAAGCCTATGAATCCGGCAATCTCAATTAAAACAGTAAAGATAATCGTGTGCCGAATAAACGTTCTCAGGTTGAGGCTTTCAGGCAGAGAAAAGACCGTTTCGCCTACTTGTCGACGCATGGCTGAGAGTCTACGTTCTCTCGCTAACACAACGAATGACCCCAGGGTCATGTAGCCGAGTCCACCAACTTGAAAGGCGCAGGCAATCACTAATTCGCCGAAAAAACTGTAGGCATCAGGCGTATTGACGGTAATCAAACCAGTGGTACTGATCGCTGAAGCCGCAATGAAGAGATTATCTAAGGGACTGATAAAGCCGTCTTGCCAACTAATGGGCAAACACAGCAAAATCCAGGTCAATAAGATATAAGAAAGGTAGCCTAACAGCACCACGCGAGTGGGCCGTTTCATAATCGATTGAATGATGCCCCGGTCAAGTTTTTTCAAAATCTTTTAACCAAGCTAATAAATATTTCAAAGCTTAGAGACAGGGTGCATTCCCTTACATCCTCCCTCTGGTAGATTGAAAAAATCTTGCTCAGTTGACACCATCGTCTCGGATGAGGTTGTCTGAATTGTGGCCCCAAGCCATTTGTAACTAATACCAGCTCTACCAATTACAGCTACACAGACAAGTCGGCTTTCTCCCAGTAAGAGACACTGCGTGTTGGCCTGGCCTGCCCGTAGGGCTTACGACTCCGCTCAGCCGACGTTCCTTGAGCGGAGTCGAAAGGAAGATCTGTAGTCCAGTTTCAGAGAATTGGTATAAAATGCTGGCCAACCGTTTGTGGTGAGCTTTAGGCCTAGTAAGAGCATCTATGAATTGAGTTCAAGTAGGTCTATACCTGACTCAGAGTGATGAGGATCATGAAGTTTTTGTTTTGGGTCAAGCAGTCTCAATTGGGCTCATTATTGGCGTCAAGACAGCTCGACCCAAATCTGGTTGAACAGGTCTGAGCGTGAAGAGTGCATCACCCCTGCAAGTTTTTGGCCAGAGAATTAGCTGGAACAGCTTAAAACCCATCTATAGCGCTATCTCGCAGACGCTATAGATGCCCAGTAGCGATGAGTCAGGTCTGCCCGATCACTCTAAAAAGCGAGTGACTGTCGCGCTGTAAATCTTGTAAGGTTGCACTCCGGTCAGCGTTTCCTGTAGTGCACCATCTTTAAAAAACATGACGGCGGGCAAGCCTTTGAGGCTAAACCGTTTGGGAATCTCCTTGTTGGTATCAAAATTGATCTTTCGTACATTAACGCGATCGCCATAGGCCTCGGCTAGCTGATCGATCAGGGGCGCGACCAGTTTGCAGGGGCCACACCAAGACGCCATGCAATCTACCACCAGCAGTGACTCTTCAGCCAGTAGGGCATCCAGTTCCGCTTCATCTTGAATCAATTGAGCTGCCCCTGTGGTCGCCTGACCCAACTTCGTGACGGCCCGAGTGACTTCCGCAAATGGCAGGCTGCCGTTGATGGTTTCTAACTGCGATCGCTGCTGATAATAGTCGAGCAAAGGGGCGATTTCGGCCTCATAGTGCTCTAAACGCTGGCGAATCGTCGAAATCGTCTCACCTTGTCCCGGCTCAGAGGAGAGCCGGTGAATCAACATTCCGGTCTTCGCCTTCAGATGAATCGCTGTCGCTGCTGCCTGTCCCAACCCCAGCCACCACTCATCAAACGCTTGGGCCTGAGCTACCGTGCGCGGGAATCCCGTCAAAATCCAGCCTTTTAACATGATGTCGGGCTGTTCAAACCGCCGCTTGATCAGCTTCATCACGAGCGGATCTGGCACCAGCGTTTCGGCTTCGACGTAGGCGCGGGCCTCAATGCCGATATCAGATGCTTGATCAATGGCCTCACGAATCAGCTGCCCTGTCGAAACGTGGGGCACACACCAACGTTCCGCGACGGCGATCGCCTGTTTTTCCACCCCAACACCAGGCGGCCCGAGGAGAATAAATTGCTTTAACTTCATCGCATTGATCCTAATGAATCATTTTGGGGCCACTGCATCCTAGTCTTCAACCGTCCGCAACCCCGCCTTTTGTGCTCTGGGAGCACGACGCAGACAGGGATGATAACAGGCTGTATTGAGCCCGACAGATCAGGTGCGCGCACTGTTGCACTGTATCTTTTGGGCGCTGGGATCAAGGCGTTTTTCGCGGATTCTTTTAGATTTGTCCCACAGTGTATGGGCCTGAACTAGCGGAAAGATATGGCCTGGCAACAATTGGGATCAATGCTTTTGCTCCCAGGTTTAAGGGATTAGCAAGGCAATAAAGTCCCCGTTTATGACTGCGAGAGGGGGGATGGGTGAGAGGGTGGATGGGATGTTGTTTTTGCGCAATGCCCTAATCAGTAGGTAGGAGATCGCCGATCTAACTAATAACGCGATGTGCAATTAAGCGTTTTCCAAGTCAGGCCTTAATCAAATCCTCAAA
>CALCCA010000135.1 GCA_937899725.1 uncultured Halomicronema sp.
TGATGCTCAAGCGCCTAGCCGCCACTGCTTAGAGATCTCAAATAGGTTCTATAGAGAGAATTCTGAATAGGGTGTTTGACTTCGACTTCGCTCAGCCAACGTATAGCTCCCTGAGCGAAGTCGAAGGGAGCGGATTTCGCTCAGTCAACGCATCTACTTCAAAGGTTTGACCGTGACTCCGTAGGGCGAGGCAATTGCTCAGGTGCGCAAAAAAAGAGGTAAGGGCGCTGCACCCTTACCTCCTCTAGCCATATTTGAGCGGTCACCTCAAGACTTACTTGATAAACAGCATCTCCTGGTAGGTGGGTAGCGGCCAGTCAGCGTCAGGAATTTCACCTTCTAAGGCATCGACCGACTCGCGCACCTCATCCATCAGCGGACGAATGGTTTCAGCACAGTATTTCATGTGCGCTGCGGTATCAGCAAAGTCATGCTTCGCCATCGCTTCACTCAGCTTTTTAACAGACGCCATCATCGAGCTAGTCAAGCCAGCGACCGTTTCAGCACTCTCTTTGTCGAGGGTTACACCCATGCCCGACAGAGCGGTAATCGTCGAAGACAATTTCGCTAAATAATCCACCGCGATCGGGTAAATGTAGGTTTTAGCCATATCGACGACGAGCTTCGACTCAACCTCAATCGAGAGTATGTACTGCTCGGCATAGACTTCAAACCGGCTCTCAAGCTCAACGGGGGTCAGCACGCCAGTCTTTTTGAACAGGTCTTCGACAAACTCTGCTTTCAGGTAAGGCAGCGCATCAGCAGTGGTAGGCAGGTTGGCCAACCCCCGCTCTTCGACCGCCATTTTGTGCCATTCTTCGGAGTAGCCGTCGCCGCCAAAAACGACTGAGCCGTGGGCTTCCATCACTTCTTTCAGCACGGTGAGCACCGCCGCATTGAGATCCATGCCGTTACCCAGTTCACCTTCGAGGCGGTTGCCGATCCACTCTAGGGAATCTGCCAGCATCGTATTCAGCACAATCAACGGCCCTGAGACCGATTGGCTGGAACCCACGGCGCGGAACTCAAACCGGTTGCCGGTAAAGGCAAATGGCGAGGTGCGGTTGCGATCGCCCGGATCTTTGCTCAGGGGCGGGAGCACATCAATCCCTAAATCAAGCACGCCTTTGTGCTTAGAGTCAGTAATACTGCCCTGTTTGATTTGCTCAAAGACATCTTCGAGCTGCGTTCCTAGATAGACCGACATGATGGCGGGAGGCGCTTCGTTAGCCCCGAGCCGATGGTCGTTGCTCGCCGTGGCGATCGCGGCCCGCATCAAAGGCCCGTACTTGTGAACGGCGCGAATCACCGCTCCACAAAAGACGAGGAATTGAGCATTCTCGTGGGGAGAGTCACCGGGGTCGAGCAGGTTGCCCTGAGTAGAGTTGCCCACCGACCAGTTGACGTGCTTACCCGAGCCGTTAATGCCAGCAAAGGGCTTTTCGTGCAGTAAGCAGATAAAGCCATGCTTCTTAGCGGTATGTCTCAAGAGCGTCATGGTGAGCTGTTGATGATCGCTCGCCACATTCGCTGCTTCAAAAAAGGGTGCAATTTCAAACTGACCAGGGGCGACTTCGTTGTGACGAGTTTTCGCGGGAATCCCCAGCTTGTACATCGCCTTTTCCACGTCTTGCATAAAGACTTGGACACGCTCCGGGATCGCCCCAAAGTAGTGGTCGTCAAACTGTTGACCTTTGGCAGGCGGCTTACCAAACAGCGTGCGGCCCGCTAACAACAGATCCGGTCGCTGGCTGGCGAAATTAGCATCCACCAAGAAATACTCTTGCTCTGAGCCGCAGCTAGAATTGACGTGGGCAACCTCTGTACAGCCCAAGAGTTGCAAAACTTTGCTAGCGGCTTTATCCATTGCGGCAATGGAGCGCAGCAGCGGCACTTTCTTATCCAGCGCTTCCCCCGTCCAAGACACAAACACAGTGGGAATGCACAGCGTGGCCCCATTGTCCGTTTCCATGATGTAGGCCGGGCTGGTGACATCCCAAGCGGTATAGCCCCGCGCTTCAAAGGTGCCGCGAATGCCGCCGTTAGGAAACGAAGACCCGTCAGGCTCGCCCTGCACCAACACTTTGCCCGCGAATTCTGAAATCGCGCTGCCATCACCCTGTACCGAAATAAAGCCATCGTGCTTTTCGGCAGTTTGGTTGGTCATGGGATAAAAGACGTGGGCGTAGTAGAGTGCCCCCTTTGACATGGCCCAGTCTTTCATCGCTGACGCCACGGCATCAGCCACTGAGGGATCGAGCTTATCGCCCGTTACAATTGTCTTTTTAATGGATTTAAAAACAGCTTTAGGGAGTCTCGCCTGCATTTTGGGGAGGTTGAAGACATTCTCTGCCCACAGATCGCTCAGTCCCTCGGGAGCTTCTGGGGTCATGGGAGGGCGATTCGTGATCTGAGAAATTGCTTGCAGCCTTGCTGAGTTTCCGCTCATAAAATCCATCACTTGAGGAGGTTGACTGTCCGATGGTACAGAAGGCAAAAACCCAAAATAGCGTGCAAATATACCAAATTCAGGTTTTGTTAAGGTTGTGCTATGGGTCCAGCAACGCTGACCAAAAGGGTCGCCGTGATCGCGAGTAGCCTGATGATTGCGTCAATTTGCGATGCGTTTGAGTGCAGGCGATGCGTTCCCGCACCCGCCTTATCCCCAGGCTGAGTAATCGGACTCCTGAGGCCAGCTGAACAACACCGGGAAGACGCAGGGCCGGGGAAACAGATTTGTCATCTGGTTGCAGAGCATCGGCATGAGTCATCAGGCTTTTGCTCTAGTCGGAGCGATCGCCCTCTTCCTCAATCGTCCAGTTGGCCGGTCGTCCAGTGGGGAAAGTCGCCTGGCGAGAAAAGCGTGTCAAACTCTCAACAGGGGCGCGAGGCTCTCACTGAGCCCCCGACCTAGCCATTCATCAGCGGAACCCGTTGCCTCAACCCTCGCCCCTGACCCTTTTAAAACCGCTGGCGGCTGCCCTGCACCGTCTCAATCAGACCCAGTTCTTCGCCCCTCACTTCCCGTTCTCACCGCAGCGCCTCCCAGTGTTTTATGGCTGGGTGATTTGGGGTGTGACGACGCTCGGCATTTTGATGAGCATTCCCGGCCAAACGGCGGGGATGAGCGTCTTTACTGACTATTTATTGGCCGCTACGGGGCTATCGCGGCTGGCATTGAGCAATGCTTACCTGATGGGCACGCTCGCGAGCGGGCTGCTGCTGCCGATGGGCGGCGTCGTTATCGATCGCTTTGGGGCGCGGCTCGTCGTCGTGATCGCCGCTAGCTGGCTGGCCCTGACCCTCGTGTATTTGAGCGTAAGCGATCGCCTCGCGCAGGGGCTGAGCGAGCTACTGGCGTTGGAATCTGCGCAACCCGTCGCGTTCATCTTGCTGTGTCTGGGGTTTGTCAGCCTGCGATTTAGCGGCCAGGGCATGTTGACGATGGTCAGCCGCACCACCCTGGGCAAATGGTTTGATCGCCGCCGGGGTTTGGCCTCCGGCCTGTCAGGCATTTTTGTCTCCTTTGGGTTTTCGGCAGCCCCGCTGCTGCTGAGCTTGTTGATTGATATGGGTGGCTGGCGCGGCGCGTGGCTCACGCTAGCCGTCCTAGTGGGTCTGGGGATGGCCCCGCTCGGCTGGCTGTCATATCGCGATAATCCTGAAGAGTGTGATCTGGTGATGGATGGCCGAGTGGTTTCACCCGCTCCCTCAGACATTGCCGCCGCCGCTGTCTCGCCGCCGAGCGATCGAGCAGCATCAGGACAGCGACAGTTTTCGGCGACGCGAGACTTTACCCGCCGCGCAGCATTACGCACCCTAGCCTTTTGGGCGGTGACGCTGGCCTTGGCATCGCAGGCGTTGACGATTACTGGCCTCACCTTTCACCTAGTCGATATTGGGGCCGCTGCCGGACTGCCGCAAAAGCAAACAGTGGCTCTCTTTTTGCCGATTGGTTTGCTGGCAACCATGACGGGCTACGGAATTGGTGTCGTGTCCGATCGCGTTCGCCTCAAGGTGCTTTTTATCGCCATGATGGTGTTTGAGGCGATTGGACTAATCGGTATGGCTCATCTCGATAGTCTGCCCTGGCGGCTAGTCGCCATCGCCGGATTGGGCATTACCGGCGGCTTTTTTGGCACCCTGTCGAGCGTGACGATGCCCCGCTACTTTGGCCGGCAACATCTGGGGGCGATTGTCGGGGTCGAAATGATGACCTTAGTGATCGCCAGCGCGATCGGCCCGTCGTTGTTGGCATTGTTTAACACCGCGTTTGGCAGCTATCGCCTCGGCCTTTATCTCTGCGCCTGTTTGCCCCTCAGCATCATTTTTCTGCTCGTGCCCTCCGGCAATCCGCAAATGGAGCGATCGCCGTGAGTTGACGCGGCGCAGCCAGCGCTCCAAGCGATTACTGCCGACCACGTCGAAGCGTGACCCCATCGAGAAAGGTGACTGGTAACAGCTTTTCCAGCCTTCCTTTAAAGATGCTTTGCTAGCGACAGGCTTTGGGGTGCTGTAATCTCAAATTGCCGACAGCGATCGGCCGCTTCGTTATCATCAGAGCATACTTACCGACGGGACAGTCCGATGGTTCGTGCCGATCTCTACAAAAACCTACCCACCAGTGACGAACTCCCCAGTTCGGACGATACACCCGTGGATAACGTAGGCCGCAGGACGTCGCGAAGCGAGGATCAAAATCTGCTGCCCAACTACCTGCTGTTCTTACTGCAGCTGATCTGGCAAGACCGCCAGGACTGGTATTTTGGGGCTGACATGGCGATTTACCACACGACTGGCGTAAGTCCCAAGGTGCCCATCGTACCTGATGGCTTTTTAAGTCTCGGCGTCCCCCGCCGCAAACCCGGCAATCGATCGCGCAAAAGCTACGTCCTGTGGGAAGAGGCCGATATTGCCCCAACGTTAGTGCTCGAGATGGTGTCTTGGACACCGGGCAACGAGTACGACCAAAAGCTCAATATCTACGCTCAACTCGATGTGTTGTACTACGCCATCTACAACCCCGACTATTGGCAACGTGATCGCCATCAACCCTTCGAAGTCTACAAACTTGTTGACGGCCAATATCAGCTCCAAATTGGTGAGCCCTATTGGATGCCGGAGGTCAGTCTCGGCCTGGGCCGCAGCCTCGGTCGCATCGGTGGGCTAGAGCGCGAGATTTTGTCTTGGTTTGATGTTCAGGGCGATCGCTACCTGTCAGGTGAGGAACGAGCCGCCCAAGCCCAGGAACAAATTCAAGCAGCTCAGCAACAAGCTCAAACAGCCCAGCAACAAGTTCAAGCGGCCCAGCAACAAGTTCAAGCGGCTCAGCAGCAGATCGAGCAAGAACGCCAGGCCCGCGTCACAGCAGTGCGACAATTACATCAAATGGGGCTAACCACAACCCAAATTGCGGCGGCTTTGAGCCTAACCCTCGACGACGTGAACCAGCAAATTCGAGATTACGAGTAGAACCGGTGCCCCTGGTGCACTCAATCGAGCTTTTCGCCGCTGAGGATGAAAATCGGATTAATGGCCCGAAAGACCTGCTGATTGCCCCGAGTTTCGAGTCGATTGATCGTCGGCTGCACAATCTCAACCTGGCGCACACAGAGCTCGACAAAGGTTTCTGAAATGCTGTAAAGCGTTTCCAACGTGTCGGTAGTGACGACAATCCGGCCTTGGTGGGGCAAAAAGTCCCAAGCAGCTTTGACAATGTCTTTCATCGATTTGCCACCTTCAACGATGACACAATCAGGCTGAGGAGAGAGCCCTGCCAGACAGTCAGGTGCCACCCCTTCAATCACCTCAACGTTAGTCAGACCAAAGCGATCGCAGTTTTGGCGAATCAGGTTAGCGACGTCGGCGTCGCGCTCAACCGCCACCACCTTTCCCTGAGGACACAAAAGTGCCGCTTCTACAGCCAGCGTGCCCGTACCGGCCCCGACATCCCACAGCTGAGCCGTTGGTGTGAGGCGTAACGCACCAACTATGAGCAGCCTCACCTCACGTTTACTGATCGGAATGCCTGGTAACTGTTCAAACAAATGATCGGGAATGCCCGGCGTGGAATAGGGCCAGAGGGCTGTCATAGCAAACCACCGTAAACATTCAAACCACCTTGAACGCCAACGAGCCCAGGATGACCAAGCGGCCTCAAACTTGGCACCAGGGCGCTAGCGATGCATGGTAAATCAGCACTGAGAACAGACATCTGAATCTCGCCTTGCCGAGAATGGGTATTAGCGTATCAGGCCCAATCACTCCTGACCGGCGTGATCGTGGATGGGCAGCAGCTTAGCACTGACTCGCAGGCGGCTGAGCCGTCTGACCAACCGCATCGCCTGATGCAGATACAACCTATAGGGAAACACCACCGGCAACTCATGCATCAGAGCATGGGCTTCACCAATTTGGCAGCCGGTCACCCGCGCGATTTCGGTGCCCCCTTCAAAAATCGCGTCAGCAGCATTCGCGTGCAGCAGCTCTACCTGCCACTGCTTGGGGGCCAAATCACCCTGTTCGATGCGCCGCAACCCCCGAATCGTCGATAGCACAACCAGGCGATCGCCCACATGCAGCTGCACATCATCATCAGGCATCGTCCGCCCCCGCTGCCCCAGCAGCTGATGCCAGATCGGCACCACCCCATAACCGTAGGCCACCTCTGCCAGTAGCAACCCGTGCAGCGTATCATCAGCCGTCACCCGGTATTGCGTCACCAACACCGTTTGATAGTAGAGCCGGAACAGGCCGATGACGTTTTCACCAAAGGCTGCTCCCGCAAAGGCTTCAGCCGACAAAGCCGAGGCACACAGCACCTGCGCATAGGGAAACAGCTGCGCCACCTTATCAGTAAAGATCTGGTCATAGGTGCGAATAATCAGGCGACTGTTGGGATTAGAGCGATAGGCCATCAACCCCAGCTCAAGGTTTTGAATCTCGTCGTCACTGACCGCCACCACGCTTTTGGCGGTCGCTAAGTTGGCCTTATCCAAAGCGTCACGAATGGCACCAGTGAGCAGGGGCATTTGCGGCAACACATCGGGTTCGATTGTTTGACTCGTAATACCCACCACCGGCTGTTTCAGGTCTTGTAGGAGGGTCACCACCTGTCGTCCGACTCGGCCCAGCCAAATGATCACCACGTGATCGCTTTCGGGCACCGGCGGACGTTTGGCCAAAAACTCAAACCGCAGGGTCAAAAGCTTTTCGGTGAGCAGGGCATACAGCACCCCGATGAACGCCGTCCCGGCCAGCGTCAAGCCCAAACTAAAAAGCCGCAGCCACCAGGGCATCGGGTTCGGCAAGGCCACACCGCCAAAGACATCGCCATAGCCCCCCAGCAGCAACACCACCGTCGCATAAAAGGCATCCGCCAGCGAGGGCGCTGTGCCCGTCAGCGTCAAGAGCAGGCTGCCCACCCCACACAGCCCCACCACGGTGAGCCCACAGATCAACGCCACTCGACGAATTTGTTGTTGAGCGCTCGATCGCCAAAAGTCAGCAATCGCCCGGCGGGGTCGCCAGCCACGCCAGTGCCTCAGGCCACTGACCCAGCGCTGCAGCAGACCTTGCTGCCGCTGCCGCGCGGCATAGTCCGGCAGGCTCTTGGCCATCACCACATCGGGGGATTCCGCCTCGACCGTCACAATGACATCGCCCGCCCAAATCATGGCGTTGGGCGACCAGGTATAAAACTGCGCCGAGGCACTGTCAGGATGATCGCGAGTTTCCCAAGCCTCAGGGGCGATCGCCGTCTCCGCCGCTGCGAGATAGCGCAACACCCGGCGATCGCGATGATTCAGCTCATGCACCTTGCGACTGTTGCACACCGCATCGGTTGCTGCCACTGTGCGCTTCACCACCCGAAACGGCTGCCGGTCAATCTTAAAAAAGCCGAGCATCTCTTCGCCCAGAGCTTCGAGGGCAAAGGCCGGTGCCGCCAGCTGGGTCGGCTCAAAAGCGATGAAGTTAGTCAGCTGCTGCTCTAGCAAGTCATTGAGGTTTTGTTTTTCCGATCGCACCACGAGGCGAATGGTGGGGTTCAGCACCCGAGCGCTCAGCGCCGCTTCGAGATTGACCCGTTCATTCGTTGTCACTATCAGGGCCGCCCGACAGCGATCGATGCCCGCCTGTTGCAGCACCTCTGACTGCCGACAATCACCAATCACAAGCTGATCGATCAGCTCCGGTAGGTGCTCAATTTCCCAACGGTTAGTGGGCACTAGCTCGATCGCGCTCACCCGCACCCCAAACGTCTTTAAATTGGCGACACAATGCTGGCCCAAACTACCCAGGCCGCAGACCAAAATCTGGTCGCGCATCGCCAAAGTCATGGGTTGAGTCTGGGTCATGTCATTGACGCTCCTGACTGCAAAAACCAGCGCCCCCAAAAGGCCGGTAGCCATGAGAGATAGCCGGGCTGGGCAAGGGGCTTGGTCACACTGGGCCTCACCCAGCGCTGGGCCAAACGAATGATTTTGCCCGCTATTCACCAGGCAATTAAGGGCAGCTCCGAGCGCCCCACGCGGTCATGCTTGAATTGTAAGCAGGACTTTTTGATCAGGCGCAAACATGAAGAAACCCAACCTCTGGGGCTATCTAGCGGCGCTCAAAGACCCGACCCTGCGGCCCATGGCGATTCAGGTCGCCTTGGTCGTTGGCACCGTCTTGTTTCTGATTAATCATGGTGCCGCCCTCATGCAAGGCAAGATGACGTTAGGACGCTGGGCCTCGGCCTTGCTCACCTATGGCGTCCCCTATGCCGTTAACATTCACGGTCAGTATGTGATGCAACAACGGCAATAGTCAGAAATTTGCCAGCATTCTGACGATGCTCCAAACGGTCAGCAGTGCTCTACGTAGAACTACGAAATCGTCATTACTCTCAACAAAGAATTGCTACAAAACACTCCCCGACACCATCACCTTCCTCCCATTCAGCCATCCTCAAGGCAGAGTATAGAAAGCTATATATAGATTCAATAGCTCCGACACCCGGTGAAGCTGATGAGTTTCACCTTGACTAGGACTGGAAAGAAGAGAACCGATGAAGCGAGATTGTCAGGCAAGTGCCGAGCCCCTCCTTAGCTGCTGTGAGATGCTGTCAACACCGGGTCATGCAACCAGGGCTTGGTTTGTTCATGGTCAAAAATGGTCTCAGGCGATCGCGGCCACCACACTACTCTTGGGGCTAGTGGCCACGCCCAGCGGGGCCGACGGCATCCTCCCTGCTAACGATGGCACCGGCACGCAAGTCACGCCCACCGGCAACGACCATGCCATCACTGGCGGCGCAACCTCTGCCGATAGTCAAAACCTTTTCCACAGTTTTACCGAGTTCAACCTGCTCACCGGCGAAAGTGCGACCTTCATCACCGACCCTGCTATTCTCAACATTTTGAGTCGGGTGACAGGCGGCAATGCTTCACTGATTGATGGCCTGCTGCAGGTGAGCGGTTCGAATGCCAATCTGTTTTTGATCAATCCCAACGGCATTCTCTTTGGCCCCAATTCCGTACTCAATCTGCAAGGGGGCTTTACGGCAGTCACGGCAGACCAGGTCAATTTTGCTGACAGCGCGTTTGGCACCGTGGGCACCCCTGACTATGCCGCACTGGTGGGTGATCCTCAAAGTTTCAGCTTCCGTCTAGAGAGTCCCGGCAGCGTGGTGAATGCCGGCACCCTGGGCGTTTTGCCCGGCGAGTCCGTGGTGCTGATTGGGGGGCAAGTGCTCAATACGGGGACGATCACAGCTCCCGGCGGCGACATCATTATCAGTGCTGTCGAAGGCGGCAGCCTCGTGCGCATTGCCCAAAGCGGCCTGCTGCTCAATCTGGAAGTCGAAACCCTCACCGCGATTCCCGACCTCCCAACCACAGTCTTTAATCCCGCTTCCCTGCCAGAGCTTTTAACCGGCAACGCGATCGCTCAAGCCACAGGCGTCATAGTTAATCCTGATGGCACGATTACCCTCAACGCGTCTGACGTTGCCATTCCCACTGATACGGGGACGACCATCATCAGTGGCACGTTAGATACCACTGATGATGGTCGCGGCGGCAACATCACGATACTCGGCAACACCCTCGGTTTACTCGGGGGCACGCTTGATGCCTCGGGCGACAGCGGCGGCGGCACCCTGCGCGTGGGGGGCGACTATACCGGGCAAGGGCCTCTACCCACGGCAGCGGTGACGTTTATTGATGGCGCTTCTAGCCTGGTGACCGATGCGATCGCCAACGGTGATGGCGGCACCGTCATTATCTGGTCAGATGAGACGACTCGCAGCTACGGCAGTCTCAGCGCGCGGGGTGGTGCCAATGGTGGCAACGGCGGCCTGGTTGAAACTAGCAGTCAGGGCTTTCTCGAGACTCAAGGCGTGCCTGACATCAGTGCCCCTAACGGTCGGGCAGGCACTTGGCTGCTCGATCCGTTTGATGTGCAAATCAGCGAGCTGCTACCCACTGACACGGCCGCCTTTCCCGGGGGTAACCCGTTTGTTGCTCAGGCCGGTGGCCCGGCGGTGATCAACTGGCTGGATTTGCAGGTGGCACTGGGAACGGGGGCTGGCGTCACGGTCACCGTCTCCACGGGCGCAGGCGGCGGTGACGAGGGCAACATCACCGCTGATGCCTTTGACCTGTTTGACGTCGCCGCTGGAGCAACCTTGGAGTTGTTAGCAGCAGGCAATATTGACATTCCCTTTGGGCTTACAAGCAGCGGCGGCGTGAACTATGACTTTCAGGCCGATACCGACAACGATGGCAACGGCCAGATCAACATCGACGGCAATTTTGAGACCTTTGGCGGTGATGTTTTCTTGCAAGGAGCCGAGATCAACATCAATGGCCTCTTCGATAGTTTGGGCGGCGATATTGCCTTGTTTGGCGGTGATGCGACCGGTGATCCAGCGATCTCACTGACCCTGCCTGTGTTTTCTGCCGGTGGCGACATTACTCTCTTGAGCGCCAACGGTGATATTGTCATCGCCGGTCTTGATGCAGTCGGCGGTGATATTACGATTAGCACGCCTGACTTGCTGAGAGTTGAGGGCAGCCCCAGCATCACAACAGTGGGCGGGGCCAGCATTTTCATCGAGCACGGCGGCAACGGCAATATCCCCTTCGTGGTCGGCGATGCCACTACCAACGGCACGTTTGAAATCATTACCAATGGCCTTGACACCGTCCCTTTTGATAGCTATCTCGCGTCAGTCACCTTTGGCAACATTGATATTCTGACCAACGCTCCGCCGCCACCGCCGCCAGATCCGAACATGCCACCGGATCCGAACATGCCGCCGGATCCAAATATGCCCCCAAATCCCGATGAATTTGACTGCTTTGTCGGCTGTGAAGACGTCGGCCCACCAGATGATTTCTTCGGCAACGACTTTGGCGACGATCCGGGTTTTGATGAGGGCGGTGACTTTGGCGACGGCGATGACTTTTTAAGCAGCGGCGATGACTTTGGCGACGGCGATGATTTTGGAAACGGCGATGATTTCGGCGACGGCGATGATTTCGGTGATGGCGAAGAATTTGAGGACGGCGATGACTTTGAGGATGGTGAAGAGGATTTCGGTCAGCGACGTCCGCCTCGCGATCGCGAATTTGATGACAATGCTGAAGATTTGACCCTCGATGAATGGGCCTTTGAAGATTCCTTTTATGCCGATGACTTTGTCAGCTTTTTCGACCTGCCGGTGCTCGCCGATCCCGACTTTGAATCCAGCCAGGGCACGCTGCAGACCCTCACCGAGCAAGTCGGCACACCGTCGGCTTTAGTCTATGCCCGCTTTAGTCCCGCTGGCAGTAGCGTCGCCCACACGCCGTCAGCCAAACAACTGCAAAATCCTCAACCCACGGACGTGCTTCAGCTCGTTGTTGTCACGCCCACCGGTCAACCCCAGCAGATCGAGATTCCCGAGGCCACGCGCGAAAAGGTCATCACCTCTGTGCGGGCGTTGCAAATTGAACTCACCGATCGCACTCGCCGTCGCCAAAGCAACTACTTAAAGTATTCGCAAACGCTGTATCAATGGCTGATTCAGCCCTTAGAAGGCACTCTGGCAGCGGGGGACATTGGCCACCTATCGTTCATCATGGCCCCTGGCCTGCGATCGCTGCCCCTGGCAGCTCTGCACGACGGCGAACAGTTCATCATTGAGAACTACACCATTGGTCTGATGCCTAGCCTGGCACTGACCGATACCCGCTACACCGATTTGCGGCAGGCGTCGGTGCTGGCGATGGGTGCCTCTGAGTTTACCGATCAGCCCGCCCTACCCGCTGTCCCCTTTGAACTCACAACCATCGTCGAACGCCTGAGAACCGGACAGCGTGACCTGAATGAACAGTTCACGCCCGACAATCTGGTGGCGTTGCGATCGGCCTCGGAATATCAGATCTTGCATCTCGCGACCCACGGCGAATTTCGTTCCGGTGGCCCCGAGAACTCTTACATTCAATTTTGGGATCAACGGCTTGGTCTCGATCAGCTGCGCGAACTGCAGCTCAATAATCCCCCTCTAGATTTGCTGGTTATGAGCGCCTGCCGCACCGCCCTGGGGGATACCTCAGCGGAGTTAGGCTTTGCTGGGCTAGCCGTGCAGGCGGGCGTCAAATCCGCCCTTGCCTCTCTTTGGCAGGTCAGCGATCTCGAAACCGCTGGCCTAATGACCGAGTTTTATACCCAGCTCAGCCAACAACCCTACAAAGCAGAAGCGCTGCGGCAAGCCCAACTCGCTATGCTGCGGGGTGAAGTCACTGTCACCGATGGCGTTCTGCAGTGGAACGGGGGCAGTCAGCCTTTGCCAGCAGACTTGGTCAATCTGCGCTTTGGCGATACTCGCCATCCCTACTACTGGGCCGCCTTTACGCTGGTGGGCAGTCCTTGGTAGCACGCTCAGCTAAAGGCAAGGTCAGACCTAACCGCCTGCACCTGGGGCCTCTATTGGCATACCGATCCCTTAATTATCAGTCCAACTCTGAACTATCCCAACCGCAAAAAAACACTTGTGCTCCGCTGACTAGAAACTGACTCCGTCGCCCAGCTGCCCGGCATTACCCGCAACGTCGAACGTTCCCGCAACACAGTGTTGATAGCCACTGTGGACTGAGCCTTTGGCAGGCAGAAAACAGCATAGGATCACAGCACAATTGACAAGAAATGCGCTTTTTATCAATACAAATCAATTGTTTTCTGAATTAGTCGCGATAATCTGAAAGACGTGTCGAGACTGGTGGACTATGAATCCGCGATTTCTGGGTTTCTCTGGCTGCACGGCGATCGCTGCGCTAGGTTTCTGGCCGGCAGTGGTTTGGGCGCTGCCTGCAGCACCATCCGTCACTGACCCGACTCCAGCTCAACCGTTACACTTGGCCCAAGTTGACCCCAGCCAAGATCGGTTTCCCGAAGAGCCAGCGCCCCCAGTGCCCTTGCCCGCCGACGATGACGAGACTGAGCCGTCACCCGCCGTCCCGGAGCAACCCTTACCCCCCGGTGCCGACACGCCCTTTAGCGTGACTGAGGTTGAGGTGGTCGGCAGCACCATTTTTGATGAGGCCACGCTAGCCGCGATCGTCGCCCCCTACGAAAACCGTGAGGTCACCCTCGCCGAACTCCAGCAGGCAGCCGATGCCATCACCCAGCTCTACCTAGATGGCGGTTACATCACCTCGCGCGCCATCATCAGCACCCAAACCATTGTCGAGGGGGTCGTCCAAATTGATGTGCTAGAGGGCGAACTCGAAGAAATCATTGTCGAAGGCACCGATACGCTGGCCGACTACGTACGGGTACGAGTCGCCCAGGGTGGCACACGCCCCCTCAATCAAGCCAATCTAGAAGACCAGCTACGGCTGTTGCGCGTCGACCCCATGTTTGACAGCGTCGAAGCCAGCCTCAGAGCTGGCAGTGCCATCGGTCAAAGTCAACTCATCGTTCGCGTCGCCGAGGCTCCCACGGTCGGCGGCTCGGTTTTTAGCGACAACTATTCGCCATCCTCGGTGGGTACCGTCCGGCTTGGGGGCAGCCTGCAGTTTCGCAATTTGGCCGGGCTCGGTGACACGCTCTTCGGCTCCGCCACTTGGACCACCACAGCCGGTTCCAAAGTTTATGAACTCGGCTATCGCGTCCCCATCAGCCCCACTAACGGCACGCTGCTGGTGCGACTCACCCCCAACGAATTTGAAATCACTGATCCCAACCAGCCCACCTTTGCCTTTGACACAGAGGGATCTACCGATATTTATGAAGTCAGTGTGCGTCAGCCCCTCATTCGCACGCCGCGAGATGAATTTGCGCTTTCTCTAGGCTATCGCTATCGCGAAGGCTCAACGCTGATCTCCGGCATCATCACAGATTCCAGCAACACTCAGGTTTTGAGCTTTGGTCAAGACTACGTGCACCGTGATGCCAGCGGCGCTTGGGCGCTGCAGTCGCAGTTTCGCTTGGGCGAAGAAAGCGTTGATGATACTGCGACTACCAATGGCAGCACGAATGGCTTCCTTTCGTGGATTGGGCAAGCGCAGCGAGTGCAGCGACTCGGGCCAAATAATCTGCTATTCGTGCAGGGCAGCCTGCAGCTGTCGCCCGATTCATTGCCCGGCTCGGAGAAATTCTTTGCGGGCGGGGGGGTATCGGTGCGCGGCTATGACCAAAATCAACGCTTTGGTGACAATGGTTTCCGCTTCTCCATCGAAGATCAAATCGTGATCACGCGCAATGCCGAGGGACTGCCCTTTTTTCAAATTGCGCCCTACCTTGATGGCGCCTATGTTTGGAACGACAGCGACAGCATTAATGCCACAGACAACAATTTTCTGTTGGGCACCGGGCTGGGATTTCTATTGAATATCACTGAAGACTTCAATGCGCGAGCTGATTTTGCCTACCCGCTCATCGACATCGAAGAACTCACCACCGATGACCCGCCAGGTCTAAGATTTTATTTCAACCTGGGCTTTCAATTTTAGAAGGGTTGACAAGGGGAAAGCGCGATCGCACTCTCCCCCAATCAGGTCTTAGACAACGGCTACAGCCTGGCTACGCGAAGCCTCTAGAGGACACCCAAGTTAGAAAGGCCTAAAATTGCCCCCGCGCCAATCAGGTGACCTAAGCTAGTTGTCCCCAACACCGCTGGCAAGCCAAAACCGCCAAACAGGTTCGGCGACGGCATGGCGGGCCCTTCATTGGGATATTTGATTGTAAATTTGCCAATCGCGATCGCGATGATGTTGCACACAATCATGACGATAGCCACGGTGGGGCTCCAGGTTAGCGTATTGGGCACTGCTGCTAGTAAAGAGATATAAGCCAATTTCATTTCCTCAGATCAACTATTAAGTTCAGACTTGGGCAGAGGCGCTGCTCTCAGCGGGTCATAATTCGCTTAGGAGGCCACAACCCTAGTCAAGATCTTTGATGACGTGTAAAACCAAATCACAGCCTCGTTGCAAGACTTTACAGAATCACGACGATCAACCGGCTCTGCGCCCCTAGAGATAGGCTCTGCACCAGAGTCGGGCCTCTCAGATAATCGCAGCTTATGCATCTTGTCATAATCAACCCACCGACACTGCCGATCTCTGCATTGGGGCAAAACGAATTGAGGTCAGCTCAAGAACACCCGTGGCAACATTCGAGGCAGCCTGCAAACACATCCTTATAATTTAAGGGTCAAAAACTTGGGTGAACCGGTCAAACCACGCCACGCCACCACAACCCACTCGGATCGATCCAGCCAGGTTCTACCAGCCCGAAACCATCTGAATGATCATCAGGGTCGCACGACAAGCGATCCGAGACGACGTCAAAGGCAACACCATCAGATCCTGAGACCACAGCCTAATCGGCTCATCATCATCATCGCCGTCGCTCACAATCCTCAAGGCTAAGATCATTTTCGGCCAACCTCGTGTCGATCGCTAAGCTAGTAAGAGGAGTTGTTGATTGCCTGACTATCGTTAAGCCAGTCACCGAGATGACACCTGCCAGCCTTGGCGATCAGCAGACTTGTCTATAGCGGGCTTGCTCAGACGATATCTTGAGCGATCGCCCACCCTTTAATCGCTTTTTAGTTAGACAGTTATGGAACGTGGACTACTTTGGCTCCCCTTATTGGGGATTTTTATCTGGCTGGCCTGGGCCGGTTGGCATGAATATCGCAAGTTAGAAGCCTACAAAATCTGGGCGACAGACTTTGAACGGGCTAAATACGATATTTACGCCGCCCTGGGGCAGGTGGATGCGCGGCTCGTCTGGGGTCGTCCGACTCGCCAAGGCCCTGAGCAACTGCAAGAAGTCACTCTCGACACAGTGACGCAGATTGCCCTCTGCACGTCGCCCTCGCTACCCGCTACGGCCAACCTACCCCAGGGGTGTGACGTTTGCCTGGAGCTAACGCTAGATTCCGGCGAGCACCGCTGGATTCCGTTCACGGATACAGCGCTCGCAACCGCCTGGCAAAATCGGTTGCAGACCCTGCAAAAGTCGCTACAATCAACGCCACAGCCTTAGTACTCCCCGTCTTTCAGTTTCTGAGATTGGTCTATGGCAGTCTCCTTTTCGGTTTGCGCGATCGCCCATGACTGAACTTGTCAACCCTTCTCCCGAAGAGCTTTCACATCGCCGCCGAACGCTCAGAAAACAGCGCCGGACGCGCAATTTTCAGCACGTTTGGCGAGTTTTTGCCATCGGTAGTCTAGCGGTTGGGGCGTTCTGGCTCATGCGCAATCCCTTTTGGTTATTACTGCAGAGTAATGATCAGATCATCCTCAACGGCAATGACATGCTCGACGAGGCTGCAATCTATGAACTGCTGGCTCTGGAATATCCTCAACCACTGTTCGAAATCGAACCCGAGGTCATCGTGCAGCGTCTCAGTACCCAATCCCCCATCGCCGTCGCCCAGGTCGATCGCCAGCTATTTCCTCCCCGGTTGGAAATCACCCTGCAAGAACGACAGCCGGTAGCGGTCACCGTGCCACTCCAACCCTTAGCCGATCCCAATGCCGAGCTCACGCCCACCAATCATGCCGGCTTTCTCGATGCTCAAGGCCATTGGATGCCACAAAATTCTGTGGGCGTGAATCGCGAATTTGATGTGCCGGCATTGCGCGTTCGTGGCTTTCACCCGAGATATCGCTCCCAGTGGCCGCAGCTCTATCAGGCCCTGCAAACCAGTGAGATTGCCATTACTGAAGTCGATTGGCGATCGCCCAGCAATCTAATTGTGCAGACCGAGCTGGGACAAGTTCATTTAGGCGTTTTTAGCCCGCAACGGCTACAAACCCAATTGGCCACGCTGCCTCGATTCCGCGCTCTGACCGACCAGGCCAATTTACCCGCCGTTGACTATATCGATTTAGTCCGCCCTGAAACCCCAGCCGTCAAGCTCGTCAATCCAGCGGCACCAGCCTCAGACTCACCTTAAGAAATGATGAAGTTGACCCGGTTTCCCTGCAATTTTTCTGCAAATGGGGTAGTTTTTTAAGCTAGTTCGAGCAAGTTGCGATCGCCGCCATTTTGTCTGCAAGACGCTTCTATAGCTGCTGTTTCAGGCAGTCTGCAGTTTGTTTGGTTTTTCCCCCGAAGTACCTTATAGTTGTC
Organism: uncultured Halomicronema sp.; assembly: GCA_937899725.1. Classification (GTDB taxonomy): domain Bacteria; phylum Cyanobacteriota; class Cyanobacteriia; order Phormidesmidales; family Phormidesmidaceae; genus Halomicronema. The sequence continues at coordinate 17,620 of CALCCA010000135.1, forward strand.
TAAATCGTGCGGGGTACTGCTTGCTCGGAATTAAATCTTGCCTAGGTAGAGCTTAATGTCTTCAAATTCAGCACCGACAAGTTTTGATTCTGACGACTTCTCGACGAATGGTTCTCATGTTCCCGTTGAGTATGAGTCTTCGTCAGCTAGGGCAAGCGAAGATCATGCTCCATCCGATTCCCCCAGTGTTCTTAACAATGCTAGTAGTGATCCCAGAGTAGTTTCTGGAGAAATGCTCCTAAACGGTGAGACTGTGCCCAGTAATATTGCAAAAATCAAAGTTATCGGTGTTGGCGGGGGTGGCTGCAACGCGGTCAACCGGATGATTCACAGTGGCCTCTCTGGAATCGAGTTCTGGACAGTCAACACAGACGCCCAAGCGTTATTGAATACCGCTACGGAAAATCGCTTACAAATCGGGCAAAAGCTGACTCGCGGGTTAGGCGCGGGTGGCAATCCCGCGATCGGCCAAAAAGCAGCAGAAGAATCCCGCGATGAAGTGGCTGCTTCACTCGAAGAGTCTGACCTCGTGTTTATTACGGCTGGCATGGGCGGCGGTACCGGCACTGGCGCCGCTCCCGTCGTTGCGGAAGTCGCCAAAGAGTCTGGGGCCTTGACTGTTGGCGTGGTCACCCGGCCTTTTACCTTCGAAGGAAGGCGACGAACCGGTCAAGCCGATGATGGCATTGAAGCCCTGCAAAGCCGGGTCGATACCCTCATTGTGATTCCGAACGATCGCCTCCTATCGGTCATCTCCGAACAAACCCCCGTACAAGAAGCGTTTCAGTCGGCTGACGATGTGCTGCGTCAGGGCGTTCAAGGCATTTCCGACATCATCATGATTCCCGGCTTGGTAAATGTTGACTTCGCCGACGTTCGAGCCGTCATGGCAGATGCCGGGTCAGCCCTAATGGGCATTGGCATTGGCTCTGGCAAATCACGAGCCCGTGAAGCGGCTGTCGCCGCCATTTCTTCTCCCTTGCTAGAGTCCTCCATTGACGGCGCTTCTGGTGCGGTCTTCAACATTACCGGCGGCTCTGACCTCACTCTGCATGAAGTTAATGCCGCCGCCGAAATCATCTATGAAGCCGTTGACCCCAACGCTAATATCATTTTTGGTGCGGTGATTGATGAGCGGATGCAGGGTGAAGTACAGATTACGGTGATTGCCACCGGCTTTAATCTGGAATCCCACGGCGGGCAGATTGATGCCACTCGTATTACCCCACTGAAACGCAACAAGCTCAATGTAGCGCCCACTTCTACCGAGACGAATAGCGGCAGTGGCGGTCTGGATATTCCAGAGTTCTTGCAACGTCGTCGCCCCAATCACTAGCTGCGCAAAGTTTCCGTTGAACCAGTCTTTAATGACGATGAGTCCGTTTGGTTGGCGTGCTTCCTTGAGCAAGGGTTGATTGAGGTAAACTTTGGCGGCTCCCCTTATTCCCTCGGTAGCGCTCACGATCGCCGGTTCTGATAGTGGCGGCGGGGCGGGTATTCAAGCAGATCTTCGCACGTTTGCCTTTCACCAGGTTCATGGCACCAGTGCACTCACCTGTGTGACGGCTCAAAATACCTGTGGTGTAACCCGAGTCGACGCTTTACCCCCCGCCGCTGTAGTGGCACAAATCGAAGCTGTCGTCAGTGACATTCAGGTACAAAGTGTAAAGTTGGGCATGCTGCTTAACACGGATATTATGCTGGCCGTCGCTAAAATGATGGCTCAGTCATCCATCCCGTTTTGGGTAGTTGATCCGGTGATGGTTTCGCGCACGGGTGCTCAGCTCGTTGATGATGCCGCGATCGCGACGCTGACCACTCATCTCATTCCATTAGCCACTGTCCTCACACCCAACCGCTACGAGGCGCAAATTCTGAGCGGTCAAGCGATTGAAACCTTGAGCGATATGCAAGTGGCGGCCCAAAAAATTCACGCTCTCGGTGCCCAAACGGTTCTGATTAAGGGCGGTGGCATGGCGGGCCAGTTACGGGGAGTTGACGTCTGGTATGACGGTGAACAAGTCACGACGCTCACCACCACTACCGTTGAAACGTCAGATACCCATGGGACTGGCTGCACCCTATCGGCCGCGATCGCGGCCAACCTAGCCCTCGGCAAAGAACAATTTGTCGCCGTTCGTGACGCTAAGGATTACGTCACTCAGGCCCTACAACATGCGCTCCGAATTGGCCGAGGGCAAGGCCCCGTCGGACACTTTTATCCATTATTATCGGGCTGACCCCAGTGGGATTCCCAGTCGGGGCAAGTCTCAGCTTCTGGCCCATAGGGATACATCGCACAGACCAGCATGTTGCCACCGTGGGTCTGTCCACAATAATGCTTGCAGCCAATACAGGTAGTGTGGTCGTTGACCATCGGGTCAACATGGCTGAGAATGGGTGCCGTCATCGTTTCGAGCCAAGTTTCGAGCGCCCCCGCCAAGGGCACCACCACCGGATTAATCAGTTCAGAAAATTCTTCTGAAAAGCGCTCAGCTTCATGATCCAGCACATCTTCGAAGGGCTCTACAGCCTGATTGATATCCTCTGCCCAGCGCTCCCACGTTGGCCGTAGCTGTTTTTCAATATCATCGGCCAGGCTATCCACTGCTTCTACAGCGCCGTGCAAAGTCTGCTCGGCCCAAGCTTCAGTCGCCCGTGCCGCCTGATCTAACACGTCGCTCAGCTCTCTTGCCCAGTCTTCAAAATCGCTCATTGATCTCCTTTACGCTTCAGGGCTTCCAGCTGCTGACGCATTGATTCGACCTGCTGTCGTAAGGCATCAGCCTCCCGTACTTCAGCAGTCATCTCCTCATCATCCACAATTTCGATGCGTCGAGGCTCATCTTGAGACACTGCAGCGGTAGTCGTCACGCTCTCTTGCGCTCGCTGCATCATCTTGTTAATCAGCTGCTGGGCCTCTTCCGCGCTCAGCTCTCCCCGTTCGACCAGCTCATTGACAACCGTTTGAGTCTGTTCACGCAAATCTTTCAGCGTACTGCCCGCCCTTTCGCCAGCATAAGACGCCGCACCCATCCCTAAATAAAACGCTTTTTGAACGAGATCGCCAAAGCCCGCCATCGTCATTCCTCAGAAATATCGCTTTGTATAGGATAAAGACTGCAGCCTGGCAGCGACCACTAGGGTTAACCGACTGATACGCACCTAAAGGTTGTCATCTCACAACAGCCGCGATGAAGAGGTGCGGCTATCATCTTCTCAAAATACGAAGAGACCCGGAGACCACGCCTGTCACAAGCATCCCGTAATGCTGCTACCTTCCGGTCCTGACATGATTTGGGCGTTGTGACCGCATGGGTCCAGGTCAGCTTTAGGATAACACTAATTTCTCGCGTCCTGTTGGGTTCATGTTCAGCCTTGAGCCAAATCAGACAAAGACGCCGGTTCTAAACGCCTAACCACATCGGCCTCAGCCGCGCCAACCAGCGCTTCATACCAATTCTCTGAAACTGGCTACAGATCTTCCTTTCGACTCCGCTCAAGGAACCTAGGCTGAGCGGAGTCGTTCGCATCGCGTCTCCCCGAGGGAGAAAGCCGACTTGTCTGTGTAGCTGTCATTCGTAGAACTGGTATAAGCCCAACAAGTCCCCATTGTCTAACGACAGCAAAGCAGTGGAAGAAACCCAATGTTCTCCCACCGCTGCCAACAATCAATCGCTGCGTCCCTAGCGACCTAGCGACCAATTCCCAAGTAACGGAAACCCCATTCTTCCATCTGCGCTTGAGGCAAGAAGTTGCGACCATCAATCACAATGGGCGAATTCATTAGACCCGCCATCTTGGCATAGTCCAGGTCTTTGAACTGCTTCCAATCAGTCACTAAGACCAAGGCATCACAACCATCCGCCAAGCGATCAGGGTCTGTCTCGACAATGACGCCGGATAAACCGTCGCGCAGACCGCTCTGAGACACAATCGGGTCATAGGCTTTGACCTTGGCACCTAAACGATTTAGCTGCTCGATCAGCGTGAGGGAAGGCGCATCTCTCATATCGTCGGTGTCAGGCTTAAAGGTTAGCCCCAACAGCCCAATAGTCTTGCCTTTCAAGATTTTCAGCTCTTGCTGGAGCTTTTCCAGGGCGATCGTGCGCTGGTGTTGGTTAACGCTAACCGTGGCCTTTAACAAATCTGCTTCGTAGCCATAGTCATCGGCAGTGTGCAAGAGAGCCAAGACATCTTTCGGGAAGCAAGACCCTCCCCAACCAATACCAGCCTGTAGGAACTTGTGCCCAATGCGAGAATCAAGGCCAATGCCCATAGCGACCTGAGTCACATCGGCCCCGACGCGATCGCAAATGTTGGCAACCTCGTTGATGAAGCTGATCTTCGTAGCCAGAAAAGCGTTAGAGGCATACTTGACCATCTCAGCCGAACTCAAGTCGGTCACGACCACTGGAACAGGCGGTAAAGACTCATTTTCAGAGAACTTTCGCTCCACGAGAGGAGCATACAGCTCTTTCATTTTCTGAATCGCTTTGGGATTGTTGCTGCCTAAGACGATCCGATCCGGATTGAAGGTGTCATAAACTGCCGACCCTTCCCGGAGAAACTCCGGATTGCTAACAACATCAAAGTCAGCTTGGATTTCTTCACCAGCCGGTGCCGGTGCACCAGCGCCCACCAACGACTTCTTGCGCTCAGTGATACCGTCCATCACAATCATGCGCACCCAATCACCAGACCCAATCGGCACGGTAGATTTGTTCACAATGACTTTATAGCCACCATTCAGGTGAGCACCAATCCCGCGAGCCACGGCTTCTACATAGCGGGTATCACTCTCACCAGTCGGTAAAGGGGGGGTTCCCACGGCGATAAACAGAATCTCACCATGCTCGACACCCGCCGCCAAATCACTCGTAAAGTGCAGGTGCCCTGCTTCCATTGAGGACTTCATGAGATCAGACAAGCCCGGCTCGTAAATCGGGGATTGTCCGGACTGCATTAATTTAACTTTCTCTTCATTGTTGTCGACACAAATGACGTCATGTCCAATATGAGACAGACAAACACCGGTCACGAGGCCCACATAACCAGTTCCAATGACACAAACACGCATAGTAATTTAATCCTTTCAGCATTAGGTGAGTTACAAAACAGCACCTGTCATAGGAGCTCATCCCAGACAGATATAGTCTTCCCAAGCAGCAAATGGAAATACAGTCAGTACTTTGACAGATTTTGACGACTGCTGTTCCCAGTTCGCATCCAGCATAGGCTTGCCTAGTAGTTAGGAGACCGACGTTTCCAAAGACAATCGTTTTTCTACCTGTAGACGTGATCTAAAGTCATCAACCGTCTTTTGTAAGCCTGCTTGGAGGTTAATTGTGGGTTCCCAATTGAGGTGGGTTTGGGCTCGCGTGATATCTGGCTTACGTCTTTTGGGATCATCCTGTGGCAAAGGCTCGAAGTTCACTTCAGCGTCTGGGTTAACCGTCTTCTGAATGGTCTGAGCTAGTTGCAAAATAGTGTACTCGTCAGGATTGCCTAGATTGACCGGCCCAATAAAGTCACCATTCATGAGTCGCATCAGACCTTCGACGAGGTCAGAAACGTAGCAAAAACTGCGCGTTTGCGAGCCATCACCATAGACCGTCAGCGGGGTACCCTTCAAAGCCTGGCTCACAAAGTTACTGACCACTCGGCCATCGTTTTCTAGCATGCGAGGCCCATAGGTGTTGAAGATCCGGGCAACTCGAATATCGACACCGCTTTGGCGATGGTAGTCAAAGGCTAAGGTCTCAGCAACGCGCTTACCCTCGTCATAACAGCTGCGAATGCCAATGGGATTAACATTGCCCCGGTAGTCTTCTGTTTGGGGATGAACTTCTGGATCGCCATAGACTTCAGAAGTCGAGGCCAACAAAAAGCGAGCGTTGATGCGCTTAGCCAAACCCAGCATGTACAGCGTGCCCATCACATTCGTTTTGATGGTTTTAACGGGGTTGTATTGATAATGAACCGGAGAAGCCGGACAAGCCAAATGATAGATCTGGTCAACTTCTAGCTTGAGAGGTTCGGTAATGTCATGGCGGAGCAGTTCGAAATTGGGATTGCCGAACCAGTGCTGAATGTTGCGTTTATGCCCTGTGAAGAAGTTGTCAACGCAGATAACATCGTGGCCAGCCTGCATCAGGCGGTCAATGAGATGAGAACCGATAAATCCAGCGCCGCCGGTCACTAATATTCTCATAAGGATTAATTAACGATAAGAGCTATGTTTGCAGGATGCCCGTGTTCCTACAGAAAATCTCACTTGCTTGCTCGATTAACTGGGGCCTGAGTGAGTAGATTGTTAATCACTTTGCCCGGCGTGGTGCACAGTTAGCTCATCAGTTTAAGCATCGGGAGCAGGAATCGTAATATCGACCTGGGTAACTTGCTGGTCGGGAGTGAGATTACTCAGTGGCGGCTGAATCTCGTTGACATTACCCACGACCAAAATAACCAGATCTTCGGGCTTCAGATGGGTTTGAGCAGCTTGCTGAACTGCCGCCGCCGTGGTGTTTGCCACGTCTTCGCGAAACTGAAACACAAAATCTTCAGGATAGTCGTAGTATTCATAGCGGACTAGACGGGAAAGCGTCTGTTCAGGATTTTGGAAGTTAAAGACAAAACTGTTGAGCACAGAGTCTTTAGCCCGAGAGAGTTCTTCCTCTGAGACGGGTGCCTGACGAATGTCGGCAATCTCCTTTTTTACAGACTCGATAAAGGGCACGGTCGTGTCTGAGCTCGTTTGCCCTCCCCCGATAAAAATGCCGTCGTAATCATAACGGGCGGACCAAAAGGCATAAACGACGTAGGCTAGACCCTGACGCGATCGCACCTCATTAAACAACCGCCCCCCAAACCCATTCAGCACTTCATTCATGACAGCCATTTCGGCATAATCAGACGCATCGCGTTGCCCCCCGATATGCCCAATTTGCACATAACTTTGAGATAGCTGAGGCTGATCAACCAAAAAGACGCCCGCCTGGGTCTGTTCTGCTGACGGGGCTGCCGGTAAGTAAGACCCATTATCGGGCACTTGCCAGTCACCAAAAGTCTCGGCGATCAAGCGCTGCATCGACTCGGGCTCAAAATCTCCTGAGATCGCTAAGATGATGCGATCAGGGCGCACTGAAGCCTGATAAAACTCGATGATGTCATCTCGCGAAATGTTGTTGAGAGTGCTGTACTCATAGGTGCGAGCGTAGGGACTGTCATCGCCATAAACAAGTTTACGAAACTCGCGAGAAGCCACGTCATTAGGGTCATCGTTGCGACGATCAATGGCGCCGCGATATTGATTTTTGAGAAATTCCAGGCGATCAGGCGCAAAAGTTGGACGCTGTACGACATCAGCAAAGAGACCAAATACATCCTCTAGGTCTTCAGTTAACGTGTTGAAGCTGGCAGAACCAGAATCCACGTCTACTGCAGTTTCTACTGCTGCAGCTCGCTGTTCTAAAGCGAGATTCAAAACTTCAGCCGTGTAGGCCTCAGTGCCCCCCAGACGCATGGCATCACCCATGATTTCTCCGAGCCCGGTCTGGCTGGTCGGCACTAAACGTTCACCAGTCCGGAACGTGGCGCTGCCGCTGACCAACGGTAGCTCGTGATCTTCCATCAGGTAAACCACCAAGCCGTTAGATAGCTGATAGCGCTCATAGTCAGGAATCTGCACTTCCCCCAACGGCGGAAATTCCAGCTCGGTGTAATGACGAGCCGTCACTGCCGAGGCCGGCGCTTGCCAACTCAAGGCGAGAATACTCACCAATGTGACCACGCCAAGTAGCCAGGGCAACCAGCGAAAGCGACGGACCGGTTTGAATGACAAATACCCACACATAGCAAAATTACGATAAGGGGTTGGCAGTATGGAAAAGGAGTGAACTCCTAACTTGAGCGATTGGCCGAAAGCGCCAGGTTTGAGCAAACGCGGCCGGCAGGGACAATCCCTCCGCACTCAACTCTAGCAGTCCACTCTTAGGGGTCTGGTGCAGAAAGGAGCTTACCCGCAGTGCGATTTTCGGGTCGAAACGTGCTCTGAGCAACCCGTTGAATCGCCGCAGGGGTGACGGCTTCAATCTCCTCTAACTCGGTAAAGATGTTGCGCCAGGAACCCGTCTTAGCTTCATATTCTGCGAGTAAGGCAGCCATCCCAGAATTGGAATCTAACTGCCGTAATAGACCGGCTTGCGCTTGGGTCTTAACTCGATCTAGCTCCTCTGCTGATACCGGCTCAGTTTGCAACTGTTCAAGTTGTCGATGAATTTCTGCCGCAATTTGATCTGGTTCAACCGCAGGCGCAGTGATGCCATAGAGCACCAGCATATTGGGATATTTGTCTCCAGGGAAGCCACTGAATCCCCCCACGTCCAGCGCAATCTGCTGGTCTTCTACCAGCTCTTTATAAAGACGCGCTGTCCGCCCTCTAATTAGAATGCTTTCAATCATGCCGTAAATGGCATGGTCAGGGTCGTTGATACTGGGGCGATGATAACCCTCTAAATACCAAGGCTGAGACGGCAATTCCAGCGTAAATTCTTTAGGGGTTTGCTGCGGCGGCTCTGTGATCGTGACGTCAGCAGGCAAACTCTGAGAGGGAAATCGCCCAAAATAAGTGGCGGTCATTTGCTCTACTGTCTGAGCATCGACATCACCGACAATGACGCCGATCAAGTTGCTGGGACCATAGTAATCATCAAAAAAGCTTTTGACGGTATCACGGGTCGCGACATACAGATCTGACTGGTAACCAATCACGGGCCGCCGGTAAGGATGTTCATCAAAGGCTTCTTCTAAAAACACCTCAATAAACTGACCAATGGGAGAGTTATCTACCCGCATCCGTCGCTCTTCGAGAATCACCTCTTTTTCTTCGTAGAACTCTCGAAAGACCGGCTCTAGGAAGCGCTCAGACTCTAATGACATCCACAGTTCTAATTTGTTGGACGGGAGACTGTAAAAGTAGCGAGTCGCATCGGCCCCCGTCGTCGCATTCAGCCCGACCCCGCCTGCCTGTTCAATAATTTGGCCATATTTGTTTTGCTCAACATATTGAGCAGCTTCTTGACGTAAGGTTTCTAGCTGCGATCGCAACGCCTCAGCGGTGGTCGTATCGCCCGCTGCCTCAGTAGCCAAAATCTCGGCAAACACGGCATCCATTTCGTCAATCAGGGCCTGTTCCGCCAGATAGTCGGTAGTGCCAATGCGCTGCGTGCCCTTAAAGGCCAAGTGCTCTAAATAGTGGGCTATCCCCGTTGCACCATCGGCCTCATTCACAGCACCCACATCGGCATACAGCATAAACGACACCACGGGCGCTTGGGGCCGCTCTAGGACAATGAACTTCATGCCATTGTCGAGGGTAAATTCGCTGATGTTGTCAGCCACCCCATCCAGATAAGGCTGAATAGAGCTAGCCACCGGCGTACCTTCGCGAGCGAACGCTGCCGTCGGCCAGGCCAGCAGAGTCGTCAGACTCAAGACCACAGCAGTTAGCAGGCTGAGACCGCTTTGCCAAGCTGTGCCACGGTGTAAATAACAGTTAGAAGTCATTGCGATCGCCCGTCTTCATTACCTTAACTAACGAATTCAATCTAAATTAACGAAATTCAATCCGCCCAACCAGCCCAAAAGATATTCCTAGAGCGGAGCAAACCGCAGTCATCACCCAATCAACGACGCGATTTCCTCCTGCCGTCTACGGAGTGCCCGCATGGCTGATTCCCTACAATTTGAGCACATAGATCCACTAAATGACTATTGTTGGGGCGATCTCGCTTGTTTTATCAAACATATAGATCGACTAACTGACTATTCCTCGCCTGTTTTATCAAACAAGCAAGAACACCAGACCATGGCTAATCGACCAAAATTCCGAGTGATCGGCAAGCGTCAGCTGAATCTCGAGAATCATAGCGAGTGCATCAGGAGTTGCCAGACACCAGTAGAGGTCGGTCGGTGCAAGCAACTCACGAATACCGTATTCGGGTTGCCGGTTCTGCCAACTGGGTGCTTTTCTCTCTCTAACGCCAAAGCATTTCTATATAATGACGTTGAAACTTAAGCCTTAACGCTGATGCTAACGGCGCGATGCTTAAACGGTTTAGGCCCATGTTAATTTTCGAGAGGTGATCCTTGGCTCAGGCCGTAGAGTTCTCTAGCCTCACACAGTGGAGTCGCCGATTATTTGCGGCGGTAATGCTGACTGGGCAAGTGGTCATCCACTTGATTTCCCGCCCCATTCACCGGCGCAACACGCTCGACCAAATGGTTGCGGTGGGGCCGGAGTCACTGGTCATTGCGCTGCTGACAGCCAGCTTCGTGGGCATGGTATTTACCATTCAAGTGACGAGAGAATTCATCAATTTTGGTGCGGGCACCGCTGTTGGCGGCGTGCTAGCCTTGACGCTCGTACGGGAGTTAGCGCCGGTGTTAACGGCAGTGGTGTTAGCCGGTCGCGTCGGCTCTGCCTTTGCTGCTGAAATCGGCACGATGAAGGTAACAGAGCAGATCGATGCGCTACAGATTTTAAAGACCGACCCGATCGATTATTTGGTGATTCCTCGGGTCGTGGCCTGTGCCCTCATGCTGCCGGTGTTAACGCTGCTATCTTTTATCACGGGCATGACTGGAGGGTTACTGGTCGCAACCACGCTGTATGGCATCTCTCAAACTGTTTTCATCGACTCAGCCCAGGGCTTTCTGTCAACCTGGGATCTAGTAGCAGCGGTGATCAAAGCTTTCGTATTCGGTATTTTAATTGCGGTGATTGGGTCTAGTTGGGGTTTAACGACATCGGGAGGAGCCAAAGGCGTCGGCCAATCGACAACAACAGCAGTGGTGACTGCATTATTGGCAATTTTTATTAGTAACTTTTTCCTATCTTGGCTCATGTTTCAGGGCACGGGCAGCGCTGTGGTTGGCGGCTTGTAGGCAGCGATCGCCTTGATGGCGTTGCTCGAACTAGCGCCCCCGATCTCAACGGTTGAGCAGTGCCACACCCTCGCTAAAAGCTGTCTGCACCTAAAGAGAGTATCTAGGCGCAGCCCCCAATAAACGGGTCGTTGGAACCAGTCCATCACCGTGTGCCATCAGCAGTTTGCTTGCCTGACCGAGTCATTAATCAAGACAATCAGCATTTGACGATAGGACTCCTGTTAGCCCCATGCAGTCAACCCTTTACAATGGGGGCAAGCAAAGCAGCCGCACCGGCAGCGAACTGAACGTTGTTCATTTACCGAGGCAATTGTGACCGCATCGCCAACGGCCCAATCAACTTCCTTGCAGCCTAGCTACAACATTGCCATTGTGCTGATCATCGGCGGCCTCGTCGGCGCCCTTTTAGCACTGCTAACGTGGGGACCTGTGCCCGCTGGTTTAGTGGGCAGCGTTTTGATCTTTGGCTTGTTTTTGCTCTATCAAACGACGACTCTACAGCTCATCTTTACAGCGACAGATTTAGATATCTATCGAGGGGATACGCGGATTCGCCGTTTTCCCTATGAGGAATGGGAAGTCTGGGATATTTTTTGGTCGCCCGTGCCGACCTTGTTCTATTTTCGAGAAGTCAACAGCATCCACTTTCTACCCATTTTGTTTAATCCGCAGGAGTTGCGATCGCAACTTGAACAGCATGTCCCGCTTCAGGCTAAGTAATAAAGTTGCTCTGTTGCGATCGGACGTTAGTTTTTGCGCTGAACAAACTGATTTATCCTTGATATCGCCTGTCTGAGATTACTGACCTATGCCTGCTGATGAATCGCCCTATTCCAGTACGCCTGCCGGTGCCGCTAACACCCCTTTAAGTTCAACCACGGCTGCCAATGCCAACAGCAAAGAGAGCAAAGTGCAGGCTGATTTGGCTCGTATGGTGCGGGAGGCCGCTAGCGACTTAGAACGCAAAAAGCGCTCTTTAGAACTCGAAATCGAAAAGTTAGAACGTCGCCGCGATCGCATCAATGCGGAAATGAAAACGTCGTTTGCCGGCGCTTCTCAAGATCTCGCGGTGCGCGTTCAAAGTTTTAAGGAGTATTTAGTCGGCAGTTTGCAAGATTTGGCCACCTCCGCCGAACAGTTACAACTCGCCCCTACAGAAGCGCCCTCGGTTCGGCGCCATGCGGCGGCTCAGACGCCGCCATTACCGGAGCCAGAAGCGCCCGCCCAGTCACCGACCCCAGCAGCGACCTCCCAGTACCTTCGAGACACAGAACGCATTCAAAGTCTGCTCGATCAGTATCGTCTGCGGCCTGACTACTACGGCCCCGTGTGGCAGTTGAGGCGCACCTTTGAACCGATTCATGCTGATCGGGTCGCCAATTGGTGTTTGGCTCAGGGCGGGCGGGGGGCGGTCAAAACTTTAAACAGCCGCCTGCAAAACGTCTTGGTCGCGTCAGCGGCAATCTCGCTGCTGCACACGATGCATGGCGATCGCCTGCGGGTTTTAGTGCTGGCAAATAGTCCTGAGCGGTTGGGTGATTGGCGTCGCGGCTTCCAAGATTGTTTAGGCGTTTCGCGGGGCGACTTTGGCACCCGCAGCGGCATTATGCTGTTTGAATCATCAGAACCGATGGCCCAACGTGCCGAACGTTTATTGGAAAACAACTACCTGCCGCTGATCATCATCGATGAATCGGAAGGCAAAATTGCCTTATCGATTTTGCAGTTCCCGCTGTGGCTGGCGATCGCCCCTGACCCAGCTAATCCAACCTCTGAGTACTACGAGTTTGCGTGACCACCAGTGTTTTCAGGCTAGGCCAGCAGTTCACACCCGTCAGCGATCGCGGCGGGCTCGCTGGTCTCGCCGATATTGACGATATTCTCGGTGTTCAACATAGCGTTTTAACTGCCGCGCCATGCGCCGCATGCCTTGCTTCTCATCTTGGCGAATAAAGGGCAAAAAGATATTCGACAACGTTCCCCTAAACCTTTCTTGATGGGTGTAAAGGGTACGCGTGGGACTTAGGTCTTGTATTTCAAAAGAGTGTTCGCTCTTAAACCCTGGCATTTTAGCCACCCAACGCAGACAAACATGAGGCTGCACTAGCGTAATCAGCGGTTCGAAGTCGGTCGACTCATCATCTTCTAAGCGGCGAATTGACAAAAAAATCTCACGACCCTGATGAATGGCTAAAGCGGGATCGCCATCAAACAAAAAAGTGTTCCAACGCCGCCACTCGTCTTTGCGCATCAGCGCCTCCCAAATGAGTGAGCGTGGGGCATTAATTTCAATCTCAGTACGGAGTGTGGGCATCGGATTAGCAGACGATCTTCCTTAATAGGCCGATAAAAGACATTGAGCCAGCTTTGGTTAGAGAGCAATGACCGGTGGGTTGACTCAGGTTCCCCATCGGAAACCTTTGCAGCCGCAGCCTTGATGTAAGAAGGGGAGAAAGGCTGATGCCCAGAAATTTTGTCGTCAACAGCAAGCTGCAGACCCAATACCGACTTTTCAACTCCCCATTCCGGGCTTTCCAACACGCAGGTCAGCATTCCTCTACTTTAGTCAGTCTCATCAGTTTCCTCATCCCAAATCGACATACCATTCTCTTACAGTTTGCCTTGCCGCCGGCACGCCCTACCAATCTGCCCCCTCGCTCTATCACAGGAAATTTCATGGTTCAACTCACGCCTAACGCTAGCTACGGTCTGACCCTCCGCCTCAAACTACCCAACCAGACCGGTATGCTAGCTCAAGTGACCCAAGCGATCGCCGCCGCTGGGGGCAACCTCGAAGATATCCGCCTGCTAGAACGGACGCGTCAATTCGTGGTTCGAGAAATCACAGTGGATGCGGCCAGCAGTAACCAAGCCGACAACATTGTGGCTAGCGTCGAGAATCTGGATCAAATGCAGGTGCTGCAGGCCGACGATCGCACGTTTAAGCTCCATGAAGGCGGCAAAATTGAGATCACCAGCCGCGTTGCCGTCCGCAATCAAGATGATCTAGCGATGGCCTACACGCCTGGGGTCGGACGCGTCTGTCAGGCGATCGCGGCGGCACCGGAGCGGGTATATGACCTCACCGTAAAACAAAACATGGTGGCGATCGTCACCGACGGGAGTGCCGTGCTGGGATTGGGTAATTTGGGGCCAGAAGGTGCCCTCCCCGTGATGGAAGGCAAAGCACTGTTGTTCAAAGAATTTGCGGGCATTGATGCCTTTCCGGTATGCCTGGCCACGCAGAATACCGACGAAATCATCGAAACCGTCAAGCGGATTGCCCCTGTCTTTGGCGGCATCAATTTGGAAGACATTAGCGCCCCCCGCTGTTTTGAGATTGAGACACGACTCAAACAAGAACTCGATATTCCCGTCTTCCATGATGATCAGCACGGTACCGCAATTGTGGTGCTGGCGGCGTTAACGAACGCTCTCACACTCGTGGGCAAATCCTTTGCAGAAATTCGGATTGTGATCAATGGCGCGGGGGCCGCCGGCGTCGCGATCGCTCTGCTATTAAAACGGGCAGGCGCTCAGACCATTCTGATGTGTGACTCCAAGGGCATCATCACCCGCGATCGCACTGACTTGAATGCCCAAAAGCAGCAATTTGTCGTAACCGAGTCCGGCACGCTGGCTGACGCCATGCAGCAGGCCGATGTCTTTCTAGGCGTTAGCGCCCCGGGTGTCGTGTCAGTAGAGATGGTGAAATCGATGGCGGCTGATCCTATTGTGTTGGCAATGGCGAACCCGATCCCCGAAATTCAACCAGAGCTCGTGGCGGGCCTCGTCGCTGTCATGGCGACGGGCCGCAGTGACTATCCCAACCAAATCAATAACGTTCTGGCTTTTCCAGGTATCCTGCGCGGCGCACTAGACTGTCGTGCCAAAGCCATGACGACCCTTATGTTCTTAGAAGCTGCCAGGGCGATCGCAGCCCTCGTTAGCCCAGACAAACTCAGCGCTGAGCACATTATTCCGTCAGTCTTTGATCCCCGCGTGGCGATCGCGGTCTCGACGGCTGTACAACAAGCGGCCCGCCAAGAGGGCATCGCTCGTATTTGATCTCCCTGGAATGGGAGTGTTGACGCCTCATCCCCCCGGTAAGATGAAGAAAACGGTTAGGAGCAGTCTGTATGTTGGACGAGCAAGCTAAAAAGACGCTATTGCGGAAAATCCCCCATGGCCTCTACATCTGTGGCGTGCGCAATGGTGAAGAGCTCAATGGTTTTACCGCCAGTTGGGTCATGCAGGCATCGTTTCAGCCGCCGCTACTGGTGAACTGTGTGAAAAACGATTCCGGCTCCCACGAAATGGTGAAACAAAGTGGTGTCTTTACCCTGAGCTTCTTAGAAGCAGGTCAAAAAGACTTGGCCCAGAACTTTTTCAAACCCCAACGTCGGGTAGGCAACAAGTTTGAAGATATCGAGTTTTACGAAGCACCGGAAACCGGCTGCCCCGTCATTAAAGACACCCTGGGCTATGTAGAATGTCGGGTTGTTGGCAGCGTTGAACATGGCGACCATACGGTTTTTGTCGGTGAAGTCGTCGGGGCCGCTGTGCATCGCGAGGGTGAGCCATTGCTGCTAGAAAGTACCGGCTGGAATTACGGTGGCTAAGCGGCGGGTTCACTAAAGAGACCTGAAATCATACCAGCTTGCTAATTCCTTTAGCTTGAAAGCTTGGCTGTGAAGCATCAATCTTGAACCGCTCAAATACACGTAACGAAACAGCGCCCCCTCCGAAGAGAGAGCGCTGTTTCAAATCAAGCTCAGCAAGGCTGAACTGCTTCGAGACTAGCCGATGATTTCGGGAGCCTCAGCAGAAGCCAA
>CALCCA010000136.1 GCA_937899725.1 uncultured Halomicronema sp.
GGAAACAAATAGCAAGAAACTCTACTTCTCCATCATTACATCTTGGGCACTACCGATTAGTCAGTTCAGTACGGTGTGACGACGAGATCGCCCTATCGACAAAACCGCGATCGCATTTCTGAAATTTATCCAGAGCCGCCAGGCATGTTTAGCCCTTGTGATTAGAAGGGAGTTGCAAGCATTAACCACATAAGGTTTGTGTTGACCGGGTACGAACGGAAATAAATCCACTGGTAACCCAGCAATTTGAGCAGTCTGATCCAACACATTTTTATATTGCCCTACTGAGCCCTAAAGAATGTTTCTTGCAAGATATACATTCGGATGACATCCCGATATTTTCCACCAGTAAAAACTTCTTGGATCAGACGACCTTCTTCAGTAAACCCCGACTGATCATAGAGATAAATTGCTTTTTTATTCTCCACTGCAACCAGAAGATATACTTTGTTGAGGTTGAGAATAGAGAAAGCATAATCTAAGGCTTGTGAAATAAGAGATCTCGCAAACCCTTTGCCTTGATGATCCGGTGAAACAATTATGGCAAACTCTGATGTTCTATGGATGTAGTCAATTTCAAGTAGTTCTACCAGTCCGATCGAGTTTCCGTCGCTCCCTTCAGCAATGAAGCGTCTTTCGGTATTATCGTGAATATGTTTCTCGTATAAGTCTTCTAATTCATCAAATGACTCATACGGTTCCTCAAACCAGTAGGTCATTATATTGCGATTATTATTTAATTTATGAATAAATTCTAGGTCTGTCTTTTCTAGAGCTCGTAATGTTAATCGCTCAGGCATGAGTCTGCACAACTTAGCGGTAAGTACATATAAAAATGATTCATTGAAAAGTGAGGATGCTTTTCATCGCCCTGGCCGTTTCAGCATAGCAATCTATTATGCAGAATCTGTCTGCATAATACGATGGTGGTAAATCATATCGAAACGCTTGTTGGAAAAGAATTTTGTCGGGATTCAGTCGCTTTTTCATGAGGGTGTGATGTCGAGGCATACCCGCTGTCGTGTAGCCAGTTTGCCAAAACCGGACTCAGCGCCTTCTGGGTAAGCGTCATCGCGTTGAAGTCTCCGGAATACTGGGTGAAAGGGCTTGATTGATCGCCGCGATCGCCGCATCCAGCCTCAGTTGCGGCTGCGGTCAGGCAATCTGTCAAGTGCCATCGCTGCTGAGGATTTCGAGATCGTTGTGGATAGGCCGTTTGCCTAACGCGTCTATCCGTATGCCAATTCTGCTGCAGCTCTCTTTTCTTCTCTGCCCAAAAGGCTAGGGGACGAAATCATACTGCGATGATCTGCCGCCGCTGCAACGTGCCAGGCAGTATCCAGGCATCAAACCGAGAACTGTTACGCAAGTTTGATGAGGGCAGTGAACCCGTAGGAAGCTGATATGATCCCTGCATCGGTTCTGGTGGGGAACAGCCACTAGAGGTAACGGGGAAAGTCCGGTGAGAATCCGGCACTGTCCCGCAACTGTGAAAGAGGAGCGATTTCTCTGAGTCAGAATGCCCGCCGATGACAGCGTTTATGCTCGACAACATCTGCGAGGTACGGATGATGATTCTATATTTTGCTCGTCGCTGTCTCATGACAGCGGCTCCTATTCTAGGTTCGCCATACGGCCAGGCATCTGGCGACATCCCTAACCAACGGTTGGGGCAGGAGATGTATTGCCATGACGTCTGATTCCCCTTCCCCTATCGCTTCGTTGGCCCCCTTGGGTGGATTTGCTCAGGCCTGGCGATCGCTAGCTCATAGCTGGGTGTGGCCGTTTTTCCTGTTGGCGTTGGGCACGACGAGTAACGTCGTTTACGCACATACTCCCCTCGTCGCTTTTGCCGCCATGGGTGGCGTGAGTCTCTCTCGCCGCCGGGCGATCGCAGTGGCGCTGGGCCTCTGGCTGATCAATCAAACTATCGGCTTTGGTCTGCGCGGCTACCCGCTTACGGGGACGGCGTTTACCTGGGGCGCGTTGATGGGCCTGGGCACGCTGTTAGTCGTCGGCTTCGCCACGATGCGACCAACCTTTAGCCGAGTTTCCTGGGCCGGTCATTTTTTGTGGGCGCTGATGGCCGTCATGGTGGGCTTTGTGCTGTATCAAGGGCTGATTATGCTGGCCTACCCTCTGCTGGCCGATGGCCATACGATGGGGTGGGATATCATCGCCCGATTGTTTCGCAAGCAGCTGATTTGGGCGGGCGCGATCGCCCTCGGGCATGGTGCGTTGCTCTGGCGGCAACAGACCTTACTGAGTCCAGTGCAGCGCTGATTTGATTCCACGACTGAACCCTCTAGGACGCGTCATCAATTAATCCCAGAAACCTTTGGGGCTCAGCATTACTGCGCTCGCACTAACTCCACAAGCTAGAGGCGGTCGTTCCTTTGCTAAAGAAATTTGATCTCTCGAAACGAGCGGCGGGGGTGCTAAGTGTAACCTGAGTTCGGGATAAGGGCATTAGGCACGTTTACCAACCTGTTGAGATGACAATCCCCTCCGGGGAGGGGTGCCAAAGGCGGGGTGGGTGTCGATTCTGCCGCTGAGAATG
>CALCCA010000137.1 GCA_937899725.1 uncultured Halomicronema sp.
ACGACTTATCCCTGAGCGCAGACCCCTGCTTCTCGCCGCTGTGCGTAAGTCCTATCTCTTTAGAACTCAGCTCTAAGACTATTGGTTTATCAATGCTGGTGGATGAAGAGCGAGATCTTCATCAATAGTTAAGGTTTTATCTGATGGACGCTAAAAACTTTGTCACTGCTAACGGCATATTTTCGTAAGAATTACGTAAGCGGTTCATTGCCGGCCAGGGGACAATACTAACTATAAAAGAGTCTATAGCGTGAAGCCCTTTAACCGCGACGATGTGTTGCTACAGCGTGAGCCGTCAAAGGTCGCTTCCAATGCAGGGAATAGCGCATCATTTCTTCAGGATTTTTCCCAAACATCTTTGGGCACTCTGAGGGTAATGGGCGATAGTGAGAACTTAATTTTGAGAAGTCCTTTGAAACAACATTCTCCCAAGGTTATTGAGAAAAGGCCCGTTGCTGTGCCAGCAATTGCTGAAATTGCTTCTTACCTTATTAAGCTCTACGTTCATGATCATGAACCGCTCTTTGGGAAAGAAGAGGGCAGTGGTTTCGAACTCAACGAGATTGGCCAGATTGCCAGTGATGAGTGGTTGCGGGCAGTTCAAGCTCATCCGACGCTGAGCATTGATCGATGGCTGCTCCTGCCGAATCGGTTAGAAGGAATCATCAATATTCGTGAATCTTTTGTCGCCGGCAATTACGGCGGGCTGGGTAACAAACCCCGTTTGCTATCTTCCTTTGTGGCAAGTTACAAGGCGGCGGTAGCTAAGCGTATCAACCTTCTCAGAAACTCGCCTGGGAGTACCATCTGGGAACGCAGCTATCAGGAACGGTTCATTCCTGATGAAGCGATGCTCAATCGCGTCAGACAGGCTTTGCAAAAGTGATCTAAGGTTTTAGAGGGGCAGAGCCGCACCAAGCACTCGCGTTCTGAGATACCTGAAGTAATTACTGAACTTTCCTGAAGAAAGTTTGGTAGCTCTTCCTGATAATACTCTTGGTATTAAAAAACTACCCTTCATAAAATTTCAAGCGGCTCTTGATTCAGAGTCGATTGGTTGACCTTCAGATTCGAGGTGCATCAAAAATGCTTTCCCATTTTCAGAAAGAAAGCTTTAGAACTCATTCTGTCAAGTTCTTGCGACTGGTTGGCCTAGCTAGTTTTGTTGTGTTGAGCTGTACGTTTCAGGGACTCGCTGCTCAGGGTGGTGGGAGCGGGGGTGATTTCCCCGGTCAGCGCCGAGGCGCAGGCACTCACATCATCTTCCGATAGACTGGCAATCTCTGTGCCTTCATCGTGATGCTCTCAGCTGTTGACTTGGCAGGGAGTCAATTTTCGCAGCTTAGGCGGCTGCGGGTAATCAAGCAACGCCTCAACGATGTCTTTGGTGTCGTATTGAGCATAGATTTGCTGATACTCACAGCAACCCTACGGGGATCGCTACCTAACTAACCTGAGGTCGGGATAAGAGCATGAGGCACGCTGATCAGCCTTTTGGGGCGACAATCCTCTCTGAGGAGGGGTGCCCCAGGCCGGGTAGGTGTCGTCCTCCCGCTGAGAGTGGTTCATTCAACCTACCCCATTAGCCCCTCCCCAGAGGGGAAAGCAATGGGGTTGGGCTTAATCCGAACTGGCGTTAACTACCCACATATTTCACGAGCTTAAGGTAAGACTGGGCCTGTGGATATTGGGCTTGAACCAGGGATCACTGGGGATCGAAAGAATATATTTGAGGCGATGCGCGATCGGCCAATTTAGTATGTTCTTGGCAAACGATGGTCTGTTGAGCTTCCTCGGCATTGCCAAGCGTGCATCAAGCGTTCAATTCCAAAGCCGCGACATCACACGACGACCAAAACCATACATAAAATTGCTCCCCATCCTCAAAGTTCGATCAAGAGTTTAAGGATGGGGAGCAGTATTTTTGAATCAAGCTCGGCAGTGAGGATTAGTGCGCCCCGGTAGTTTCTTCTTGAACGAGCTTGTCCCAACCGAGGTCGCGGAGGCTGCTGTTGCGACGGAGAGGCCGGGTGACCAGTTCGAGAATATCGCGAGCATTGCCAAATCCGTGAATTTGGGCAAAGGTGAATTCTACCGACCATTTGGTGTTGATCCCACGGGCCTCTAATGGGTTAGCGTGGGCCATGCCGGTAATCACCAAGTCAGGCTGAATGGCTTCAATGCGCTGCAGCTGCTTGTAGTTATCCGGCTTCTCCGTGATTTTGGGCAACGGGGCGCCCATGTCGCGACAGGTCTTTTCGAGCAGCGCCAGCTCAGCTGCCTGATAGCGCTTATCCATGTAGGGGATACCGATTTCCGGCACGGTCATACCGCAGCGGACGAGGAACCGAGCAAGAGAAATCTCGAGTAGGTTATCGCCCATAAAGTAGACCGATTTGCCGCGCACGATCGCCAGATAGTCTTCCAACGATTCCCAGATTTTGGCTTCTCGCTCTTCGAGTCCAACCGGTTCGATGCCAAAGACCGAGCAGATCTTTTCGACCCAGGCCCGCGTGCCGTCAGGTCCAATGGGGAAAGGCGCACCGATGAGCTTGCATTTGCGGCGGCGCATCAAGCCCGTGGCCGTCCGCGAGAGAAAGGGATTGATGCCAACAACGTAGTCACCTTCATCTAGCACCGGCAGCTCTGTGTAGGTTTTAGCGGGCAGCCAGCCACCAACTTTGATCCCCTGTTTTTTTAGCTCCAGATTCATCTGGGTCACGATCGGATCGGGCACTGAACCAAAAATGACCAGGTTGGGATGATCTTGGTAAACCGTCGCTTCAGCGGTACCGGTCTCTTCTTTTTTGCGGCCAAAGCTCAAAAGTTTTTGAATGCCGCCGCGATCTTCTTCCACCGGGGGAGGAGTGGCCACGTCAGCGCTTGTCGGGCAGCGCTGCACCATGGCTGCGAGGACGGTATCTTCCCCTTGGGTAAAGGCGTAGTCGAGGCCATTAGCGCGGGCCACGACGATAGGAATCCCAATTTCGCCTTCGAGCTTGGGCGCTAAGCCTTCGAGATCCATTTTGATGATCTCGGTGGTGCAAGTGCCGATGAAAACGATGACCGACGGGTTGCGATCGCGCTTAATCTGCTCACAGAGCCGTCGGAGTTCGGCATAGTCGTTGAGCTGCGCCGAAATGTCAGCTTCCTCAAGTTCGGCCATGGCGTAGCGCGGCTCGGCAAAAATCATGACGCCCATGGCATTTTGCAAAAAGTAGCCGCAGGTCTTGGTGCCGATAACGAGGAAAAAGCTGTCTTCAATTTTTTGGTATAGCCAGGCGACACAGCTAATGGGGCAAAAGGTATGGTAATTGCCCGTGTCACAGTCAAATTCTATATTTTGCGTTTGGGGTTGAGCCAGGGTCATGGATAACTCCTTATTGACGAGTTTTGATGGCAAGAACCCCCATCAGTCCAGACTCGAAAGCGAAGGTAGCAAAGCGATCGCAGTGAAGAGATCACAGGCTATAGCCTTGCTACAGGGGCTTACAAATCGTTTGAATTCGTCAGCATTTTTGCTTCTTCGTTTTCGGCTTCTAAGGTGGTGGGCAGATTGGTGTTGTTCAAGGCCATTTCTGGATCAAAGTTCAGTCCCAAGACTTCGACTAGGGCATCCTCGTCAGAGTTGAGCTGATAGAAAGGCACCATTAGGTTGCCTAACTTGGGTTCCAGGGCATTGACAACCCCCAAAATGAGGAACGATGATGGCCGACGACCGCCATCGGGAGTTCTCACTGAGGTCATCCGCATTTGCAATCCCAGCCATTCTTGGTTTGATTGCACGTAGTCCAACCACTTTTGGCGAATAACCGATACGAAATTTTCGAAGAAGGCCATCGCTTTGCCTCAATCCGTTGCTTTTAGACGCCTCATGATAGATGAAATTCATCAAAACAGAGAGGGAATATCGCAGCAACGTTACGGTTTCTCAGGACTCATGGGGAAGGGAGAATTTTTTGATAGCGAATTTAGCCGCTCAGCGATCGCATTCAAATCCCCGTTAATGGGCTGGGTTGCGATCGCTGCGCCGTGCTCTGAGAGCCTCACACCATCATCAGATCCAGCTCAGATTCCGCTTTAGGTGCATCTTCGGGCGGGTTCAGGTAGAAATCTGACAGCAGCGCAAAGAGATCGCGATCCTTCGTTTCACTGGGGATCACGCCTTCGGGCTGGGCCAGAATCTGATCGGCAATATTGAGGTAATACTGTGTTACTGGCTTGAGGGAAGGATCCGTCTCAGCCATTTCGAAGATGGTTTTACCCTTAACGCGCGAGACGCGAATGTCTTCGATCAGCGGCAAAATCTCGAGCACCGGCATCGGGACGGACTCAATATATTTATCGATTAGGTCACGCTTGGAGGTGCGGTTGCCAATGAGCCCCGCCAGCCGCAGGGAGTGAGTGCGAGCTTTTTCGCGCACGGAGGCGGCAATACGATTGGCCGCAAAGAGGGCGTCAAAGCCGTTATCCGTCACGATCATGCAGTAGTCGGAGTAGTTAAGCGGGGCGGCAAAGCCCCCGCAGACGACATCCCCCAGCACGTCAAACAGAATCACGTCATATTCGTCAAAGGCATTAAGTTCTTTGAGCAGTTTGACGGTTTCACCCACCACGTAACCGCCGCACCCAGCGCCCGCTGGGGGACCACCCGCTTCGACGCAATCGACGCCGCCGTAGCCCTTGTAAATGACGTCTTCAGACCAAACGTCTTCGTAGTGAAAGCTTTTGTCTTTGAGCGTGTCGATAATGGTGGGAATGAGGAAGCCCGTCAGGGTGAAGGTGCTGTCGTGCTTCGGGTCACACCCAATCTGCAGGACTTTTTTGCCCCGCCGAGCTAAGGCGACAGAAATATTACAACTCGTGGTGGACTTACCAATGCCACCTTTGCCGTAGACGGAGAGTTTCACAAGCGATCGCTCCAAAGGGTTCTTTTCAAATCAGGAAGGGGTTGCGGCCTGAGTGATGAGCAAACTGAGCCAGCCGCAACAATTTCAAAATAGATAAACTCGCCGCGTTGAAACAGCGAGGGTTTTCGGCTTGGTTAGCATTATGGGCACAGAGCCTGAACAAGGAAAGCGCTTCAAAACATAAATACATCCCTAAAACAGGGAAATACAGCTTTGAAGTTACTTGAATAGTGCCAAAGAGCTTCAAACCTGACTCAATGCCGGATAAAGCCTTTGAAAAGATTTTATGTATTTTTAGATATTGAATAAGAACAAAAGACAAAAAATCTCCTGGCCTCGCTATTGATTCTCTGTGGATGGCTAAAGCCATCTGACTATCAGGGGTTTGCCGCATTTTAGAAGGCCGGAACCCGCTGCCCCCGCTAGGGACAACCGCTGAGAACCTAAAACAGATGCGAAGATCGTCTCGTTCTGCCGAGGCCAAGGCTTTTTTATTAAGTTCAATCAATTTTTCAAGCGTTAGCCCGCTTCAAGCTGATGTTTCCGGCAAATCTTCTGCGGCAGCGGCGCTGGGCTGCAGTTCGATCCCGACGCTGATTTCGCCCCCCAGTGGGGAGCTGTCGCTGGGGTCATCGGTGCGGATGAGCGGTGGCAGGATGCTAGTTGGGTCGAGTCCGTGCTCTCGTCGATAATGAACAACCTCGTCATTGAGCTGCTGGGCAATTTCTACTGCAGTTTTAGAGGGGGAGGAGGCAGCTGCCGTTAAATTGAGCTTAAAGACCACCTGTTTGACGAGCAGCTTTTGAGTCTCGGCATTAAGCTCTAAATCTAAATCGAGCGCGAGTTTGCTATTCGTGACCGCTTGTACGGCTTGTTCTACCAGCTCTTCGCCAATTTCCACAGCGGTGGGTTGAAAGTTGTAGACATAGGCGTTCATTACCTCGGTGACCGAAGCTTCGACATCGCGGTTGATCACGCACTGCATCGTTTTCTCGGCCAGCAACGCCCATTGGGGATCGACCACGCGCTCTAGGGCAGCTGGCCAATCAAGCTGGGCGCTGACGTCATGAATTAGACGATGCGCTTCATCACGCGATATTTTGGCATCTTCAACCACGGGCAAAATGGTGGCGACGAGCCCGTGCAGTTGTTGGGTGTCAAGCTCAGGCACATATTTTTGAATGTAGGCATCCAGGGTGGCTTGGGCTTTGGTCTCAACTGTTTCGCGCCAGTCTTTAGCCTGAGCGGCCAGCGATCGCGCCCCTGCATCTTGAAGGCGATCGGCCACAGGGCTCAGATCAAAATCTTGCACAATCTCATCGACCCAGGTTTCAATTTCTAGCCCCGCCGCGATCAGGTCGCCGGCTGTTTCTTTGACGGCCAGCAGCGACCCCGCGATCGCCCGCACCTCGGCGATCGATGCCCCACCATAGGCTTGCACATAGGCATAGAGCGCGTTTTGGAGCGATTCTCGGGTGGCAGCGTCGAGGGGGGGCATGGTGGCCTGGGACTTTTAAGGAGTAAATGATTCAAGGGTATCAGCTTTAATTGATGATGAATTGGGGGGCGGCTGAGGGCCCGGTGGCTATCTGCGGTGCGACCAGCCCGGATAAACCAGGGTCTTGAATACTCTGATGTCGCTGCCTCTGCCAGCGACAGCGAGCGAACCCTGGCCATCGTCTCATCAATCATGACTTGGAAGGAACATCTTGTCGCATACTAAAGGCTGGCTAAATTCCCTGAAATTGCGCCGCTGGAATTGCTCACTCCTAACGAGAGCCCAATGATTACCAAAGTTATGCGCGAAACCCTCGCGATCGCCCAGCGCATCTTGAGTGAATTGTTGCGGCGACGTCGCAGTTTGATCTTTTGGATGATTTTTCCGATCTTGATGCTGGTGATGAATAGCCTCATCCTTGCTGAGCGGGCTCAAATCACGACGTCAGCCGCGTATCAGCAGGCCGCTCCTCCAACCCTGGTCGGCGCAGCGTTATTTTTTAGCTGTTTAGGTGGTAGCGTCGCGACCGTGGTGGCTGAGCGAGAGCAACAAACCCTCAAACGGCTGTTTTTGTCACCGCTCAGCGGGATTTCTTATTTTCTGGGAATTTTCGTCGCCCACTGCGGCATTGCCTTAGTGCAAACGCTGCTCGTTTGGGCGATCGTGGTGAGCACAGGAGGGGAGTTTGTCGGCTCGCTGCCGCTCGCGCTCGTCGTCATTTTGCTCAGCGTTGCGGCCTATGTCGGCTTGGGCTTTTTGCTGGGCACCCAATTTGCCCGCCGCACTGAAGATGTGAATGCCCTGGTGGCCGTGTTCGGCATCCCGCTGCTGTTACTGGGTGGGGCCTTTCTGCCCGTTAGCCTGTTTCCTGAGACGCTCTTATCCCTCGCGCAGTACAACCCCATCTATCACATGATTTTGTCGTTAGAGGGGGTGTTGTCGGGGGCGGCTGAGTGGGCTGCGATCGCGCCTCATTTGAGCTTTTTGGCCATTTTTGCTGGCTGCATGGTGTTAGCCGGATGGTTGGCTTACCGGCAAATGCTCAAAACAGAGCGTCAGCTGTGATGTGCGCAGCGATCGTAGACGGCTGGGCAAAAGGTTCAAACTGTAACGTATTTATCATTCGCTGCAAAAAAGTAGCCTACTTGTCAAATCTTTTTTACATTTTGTAAGATATTCCTAGTCACCTGTGGAGAGTTCTCCCTGCGGAGGGAAGAACAGAGATAACCTGCTGGTTAATCTGGTTGATGATTCTTTGCAGGTGTTGTTTCTCAAGTTGGATGATTTAGTCATGACTGAACCTTCACGGCTCACTTTGGAGCAGCAATTTAGTCTCCGCTCCTTTGAGACCCAAGTCGATAAAATGAGTCGAGAGCAAGCCCAAGAGTTCTTGGTCAAGCTCTACGAACAGATGATGATGCGTGAAACGATGTATAAACACTTCATCAAGCATGAGTGGGGCATCGATTCTTCAGCTGCTTAAGGGATTAGCTGAGGCCACAAAAGGGACGACCTCCTTCTCTTGCTGAGTTCTCACCGAATTGAGCTGGGGGCGCTGGGGCGTTTACCTTTTCACTGGCACCGTCACTATTCTCTAGAGGAAGCAATGAGGGTTAGTCCGATATTTAGTCGCGATGCCCGTCAGCCCTGGTTATTCATCTAGTTATGATTAAAAATTTACGAAACTCATTAAGGGTTGCTTAAGGCTCTGGGGAACGATTTTCAGGATGTTGCTGTCCGTCACATCAGATTGCTGCAGCTAGGTAAATGCATCATGATAGGGACGCTAACCTGATCCAGAAAGCCAAAGCATATGTTTCGCAAAGTTCTGATTAGTACTGATTTTGAAGATGGTTTGTACCG
Source organism: uncultured Halomicronema sp. (assembly GCA_937899725.1). Taxonomy (GTDB): domain Bacteria; phylum Cyanobacteriota; class Cyanobacteriia; order Phormidesmidales; family Phormidesmidaceae; genus Halomicronema. The sequence goes on from CALCCA010000137.1 coordinate 8,272, forward strand.
CTTAGGCTGCACGATTCCTAGTTTGGCTGAGGGCGGTATTACTGAGATTACTTTTTTTCATAATGTGGCGGTGCAAGCTGATCGCAGCGTTCCTAGGGTCGATGAAGATGGCATGCAGGCTGCTCGGGCTCGGCTAGAGCAAACTATTCAAACGGTTCCTGCCGGCACTGAGACCAAAATCAGCGTGACCTGTGGTCGCCCCAGTGACAATATTTTGCAGCAGATCGAGTCATCCGGTTGTGAGGTGGTCTTTTTAGGGACGCCGACCCGCAATGTGATCTCAGAGAAACTCTTTGGCAGCACCACGATGAAGCTGGTGGAGCGCACGCCGGTGCCTATGATGATCATGCGCCCTCAGATGGTTTCGACCTACACCACTGAAGAGCTGGCCATTCGCTCCCGTAACCTGCTGCACTATTTGTTGATTCCCTATGACGGCACCGCCGGGTCTACGGAATTTTTAGAGGTGTTAAAGGCGCAGGTGCAGAAAAATCCCCCGCCCGAAAATCACCAGTACTGGCTGCTTTGGGTGATTGATGACAATATTCGTCGCGAACTCCGGGGCGACAATCCGTTGCAAGACGCTCGCGAAAAGTTGCATAAAGCCGCTGACACGCTGCGAGAGTTAAACGTCAACGTCGAGACTTTCGTTAAAGAGGGCGATCCCCTGGAAGAAATTCTGCGGGCGGCTGACCAATACGATATTGGCGCGATCGCCACCTCCTCTCGCGGCATTGGGGGGCTGTTGCGCTGGTCAGTGCCTAGCCTCACGCGAGAACTGCTGCGCCAGAGTTGGCATCCGGTACTGTATTTCCCCAAAGAAAAGTAATCGCTCAGCGCTGGCTTATGGCTTTAAACCAATCTCCATCAGGCTGGAGATAGACCGGCACCGCTGCGCCGCCGCCGGTTCACGAATCGGTGTCAAGATACAGCGCCTCTAGCTGCTGCAAAACCTTTTCTTTCATGTTGTTGTTGAGTTCGTCCTTCAGCATTTGTTTGCTGACCGCAGGGCTCGCCACCGAAAGTTGAGTGCGAGCTGACATCACCCACGACTGCAGGAGCTTTTGCTGGGGTTCGGCGATCGTGCAAGAGACGACGTGGGCACATTCCCGAGGGGCTTGGGTGGCAAAAAACAGCACCTTGTAAACGCCATTCTTGCCCAGTTGAAAGACCATTTCTTGACCGGTCTGCGTTTTGAGGTCGATGTAGCAGGGCAGCCAGCGGGGGCCATGTTTAGGACTATATAAAACCGTCAGCCAGAGCACCATGGGGTGGGGAGACATGGTGCAGATAAAGGTGTTGTAGCGAGTTCCCTGCAGCCGTTTGGCGATTTCGCTCTCGGGTAACATCACCCACAGAGTCGCCAGTGGCCCCGTGCTAGTGGGCAAAATGTGCGGAAAAACAATCTCGGCGATGGGTTTATCGGCTGGCCACGAAACGTGCCGTCGAACGGCATTTTCGGTGGCTGATAGGCGCTCGGAAGGGGTCTCAAACGATTTTTTCTTGGGTTCCGGCGCGATCGGCACCCGAGACAAGGTGGCACTGATGCGCTGCCCCATCCGAAATCCGGTGCCATAACGCTGTTCTAACGGCTCTAGCGCCTGCAGAATCTCCACAATATTTTGGGGACGATTTTCTGCCTGCTTTTCTAAACAGCTCATGACGAGCTGTTCCAAAAGTTTGGGTACGTTGGGGTTGGGCTCAATGCTTGAGATGGGTCGGGGCGGTGCCGTGTGATGCACCTTATACCAGCCACCAAAGGTATGGTTAGCGGCTCGTAAGGGCAGCGTGCCGGTCAGCATTTGATACATCAAAATGCCAAGGCTATAGATGTCAGAACGGTTGTCTAGTTCTTTGCCCTCCATCTGTTCGGGGGAGGCGTAGGCCAACGTGCCCATAAATGAGCTGGTTTGCTCGGTATCAGCCTGCATCAGCTTAGCGATGCCAAAATCCAGAATTTTAGTGAGCTCGCCTAGGGTGGGGTCTTGGGTGACGAGAATATTGCTGGGCTTGATGTCGCGGTGAATGATCGAAACCGGTCGCTCATAGCCGCGAATGCGAATGCCATCATGGGCCGACTTGAGGCCCAGACACACTTGCCGAATGATGCTGAGAAATCGCGGAATCGGAAGGGCTTTATGACCAATCAGGATGCTTAAACTGTCGCCCTGCAGATATTCCATCACGTAGAACGGAATATCTTCGTCGTTGACGCCATAGTCGGTGACGCGTACCACATGAATGCTGTTTTGGCCCAGCTGAGCGCAGGTGGTGGCTTCTTGCACGAAGCGATCGCGCATTTTGCCCGTGAGCAAGGTTTGGGAGAGAAACTTGACGGCCACGATCACGCCGCCCAGCAGGGTATCTTCTGCCCGATACACCTTCCCCATCGCACCCTGGCCAACGAGTTCCATCAACTCGTAGCGATTTGCAAGTTTTTGACCGAGATTGGGGTCTGACATGAAGATAACGCTAGACGAGTCAGAAGCTGCCACAGCATCCTTCTGTTTTGTGATTGGCGATCTGGAACCTAACCCTGATCGGTCAGCGAGCCGCCCATAGTAGCCCAGTCCAGAGCCCATTATGCGAGGTAGAGCCGTTACTCAGCAAGCCAAGGGATACAATTTACCGCATTCTCCGATCGACCCCTCACGCTCTGATCGTGATCGTATTCTAGTCATGTTTAACGCCTGCCGCTGAAGCTGACTGCTGGCAACGATGTCACGTTCGACGAGGGATGCAGCCTGATTGGTGTCCAGCTAAAGATACCCAGGAGGGAGAAGCCGGTATCTATGGCTGCCGTTCTAGCGTGGCTTCGATCGCGGTGGTGAGGTAATGCCCGGCCATGATGCCGCTAGAGAGATGATAGTGGCCCGAATCTAGCTGGTAGAGGGTTTCAAACCCGGTGCGCCGCTGGCGATCGCCGAGACACCAATATCTTTGCACCACTGAGGCAGGAGTTACCCATCCCTCACCTTCGACGCGGCCCAACTCGCTGTGCTGCAGCACAAAGGTATATTGACGCTCGCCACCGGCGAGACGACCTTTGTACTGCAGGGCGATTTCGTCATGATTGTCATTGGGAAACGTCCACTTCATCACCATGGTGAACCAGTTGCCCCGGCCCCATGCGATCAAAATGCCACCCCGAATGGCCATCGGCGGTTTATCACGCTCTAACCAATTGCCCTGGAGCTTCCAGCGACCGGGCTCGATTAAAAATGTGTGGTTCACCCGCAGTTTCCTAATACTGTTGTTGGCTGCACACAGCGATCGCTGTGTGATTGGGTCACTTAACCACCGATCAGCCTGCCCAAAATCTTAGCGGCTATCAGTGTCACTTAACCACCTAAACAATTCGGCTTCACTCGCTGGGAGCATCTGTGGTTTCCTGTAGACGCCATTCCCTCCCGCCTATCCTGGCCCTGCTAGAGCGCTGTGGGGAGCCCCCTTGCCCCGCTGTGATCTACACTTCAAGGGCGATCGGCTCAGTCACAGTGCCCAGGGGAACCGCTTGTTGCGCTCCTGTCACACTGGGCAAGTTACCCGGAAACTGCTGCTGTCGCCAATAGCCCAACACGGCAAACGCTAACGCTTCTTTGAGATCTGCCGGAACGCCCACCGCAGTGGTTGACTGAATCAGCACTTGGGGTAACTGCCGCTGCAGCCGCTCAACCAGATAGACATTATGACTGCCGCCCCCACACAGCAGCACCTCATCGGGTAAAGCCGGGAGAAAAGTGCGGTAGCTATGGGCGATCGAGACTGCTGTCAGCTCCGTCAGGGTGGCTAAGACATCGGCGGGCGCGAGCGATCGCGCGGCAGCATCCTCTAAACACTGTTCTAAAAAATCAGGGCCAAACAGTTCACGACCGGTTGACTTGGGGGGCTGTTGGGCAAAGTACGGGTGGTCTAACCACTGCGCTACGAGAGATTCACAAGGCGTTCCTTGAGCGGCCCAGGCACCATTGTGGTCGTAGGTTTGCCGCCCCTGCGAAAAATGCTCGATCGCTAGATCTAGCAGGCTATTGCCGGGGCCGGTATCCCATCCCAAAACTTGGGGCGATTGAGCCGGGGCGATCGCCCTCCGAGGCGGCAGCAGCGCTACATTGCCAATGCCGCCCAGGTTCTGCACACAGCGTGTGCGCGTCGGATGGCTCAAGAGGGCTAGATCGACCGGTGGCACTAGAGGGGCTCCCTCGCCCCCAGCGGCAATATCAGCTTGACGAAAATCGCTCACGGTCGGGCATTGCGCTAACGCTGCAATCAGTGCTCCCCGTCCCAACTGCACGCTGTAGCCTAGCGACGACGGTGCTGCTAGTTCGTCGGTGGTTCTGGAGGGGCGATGAAATACTGTCTGCCCGTGGGAAGCGATCAGGTCAGCCGGGCCATGCGCCGCCATCAAGGTTTGGGCGACTTGGGCAAAGCAGTGGGCGATCGCATCATCGAGAGTCGCTAAATCCGCCAGAGAGAGGCGGGCTCCCCCACAGACGTCTAAAATTTGCTGGCGGAGGGTGGGTTGATAAGCTACGGTTTGTCCCCCGAGCACTGTGACGGTTAAGTCATACCCTTCGCCCTCAATGTCGGCGATCACGCTATCTACGCCATCCACCGAGGTGCCGCTAATCAGTCCAATAATTCGCAAGCGTGATCTCCTATTCTTCGAGCGGTAATCTTTCGAGGCCGCGATTGTTGCCGATAACGACCATGACGGCACCCGTCTGCAATTGAGTGATCGGGCTGGGGTTAACCTCAAACTTCTCAGTGTTTTCGGGTTGAGTCAACGCTAGCAGGGTGACACCATACTTGTTTCTGAGATCTAACTCAGCGATCGTCTTTTGATTGAACTCAGCGGGTACCCGCAGTTCAACGATGCTGTTGTCAGGATCCAGCTCAAATCGGTCTAAAATGCCGGGTCGAGTAATCGCCCGTGCCAGGTTACACCCCATCTCATGCTCTGGAAACACGACCAGATCCGCCCCGACCCGGTCGAGCACCTTGCCATGAATTTCACTCGATGCTTTTGACACCACATAATTCACCCCTAGCTCTTTGACATTGAGTGTGGTGATGACGCTTTCTTCAACATAGTTGCCGATCGCCACGATCACCGTGTCAAAGTCAGGAATGCCCGCTTCTTCTAAGGCAAGCCGCTGGGTTGAATCCAACTGCACCGCATGGGCGGCAATTTCGTCCTTTAACGCCTGGGTCACAGGCTGCTCTTGGTTGTCAATGGCCAATACTTCATAGCCTAAGCTATTCAGTGTGGCGCACACGGCCCGCCCAAACCGCCCCAGCCCAATGACGGCAAATTGTCGATTCTTACTCCGTAAGCTCCGAAAAAATCCTAAAGAAGACAGATTCACCGAGCGGGCTCCTTAATGAGATGTCATGAGACGTGATTGCACCCTCGAATCGCCCCCGTCCTGAGCCAGGTCATCTGTTCGGGGGCTGCAGCGGGCATCGCCCCACTATCGTTCGTTACTTAGATTAAAGGCTGACTCGGCTCTCCAGCCCATAAGTTGAGGAAATACAGCTTTTCTTAGCGATCGCGCCAACCGATTTGGCGGTTCTGCCTCAAAAATCGTCCCTTTTATCAAGGAGATCTGCCAGTCGCCCGGCTCACCCGCATCGAGCGATCGCTGCCGCCGCCCCGATAAATCAGTGTCGGCAGTGACCGAGCTGGCTGCCGCCCATCTCAAGGGCACTGTGCCGCTGGGAGAGAGTGCTCAGGCGATGGTCATAGCCCGAGTCACGCGACAAAATGTTAGCCTGTCTGAATGGTTTTGGGGTTGGAGAGAGCCGTGGATATTGCATTAGGTCGGGGAAAAACGGTCCGTAGAGCCTACGGGTTTGATGAAATTGCACTGGTGCCAGGAAATCGCACCTTGGATCCGCAACTGGCCGACACCCGGTGGGAAATTGGCGGCATTGAGCGCGAGATTCCGATCATTGCTAGCGCTATGGACGGCGTTGTCAATGTCGATATTGCGGCGCAGCTGTCAAAGCTTGGGGCCTTGGGAGTGCTCAATCTCGAAGGCATCCAAACCCGCTACGACGACCCTGATCCCATCCTCGATCAGATTGCGGCCGTGGGCAAAGAAGACTTTGTCACGCTGATGCAGCAGCTCTATGCCACCCCCATTCGTCCGGAACTGATTGAGCAGCGAATTCAAGCCATTAAGGCGCAAGGGGGAATTGCCGCAGTGAGTTCAACTCCGGCAGGCGCTGCTAAATACGGTGAAGCGATCGCTGCCGCTGGCGCTGATCTGATGTTTGTGCAGGCCACCGTGGTGTCAACTGCCCACCTATCACCGCCATCTATTGAACCGCTAGATTTGGTGCAATTTTGTCGTGACATGCCCATTCCTGTGGTGTTGGGCAACTGCGTCACCTACGAGGTGGCCCTCAATTTAATGAAAGCCGGTGCTGCCGGTGTGCTGGTGGGCATTGGGCCGGGAGCCGCCTGTACCTCGCGCGGTGTGTTGGGCGTGGGCGTGCCTCAGGCGACTGCCGTGGCGGACTGTGCTGCGGCCCGTGACGACTATCAACAAGAAACTGGTAAATACGTACCGGTGATTGCCGATGGCGGCATCGTTACCGGCGGCGACATTTGTAAATGCATCGCCGTCGGTGCAGATGCCGTGATGATTGGGTCGCCGATCGCGCGGGCAAAAGAAGCCCCTGGTCGTGGCTATCACTGGGGCATGGCGACTCCGAGCCCCGTGTTGCCGCGTGGCACACGTATTCGCGTCGGCAGTACCGGCACGCTAGAGCAAATTTTGAGAGGCCCGGCCCAACTCGATGACGGCACGCATAACCTGTTGGGTGCACTGCAAACCAGTATGGGCACGTTAGGCGCTAAAAACCTGAAAGAAATGCAGCAGGTAGAGGTGGTTGTCGCCCCTTCACTCCTGACTGAGGGCAAGGTTTATCAAAAAGCTCAACAGCTCGGCATGGGTAAATAGGATTTTGTTGTGGAGCTAAAAGCCAGGGAACTGAGGTCTGAATCGGTTCTAGCCAGTGACCATGAGGTGTGAATACTCGGCACCTGATGAGGCACATTGGCCCCAACCTCCGGTCTCATCTCGGTGGCGATGGTTGTGATCGGAAGTATTGTCATTATTTCATGACTGGCTTGCGAAAGCGGCAACCGCCTCTATGGGGCAGTTTTAGAGAGTTTTATCTTTTAATCAAAAGAAACATTAACTTTGACAAGGGTACCAGTGGCGGAATGACAACTGTCACAATTACAATAAGGTGTATCGGAGACGAAAGTTTCCGTTCACTCCTCACACCACACTCCGCCCAGATTTTCTTCTGGGCGGTTCCTCTTTATCGCTACTGATTGACTCTGAACCCTGACCCACGTCGTTTCGTTGTGAGTCGAGCGGCTCTGGTTGGCAAACCCTCGTATCCCGAGAGTTGAGCGGAGTCGAAGCTCGTTTTGCGGGTACTTTATTCTCAAGCTATCCCTTAGGCAGTTATTGGCTGTAACCCCTAAGTCGTGAACCTTAAACCCCGGTCATTGCTCATCGCTGACAGATTTGCACGGCACTCTACTCGTCAGCATTGAGCTGGGGTCGAAAGGTGAGATAGGCCGTCAGACCCACCAGAGGAATGGCCGTCACGAGCCCAAACACTCGCGAATTTTTTAAGCCGCGACGCGCCATATCATCACCCAGCAAGCTCGGTACCAACAGCCACAGCAGACAAAAATCGAGGCTCATCACGTGAATAAAGCGGCTGCTCTGCCACTGGTTAACAAAGTCTGTCCAGTCGCCTGCATAGATGCCATATCCCATCAGCCCGAGCGCCCCCGCCAATAAACTGATGCCCAACCAGCGCGAGTCTAAAAGCGCAATCAATTTCGACGACGGCGGTGTAAAGGCGGGGTTTGGCTGGCGCAAAATCAGGTAGGGCAAGAGCAAAAACGCCCCTAGGCCAAACGAGCCCATGACAAAAGGCCAGGCAGGTACTTTTTGATCATGACCATCGGCGATCGCCAAGCCCGCATAGGCCAGCGGCCAAAGCCCCATCAGGTTAAACAAGGCCACGACGGCGGGGTTGAGAGTCTGCCATTCGCCGGTGGCCAGTTGTTGAATCAGTTGAGCGGTATCCGGCTGATCGGGAGGCGCAAAGCGAAATGCGTAAACCACAAAACCCAACCAGATAGTGGCCAAAAAAGCACGGCGCAGCATTTTCAGCGTTTCCTTGCAACTACTAAGTTTCACTCTAAATTATCAATCAACTTAACAAAATCTTCCTATTTCGCGAGAGGCCACCTACCGTGATAGTTGAGAGCAGATACCTCCCCCCATAGGGAGGGCGATCGCCCTTACCGTGTGGCAACGATTTTTCCGTTGCTAGCCCCGATGCCCCGGTGTCCTGATTTAGCAAACTCAATTTCTCGTCGTTACAAGCCCTAGTTCTGGGCGCGACCCTGATCATCGCTTGTGGCTCTGAATCCCTTACCCCCGCTCAGCAGGCTGATTAAACGATTCAGGTTTTTTCTCGACGTTGTAGCCATTCTGAACGAGAGTCCCGGATGTGTTTGTTATTGATCTTCCCCAACGCACCCGACGTATGGCACGAGGGCACTTTGCGATGAATGCCAATTATCTATTTGAACTCTACGAATCTGGCTATCGTGACTTTGCCGGTATCCATCTGTGTGGTGTTGACCTAACTCAGCGAATTTTGGTTGATGTCAACCTGCAGCAGGCCAACCTCATTGGCGCTGACTTAGGCCGAGCATTTTTAACCAAGGCCAATTTGATTGATGCAAACCTGCATCGGGTTGATGCTAGTTTTGCCAAACTCAGCGAAGCCAATCTGCACCGCGCGCTCCTCAATAAAGCGAACCTACGCGGCACCTTTTTGGTCAAGTCTGATCTCTCTGACGCGCAATTAAGCGGCGCTAATTTGTGTGGCGCCAACCTGCGTGGCGCCAACCTGCGCGGTGCTAATCTGTGTGGGGCCAACCTGTGTGGGGCCAATTTACGCGGCGCTGACCTCAGGCATGCCAATCTATCTTGGGCCAATTTGAGCAATGCTCGATTGAGTGGTGCCGCGCTCGGTCGCACCTTCTTAGATGACGTCAATTTTGAGGGTGCTTATCTCAATGGCTTGAATCTCAGCGGCATGAATCTCAGCGGCCTCAATTTCAAGGAAGCCAAGCTCAACGGGGCCCAGCTCGATTATGTCAATCTCACCGCTAGCAATTTGAGCTTTGCCACTCTTCGGGATGCCAGCCTGCGGCAGGTCAATTTGACCGGGGCCGATATGACCGGCAGTATCCTGTGGCGGGCCCAGATGCAAGGTGTGACTCTCACGCGCGCAGATTTATCGCGGGCTAACCTAGCAGGGGCCGCGCTTGAGGTGGCTTCCATCGCTGGGGCTGAATTCACCGATGCGATTCTCCCGAAGAGTGCTGAGTCAGACCTCTTCGCGCAGGCCACTGGTTATGCTCCCTGGAGCCAGCGCTCTACCCGGGAAACGTTGGCCGCTTCTCAATTTGTCGATCAGTCGACTTTGTGATCGCTCATGCTTCGATGAGCCCAGTGGGCTTGCCTCAGTGTTGTGGAGCAGCGTTTGGGGAAGCCGCCACATCCTGCCGCGATCGCAGCACAGCCTCGTTCACCGGTTGTCTAAATCGTGCTTTAAGATCGATATGGAGGTCGAGCGCACGATTCCTGAGGCATGGCCACGATCATGCCAACCCGGCGGAGTTACAGCGGCAGGTAGGTGAATTTGACTGAGCATGGCGTCATTTTAGTGACGGTAGACACCCAAGAAACGGCTGTGGCGATCGCTCAGTCTCTGGTCGGCGATCGCTTAGCGGCTTGTATCAACTTGTTTCCCCTCCATTCGGTGTACACCTGGAATGAGCAAGTGCAGCAGGCCGTCGAATGGCAGCTGGTGATCAAAACGGATCTGGGCTTGTTCGCCGCGATCGAACAAGCCCTACAAATGCTGCATCCTTATGATGTTCCCGAAATCATCGCTTTGCCCATTGTGCAAGGGTCGACTCCCTATCTGGCCTGGTTAGCCGCTAGCACTGCTCCACTCCCTTAGCGATCAGCCAGCAGAATACCCTTCGGGAAAGGCAAGACCCCACGGCATGCAGCGGTCAGCAGGTGACATTGGGATGCTGGTTAAATCACGGTTTGAGCGATCTGGAGTGTCCTGAGCTAACTGCGGTTGGCGGCCATCCTGAGTGCTAGGGTTGAGGCGCAGTGCGGCTAGACCGGTTGTTCTGGCGGCGATGTTTGCTGATTGAGCGTTTTTTCGTAAAGGGCTTCGATCGCCGATAAGAGCTGAGACTGCTGCCAGTTTTGATAGATATTGGCCGCGATCGCGCAGCCGCCTGCCGCAACGCCCTCTTTCACAAATCCGGCTTCATATTGTCGGAGGGCCGGATAACGGGACTCGGCAAAGGAAAGTTGTGTGGCTATGAGCGGTACGCTGCCGATCAGCTCCGCCAGCCCTACAGTGTCACAGGTGGGATCTTCCGCGACCCATCGGGTGGTGCCCACGATGATTTTTTCCGGTTGCCAAGAAACCCGGCGATAGCGAGCGAGGGAGCGCGCCAGCGCATAAACAGCTAGCATTTGCGTGCCACCGGCAAGCATCACCCCCCCGTGACAGCTCGCACTCAGCGCCATGGCCGCCACCACCACTTGCATTGGGTCGCCGATCGCCGCCACCAGATCGAGCGGATCAAGAGAGCGGCCAGAGGCTTGCTGTGCTTGCCAGTGGGCTAACCCCTGAGCGGCGATCGCCTGTTTCTGAGCGTGGTTACAGGTCGCGTGACTGCTCCCGACCTGATTCTGCACCGGCAATCCTAAACCCAGCAGCAGCGCCAGGGCGGTTGTGGTGCCCCCGACTACGCACTCCCCCAAAATGACGTAATCAGAGCCGGCTTGGCTGCCTAACCGGTGCCCCCACATGATCCCGAACCGAAATAAAGATTCGACTAGGCTACGCGGCAGTGCTTGCCCCGAGCTCACGCAGGCCGCCGTAGCCCCTCGCAAGTCGATATGGGGCACGGTCGGCGCGATCGGCAAACCGGCGTCAAAGATCAGCAGCGGCATCAGCTGAGTTGCGATCACAGCCCGCGAAATCAAGGCTGGAGAAACTCCTTCGACTAAGGGCGGTAACGGATGTTGAGGCGCTGGGGTCGGCCCGTGAAATAAAAATTCAGCGTCGGCGATCGCCGTCGTTTGGCGCTGCTGAGGGGTGCTGCCCGCTGCCGAAATACCGGGAATCAGCCCCGTTTCGGTAAACCCTAAAACACAAGCCAAGCGAGGCCGATGTCCGACATAGCGCCGTAACCAGCCTTGCCCTTGAGCGACTTGAGTATAAACGCGATTCATCGGGCCAAAATTCATAGGGCAAGGATGCAGAGGGCCATCAAGGTTAACTCTCAAGCAGTTGTTGGACCCAGCCTGGGGGGGAGGGCATTTTTTCACCCAATCGCTCTAACAACAGCCAAGACGCCAGATGCACGGTAAAGAGATAAACCAGTGAGCTGAGCAAGACAATCACTAACGCGACGACCTGGATGAGGGTGGTATTCGACTGGCTCAAACTGCCCCAGTCCAACAAGCCCAGATTGACCAGACGTTCTAGCACCCAGTTGATTACCTGAGTCGCCTGGTTGATCAGGTAAACCCACAAGTCTTCTCCCAGCATGAGAGAGAGCAGCCACAGGCGGACAAAAAAGCCGAGGGCGCTGAGCAGTGTGCCGATACCGATCGAGAGATACCAAGAGGCACCGCGCCGCCACAGCCAGCCCAACTGGACGCCGAGCAAACCATAGGGCATGAGGTAGAGCAGGCTACGGGGTGGCCCCATCAGCACGGCTAACAGCAAGGTCGATACTAGGGCGCCCATCCAGGCGGCGCGATGCCCCCAGCGCAGATAAATCAGGGCAATCGGTAGGGGAAAGACAATCCGCAATAGCGGCCCAGGCGGGAAATAAGCATTGACCAGCCAAATCAGACTGGCCGCACTGGCCAAAAAAGCAGTCTCCACCATCGCCGCTGGTCCCACTTGAGGGCGCCGGGCGCGAGGGATGGCATCTCCCAAGGCATCCAACGGGCGATAGTCGAGATAGGATTCGACTTCGGCCAGTTCATCAGGGTCGGGCGCGGGGACATCGGCTCGCCACTCGGGAGTCGCCTCATCGGACGATCGCTCGGGAGAAAACTCAGGCATAGTGAGCGTTACACAAGAAGTTTTTCAAGGGCAACCACGTCAGGAATGCGCATCACATCGCGATCGCGCTTTACCAACCCCTTTTTCTCAAGTTTATTGAGCACTCGTGTCACCGTTTCACGGGCAAGCCCACTCAGACTACTCAATTCGCGATGCGGCAGATTGGGAATCTCTAGCCCGGTAGCCGCTTTGACGCCCTGCCCATCGGCCAAAAATAGCAAAATATCAATCACGCGGGAGGTGCTATCCGATTCCCGCAGGCGTAATCGGCGATTGACCTGGCGAAGGCGACGGGCCATCAGCTGTGATAGACGAATACCGGCCTGCGGCTCCGCCTGAATCAAACTGACAAAGTCTTGGGCGGGCAAGTTGCCGATCACGGTTGGCACCAAGGTGATGACGTCCGTTGAGCGCGGCACTTCATCGAGGGGAGCCATTTCGCCAAACAGTTCGCCCTTGCCCAAAATGTTGAGCGTAATTTCCTTGCCATCAAGGTTGTAGGTGCGAATCTTGACCCAGCCGTCCAAAATGAAATAGACGGAGCTACCCCAGTCGTTTTCCAGCAGCAGCACCTGATTGGCCGGATGCCGACGAGTCACCACCTGAGCCGTTGCCTGATCGATAATATCGTCAGGCAACCCTTGAAAGAATGGGGTCTCTCGGATGGGCATTCCCCCTATGGAATTGTCGCGGGATCCATAGCGGCTATCCATGAACTCTGAATATTAGAGATTTAACAAAAGTTTCCAAAAATGGCGCTTTTTTGACAGCCAAGATTAATCAGTTAATCAAGCGATCGCCCACTCAAGCCATTAACTCAGCACAGCAAACGGTAGATACAGACACCAGAAGACTCAACAAGAATCTCCTGCCAGGGGAGATAAGAAGATATGAACACTGCTTCGGTCTCTTAGAATACCACTAGTCCAATCGCACTTTACGGATAACTCTGTTCCTACTTGCAGACAAAGTTGCCCCTGCCCGATGAGCGGCTGCCGGCAGCCTGATTGTTGGCCAGGAGATGGTGCGCCTATGACGCGGTTTCCCCAGCAATCTCAGGGGGCGTCGGCCCTCTCTAGAGTCGCCAACGTCACTGGGCCGTCAGAGCGACAGCGAACCGGCGAGAGCGATCTGATGAACCAGCCCTGACCCGTTCGGCAATTGATGATGGGGTGCAGCGACTCCCCGGCTGCCCGGTTTGTCTGACTCGTCTCGCGGCGGATGTCCCTCCTCAATCGAATTGAACGCCTTGATGAGGCCCCGCCTGTGCGACTGCTCCGCTCCGCTTTGCCCACCGGCGCTTAGTTAAGCCGCCATTAAGGGCACACTACAGCCATTCCTATCGGTTAGACCCAGCTTTGGTCGACAGTCTTGATGACAACAATAGTTAACGGTTTTGCCTGGGCTGTCCTACACTTTGGGCAAACCAAGCGTCGCACCCCTCTAAAACCCAAGATTGAGTATGCTTAAGGCAGCTAAACGACAGTGCCCAATCGCATTGGTGCTTAGACGTTCAGCCAAGATCAAGAGTCAGTTTATTGCCGACCTCATCGGCTGTGGGTTAACTGTCGTCGGTCGGTTTTCAAGGAGGTCACAGTGACTTCACAATCAGGGCAACTTCAAGCACTTATTACCGAAATTGAAGCGCTACTAACCAAAGCTGCGCCCAAGTTGCCTTGGGTGATGTCAGGGGAGGCCAATGAGCAGCGGCGCGTTATGGAACAGGTGCTGGTCTACTTGCAAGCGGTGCAGGCGACCGGTGTCCCATCACCTGGGTGGGGACTGACGCCGACGGCCGGAGCGGCGATCGCCCCGACTGCCGGTGAATCGACCGACGTCGCTGGCACTAACAGCCAGCAAGTTTTGCAAGCGCTGTTGCAAGAGATGCAGTACTTGCGGGTGCAAATGGTGCAGCCGCTGACCAATGAGGTCATGGCCCTGCAGCAGCAGCGCGAGGCGTTGAAGAATGAAGTCCGTCAGCTTGAGATCGAGCGTTTGCAGCGGTCAGAAAGTGCCAACGCTAATGCCCTCAATCCGGCCTGGATGGACGATGTCGTGGGACGGCTCAGTGCGGTGCTGCTAGAGCAGCTGACCCCCCAATTTCGCGCCCTGCGATCGCAAATTGATGGTGCTCCCGCCCTGTATGGGGCACTCCCTCCCGACGCGGCCGCAGTAGCAGCGGAGCTGCCGCCGCTGAATCCGCAGCAGCGTCTAGAGCAACTGCGGCAAATTCAGGCTCAAACCGACCACCTGCTGCTGCGACTAGACGGCAATCTCCGGACGGTGTTTGAGTCTTTAGACCAAAGTATTCAAAGCTACTGCGACACCCTCAATCAGGGGTTAGATGCCATGCATGGTTTGGGGCAGCAGGGAGAATTTGTCTTCCGCACCTTCATTAATCACTTGGCAGAGCAGCTACAAGATGAATCGAGCTATCTCATTAGTCGTCCAGAGCAGGCACGGTTGACGGGGCAGGAGCGGGCAACCCCAGACCGCCCCGTGCGCTCGACAGATGCTGATTTCTCGGACCGCAATTTAGACGCGCTTGATTTGAGCAACGTTGACCTGAGTGCGCTTGATCTGGATGTCGCGGTAGAAGCCGATGAAGAGGTGACGCTCTTTCAGCTTGACGAAGAGTTGACCGACTTGCCCGTCGATGACTTGGATGATGATCCCGACGAGATGCCTGAGTGGGTTGAGCCTGACCCAGGCGAAGCCACCATGGTGCAGACGGAGCCGATTTCCTGGGCGGTTGTCACAGGGCAAGCCGCCGCAGCGGCGAACGATGCCTCTGCCGAGGCGCCGGCAACCGATGCTTATACCGAGGAAATTGATTCACTCTATGACAGTTTGTTTGGCACCATCGGTGCCGCCGCTTCGATACCTGCTGAAGAGGAATTGGACGAAGCGGATGAGGCCGCAACAGCCGCCGTCAATGAGCCGTTGTTTACGCTGGACCAATCGCCTGAGACTCTGGAGCCCACATCGCCTGGCTCAACCCTGACCGATGCTCCCGAGGCGATCGCTCCCACTGAGCCTGCTGAGACAGCTTTAGAGTCGCTGCTTGAGGTCGCTGAGTCGACCCCAGCAGCGGATGACACGGCGACCCCGCTTGAGCCGCCAGCCGCGTTAGAAAATCTGTTAGGAATTGAGCTGGCTGAAGAGCTGGCTTCGGTTGGGGAGGCTCAGAACGAGTCAGACGATATCATTACGTCTCTGAGCGAACTGCTGCCGACAACTGAGTCCGGCCAATCACCACCAGCCGCCGATCCGTTTGCTGCCTTTGAGGAGTCAGAAGATACCTTTATTGCGGCACCGCCGGAAGAGAATTTGCTCGATGCCCCCGCCGCCGCCTCGGGGACGACGCTCGATTTCACCTTGGATGAAGCTACACTCGGACAGTTGACGTCTGATCTTTCGCAATTAGAAGGCTTTGCGGCATCTACCCCCGAGTGGCCAATGGCCTCGCCTGAGGAGACGGCAACAGTGGTTCCGGCCAGTCAAACTGAGGTCGGTTGGACATCTGCCGATGATCCCAGCCTGGTAGAGGCGGCTGATGACGGAGATACGGTGGATGATGCCCAAGATGCCTTCATTGATGCCCTAGAACCGTTGGAAATCGAGGCCTTCGCTGACGACCGCGAGCTGCCTGATCACGAGCCAGAAGTCGGCCCAACGGCCAACACGGTCGAAGCCGATCTGGGCTCAGGCCGGGAGGGCTTGTTTGTCGATGAGCCGGAGAGCGCACC
>CALCCA010000138.1 GCA_937899725.1 uncultured Halomicronema sp.
CTGATGCTCAAGCGCCTAGCCGCCACTGCTTAGAGATCTCAAATAGGTTCTATAAAGAGGTCTTATGCTGCATCACATCTTGATTGTCCGCTGCCTTCGACTTCGCTTAGGGAGCTATACGTTGGCTGAGCGAAGTCGAAGCCAAACACTCTATTCAGAACTCTCTTTATCAAACTGATAATGCGTAGCATTTTGACCAGCTGCTAAATCAGCTAGTGCGGCAAAATGACCCGTAATGAGTGCTTGTTTCTTCTTCCGGCTCCACTTCTGAATTGGTTTCTCACGCTGGAAGGCACGGTCAATCTGATCGAATTCTTCAAGATAGACCAACCTTACAGGTAATCTCTTCGCAGTGTCGTTGGCCCCCAGAGCATTCTGATGCTGCCAAAGTCGGCGTTTTACATTGTGGGTGCTACCGGTGTAATCGCTACCATCACAGCATTCAAGAATGTAGGCGTATGGCATTGGGATGAAACAGGTCGATTTTCTATTCCATGGTGCTCGTTCTGTATTTTTGGCTCTCTGGAGTCGGGGTCGGTTTCACGACGCTCATCCCTTCGACGCCGCTCAGGGAGCAGTAAGCAGGTTGGCTTCGACGCCGCTCAGCCGACGTTTCTTGAGCGGCGTCGAAAGGCAGATCTGTAGTCCAGTTTCAGAGAATTGGGATTAGGACTGTTTCGAAGAATTGGGTTCTGCCTAAAAAACCGCCCTAACTCTCTATGAAAGTCAGGGCGATGCTAGCAAGTCTGAGATTTTTTTAGAGTCGTCGCGACCGAGTTAGGCGAGGGTCTCTGGGCAATAGCCTAAGCCCATGACGAACTGATTACGAAAGGCCTCAATTTCTTCTCGTTCGGGCCGACCGTGAGAAACGACAGCGACCTGATAGCGGCGCATTACATCGACGGGAGACTGACCGGTTTCTAAGGCCCAAAGTGCCATTCTCAAGCGAATATTGGGCTCGTGGGGAATGCCCAGTTCGTTGAGATAAGCGCGAAAATCTTCGGCTGTCTCTGCTTCGATGTGATCGTGCATTCTGACCTTGATGACCCAGCCATCAATTTGGTGAATGACGGTGAGCCACGACAAGGGCAAAGTGGGCGCGTTCAACAAATGCTCCACAATCCGTAGGGTCAGACTAGCGTTACCGAGGTGATAAATGAAGTCCATGGGGACCCTCCGAGGAATGCGATATCTACATTGTCGGGATTTCGTCCGTTTCTAAACACTGTGAAACTCCCCGCATTACTATGGGGGTTCTACCCAATTACCTCTAGATCTATGGGTGCGTCTTCAGAACCAGATTTACAGTTAGCGGCTTATCACTACCATCTACCCCCCGAGCGCATTGCGCATGATCCCGAGGTTCGGCGGGATCATGCGCGCCTGCTGACAGTCACCGCACCGACGGAGTTTGCCCACCATCACGTCTATGACCTGCCAGAGCTGCTGCAGCCCGGTGATTTGCTCGTGCTCAATAATACGAAGGTGCTGCCAGCGCGGCTGTTGGGCCAAAAGCCGGGTGGGGCGGCAGTGGAGATTTTGCTGTTAGAGGAGCGATCGCCCCTGCAGTGGCTGGCCTTGGTAAAGCCCGGCAAGCGCCTCAAGCCCGGTGCAACGATCAACTTTGGTGCTGATCCGACCCAACCGGATTTGGTGGCAGAGGTGTTGGATTATGATCCTGAAACGAACGGACGCATTCTGCAATTTACGATCGCCGGCTCAGACTCGTTTTACCAGGTATGTGATCGCCTAGGTGAGATGCCACTGCCGCCCTACATTACCGATTCGACTGCCCCCAGCGATCGCTATCAAACCATCTACGCTGAGCGCCTGGGGGCTGTAGCCGCGCCGACGGCGGGTTTGCACTTCACTCCCGAATTGTTTAAGCGTCTAGAGGCTAAGGGCATTGGCTGTGCCTTCATCACGCTGCACGTGGGCATTGGCACCTTTCGCCCGGTGGAAGCCGCCACCATCACCGATCACACGATGCATGCCGAATGGCTCGATGTGCCCGCCGCCACGGTAGACAAGATTGCTCAGACCAAAGCCCAGGGCGGGCGGGTGATTGCGGTCGGTACGACCGTCACGCGTGCGCTCGAAGGCGCAGCTCAGGAAGGGGGACTGCAGCCTTGGCAGGGCAAAACCAATCTCTTTATCTATCCGGGCTATCAATGGCAAGTCG
This sequence comes from uncultured Halomicronema sp., assembly GCA_937899725.1. Taxonomy (GTDB): domain Bacteria; phylum Cyanobacteriota; class Cyanobacteriia; order Phormidesmidales; family Phormidesmidaceae; genus Halomicronema. The sequence goes on from CALCCA010000138.1 coordinate 2,183, forward strand.
TGGATGGCCTGCTCACCAACTTTCACCTACCAGAGTCAAGTTTGATGATGTTGGTCAGTGCGCTGATTGGCCGCCAACGGCTGCTGGACTTGTATGCCACGGCGGTAGACGCCGCTTATCGGTTCTATTCGTTTGGCGATGCCATGATAATTTTGCCCGAGGGGTGGCAAGGGAAATGAGGCGGTGATTTAGGGGGCGGGGCGACGCCTGTGCGGTGTCACTTTTGGGGAGCGGGCCATCACTCTGAACGCGAATTCGCCGCTCTGACGGGTCGCAGTGGTGACGTTAGGCTTTGTCTTGTGGGGAGGGCGGTGGTGGGTCGCCAATTTCTGCACTTTGGCCGCGCACCGGAGGCAGCTTATCCACCAGACCCATCTCAAAGGCCGTATCGGGTAGTTCGCCAGCGAGATATTTACCCGGCTCAAACATGCGGCTTGGGGTAAAACACATTTGCCGAAGTTCAACCACTTCGGTTTCTAAAAACATGGTGCGAGAAAGGCGGCGTTCTAACGGCATCGGTTCAGCTTATTCTTCAAATTGGAACAGTTCGCGGGTGTAGTTTTCGTCCAAAATGCGCTTCGGACGCAAGACGACGAGCAGTTTGCCCAAGAGCTTGACATCAGTGGGCGGCTGCATCAACCAGACGACGGCCACCGTATCGTCCTGATCGATCAGAAAATAGCTGTCCACATCCCAGGTGCGCTCGGCGCGATCGACCACCAGCAGGACCGGCTCAGGATTGTCTGGGTTTTGCACATTGGGCAGCTGATTGGGCTTGGCTAAAATGGCGAGGGGGTCTTCTGCCGTCAATAGCACCTGCCAACCCGGCAGCGGTGCCCAGGCTGACGGGCCGGCACATTTCACTGTGCCGAAAGGCGCTTCGGGCACGACCACCGGCACCGCTTGAAAATCATCAGTACTCAGGGGCAATTCCCCCACGAGAGGAATCAGCAGGGGGAGTTCGGAATCCGTTTCGAGCCGATAGGCAGGCAGCGTTGGCGCGGGCCGCGACTTCACCACGCTGAAGTCAGTAAGCAGTTGCTCCACTTGCTGGCGAGCACTGTCACTCGTGGCAAACCGCAGCGCTTGCGCAATCAGCCGCGATCGCGCCTGCAAATCTGACTGTTGGCGAGCGAGCTTCCAGGCGTGATAGGCGACAGCATCGCCCCCGGTGCCGGTAAACCCAGCGGGTGGCTCTTTGAGGTAAGAGTATTCTTTGAGCGCTTTGACGACGTCTTTGATCGTGTCGGCATCTAACCCGTGCTGCAGCCCGAGTTCGGCGGCGCGGACGCGATCGCTTTGGGCCAACACTCGCAGCTCATATAAGATATCGCTGCCCCGCTGCTGAAAGTGGGTCTGCACGGCCTCAGGGGCGGCGGCTTTCACTAAAGAGGCAAACACCTGAGCGGCGACAATTACCTGGTTTTGCTGGGTGGCTTCAAAGCCAGTTTCTTCAAAGATTTTTTGCGGGTTCATCCCCGACTTTTGTAAGGCTTGACAGGCGTTGCCCCAGGCCACCCAGCCACCCTGTTTACGCCGGAGCTGCAGGAGCAAAGCATCCACATCAACCGGTTGATTTGTCGGGGATTCAGGAGAGGCCATACGTGCGGTGTGGAGGACTGCGATCGAACTGCACTGACTCTAGCGTGTTTCAGCGGGGGGGTATCGTTAATTTCTCTATAGAGCTTGACGCTAGCTGCCTTAGCAGGGCAAGATGAATATCGCATTGGGCGGGGCTATAGCTCAGTTGGTAGAGCACTTGAATGGCATTCAAGGGGTCAGCGGTTCGAATCCGCTTAGCTCCATTTTGATCAGAATCTGTTAATCTAATTGGTTTTTTCTCAAGGACTCGACATCCGACGGCAACAGCAGCAAGAAACAGACCAGCGCTTTAATAATCTGTTAGAAGATGCCCGTGCCGATCGGCAACAGGCAGAACGTGATCGCGCCCTCACTGAGAGTGAGCACCGGGCATTCCGAGAAACCTTTCAAACCCTGCTAGCAGAAGTGGCTCGCATCTGGCAGCGGCTAGCAAGCTAGCGCTAAAGCGCCGCGATCGTTCGCGCCCCCTGTCTAAACGTTCCACTACTGAGTTGGACAGGACTACTCTTCTGTGGCTTGGGTGAGCTTGAGGGCCTGATCTAAAATCTCGACAGCTTTGTCTTGGTCTACATCAGCGCTACCAAACCAACGCTGCCAAGCAGTCGCCAGCCGCCCCCATAGAGAGGGCGAGGCAGTATCAGCAGTGGGGCCGGTATATTGGTCGGCGATCGCCATCAGAGCATTCGCTTGAATCTGCGGTTCGGTAATGGTTTGAGCCAGCGCTAACGCCTGGTCAAACTCACCTTGCTGCGCAAATTCTGCGGCGGTACACCGCCGCAGCCAGTTCTCTGATGAGGAACTGAGCTCCAGTAGAGGGAGCACTTGCTCCGGCAGACCCGCGTCACAATAGGCCGCTCCCACTTCTGGCAAAGCTTTTTTGAGCAGGTCAGGCTGTTGGGCGAGGTCGGTGGCGGCGGCATATTGCTCAGTGGCTAAATAGGCGCGCACCAAGCTGAGCCGAGCCGACTCAGGATTGCCGATCGACTGGACGAGAGCGTTGGCCGCATCGACCGATCCCGATCGCGCATAGGCGACGGCGATCGCTTCATAGGCTCGCTGTCGCTCCGAGACATTGTCGATCGCTTGCGCCAGCGCTTTAGCCTGATCAAAGTCACCGATAGCAGCATAGCCCTGCACGATTCTCGCCTGGGCAAACGCCACGGTAGGAGCCTCTAACGTCGCTGATAAGTCCTGGGCCTGGGCCAAACTGGTGGTAGCTTGGCGGTTATCGAGCCGGTGGTAGAGCTGAGCTGCTTCCACCCAGGTCTGAATCGTTTCGAGCGGGTAGGCCAAGGAGGGTTGAATTTTCGGTAGGGTTGCTTCGAGTAACGACTGGGCCTGTTGGGGCTGTTCTAAATCAATCAAAAGGCGGGCAACCGCCAAAGAGTGGTCGATATCCTCCGCTGTCGCATCAGCAGTGGGAGCCAGCGCAGCCCGCTGGGTCGAGATCAGTTCACTCTGCTCAACAACAAATTTGGCGAGTTCTGGATGCTCTTCCTGCATCAGCCGAATGGCCATGCTGGCCGGTATGCGATCTAAGGCCCAAGCCATAGAGTCAGCGGTCTCGCTGTCAGCGGCTTGAGCGATTAAAGCCTGATGATCCGCGATCGCCTGCGTGAGAATCTGCTTCGCCGCTCGCGATTGACCGGCGGCGGCATAGTATCCGGCAATCTCAGCCAGCGTCAACGGCTTCAGCAAGTGCTCGTTGAGGTCAGCAACTTGCCGGGCTAAGTCTAAATGACCGGCGGCGGCGTACTCTTTAGCACGATTCAGCACCGATTCGGTCGGTGAGGTGCCGCTGCTGTAGCAGTCTGTGGCGGTTTTCTCAATTGCTGACTCAGCTGCCTGGGTCAAGAACTTTTCCCCAGCGGCTAGGTCGCCTACAGCCTGATAAGCGACGCCAATTCTGAGCCACACGTTCGCCTCAAAACAGTCGCCACCGGCATAGGTTTCAGCCTCTTGGAGCAGGGCGATCGCCCGGTCAGTCTGGTGGGCTTGAGCATAGCCAAAGGCGAGAGTGGCGAGCTGGTTGGCTTGCCCCCGGTCGACTGACTGTGCTTGGGCGGGATCACTGAGGCATACCAGGGCTACGACAGCTAAACCACACCTGAGCGGAGATTTCCAAGCAGCTACTACCATGACAAATCACTCGTAAAAGCTAAGAGCAGGAACTTGTCTCTTTTTATAGGCGAGATTGACTGCCTCAGATGGCTTCAACAATTTGTTGCTTGGCCCAGTGCGGTGGCGCTAATAATTGCCCAAGTTCCTGGAGTGATTGACGGCTGTCAGACTTGAAATGTGCCTAAAGGTTAGCGAGGCGATCGCAGGTGGCTTCGATGCTGGCCAGCCCACCGGGGTTGACCAGGCCAAAGTAGTCAAAGGTATGAACGGCATCGGTTTGGGTGGCGGCGAGCTGGCCCCAAAAAGCATCTTCCTTGAGCTGACTCAGCAGGTCATCCTCTGTTTGCACGACGATGAGCGCTTCGGGGTTTGAGGTCAGCACTTTTTCTTCTGACAGGGTGACGTAGCCATCAAAGGGACTCTCACCTTGCAGCTCTGCCGTTAGGTTGGGAATGTTGAATTGAGCCAAAAAGTCGCCCGCCCAGCTCGCTTGATTCGGCGAGAGCAGCGGCTGGCGGCTGACCAAGACTAAGGTGCTGGGAGCGGTCTCTGGCGCTTTGGCCAAGCAGGCATCATAGCGAGCTAGCAGGGGCTCGGGGTCGGTGCCCAGGCGTTGAGCGAGATCCTCGGTCGTGGTTCTGAGGGCCGTCCAACTGTCCACGTTGACGGTGAGGGTGGCGATACCCAGTTCAGTCATACGGTCCAGGGTTTTGTCGTGAAAGCCCGCCGCCCCAATAACCAAATCGGGCTCTAGCGCCACAATTTTTTCCAGGTCGGGTTCCAGGCGACCTTCGCTGACCACTTCGATCCCGGCAAAGCGATCGCCCTCGCGCAACAGTGAACTGCCAGGCATGCCCACCAACGCGTCGGCCTCTAGCGTTTGGATAATATCCGCCGTGAGGGAAGTCAGGGCCACGACTTGCGGCACGTCGCCTGCCGGGATGGCAGCGGTCTCTTCCTGATCGCTCAGCTCGCTCGCTGCCGGTGCGGGAGTGGCCTCTTCGAATTCCGGCGGGCTAGAGCAGGCCGCGATCGCCCCCACCAGTAACCCGCCGATGCTGCGTATCCACCATTGCGTTGTCATTTGTGTCACCTCTGTAATGTTGTGTCTGAAAACTGTTCTCGATGAAAATGGCTGAAAAATGGTGGGGGCGATCGGGCCTTGAACACCGTGCCGTCAAAGCAGCCGAGTTTTCCACTCACCCTCAATCCTGCGGTACCTCATCCCTTTCACCCCGCTCTCCTAAAACCGATAACTCACCCCCACGCGAAAATTCGTCCCCGGCTGACTAAACCGCTGAATATCCGGCGCATCTTCAGGTTGATTGCGCACATCCGAGTAGACGTAATATTCCGTGTTGAACAGGTTGTAGATGCCGAGGCTGAGACCCAGATTGGGCGTTGGGTTGTAGCTGCCAATCAGGTCAAACAGCGCATAGGCATCGGGCACAAAGGTATCCGCGCCATCCTCGACGCGGGCCTGCCCGACAAGGGTACTGAGCAACTCTGCCCGCCAGCGATCCTCGGGGGCGCGATAGCGGAGTCCTAATACTGCTGTGAGCGGGTCCACTGTGCTCAACGGCTCGTCATCGGTGGTGTTATCGCCCTCAGCAAAGGCTAAACTGCCCAACACGCTGAACCCATCCAAACCGGGACTAAAGCGATACTCAGCGCTGACTTCTACCCCATAGATGCGGGCCTCGGCCACATTTTGAGTTTGGAACTGAGTCACCGTTTGCGTGCCGCCGCGATTACGCGGCAAAACGGGACAGGGGTCAGCATCGACCAGGCAGCGCTCGCCAGTTTCTACAAAGGTTTCAATAAAGTTGTCGTAGGTGTTGTAGAAACCCGTGACGCCGAAGTTGAACTGCGGAAAGTCACCTCGCACACCGATTTCAAAACTATTGCTGGTTTCGGGTTCTAAATCAGGATTCGACAGGGTTTCGTACTTAAAGGAAGCCCCGGTCAAGTTGGTAAACCCGCTGTTGATTTCGCTGTAGAGCGGAGCGCGAAAGCCTCGCGCATATTGCCCGTAGAGGGAAATTTCCGGGGTTGCCTGATAGAGCACCGCTACGCGAGGCGACAGGGCCGAGGCTTCTAAATCTGCCGATTCGGCCCCATTGCGAGCAAAGTCTTGGTCGGGATTGGTGGTGAGGTCATAGTAGTCAAACCGCAGCCCGGCGATGATATCGACAGGGCCAATGTTGATTTCGTCTTGCAGGTAGGCCCCGATACGCAGCGTGTCACCATCGGGAAAATCCTTTACGGGGAAGACATCGGGGGGAATGACATTGGTCGAGACGCCCGTGGCGAGGTTAGTCTCGGTGCGATCGCGGGGCCGTGAGTTAAACGTATTAGAGATGTCTAGCCCGTAGGTCAAGCGGTGCGACAGACTGCCGGTGGTAAAGTCACTACGAAACTGCACGTCGCCGCCGTAACTATCGGCAATGAACTCGTTTTCCGTTTCGCGCGAGACCGCCTGGCCACGAAAGGCCGTTCCCGACGCGCGGGTTTCGCTCAGGATTTCTCGCGTGGTCGCATCTTGATAAAACACCTGCGCCCGCGCATAGTTCAAAAACGACTCGCTCTCGACGTCGTCATACTCGTAGCTGAAGCTAAAGCGCGTGCGATCGATCAGAATGTCTTCGTCTTCTGTCAGGTTAAGGGTTAAGTTGCCATCGGCCTCATTGCGGCGGGTAAAGCGGCTAAAATCTTCAGCCAGCAGGCTCACCTGACTGACCGGGCTCAAGCGCTGCACATAATTGCCGTAAAACGTCGTGCCCTCAGCATCGAGCGAATCGACAAACTCAGAGTCGGCGAAGGAGTCTTGCTCGCGGCCATCACGACGGCTAATCACAAAGACCACTTCCGAATCTTCGCGCCGAAACGCCAGCCGACCGATATTGTCGAAGCCGCCCGTTTCACTCAAAAAGAGGGTCGAGAGATCGGCGGCAAAGTCATCGTCATCGCCCAGCAGGTCGGCAGGTTCCAGCGATCGATAGGAGACCACACCGCCTAAGGCGTCACTGCCGTACAGCGTCGAAGCGGGGCCGCGCAAGACCTCGATCGCCTGCAGGGTCGCGAAATCGACAAAATCACCCCGCCCCAGATTAAAAGGGCCAAACTCAAATCGCTCGGGCAGGCGAATGCCGTCCACTTGAAACAGAATGCGGTTGCCTTCGAGGCCGCGAATGTTGACGTCTTGAATGCCAAACTGCGCATTGTCGCGGACTGAAACACCGGGCTCGTAGCGCAGCAGATCCCGCAAATTTTGAAACTGGTAGAATTCAAAATCTTCGAGTTCAAAGACGGTGACAGTGGCGGGCAAGTCGTTGATGCGAATGGGGGTGCGCGTGCCGGTGACCGTTAGACGAATCGTATCTTCGCCCGTGAATTCTAAATTGGCGGGTGGCGGTGAAAAGTCCGCTTCGTCCTCATCCTCGTCGTCTTCATCTTCGCTATCGTTCGCCTGCGCTAGAGCGGGCGCAGCGGCAATGGTCGCTGGTGGCACATTGGGCTGGGTGGTCAGGGCGATCGCCGTGGTGGCCACTGCTGCCCCAGTCATCTCGGGCTGCTCCCCCACCAAAATCACGGGCTCGGTGACGGCAGAGTTTATTTGCGATTGATTCCTATTTTCAAGAGCTGAAAACAGCGACGATTGCTGACTCGACAATGCCGGTGATTTAGGGCGATCGCGCTTGCCAGATTCTTCTAAATTGCTTTCCTCTATCGACAGAGACAGATTGCTGGCGATGCTGTCTGGCCAGATTTCAGCCTGGGCGAAACGCGCCAGTTCCCAACTGGCATATCCTGAAAATACGGCACTGACAAGAAATATTCTCAATAAAATGGACTGGTTCATGGGGGCTTATCGTCAACCTAAACAGAACAGGGTGTGTGAGGAAAGAATTTTTAGGAGTGTGATGACAAGGGCGTGGCCCGATCCGTCGGGGCGGGACTGGACGCTGCCAGCGGACAAATTTGTAAGCCCACAGGCGTTTCCATCAGCGTGATCTCAATGTCAAACACTTCGCGCAGCATCGGCGGGGTGAGCATTGCGCGCGGGGTGCCGACAGCCCACAGCTGACCCTGCCGCATCAGCGCCAGGCGATCGCTGTACCGAGCCGCCAAATTGATATCGTGTAGCACCGTCACAATTGACAGCCCCTGCTGCTGGTTCAGTCGCTTCAGCAGTTCTAAAAGCTGCAGCTGATAGTGCAGGTCTAAAAAGGTGGTGGGTTCGTCAAGCAGCAGCACTTTGGGATCTTGGGCTAGGGCTAGGGCCAGCAGGGCGCGCTGTCGTTCACCACCCGATAGCTCTGTCACGGGGCGATCGCGATAATGCTCAATCTCGGTCCACTGCAACGCTGTTTCGACCTGCTCGTGCCCGGCAGCGTCTAACTCCCACTGCCACCAGGGCTGGTGGGGCGATCGCCCCAAGCTAACCAGCTGATAAACCGTCAGACCGGCGGGCAGGGTTTGCTGCTGCGGCAGCAGAGCGAGGCGTTGGGCCACGGCAGTGGGGGCCAGGTGGTGAATGTCGCGCCCATCTAGCAGGGCCACCCCGGTTTGCGGTTTGAGCACTCGGCTCAGCAGCCGCAGCAGGGTCGATTTGCCGGAACCGTTTGCGCCCAACAGGCTGAGCCATTCCCCCGCTTCAATGGCGAGGTTGACGTCGGTGACGATGGGGCGATCACCATAGCCCCCCGAGAGCTGACGGGCAGCTAATGGCATGACTACACTGCCCCCCGCGTGCGTCGTCGATTGAGCAGCCAGATAAATACCGGTGCCCCTAACATCGCCGTCACTACGCCGACGGGTAACTCTACCGGCCCAATGCGGGCGAGCAGATCAGCGCCCGACAGTACCAAGGCTCCACCTAGGGCAGAGAACGGCAGCACCAGCCGATAGTCGGTGCCCACCAGCAACCGCACCCCGTGGGGCACAATGAGGCCGACAAAACCGACCAGACCGGCAATGCTAACGGCCCCGGCGGCTAAAAAGGTGGCGACTACGCCGATCAGGCAGCGCGATCGCAGCAGTGACGTGCCTAACCCAGTTGCCAGGTCATCGCCCAGACTTAAAAGATTCACCTGCCGCGCCAGCAAACAGCCCGCGATCGCCGCCACTAAAATGCCCGGCCCCACCAGCGTCACCTCCGTCCAGCCGCGACCGTTGAGGCTGCCAATCAGCCAGTTCAACGCTGCCTGAATTTGACCATCCGCTGACAGCAACAGCAACAACGATTGAATTGCGCCAAAAAAGGAGCTGAACGCCACGCCGCCTAAAATTAGCCGCTCGACCGACAGTGTGGTGCCGGTGCGGGCTAACAAATACACCAGCAGCGTAGTCACCACTGCCCCCAGCCACGCCCCCAGCGGCGTCCAAATTTGCACCAGCCCCACACCGACGACGAGCACCACCATCAGGCCCGCCCCAGCGGAAATGCCGAGCAAAAAGGGACTGGCCAAACCGTTGCGCAGCATGCCCTGTAGCAGGGCTCCCGACAGTCCCAAGGCAGCCCCCACTATCAGCGCTGCCAGCACCCGAGGCAACCGCAAGTCCCACACAATGGTTTGATTTACCGCGCTCCCTTGTCGCAGGGTCGCGGCCAGCAGTTCCGACCAAGTCAGCACGACGGAGCCGTTGGTCAGTGAGAGCACCACGATGAGGCCGAGGCCGCATAAGAGCAAGCCTGCCGCGAGCATGACGCGCTGGCGGTGTGGCGGAATTTTGACGGGGGCGCGGGGCGATCTCACTAGGGTGGTCGGGGGCATGGGCGGGGGAGTCAACGGTAGGGAACGGGGCAAGCAGGCGGGTGGCAGGGCAGACGGCTGTGAATCTCAATGGCCCTGACGCTGCCCTCGTTGGCAAGACGGGCACAAAAGACCGACACAGGTTCTCAGGGGGTAATGGCAAAGCGCGGAGGTCTTAGCCTGCCAACAAGGAGAAGCAGTGTGTCTGCTTAAGGATTGACCGTAGAATTATTGCAATTGAATGTCAAGTAGAAAACATGAAATTGTTAGGAATTAGTTGTGGTTGATGACCAGTAAAATCCTCTTAAGTCGATCATTTGGTTGATTTTCTAGAGGACTGGTTTTATTCTCAAATGAGAATTGAGTGCATTATTAACGACACAGGTATTCATTTGAATTGTGGCGATACCCTTGCCGTGAACTGCTGTCGGCCCCGCGATCGCGGCTAACGCTTGCTCTGTGGTTTCGTTTCCCGCTTTCTTAGCCTGCCGTCCGCTGCCGCTCTCTGCCGATTCTGGCCATGTCCATGGTCGCGCTCGAGGGCTAGCAGAATTGCTTCTGAACTGATGTTGAAGCTCGCCTCAAAGGTCAGTCAAGGTGCAAGCTAAACCAAGCTGATACCGAGTTTGCGAGTGGGCGGCAGTACCGCCCACTCCCCAATTCAGACCTTAAAACTGCAAAGCCCAAGTCCGTCTCATGCTTCCTAATTGCCCCTTTGACCCTGGCCGCTCCGGCTATGAACTCTTCTTGCCGGGCATGACTGCCCACTTGGCTGGGAGGCTATGGCCGGGCTGGCAACGACCAAAAGACTGCCTGCGATTTTAGGTTTTGCCGAGATTTCTAGCGGTTTTAACCCTCATCGATCATCCCTTTTTGGAGAAAGCCCATGCCCCAAACCCTTACTGCTCAAGACCTTTTCCGCGCGGCTTATGAGAACCGCTACACCTGGGATGCTGACTTTCCGGGCTATGGTGCGAGCGTCACTCTGCGAAGCGGCGACATGACGCATCGCGGGCAGGTTCAGGTCAACGCTGACTCCACCTTTAAGGTGTTGAATATTGCTGATAAGGTGTTGAATATTGCTGACGAAGCCGCCCAGCGCCAGATCAAAAGTCAGCTTTGGGAAATCACCATCCACCGAGTCCGCCACAGCTTTGCCGAAACCCACGGCAACAATACGTTTGCCCTGGGCGAGACCGATGAAACCGGAGCGGTCGAAATTCTCGTGAGTGGCGCGGCCATGGGGAATCGCTACAAAGTTCGTGACAACACGGTGTGTTTTGTCCATCGGCAAATTCGCGATGTTGTCGTCAACATTCATACGTTTGATACGCTGACGACCGACCGGGGCTACCTATCGACCGGCTATCGCTCGCTGTATCTTGACCCCAACACCGGCACCGCGAAGGGCCCAGAGACGGTGTTTGAAGACACGTTTGAGGCGGTTGGCGGCTACTATCTCCTGACTCGTCGTCTCATTCGCACGACGGCCAACGACAGTCCCCAAGTGACTGAAATTGAGTTTTCGAACGTAAGGCTGCTGTCTTAATCTCAATCCTGAGTGATCGGACTGTCAAGGCAATTTTGGCAACGCCAGGGAGCTCAGGGGCAGGGGGGCTAGATGTCACCTGGTTTTAGAGAATCGGGATGAACGGCCCTGTTAAAGCATGACTGATGCGGACAAATCAGCCGGTTGTCAACCATAAAAACCTTGCGTAATGGGGTGTCAGCGGCGCTCTCGCGGCTCGATCGGAGTGGTGAGCGTCCTTACAGAACCACCAAACTGAGCCCTTCAAGCGGTCTTGATCGTGGCCAAAACCGCCGCTGATATGCCTCCTCCACTACCCAAGCAACCCGGACAGCGAATATTTCGGGCAAATATCCACATCTAGCGTGATATGAAGTTATGCTTGCATTTGTGGAAAATCTGCATATCCTTGTGTGGAAGGGGAAACCATGGGGAAATTGTCATGAAACTCCGGAACCAGCGAAATCCTAAATATAGTTGTTTTGGATCGTGGCTCGTGCCCTCCGCGATCGCCGGTATCGCCACTACTGCCGCGATCGTGGTGCCTGCCCGAGCCGCCATCCTCAACGCATGGAACTTTGAAGTCGCGAGTCAGCAATTCTCCGTCACCCTGCCGGATGACGTTACCCCAGATTATTTTTTGTTGGCTGAACCCGCTCGAATCGTGCTTGACCTGCCGGGGACGGCGCTGGGTACGGTGTCCGCTACGGAGCAGTATGACGACGCGGTGCGCACGATTCGGCTGCTAGAGATTCAAGGCGGTACGAGAGTTGTGCTGGAGCTAGTGCCCAATACTCGCCTCGACCCGCGCCATGCCGAACTCACCGCCATAGATGTGGGCAATGGTCAAACCCAGTGGACGCTGCGCCCCTTGTTGCAAGACAGCGCTCCTTCGGCCGTGGCCACCGCCCCGGCGGCCCCTCCTGAACCCACACCAGCCAGCATTGAGGCTGAACCCGATCTGCCCCAGGGTGCCGTCCCGCCAGATGATTCCCCCTCTCCCGAGGCAGGCAGCATCGATAGGGTCCCGGCTGATGATGATCTTGATCAGGCGACGGACGAGTCCGAGGCGATCACCGCCGAGGCGGCTGAAGACGGTGAGTTGCTCGCCCCCCTGCCTGATGTGCCGACTGATGAGGCGTTATCAGAGGCGATCGCGGTGCCCCCTGACCCCGATTTTATTGAGCCTGCTGTTGAGCTGCCGGTGGAGCCGTCTTTGCCTGACATTGCTAACACTGCCACCATCGGTGCGGCTCAGGCGCTGCCCTTGCCGACCGGCCCGGATTGGGCCGCCGGTGTCAGCACTGACGCTTCCGATTTAGTCGGTGTTGAAAGCGGCAACCTCGTCGATTTGCCCCCCAACCAAATCCCCATCGATCCGTTTGCGGGCAATGCGCCTGCGGTGTCGGTGCCCTCTCTGGCTGAGGCCGATAGCACCCCAGCTCCCGTGGTGAGTGTGCCTGCGGTGGCGACCGTGCCGTCTGAAGTGACGCCGCCACCGCAGGCGGCCCCTCCTAGTGCGGTGCCTGCTGCCCCCGACTCGGTGCCGCCGCCGGGAACAGATGCGATCGCCGTTGCTCCGCCCGCTGCCCCGCCTGCTCCGTCGGCAGTTCCCCCGACGCCGCCCGCCCCAACGGTGGCTCCCAATGCTGGGCCGGTGGCTTCTAACCAGGTGCGGCCACCCGATGCAGGCGCGATCGCACCCCCGACGCCTCCCTCTACACCGGAGTTGGTGCCGTCTGCTCCAACTAACGACGTGGTTGCGGCTAACTCTCTAGAAATTCCCACGATGCCGCTCCCGCCAGAAAGCTGGCGTAATGCAACGGCTAATTTACCGGCTAACCAGGTTAGACCCCCAACTGTGGCGATCGCGCCACCGGCGAATGACGCTAGCCAAGTCCGACCCCCGACGGCCACGAGCACTGCCGCGACGGCCACCGTTGCGCCACCAGCGAATGGGGCCAATCAGATCAGACCGCCCAGCGTAGCGGTCGCGCCGTCGGCAAATAGCGCTAACCAAGTGCGGCCGCCCACTACCGCTGTTGTTCCGCCAGCGAATAGTGCTAACCAGGTGCGGCCCTCAACGGCGACAATTGCCCAGTCTCCGACTGGGCCTGATCCGGTTTCGCCGTCAACTGCGGCCAATCAGGTGCGGCCGCCCACCGCGACGATCGCGCGGGCGGAGCCGGAGCCGAGCGCATCGCCCAACCTAGCGGCTGTCCCCGAAATTGGGTCGCTGCCACCGGCGCTGCCGACGGTGACGCCGCCTGCCCCACCCACGACCTTGGCCGACCCGCTGCCGCCCTTTTTGGCCAGTGATGGTGTGACGCTGCCCGATGATGAGCCCCTCAGCATTCCGCCGCCACCAACCACGGCCCCGACTCCTGCGACCGTGCCGTTTGGCATGCCTCTGCCCCAAACTCACTCTGATGGCGGTGGCGATCGCGGGGTTGAGCCGGTCGCCGAGATGCCGGTCGGAACTCGCCTGCCACTGCAATATGTCGGAGCCACTCCCTTAGAGCTGGAAACGTCAGCGCCTGTTCAAGAGGTATTGGTAGTCGCTGACGATGTTTATCACCCAGATACCGGTCGAGTCATCGTGCCTTCAGGTACTCAGGTGGTCGGTCGGTTTGAAGATTTCGATGACAGCGGTCGCCGGTTTGTGGCCGAGACGGTGATTGACGGCAATCGTCAGGTGCCTCTCTTGGCAGAATCTGACTCAATCGTTGGCTCACTGCCGCTGGACGGCAGCGATGTCGCTTGGGTTTCTCGTATTGGATCAGCAGCGGCGACCATTGTGACGGGCTTTTCTGGCATTGGTCTCATTGGCGGAGCCGCGATCGGGGCGGCTGACATGAATACGGCCCCGACGTTAGTGAGCCTTGCTCCGGGCGAAGTGATTGAAGTCGAAGTCGTGCCAGAAACTCTGCCTTTTTAACACCGGACCCCAGATGAATTCGGGCGATCGATAAGGTGGCTCCAGTCATCGGGCATCGTTGATGCCTGCATAGAGGAGTTCTCCTGTGTGCCCTGCTGCTGCTATGGCAGGCCGCAGTTTGATGATGAGGTCATCACAGATGGCTGAAATCATCATCTGGTAGGCTTGTTAATTCCGTCGGGCTTGCCCTGCCCGCAGGGTATTCCGAATTCTGCTATGGGACTGCCTATACCAATTTTCTGAAACTGGGCTACAGATCTTCCTTTCGACGCTGCTCAGGGAATGTCGGCTGAGCGGAGTCGTCAGCCCGACAGGCAGGCTAGGTCAACACACAGTGTCTCCTACTGGGAGAATACTGACTTGTCTGTGAACGCCAGTTCGGGTTAAGCCAAGCCCCGTTGCTTTCCCCTCTCGGGAGGGGCTAATGGGGTGGGTCGAACCATTCTCAGCGAGAGGCTCGACACCCACCCCGCCTTTTGCACCCCGCCCCAGAGGGGATTGTCGCCTCAAAAAGCTGGTCAGCGTGCCTCATGCTCTTATCCCCAACTCAGGTTGTGTAGCCGTAATTTGTAGAACTGGTATGAGCCTTGAACCCCAATCCTAATCGTCACCAATTGTCAGGAAATATGGGCACTGCACTCGACTAGTTCCATACAGCCTGCCAGAGCCAGAAGGCAGCCATGCCGATGACGATGGTGAGCAGCAGATTTTTGCGCCACAACCCGATCGCCAAAGCGGCGATCGCCCCCATCAACCGAGGATTTTGCCAGCCGAGCCAGAGGCTATCATCTTGCACCACAATGGCGGGCACCACGATCGCAGTTAACACGGCTGGGGGCACATAGTTCAGCGCCTGCAGCCAACGCGGCGGCAACCGTAAGCGGCCGCTCATCGCCAAGACCGGATAGCGAATTGCGAACGTTACTAGCGTCATGCCTAGGATGAGCCCAACTTCGCTGAGAGTCATGATTCCACCTGTTTAGAGGCCAAACGATTTTCTAACAGTACGCCTACGATAATGCCCGCTAAGGCCCCGACCATAAGGCCCAGCTGATGGGGCAGCGATCGCGCCACGACTGCGGTTGTGCCTGCCACTACGACTGTCGCCACCATGGGCCGAGTCGTGAGGTAGGGAATCGTCATCCCGATAAAAGTGACCACCATCGCAAAGTCGAGGCCCCAGTTAACGGCATTGGGCAAACTCTGCCCCAGGGTTAGCCCGAGCCAGGTACACAGCTGCCAGTTGCCATACATTGATAGCGCTGAGCCAAGGTGAAACCAGTGCTTGTAGGGCGACTGATCGGCTTGCCGATAGCGTTGAATCGCCACCATAAAAGTTTCATCGGTGAGCCAAAAGCCCAGGGCGATTTTCCACCCTGAGCTCAGCGTTTTGACATAGGGCACTAACCCGACGGCATAGAGCAAATGCCGCAAATTAACGACAAATGTGGTGAGCACCACGATGCCTACGGGTGACCCGGCCCCCAGCAGGCCCAGTGCAATAAACTGCGATGACCCCGCAAACACACAGGCTGACATGGCGATCGCGGTCGCAAAGGATAGGCCATTTGTCTGCGCTAAGGTGCCAAAAATAATCCCAAAGGGAATCGCCCCAACAATGAGCGGAACGGTTTGCCGGACGCCGGCCCAAAATTCGCCCAAAGGCGAGAGCTGGGGTGAAAAATCTGACGCGATCGCCATGTTGCCTTTATCCAATTGACAGAGCCAGAGCCTATGCCGTAGGCATTAAACCAGCTCAAAACGATGTGCACTATTAAATTGTCGTCAATTTGTCTTGAGCCGAACAGAGTCAGTTGTCCCAAATTGTCTTGGCAACAGTTAGGTCTACTAGAACTGTTCTGGTCATCACTGGGCTGCCCCATCGGGTGTGATGGCCAGCGACAGTTGAATAGTGATTTGAATTAACTGAAACCAGGCCAATTTGCAGAGGCGCGATCGCGATCAGTACATCGGTGACGGCTCAATCTGGGGAAATAATCAATGTCTGCACAGGCCGGGACTGGTTCTCAAAGCAACGCTGGTGGCGCAGTAAACAAGCGACGCTTATGCCGCTTCCATCCAGTCGTAAATCTGGTCGAGCTGTTCTAAAGAAATCAAACCATATTGCCAGAGAACGATTGGCAGAGGTCCAGGGTCTTGCTCATACTGGCGTAGGGCCATGTTGATAGAGTCTGGCGAAACTGCTAGTTCAGTTTCTAAGAACTTAATCAGGTTGGCGTTTCGCCGTGCTGCCGTGTTTTGCATCATCGATTGCTCCCTTAGGTCAGCCCTACTGTCCGTAAACAGTTGGCAAGATTCTATCCAAACCTTTTTGGGATGCACGGATCGGATAACCGATAAAGATCATACCGTTATCACTACGGAAGTTACGGATCAGCTTCTTTGATGTCGGTCTCCAGCAGTGAGGCTCATCCCCTCAAAATATGAGGTTCTGACGCCTGCGCAAAAATCTGTAAACTCGGCATTGTCCATCAAGGCTGCATCAGAGTATCAAATATTCTTTGGTTTTGAACAGTTTCCGGCCAATTTCCTCCAATTAAATTTAATCTAATCGGCATAATTCGTAGATTGTTTATCTCAAGCTCATGAAGCCGCTATCCCGTGTGCTGGTCAGCCGCCGAGCGCGACGCTCGATAAGGTGCATTCCCCGCGATCGGATACCTGAGATGATCGAGCCAAGTCGGGGGAGTCAGAGTGCCGCAGGTCTATGATCGGCGACTCACCGAGAACCAGGGTCAAGCTTGTGCAACCATGGCTGTGATTGCTTGAGGCCGGAGCCAGCTCATCGTCAGTGGCTGGCTGCTGGTTGCAGCCAGTACATCGTCCCGGTGAATTGGGTCGGTAGGGGGGTTAACCCTCCACTTCTAGCCAGGTAATCGCAATGGGTTGCTCAACTTGTAGATCTAACTCTGCGGCCCGTCCACCCCGGAGTTCTAAGACATAGTCGATTGCCTGCCCGTCGGGGCCGTAGGTGGGGCAAGGGGCGGCTTCGCAGGGGGGCACATCGCTGGCGATGGCTACGATTTTGTCGTCGTAAATAAACACCATATCCAGCGGGATGAGGACATTCTTCATCCAAAAGCTGACGGGCCGGGCTGGCTCAAACGGAAATAGCATGCCGCGATCGTCGGCTAAGGCTTCGCGGGCCATCAGCCCAATAGCCTGCTGCTGAGGGGTTTGAGCCACTTCTAAGCCAATGGTTTGCTCGCTCAGTTCGACGGTGGCTGTGACGGGCAAGATTTGTCCTTGGGCCAACAGTTGCTCCATGGCTGGCGGCAGTGCTTCGGCTGGGATGTCCGCACTGTCAGTGGGGCGGTCAGCCTCAAGCGGGGGCGGAGTTTCGACGACGGTCTCAACTTCTGAGGAAGCCGGGACACAGCTCGCCAAGCCCAACAACGACAATAATGTGCAACTGACGGCACCGAGCCGCCATTGGGTAAACAAATTCACAACCTCAACTCCTCAAGCTCATCTAGGTTTAACGAGGGAACCACGGTGACGAATACGCTAGCGATGGCGGGAACGGCCAAGTCAATAGACTCACCAAGTGTCGACTGGTTGCCGATACCACTGGGCCTTTACGGCTGAGGATACTTGCTCCTCCAGCCTCAAAGAGCTCCAAGTGACTGATGCCTCGCATCAGAGTCAGCAACACTGTAGTCAGGTGGGTGCCGTTAACTTTCTCGGAGCACATAGCCCACCCCCCGCACCGTTTGAATGAGTCGTTTTTCTTGGTCGCTATCAATTTTAAGCCGCAGATACCGCACGTAAACTTCAATGACGTTTGATTCGCCGACAAAGTCATAGCCCCAGACATTTTCTAAAATCTGTTCGCGGGCTAATACCTCCCGAGGATGCTCCATCAGATAGCGTAAAAGCTCAAACTCTTTCATCGTGAGGGCGATGGTGCGGCTGTTACGCGTGGCGGTGCGCGTGCCTAAATCCAGGGCTAAATCACCAAACCGCAACTGTTCGGTCGAGCTCTCGCCGGGCTGCAGATAGATCTGCATGATGTTGAGAAAGGCGTCAGCGTGATACGGCTTGAGACTGTAATCATCGGCCCCGGCTTCTAAACAGGCGATGCGGTCTTCCAGGGTATCGCGGGCCATCAGCAGCAAAATTGGCATGCATAGCTGAGCACTGCGGAGTTTTTGGCAAACGGCTAATCCCGACTCATTGCCTAACAGCCGGTCCACAATGATTAAGGCCGGGAGCGATCGCTGAGCCAGCTCGATGCCTACGGCCCCAGTGGCGGTGGAATTGACGCCATAGCCAGCTTCCTCAAGGTCATGACTCATCCGGCTCACTAAGTCAGCGTTCGCACAAATTAACAAGATTTGTGGCGTTTTCGGGGCAGCGTTACTTTCCATACTTCAAGAGACCAAGTCAGGGTGGGTAACGAACAAGCACCAACCAACAATTGCAGCCGACTCGCCAGCGGTCAATCAACGTTCAATAGTCTCAACATCACGGCCCGACCAATCAAGCGATTGCACTCGTTGATCTGCAGTAATGGGCGCGTGTGATCGCAGCACTTACTCAGACTGCAGCGATTATAGCGGCTAAGGTAATTCCACAGAGGTGGGTTTAGCAATGTGAGGTAACCCCCAGCCCAATTTTTCTCGCAATACCCGAAAAAATTCTGGCGACCCTAACCGAATAAACTTGGCGGGATACGGCGACGGCTCGATCACGACCCAATCTTCTGGCATGACGTAACACCCCGCATTGCCATCCACCACCAACACGAGTGGGTCGGTATTCGCTGCTGTGATTTTGACCGGCTCTGAATCGGGGAAGACGATGCCTCGAGAGGCCAAAGAATGAGGACAAATGGGAATGAGCTGCGTGACCGAAACCCCCGGTGTAATCACGGGGCCGCCGGCCGAAAGCGAATAGGCGGTTGACCCCGTGGGGGTGGAGATGATGATGCCGTCAGCTGCAATATCGACGGGGGCATGGTTGCCCACGGCCACTTCGAAGTGACACATGCTGGTCAGCGGCTCGCGATTGAGCACCATTTCATTTAGGCACAGCGCCTCCCACAGCAATTGGTCGGCATGGTAGGCCTTAATCACGATCATCGATCGCTCTTCGACGCGATAGCTGCCCTCAAGCAACTGTTCCATCACGGTGGGCAACTGATTTAGGTAAGTCTCGGTCAAGAACCCCATATGACCGGTATTCACCGTCAGTAGGGGAATGCCCGCCGGAGCCACCTGGCGAAAAGCCGATAATACGGTGCCATCTCCTCCCAAGACCACCGCAAAGGCCATATCTTTATCGAAATAGGGCGGTACGAGACTATCGATCGGGGTGCGGCAAACCGGACGGCCTGGGCTCGAATACCCCAGCAGACCGCCTAAGCCGTTGGCAACGTGGACGTCGCAGCCTCGATCAGTGAGCTTTTCCTGCCAAATGTCAGCAGCTTCACAAGCTGCTGGTTTCATGTCGTTGAAGATAATCCCAACCTTGGGCACGCGTCACGTCCAGAGGGTCTAAACAAAGCTCTTTAAAGACAAACTTGCCAGCCAAACTACGAGCAGAGTGGTGTCAGATTCGCGTTGATATACGTGAAATTTTAAGCTGTCTGTCCTCCTAGGCTACCGCCTTTTTTGTTTGCTTGCGGAAATGTCTCAAAATTTTCCACAGAAATTGACTGAGCGGAATTCTGTGATGATCTGATAAGTTGGCCGTCCATTAGGCTGTGCTGCCGGTCATGCCAGGCCAGTCACTACAGCTGACAGTTGCGCAAGGTCTCAGCTGTTAGCTGTGGGCTATGAGGGGCGTTGGATGATCTGCTCTAACACCCGCTGCCGTTTGTCGGGGTCAATGCCGATGAGCCGTACATAGTCGTTGGGCAAGTTGCCCAAACAGGTCTCCAGCGTGGCGATCGCCGCCTGCAGGTCACGGGTCTGAATCGTTGAGCAGCTATGCCAAGCGTTCGTCCGAAATCGGCGCTGATCAGCGTGCTCGATACCGACGCGATAGCCCTGCTGTAGTAGCGCTCTCACTTGGTTAATCGTCTCTGCTGATAACCGCGTCGCAGCGGTGGTGTGAGGCGTGGGCTCGGTCGTTGGCGCACGAGGGGCTGGGGGACGACGGGAATTGTCTGCATGGGGATGGTTGACCCCTCGGCTATCGGCACCGTTATCGTCCGGAGTCGGCGTATACGTCCGGTAAAACGGTGCCGCAGACGACTCTGTCGGAGGCTGTCTCTGGGGCGATCGCTCCCGCAGGGCGCGGTTATATTGATCACCTAAGCGCATGTTTTGCAGTCGCTGCTGTTCATCCACTAACTGTTGGCCAACAGCGAGCAGATGTTCAAGCATGAAGGTGGGTTTGACCCAGTGGAGCGGCTGGTCAGAGTTCACCACACGACTCGAAACGGCGCGAATCCCCACCGATTGGATGAAATCGCGAACCTGCTCATCGTAAATGCGGGCGCGCAGTGCGCCATAAAAATCGATCGCTTGGTGAGGAAAGGTATCCACTAGTTGGGCGATCGCTGTTGAATCCAGATGGTCGGGCGCAAAGATGCCGCTGACGATGCCGAGGCGATCATCGCGATCGGGCTGCCAATAAAACTTTTCCATGCGGCCATCGCGTACCAGGGGCTCATAGAGCGTGGCAAAGTCATTACCGGTCACCACAATCGGCACCCGTTGAATCGGCTGCTCATCATAGCTGCCAGGGAGCTGCACGTTGGTCGGATGATCGGCAATGTTCATCAAGGTATTGTTCACCAACTGGGTATTAACGGTGTATTGGGTCAGGGCATCAAAGCGCCCCGCCCCGGCATCCAGATCGTTGATCATCAGCACCGCCATCACCCCGCGCACGCGCACCAGTTCAGCGGCTTCGCGATAGCGCAGGCGAATCAACCGGGCCGGATCCCCGGCATCGGGACTCTCTAATTCACCCCCCGATATCTGCACCACCTCAATGCCCATGCGCTCATACACCAGCTCGCACTGAAAGGTTTTGCCCTCCCCTTTGCGACCATGCACCCCCAGAATCACGGGCACTCGCACCCCGTCCAGCTGCAGGTAGTTTTTGGTGATGTGAATCGCGAGCTTGTCGAGGAAACGAGGTGAAATGTAGTAAGCCATAGAAATCAGGAGCCTGTGCGATCGCGATCACCCAGAGCGTAAATGGGCGAACAAGGACAGCCAAGGGGTAAGCGCAATTGGCCTCGTTAGCCCCTCGACAAAATCAGTCACTGTTGATTATCCCGGAAAGCGAGACACCGCCAACTAACCGTTCAACTGAACACTATTCGCGAAGTCCTAGACATTTGCCTCAAGCTCAGTAGATTCGTTCTCAGCTCTTTATCTGAACTAACGAAGACTGATCGCTTCAGCATCGAGTATTTGGTTTGCCAACAGTGGCCGACTGTTTTCTTTGTACCCAGTTTCCTGAGCTGTTTGCGTCTCGACAAGCACAAAGAAACTCGGGTAAAAATCAACGTAGCGACAGCCAGTCACTGGAAAAATGTGCTGATCATCAGATACAACACTAGAACTCAGAATTAGTGGAGGCACATGGAAGTCTACAGCTCAGAATGGGCAGAAAATTACGAGCGGCTGGCTAATGCTGGCATCCCAGGACGCGAGGGGCTTTATCGTATCTGCCAAGCCTCCTTCCAGTCGCTGCCTGCTGACGCAAGTATCCTCATTGTTGGCTGCGGCACTGGCGTTGAAACTCTACAGCTTGCCGAGGCTCTGCCAAATGTATCGTTTGTCGCTGTTGACCCAGCTCAGCCCATGCTTGACTTTTGTGCTCGGCAGGTTGAGGCACAAGGATTCGACCAGCGGGTTAGTCTTCACGCTGGCACGCTGGACTCACTCCCTTCAGATGCACTTTTCGATGCTGCAACTGCGATTTTAGTCTCCCAACATATTTCAGAAGATGCAGATACAGAAGCCTTTTTTCAGAACATTGTACGGAGACTGAAACCAGGCGGATATCTGTACAGCGCTGATCTACACATCGCAGCAGGCCAGAACAGAGAAAAAATGATTGCTCTCTGGCAAGATCAAGCTTTGATGGCAGGAATTGAAACGGATGTTATCGAAGCTCTACTGATGCGGTTTGAGTCTGACCTGAGGGTTCGAGATGAGGAAACAATCATCAACTTTTTACAAAAGGCTGGGTTCGTGTCGACACTCAAGCCATTCTCATCGCTGCTCTATGGGGCGTGGCTTTCGCAAAGGCGCGAGCGATGATCCCCCTTTCCAGCAATTAAGTACCTTGGAAATAAAGTTTTCTGCCATTTAGAGAGCTTTGCCGACCTGAAT